>JBBEBA010000027.1:0-6159 GCA_040882575.1 Gemmatimonadota bacterium
GGTACAGCTCCCACGTCAGCTCTTCCGGTACGCCGCCAACCTTCTCCAGCGCCTGGTAGATCGGCACGGTGCCGATCGGTACCGGCGAGCTGCGGATGATCCACTGCCGCGTCTCGTGGATGTCGCGACCGGTCGACAGGTCCATCACGGTGTCCGCACCCCACAGCGTCGCCCAGCGCAGCTTCTCGACCTCGTCCTCGATCGAGGAGCGCACGGCGCTGTTGCCGATGTTCGCGTTGATCTTGACCTTGAACGCGCGGCCGATGATCATCGGCTCGAGCTCGGGGTGGTTGATGTTCGCCGGGATGATCGCGCGCCCGCGTGCGACCTCCGCACGCACGAACTCCGGGTCCATGCCTTCACGCGTCGCGATGAACTGCATCTCCGGCGTGACCTCGCCGCGTCGCGCATAGTGCATCTGCGTCACGCGACGTCCGGTCTTCGCCACCCGCGGCGGGTTCAGCAGCGCGTCGGGCATGTGAACGCCGCCGGCGACGAACGCGGCGGCGGACAGGGAAGCGGAGGAGGGTACATCGACGATGTCGCCGCGATCCGCGATCCACGGCTCGCGCAGCTTCGGGAGCCCCAGGCGCACGTCGACATCCTGAGGCCCGCTCGTGTCGTACACGCGCAGTGGTGGCTCACCACCCGACAGCGTGATCTCGCGCATCGGCACGCGCAGCCCTGCCGGAGCTTCGACGTAGACCTTGCTCGAGTTCGGGAAGCAGTCTGCGAGACGCGCTGGTGCGGCGGCAGGGTCGGGCCGGGCCGTGGCTCTGGACATGCTTGCTCCCGCGTGTGATGGCCCCGGCGGGCTGCGGGAGACGGCGTGAAGGCACACCTGCTTCTGGTGTGGTCCTGCTGTGTCGCCGCGCTCCCTACGCCGGTCTGAACCGGGTCAGGTTCCAAGGGACTGTCTCAACCCCGGCGAGCGAGGTACCCCTGGCGGTCTGTCATTCATCCTAAGCCCCGGCCTGCCGGGAAGCAACGTCGGAGGTGCCTCGCGGCCCGCAGTTTCACCGCCGGATCATCGTCTCGCTGAGCTCGCGCAGGCGCCGCCGGGCCTCCCGGTCATATGCCTGCAGGTGCGCGCGCCGCGGCTCCAGCTCGTAGAAGAACGTGCCGCTCGGATGCGTGCGGGTGCGGATCGCCTGGAGCACAGCCGTCACACCCTGTGCCACCGTGGACTGCGGCGTTGCGCCCGTCTCCCGCACGAGATTGGTCGCCATGGCGGGCGCGGGGTGGACCGCGAATGCGACGACGCCGCGGTCGGCCAGCTCCTCGGCGAGGTCCTGCGTCATCAGCACCTGAGCGAGCTTGCTCCGGGCGTAGGCCAGGCCGCCGCTGTAGCGGCGATCCAGGCGCAGGTCATCGAAGTCGAGCGGCTGCTGACTGCGCGACGTGACGTTCACGATCCGCGCCGGCGCGCTCGCTTCCAGCAGGGGCAGGAGCTCGTGCGTCAGCAGATAGCCCGCGAGATAGTTCACCTGGAAGCGGAGCTCGTGGCCGTCGGCGGTGAGGACGCGCTCATGGGCCGGAGCGCCCGGACCGACACCGGCGTTGTTGACCAGTATGTCGAGCCTGTCGTAGTCGCGGCGGACGGCGTCCGCCAGCTCACGCACTTCCTCGAGCGAAGTGAAGTCGGCCGCGTAGAACCGGGCGGAACCGCCGGCCGCCTCAACGGCCGCAACGACCTCGGCGCCACGTTCGACGTTGCGGCCATGAACGATCACGTGTGCGCCTTCCGTGCCCAGACGGAGCGCGAGCGCGCGGCCCAGACCGTCGGTGGATCCGGTGATCAGGATGACGGATGTATCGGCCCTGCCGACCAGCGAAGCGGGCGCCGGCTGATCCGCACGCGCGCATCCCGCGGGAAAGAGCACGAGGAAGGCTGCCGCGAGGAATGTCGCGACAACTGCTGAAATCGACCGAGGACCGGGCACGGCTCACCTCGGTGCCGAGAGTGCATGTGCCTGCCGGCGACGCCGGCCATGTCGCATGATCGGAGCGCGCGTCCGGTGCGTCAATGACGACACCGCGGTCACTCCTGGTCCATACCGACGACACGATGCTCGAAAACCTGCCCGCGGCTCAGTACGACGAGAAAATGCGGTACTGCCTCGGCCATGGGGGATGCTATCGGCAGACCTCGGGCGACCCCGGATAGGAAAGTTCCCGGCGGCGACGACCCGCCCCCTTTGCGGAAGCGCGACCGCGACGGCAAAGTGACCCCAGCCCGACGAATCCGCAGCGTGGGGGACGTTTGCCTGCGCTCAGAGCCGTCAAGCGTTACCCACGCGACGCGCGGCAATCGACCGGGTGCATTCCGCCGTCGCTCTACGACGTCGGGTGTGGCCCAGACCCGCAAAACGCCCGCGTGGGTATCACTTGCCGTCGCCGCCTGGGGGCACGCGGCTCCTGACCGCGATTACCCACCCGGTACCCGGAAGAGTCTTGTCCCTACCGTCAGGACTCGCTGACAGGAGGCGTCAGGTCGAAAGGTCGCTTCCGGCGGCCCAGGTCGCCCCGCGGGCAGCGCCGGCTCAACTTCCGCGCGGTGCGACCGATACTCCACTCATACCATGCTGTCCACCACCCTGGCCGACCAGCGGCACTACGTCCACCAACAGGCGGCGAAGCCAATGAGATTGCCCGCACGCATTTCTGCGCCCTGTCCGATGTCGCCGTGGAAGGCGATCCGGCACCGGCAAGCCAGTGCATCACATCGCTGGGCCATTCTGCTCGGCTGCGCGGCGACGTTGGCCGGCTGCGGCGGCGATCCGGAGCCGGTCACGATCGGCGCGTCAGGGGCGTGGAACTGGCTGGGCACGAGCACCGATGGCATCGAGCTCGCGGTCGCCGAGATCAATGCCAGCGGCGGTGTGCGCGGCCGGCCGCTCCGCATCGAGTACCGGGACGACGACGCGAACGGCGCCAAGGCGGCTGAAATCGCGCAGCAGTTCGTCGCAGATCCGTCGATCGTCGCCGTGATCGGGCACACCACGTCGGGCGCATCGCTGTCGGCGGCAGCGGTCTACGACGGTCGGCTGGTCGCCGTCAGTCCGAGCGCGTCCTCTCCTGTGCTGAGCGGGATCTCGCCCTGGTTCTTCCGCATGATCCCGAGCGATCTCATCAATGGCGCAGACCTGGCGCGATTCACGTCGGCGCAGGGCTACCAGCGCGTTGCGATCTACTACGACAATGACAATTACGGGCGCGGCCTGATGGAAAGTTTCCGCCAGAGCTTTGCCGGCGAAGTCGTCCTGAATGACCCGCTGCCCGATGGCGGCGCCGACTTCGAGCCGCACGTCGCCTATCTGATGGAGGTCCGACCGGACCTCGTCTTCGGCGCGACGCGGACCGAGCACGGGCTGCAGCTCCTGAACGAGGCGCGACGGCAGGGATTCGAGGCACAGTTCATCGGCGGCGACTCATGGGCCGCGATCGCTGAGGACAGCGTTGTGGGCCCCGGCGTCTTGATAGGCATGCCCTTCGCCGCGGCCGGCAGCGATCCGGAGGCGCAGCGGTTCGTGAAGCTGTTCCGGGAGCGGTATGGCGTCGACCCGGACGCCTTCGCGGCGCTCGCCTACGACGCGACGCGGCTGCTCGCCCGGGCGATGGAGGAAGCGGGGTTCCGCAGGTCCGCGGTCCGCGACTGGCTCGCCGGACTCGATGAGCGCACGCCATTCGATGGTCTGAAGGGACCGCTGTACTTCAGTTCCGGCGATCCCGCCGGCCAGAGCAACGTGGTCGTGCGCGTCCTGCACGACGGAACCACCCGGGAGATCTGGCGATGAGCATCGCACGGAAGTTCCGGCTCAACGGCATCCGGCAGCGGCTGTGGCTCGGTTTCGCGGCACTGATGCTGTTGCTCGTCGTAGCGGGCAGCGTAGGATGGGTCTCGATTCGCCTGCTCGCCGCGAGCAACCGGACGACGATGACGGCGACGCAGGAGGAGGCTGCGCTGTCGATCCGCCTGGCGTCCTCGGTCGCACGGGGGATCCAGGCGGCCGTGCAACACCTGGAGACCGGCGACTCCGCGGCGCTCCGAGAATTCCGCGACCACAGCTCGCAGGCGCACCAGGTCCAGGTCGCGATGCATACTCGTCCCGACGTCTCCCCCGAAATGGTCGCGCTCGTCTCCAATATCGGCCGTGATCTGTCCGATATGGAAACGGGCTATGCGTTCGCGCACCGACTCAAGCAGCTCGGCCGCGACAGCGCCGCGCGGCTCGCGGTCGAACGGGCGCGCCCCAGCACGAGCCAGCTGCTCAGCGATATCGGCAATCTTGGCTCCATGTCGGCCGAGCGGACCGCGAGCCGCGCGAGGGCCAGCGAGCGGCAGGCGAATTACCGCGCCTATGTGCTCGGCGCCGTCATCTTCGGTGCGCTCGTGCTCTCCCTCCTCATCGTCGTCTCCACGATACGCGGCATTGCGCGCCCGTTGCGCGCCATGTCCACCGTCGCCGACCACCTCGCCGCTGGCGACATCAGTCTGACCGTCACGCATGAGAGCGATGACGAGATCGGCATTCTCGCCGCCAGCTTCAGACATCTCCAGGGCGTCGTCACCGGTCTGATCGAGGAGACGCGCACGCTCACCGAGGCCGCGCGCGATGGCCGGCTCGGCGTGCGTGGTGACGCCGCCAGATTCGACGGCGCATTCCGCCAGGTCGTCGAGGGGACGAACGACACGATCAACGCGGTCGAAGTTCTGACGCGTCACGCCGAACGGCAGCACGAGCAGGCGATGGAATTCCTGCACGCCGCCGGCGCGGTCCTCGAGCACGTCGCGCGTCGCGACCTGACCGTCCGCGTCGAAGGCAGCTACGAAGGCGATTTCGCTGCGATCCAGACCGCCCTCAACACCGCGCTGGATCACCTCGAGAGCGCGCTCGGCGAGGTTGCTGTTTCGGCGCAACAGGTGGCGCGCGCGACGGACCAGATCGCGGGCGGCAGCCGCTCGCTCGCGCTCGGCGCGAGTGATCAGGCGGCGTCGCTCGAGGACGCATCCGCGAGCCTGCAGCAGATGACGGCAATGGCACGGGAGAACGCGGCGAGCGCGCAGGAGGTCCGACAGCTCGCGGGCGCAGCGAAGATCGGCGCAACCGGCGGTATGGCCGAGATGCACCGGCTGAGTGAAGCGATGGGTCGCATCAAGTCATCTTCCGATGCAACCGCTCGCATTGTGCGCACCATCGATGACATCGCGTTCCAGACCAATCTGCTCGCGCTCAACGCTGCGGTCGAGGCCGCACGCGCTGGCGATGCCGGCCGCGGCTTCGCGGTCGTCGCCGACGAAGTGCGCAGCCTTGCCAGACGAAGCGCCGAAGCCGCCAGGCACACTGCCGGCCTGATCGAGGAATCGGTCTGCAGCGTGGACGGCGGCGTCACGATCAACACCGAGGTGATCCGCACGCTCGAGGGCATCACCGGCAAGGTGCATCGCGTCAGCGAAGTCATCGAGGAGATCGCCGCAGCCAGCGAGCGGCAGATGATCGGCGCCGAGCAGGTCACGGGACGGGTCGCGCAGATGGACGGGTTGACCGCTACGATCGCGTCCAACGCCGAGCAGTCGGCCAGCGCGGCGAACGAGCTGTCGAACCAGGCTGCCGTGCTCTTGCAGATGGTCTCGTCGTTCCGTCTCAACGGCAGCAGAGCCGCGCCGGCAGCGACTGACGAACATCGCTTCGAAGCCGCCGGCGAGCCGCCGCGACCGCGTCTCGCCGCGCGCCTGCTGCGGCGGTGACCGCCCCTTCTGCGACATGCCGGCCTCGGCGGCTGCCCGGATATCCTGCGAAATCCGCATGCTGCAGAACTTCGGCCCGCACATCGAGCAGAAATGCGCGACCTTGGCACCATCCGCCGGCAGCGTCTCATCATGATACTCGCGCGCCGTGATCGGATCGAGCGCGAGGTTGAACTGGTCCTGCCACCTGAACTCGAACCGCGCCTTGCTGATCGCGTCGTCCCACTCCTGCGCGCGCGGATGGCCCTTCGCCAGGTCCGCGGCGTGTGCGGCGATGCGGTAGGCGATCACGCCCTGCTTCACGTCATCCCGGTTCGGCAGACCGAGGTGCTCCTTGGGGGTGACGTAGCACAGCATGCGCGTGAGCTCGCCCTGCGTCTTCAGCTCGGCGAACTGTGCTTCATCGTTCG
>JBBEBA010000028.1:0-35651 GCA_040882575.1 Gemmatimonadota bacterium
GCCCTGCTGGCCCTGCTGGCCCTGCTGGCCCTGCTGGCCCTGCTGGCCCTGCTGGGCTTCGCGCCCGGCCTGTTCGGTGCGGGCCTGCAGCGACTCGACACCGCGCGCCAGCCGGCGAAGGCGATCGAGCGCCTCGGCGGTCCTCTGTTCTGCCGTCTCGCCCATCGATCCGGCGGCCTCACCCAGCTGCTCGCGCAGATCCTCGATGCCCTCGCCGATCTGTTGCTCGTACGCGCGGGCGTACTCTTCGCCGCCTGCGGCGTAGGCGAACTGCCGCGAGGACATGATCCGCTCCTTCAGCTGATTGTCGCGGATCGAGTTCGCGGCCTCCTGCAGGTTGCGTGAAGCTTCGCGCTGCTCGGAGCGCGATGCTGCGGCCAGACGGTCGAGCTGGGCTTCGAGCTCCGCGACAGCCTGGACCTGTGCGTCCTTCTGCTCGGTAACGCTACGCGCGGCTTCGCGCCGCGCATCGCCGCTCATGCTCTGCAGCCGGTTCATGCGCTCGGCGATCGAGCGCTGCTCGTTTGCGATCTGCTCGGCACGCTGCACGGCTTCCTGCGTCTGCTGCTCGAGGGATTCCGTGCGACCGCGCTCGAGACGACGACTCGCCTCTTCCAGCTGGCTCAGCGCCGCGTTCGCTTCGGCGGTATTGCCGGTGCGCGCATTCGCGGCGGAGCGGCGCATGGCGTCGGCTGCCTGCTGGAGACGGCGCGCTGCATCCTGCAGCCCCGGCTGCTCCGTTTCGCGCGAGAGCCGCTCCAGCTCGCGAGCCGCGGCCTCGGTTTCCTCGGCGAGCTGACGCTGGCTCTGGGCACTGCTGCCACCGCCGCCCTGACCCTGGCGGGCCTGTGCCTGCTGCCGCAGCCGTTCGTTCTCCTGCTCCTGCCGGCGAGCCAGCTCGCGCAGCCGCTCGAGCGCCGCGTCGACCTCGTTCTGACTCTGCGTCTGCTGCTGCTCGCCGCGCTGAACACTCTCGTACTGGTTGCGCAGCTTGTCGCGCTCCAGCTCGAAAAGATCGGCCAGGTCCTGCGCTGCGGGCGTCGCGCCGCCGCCACCGCCACCGCCCTGCTGCTGCTGCTGATCGAACGACACCTGCACCTCGCGGAACAGCGCCTCGGCCCGCTGCAGCTGCTGCAGCGCGCGCTGCTCACCACCGAGCGCCTCGCGCGTCTGCTGCCCGCGCAGTTCCTCCAGCGCAGCTTCCATCTCCTTCGTTGCGAGCGGCAGGATCTCGGCGATCTTCGCGAACATCGAGTCCTGCGTGATCTGCCGGTTGTCCATGCGCGTGCGCAGCGTCGTGACCTGCTCGCGCAGACGGTCCTGCATCAGCGTGATCGTGTTCAGGTACTCGGTGTAGTCGCTGCCCGCGTAGTTCGCGCTGTCCCGGACCAGGTTGAACGTCGCCGTGATGATCTCGCGCTGACGCTGCGACAGCTCGCCGGGGCTGTCACCCTCCTCCTGCTGACCCGCGCCGCCGCCGCCGGGCGGAGCGCCGCCCTGCTCGGCCTGGCGATAGTCGCGGCCGAACGGGCGGATGTTCATGAAGAACATGTCGCTCGTCACGGCCTTGCCGCCATCGCCGCCATTGTCGACTGCGCGCGCGTAGTACGAGACCAGATCGCCGGCCTTCAGGTCGAGCTCCTCGAGGTAGAACGTGTGACCGGCGCTCGCCTCGGGCAGCGGCCTCTCCAGATTCAGCAGCGGCACCGACTTCTCCTCGCCGCCGTTGACCGAGTAGACGATCTCGAGACGCGCGACACCGAAGTCGTCCTCGGCCACCGCCTCGACGAACACCTCTTCCACCGTGGTCGGCCGGATGTCGTGGCCCGGCTTCGCAATGCGGACGGAAGGCCCGCGATCGTCGATCACGTCGATCAGGTAGCGCGACGAGCCCGACATCGCCGTACCATCCGCGGCCGTGAGCTCGATCGTGTAGAAGCTTTCAGCGGTCACGCGGATGCCGCCCTCGAGCTGACCCTGCGCGTTCAACCGCATCGGCACCGCCTGGCCGTCCTCCAGCAGGATGCGCGCTGCAGTCACCGGCATCGTCGTCTGCGCGCGGACCGTCACGAGCGAGTTGCGCAGCGCAACGATGTCCCCCGCATCTTCGACGACCTCGTTGGGCAGCCCGGTATAATCGGGATAGTCGTACTCGAGATCGATCCGCTCGACGTACGGCAGATCCGCCACGTCGAGGCGATAGACGGGCGAGCGGATGCCGTCGGCTTCGACGTAGTACTCCGTGGCCGTTGCTACGTCGAACAGCAGTACTTCGTAGTCCGACGCATCGCCGACGGGCGTCAGCGGAAGCTGCTGGAACGAGCTGTCGCCAGCCGGCCGCATGTGGATCTCCACCTGCTGCGCGCCGCCAGCCGCGCCGGGGCGAGCGTCCCAGCCCAGGAGCGACGCGGTAACGATCTGGTCTGCGCCGCGCGCGATCGTCGCATCGCCGGGCGCGACCTCGATGCGGTACGGGTTCGCTGCCGCCGCTGCCCGGAACGGGTTCAGCAGCGCGTCCGCACCATGGCGCAGCAGCGGTGGCGCGAACAGTGCCAGGCCGATGCCGACGACGGCAATCACGGAGAACGCCGTCGCGAACCGGTTCAGCTCGGTGCGGTCCACGCGCTTGCCATCCTCGATCTCGCGGCACCGCTCGATAGCCTGCTCGAGCGTGCGACGCGTGAACGCGGGCGATGCCACTGAAGTGTCCGACCCCAGTGCGCTGATCAGCGTGTTCTGCAGCGACGGCTCGTGCTCCTCGAGATAGAGCGCGACCTGCTCCTCCGTGACGCGGCGCCTCAGCGGCAGCACGAGATACAGCGCCGCGAGCGCCGCCACACCGAAAAACGCGATCAGCCTGAACGCGAGCACGGCACCGGGCGCGAAGTTCAACCGCTCCAGACCGAACGCAGCAGTCACGAACAGCACCAGCGCTGCCGCACCCACTATGAGCAGCCCTCGCAGCGCAATCTTCGCGCGCCACCTCCGGCGTACACCGGCGATCACCTCGAGCAGTCGTTCACGTTCAGTCATGTCAGCCTCGCCCGTGTCATGCCGTCCGTGCCGAGCGGCGGTTCGCAAGAACCGTTTCGGCGGTCAGCAGTGCAAGTACGACCATCAGCAGATACCACCACAGCGCCTGACGTTTCTCCTGCTCCTCGCGCGGCAGCGAGATCGTCGTCGCCGCCGCTCGACCATCCGCCGGTGGCGTCACCGCGCTCGCCAGCTCCGCCGGGTCCAGTGGCGTAAGGTCCGATTCCGCGACATCCACATTGACGGCATGCAGTCGCAGCGTGCCGCCGCCCGCACGCGCCTCGCGTACCTCGTAGAATCCCTGCTCGTCGAGCGTCAGCAGCGTGTTGCCGGCCGGAGCATCGACGCGCCCGCCCGCTGGCGACGTAACGATCACTGCCGCACTGTCCGCGATCGCGACATCCACGATCTGGCCGGCCACGCTGAACGGCCGCGGCGGCAGGAACCCCGCCGCGCGCTTCACCATCTGATGCACCAGCGGCAGGAACACCGGCTCGAGCGCGAGGTTCGTCCACTCGCCATCCAGTGTACTACCCCAGATGAGTGTACGGCCACTGCCCAGGGAGCGCTCCACGAGAGCGGCGAAGCCATCATCAAAACGCGCGAGCACCATCGCTGCCGCACGGGCGGTGTCCGCCGGCGCGCCAGGCGACCGCGCGTCGCTCGACGGTACGGGCCGGTACCGGTAGAAACGCACGGCTCCAAACGCGCCGGCGCGCGGGGCATTGAACAGCTCGAACACCGGGTGCGAGTAGTCCAGGTATCCCAGCCGGGCACCGCCGTCTTCCACGCGGTCGATCGCGCCCGGCGGCACGCCGCCCGTCAATTCCCGCGCGGGACCGCTCCACGTGGAGCCGGCGGTCCTGTCGCCCAGGGCGAGCAGCAGCCCGCCGCCGGCGCGAACCCAGTCGACCAGCCGCTGGCCGGCCTGGCCCGCCGGCGGCAGCACGTCGTTGAGCAGCACGATGTCGGCGCGCTCGAGCTCATTGGCGGTCGGCAGCCCGTCGCGCTTCACGGTCACTGCGAACGGCGGCTGTTCCGACAGCTCCAGCGCACGTCTGACGTAGAGGCTGGCATCACGGCCTGGCGGCTGCACGACGAGTACGCGCAGGCCGGGATCCGGCGCGAGCACGAAATGGAACGCATTGTCGGCGGCGAGTGCGTCGGGAGTGATGCGGATGGTGGCGCGGGCGGACTCGTCGCCGATGGTGACGGCCTGCTGTACGACCGCGGCGGTGCCACCGGCGGGCACCTGAGCCTGCACGGTATTGACCTCGCGCCCGCCGACCTCGAGCGTGACCGCGACGCGCGCGTCGGCGCCGCCGCGGTTCACGAGGTGCGCGGTGGGTGTTACCCGCTCCCGACCGGCGACGCGCTCGCGTGCGAGCACGACGTTCGCGATGACGACGTTGGCCATATCGTCATCAGCAATGTGAACGGTGCGCAGCTCGGTGCCCTCAGGCAGGCGCGCTCCCGCGCCGCCGTCCCAGCCCGCGCGCTGGAAGTCGGATATGAGCACGGCCTCGCGGCGCGGCAGCTCGGAGGCGGCCAGGATGCTCTGGGCCAGCTTCAGCGCTGGCGTGTAGCGCGTCACGGCCGAGCCGACGGTGACGCTGTCGAGTGCGCGCAGCAACCGCGCGTGATCGGCGGTCGGCTGCGTGAGAGCCTGCGCGCCGGCATCGAAGACGATGAGTGACGCGCGATCGGACGCGCCGAGGGCGTCGATCGCCTCTCGTGCGGCACGGGTGGCGCGCTCCCAGTGATCACCCTGTCCCATGCTGTACGACCTGTCGAGCAGGATCACGACCTCGCGTGCGACGTCGGCCAGGGCGAGCGGCTCCTCGTCCCGGTCGACGAAAGGCCGCGCGAAAGCGCCCACCAGCAGGATCAGCGCGAGACAGCGCAGCGCGAACAGCAGCCAGTTACGGATCCGGCGGCGCTTCACGGTCGGCTGCGGGATACGGCTCATGAACATCAATGACGGGAACTCGATCGCGTCGGGTCGCTCCCGACGGATCAGGTGCACGAGCAGCGGCACGGCGAGCGCGGCGAGGCCGATCAGGAACGCGGGCGCGAGCAGCGACATCAGCGGCCTCCGCCCGAGCGGGCCGTGCCGCGCGTCAGCCGCTCGCGCGCGGCGAGGTACGCGAACAGCGCGTGATCGAGCGGCTGCGACGTGTCGAACAGCGCGTAGTCCACGCGCACTTTCGTCAGCAGCTTCCGCAGCGCCGTGATGTGGTCCTGGACCATCTCGCGATAGCGCGTTCGCACCGCTTCGGTCACGACCGGCATGCGCTCGCCGGTCTCCAGATCCTCGAAGCTCGTCGCCTCGTCGAACCGCATGCCTCGGCTGCTGCCATCCAGCTCGATCTCCGTACGGTCCAGCAGGTGGAACACGATGACGTCGTGGCCGCGGTGCCGCAGCATGCCCGCCGCCTTCTGCACGCGCGCTGGCTCCTCGTACAGGTCGGAGATGATGACGGCGAGGCCGCGGCGCCGGAGCAGTTCGGTGGCGCGCAGCAATGCGGACTCGAGCGAACCCTGCCGCTCGGGACGTGCGCGGTCGATCGTGTGCAGCGCCACATCCAGGTGCTTCGCGGATGGCGGCACGTATGCGACGATGCCGCTGTCGAACGTCAGCAGCCCGATCCGATCCCGCTGCTTGCTCGAGAAGTACAGCAGCGACGCAGCGAGGAATTTCGCGTAATCGAGCTTCGGAATACCGGCTCCGCCGTAGGCCATTGAACGCGACGTGTCGAGGAGCACCACGACATTGGAGTTCGTGTCCGCCTCGTACTCCTTCAGGTAGAACCGGTCGGTGCGCGCGTACAGGCGCCAGTCGATGCGGCGGATGTCGTCGCCCGGGTAGTAGGCGCGGTGCTCCGCGAAATCCAGTGACGTGCCGAGGTACGGCGCGCGATGCAGCCCGTTGATGAAGCCATCCACGACCGTACGGGCGAGCAGCTCCAGGTTGTCGATCCGCGCAAGCGTATGCGGATCGATGAACCCGGTGCCCGGCACCGGCTCGGCGGAGTGACGAAGCCTCACGTCACATCCCCGAGCGCGGCACCGGCACGACCTCCAGCAGCCGCTCGATGATGTGCTGCGTCGTCACACGTTCCGACTCCGCGTGGAAGTTCGTGAGGATGCGATGCCGCAGGACCGGCTGGGCGAGCTCGCGGATGTCCTCGAACGACACGTGCGTCCGGCCGCGCATGAGCGCACGCGCCTTGCCGCCGAGCACCAGGTACTGCGCCGCACGCACACTGGCGCCATACGCCACCCACTCCTTGATGAAGTCCGGCGGCCCAGCCGGCAGCAGCGTCGCCCCTTCCTTCTCGGACGGGCGGCTCGCCCGCGCGAGATTCACCGCGTACCGCAGCACCGGCTCCGACACGGGCACTCGCCGCACCAGTTTCTGGAACGCAACCAGGTCCTGACCCGTGACGACGTGCTCGAAGCGGTGATCCTGAATCGCCGTCGTCGAGCGAACCACCGTCATCTCATCGTCTTCCGGCAGGTGCTCGATGATGATCTGGAACATGAACCGGTCGAGCTGCGCCTCGGGCAGCGGGTACGTGCCCTCCAGCTCGATCGGGTTCTGCGTCGCAAACACGTGGAACGGCTCCTCCAGCGGATAGGTCCGGCCCTGGATCGTGACGCGATGCTCCTGCATCGCCTCCAGCAGCGCCGCCTGCGTCTTCGGCGGCGTGCGGTTGATCTCGTCCGCCAGCACGATGTTCGCGAAGATGGGCCCCGGCGCGAACACCATCTGACGACGTCCGGTCCCCGCGTCCTCCTGGATGATATCGGTACCCGTGATGTCCGACGGCATCAGGTCCGGCGTGAACTGGATGCGCGAGAACTTCAGGTTGAGCACCTGCGCCAGCGTGTGCACGAGCAGCGTCTTCGCCAGCCCCGGCACGCCGATGATCAGCGAGTTGCCGCCGACCATCAGCGACAGCAGCATATGCTCGATCACCTGCTCCTGCCCGATGATCAGCTTCCCGAGCTCCGCCTGGATGCGGTCCGCCCCATGCTTCAGCCGCTCCGCCAGCTCGATATCCGCGTCATCCCGCAGTCCCGTCTCTTCGATTACCGTTGCCAAAAAGCCCCCCCGTGGTTGTAACCCGCTGTTCTCGCCTGATGTACTCGCCTGCAGTATTCGCCCCTGTATTTCGCCCCCGTTCAGTGCGTCAAAGCATACATGATGTAGTTGACGCCCAGCTTGTACGCGTCGTTCGTGAGGTCCACCGGGAAGTAGCCGGTGGCGCTGTACTCCATGAACTCGCCGATGTCGTTGTTGTAGTTGATCATCGCGATCTGCCGCTTCGTCGGGTCGTTGTCCTCGAAGAAGCCCCAGTACTCCGCCCCGCGCTGGTCTTCGTTCAGGGCCAGGGTGGCCAGATCGATGTCGAAGAATGCGCGGAAGATCGGCTCCTCGCCCGTCAGCCGGATCGGCCTGTGCTCCGGCAGCACCCGCCTCATCTGCAGCTCGAAGTTGTACCAGTGACCGTCGCTGAAGTCATCGAATATGGCGAAGCCGCCCTTCAGCAGATATGCGCGAAAAGCTTCGGCCTGCTCGTCGGTCGGTGCCCAGAACCCGGGCTCGGCGATCCAGAGCACGGGGTAGCGAAAGATCTCCGGGTCATCGAGTGCGAACACGTTGCCGCCCTGGAACCCGTCGTACGTGTCCAGGAACGAGATCTCGCGCAGAATGCTGCTGAGATTGCGCTCCGCGTCCGGCCGGTCATGGTGCCAGGGCGGCTCGCCTCCCCCGAATCCGTAGCCGCCGAGACTGCCGCGGGTGTCGAAGTACACGCGCACGAACGTGAAGCGACCGTCATACGGCGTGCGCGGGCACTCTTCCGGCGAGTAGCACCAGTCAGACCCGCCGCCGCCGCGGCCGCCGCGACGGCGCTGCGCTTCGACATCGGCCGCGGACGCGATCAGCCCGAGGCCGACCGCAGCAAGAACGACCGCGCGTTTCACGGCGTGCCTCCGGTGAGACGCAGGAGCAGTTCCTGCGCTTCGGGGAAGCCGGGCGCGACCTCGAGTGCGCGCACGACCTGTCGCCGCGCCTCGGCGTTGTCGCCTGCCGCTTCGAGAGCGAGTGCCAGCCGGTACAACGCGTCGGCGCGGTTCACCGGATCCAGCGCGAGCAACGCCCGCCGCTCGCGCACCACCTTGTCGTGGCGATCCGTGGCCGCGTACAGCACGGCCATGCGTTCATGCACTGCGGGATCGTACGGGTAAATGTACATGGCGCGCTCGAGCACATCCGCCGCTGCCGCCGAATCGCCCAGCTGTCCCAGCACATCGGCCAGGGCGATGTGCGCGTCGTAATCCGTCTCATTGCGCGCGACCTGTTCGCGCAGCGCAGCGGCCGCGGCGGGCCGGTCCTCCTCGCGGGTGGCGATCTGGTACAGCAAGTGGTACGGACCGCGCGGCCCCGCATACTCCGGATACATGTCGCGTGCGCGCTCGGCCTCGCGTCGGGCGTCCCCGAGCTGACCGGCCTCGAGCAGCATATGCGCATCGCGCAGCGCCGTCATGAATGGGCCCGTGACCTGTGCGGCATCGCCGGACGGGTCGAAACCGCGGGGGACGGAAATCGCGTCGAGCTGTCGCGTGAACCTCTCGCGCAGCCACGTGTCGAAGAGTTCGTCGAACGCGTCGGGCTCTGTCCGCAGCACCTGGCGGAACACCTGCTCGTGCGTGCGGCCGGCGCCATACGCGCGCAGCATGTCGCCGAGCGCAGCTTCCCCGTGCTCCTCCTCGATCAGCTCGGCGACGAGCGACGCCTGATAGTACGCGTGCATGATCTGCTGCGGATAGGTCGGCCGCACGAAGCCATTGTTCAGCTTCGACACCGGCAGCAGCAGGTCGGCCTCGAGTGCCGCGAGGAAATCGAGCGAAGCCTCCTCACCCCAGCCTTCGCGCGCGCGCCGCTCCTCCAGTACGGACAGCCCCTCCGTCAGCCAGCGCGGCACGCGGTTCGACGATGCCGCGAGCGTGACAGCGTGCGCGATCTCGTGCCACATCGTCGAGCCCCAGTTGAACGAGCCGGGATCGCGCGCGGCCGGCGAGTCGAGCGCCAGGATGTTGCCGAACGCGACGCCCAGCGCGCCGAGGCCCGCGAGTCCGACGCTGCGCACGCTGAAGTCGGCATGGCTCGGATACACCTCCATCCGCACCGGCAGCGACGGCTCCTTGCCATAGCGGCGGACGAGGTCCGCATATGCCTCCTCGGCGACGTCGGTCATGTACAGCGCGAGCAAATCGGCCTCGTCCTCGTGCAGGAACAGCTCGAACCGATCACTCGTGCGCGTGACGTACTGCGGGTAGGTATCGAGCAGGTCGAGCGTATTCTTGACCCAGACGTTGTAGGGATCGCCGGCGAATGCGGCCTCGAGGCTCTCGCGCGCGCGGTCCACCGCACCGAGACGCAGCTCCGTCAGCCCGACCGTCGCCCAGGCGCTCCAGTTCGTGGAATCCAGCGCGAGTCCCGCACGAGCGAGCTCGACCGCGTCCTGGTAGCGCCGGTGCTCCGCCGCGCGCTCCGCCACCGTCGCATCGAACGAGCCGTGGCCGGGATCCAGCGCGAGCGCGCGCTGCCGCAGCTGCTCGTACGCGCCACGGTCGTTGTTCAGGTAGCGCGCTGCGCCCAGCACGGCGAGCGCCTCGAGCGAGGCTGGATTCGTCTCGAGCGCGCGTTCCGCCTCTGTCGCGGCCCCCGCGAAGTCCTCGGATCCGAGCAGCAGCGTTGCACGGAAGGCACGCGCCGCGGGAGCATGCGGATTGACGGCCAGGCTGCTGTCGACCAGTGCAAGCGCCTCGCTCGTGCCGTCGAACGCCTTCGCACGCGCCAGCCCGAGCAGTGCGCGCGGGTGCCGCGGATTGTGCGCGAGCACCATGCGGAACAGAGCCGAGGCGTCCGTGCTGTTGTACTTGTCGAGGAACAGCGCGCCCTCGTGCAAGCGCGGCTCGGCGTAGCCCGGATCGAGTGCTGCCGCCTCCTCGAAGGCACGCACCGCGTCGTGGAACAGCTGCGGTTCCGTGACGCCGAGGTAGCTGACCGCGACAGCGACGGCAGTCAGGTCCTCCGCTGTCCGCGCGCTCCCATCATTGTAGACATCGATGAATGTATCCAGTACGCGACGCGCCTCGTCGCGCGCGCCCCGCTCCCACTGTGCGACCGCCAGGTTCAGACGCGCACTCAATGCATCCGGCGCAGCCGACTCCGCGGCGCGCGCAAACAGTGCTTCCGCCGGCTCACGTCTGCCGCGCGCATACAGTGCTTCGCCCGCTACGTTCGCGAGCGCGACCGGCACTGCCGCGGGCGCTGCACCGTTCAGTGCTGCACGCTCCGCGTCCTCGTACCGGCCGATCTCCATCAGTGAGCGCACGAGCAGACGCCTGGCCGCCGCATCGACCGGCGACGACAGACCCTCGATCGCCGCGTCATAGTGGCCGGCGCGGTACAGCTCCTCCGGCGTGCCGGCCGGCACATCCTGCCGCGCGCATGCGGGCTGCGCCAGCACCGTCACGCCGGTCGCCGCGACGACCAGCGCCAGCAGCGGACGCCTGACGAGCGCACTCATGTGCCGCCTCCTTCGAGGCGCCGGATCTCCTGCGCATTGCGCGCGATCCCGACGAGCATCTCCTCGAGCTCCGCCTCGTACTCCGCCTCGGTCATGCGGTCCTTGCGCGCACGCAGCGCATCGAGCTGTGCCTGGAGCGCATCGCGCGCCTGGTAGAGCGCGCGCAGCTCGGGCGAAGCGTCCGCCGCCGCCGCGCCGCCGGCCGGCCCGAGGAAGAACGTGCGGGCGAGCCGCGCGTGCGGCGCGGCAGGCTCCACTGCGCCGACGCCCGTGCCATCGCCGATGCCGTCGAGCGTGGCATGCTCCGTCAGCAGCTTGTTGCCGCGCTCGTACTCCCGCTCGACCTCGCGACGTGTGTAGGCGAATGCTTCCAGCAGCGATACGCGCCCGTCCTGGTCCACGTCCGCGCCGTCGGTGGTGAACGCGGCCGTGAAGTGGCCGCCGAATACGGTCTCGTTCTGCTCGAAACCGGATTTCGTCGCGGTGATCACGACCCGGTTCGGGGCGGCGAGATCCTGAATGAAGCCGCCGCTCGCACTGGCGGCATTGACGACTGCCACGCGCTGCGTTTCGAACGGTGCGAGCAGCGCGGACAGCTCGGCACCGCTCAGGTCGGGACCCGGCAGGGCAAGCCTGCTTTCGCCGTTCTGATAGCTGCCGTGTCCGAACAGCAGGACCATGATGCGGTCGTGCTCACCGGCACGCTGCGCGAGCGACTGCAGCTCGCGTCCGATATTGACGACTGTGGAGCGATCCTTCACGCGCGGGTGGGCACCCGCATCTTCGGCGAGCCAGACGACGTTCGCCGCCGGCATGCCGTGCTCTTCGATCACCGCCTCGGTCAGCGCCGCGCCCCATTCCGCATATGCCGCCGCGAACCGTTCCTCGCCCGACAGACCCGACACGATGAGCAGATGCGAAGCGCCGTCCTGCGCTGCGGCGAGCATGGGCGCAGCCGCGCCGAGCACTGAGCAGCATGCCCAGGCCATGGCGAGCGATCGCCTCATCATGCGAGCCCTCGCGTCCTGCGATACACCCATTCCGCGGCGAGCAGCGTGACGAGGAGCAGAAACACGGCGGGCATGTCCCAGAGATCGTGCTCTTCCTGAATCGTCGCGCCGCGACCCGTGTAGGCGATGTCCTCCGCGAGCGATCCGACGTCGGCCATGTGATAGAAGCGGCCATCGGTTTCATCGGCGATCCGGCGCAGCAGCGGTGCGCGCATCTGCGAGCTGAAGTACTCGTCGCGCGGCGCGTCCGCATAGACGTGGACCGGCCGCCCGGACAGCGGTCGGCCGTTGTGATCGGCCGTGACCTGCACCGTATAGAGGCCGACGGCCGGCGCAGTGAAGATGCCGCCGTACTCGCCGTCCCGGCCGAGCGCCCAGTCCAGCGGCACTTCGGATTCGGAGCCATCCGGCGCCGTCACGAGTGCCGTGACCCTGGCATTGTTGATTTTCGCGAAACGGTCGTCGCTCACGTCCGCCGTGATGCGCACGGGATCGCCGGGCGCGACATGATCCGTCGCGGCCCGTGCGACGACTGGCTGCGGCACGCCGCTCACCAGCCAGCGCAGCAGCTGCCGCCAGAACAGCTCATGGCTCTCGTCCTCGAGCGGCACATCCACGTGCATCTGCCAGATCCAGGTGTCCTGCAGCGGCAGTGCGAACGCCTGACCGCGGCCGAACCGCTGATACGCCAGCACCGGACGACCGCTCCCGGAACGGCGGCCTTCGCCCGTGAGCAGCGCGACCGCACCCGGCTTCAGCTCACCGACCCGATTGTACGTCGTCGGCGACGGCAGCGCGCGCCAGCGCTCCTGCGATGCAGCAGGCGTTTCGGCAATGCGCAGCGCAGGCTGCGCGGCACCCGCGCGCGTGACGGAGATCGCGAGTGTGTCGAAGAACGCGGTGTCGCGTGCGAACCGGGCGTCCAGCATGACGGGCAGTGCATCGGCGACGGGCGTGCCGGCATAGCCGCCTTCGGCGAACGCATGACGGCCACCGAGCATGAGCAGGCTGCCGCCGCGCTCCGACACGAAATCGGAGATCATGCGCAGCTGCTCGTGGCTGAAATGGCTCGCCTCGATGCTGCCGAGGACGAGAGCACGGTATGTGAACAGCTCCTCCCGCGTCGCAGGGAAACCGGTGAACAGCTCGCCCGCACTGTCCACACCCATGCGCATGTACTTGCCGTCCGCCGTGCGCTGCAGCGTGACCACCTGCAGGCTGCTGTCGGCCGCTACGGCGCGACGCAGGAAACCGACCTCGAAGCGCGGCTCACCCTCGAAGTACAGGATCTTCTCCGGACCGTCACGTACGTCGATCAACGCGTCCTGCTCATTGTTCTCCGCAACCCGTTCGCCGTCCTGCAGCGGGACACGGAACCGGAACCGGCGCGCGCCGGCTGCCGGTGCGTTGAAGCTGACGCGGACGGGCGTTGGTTCGCCTGCCCGCGGCAGCTCGACCTCCTGGCTGCCCACGACGGCGCCGTCGTCCTCGACCAGGATCG
Organism: Gemmatimonadota bacterium; assembly: GCA_040882575.1. GTDB lineage: Bacteria > Gemmatimonadota > Gemmatimonadetes > Longimicrobiales > RSA9 > SH-MAG3. The sequence continues at coordinate 13,149 of JBBEBA010000028.1, forward strand.
TGATCGTGCGCCCGCTGTACCCCGTCTGTGTCAGCAGCAGGTCCACCGCGAGCGAGGTGCCCTTCAGCGCCTCACGCGGCACGGACACGCGGCTCAGCTCGATGTCGTTGTCGAACGCTTCACGGCCGACCCCGACCGTGTACACGGGCACGCCCGCGGACCGCATGCCGAGCAGCGCGTCCGACAGCGGCGATGCGCCGCCCGTCAGTGCGGCCGCGGCATCGGCACCATCCGTGACGAGCACGACGCCCGACAGCGGGAGCGCGCCCAGCTCCTCGCGCACACGATCGAGCGCTGGCGCGATCGACGTGCGGGCGCCGGCATACTCCAGCGCGGCCGGGCTCTCCAGACGCTCGACCTGCTCGGAGAACCGGAAGAAGCGCAGCTGGAACCGCTCCTCCAGCTCCCTCAGCAGCGTCGCGTTCTCCGCCGAGAATGCGCTGGCGACCAGCTGGCTGCGGGCGGTCTCGCCGTCGTCGGCGATCTGCATGCTGCGCGAATCGTCGATCAGGATGCCCAGATAGTTCTGCTGCGGGATCACGCTCGAGACCACCAGCGCGGGCCGCAGCAGGCAGAAGAACAGCACGGCGAACGCCGCCGCACGCAGCACCAGCAGCGCAACCCGGTCGCGCGGCTTCGCCCGCAGGCCCTGCCTGCGGTACGTCCACACGATGAGTGCAAGCGCACCGGCCACGAGCACCAGCAGCAGCGCAACCGGCAGCGGCGGCTGGAACACGATCCGACCCTCCTGGAACAGGAGCGGCCGGTACTTGAAGAGGAATGTGAAGAGTGCTTCCACGCGCTGCTCTAGTGGCTCATGGCGTAAACGATGGCGTTCACGCCCATCTGATACGCAAACGTCGAATATTCCGTCGGGTAGTATGGCTGCTCAGCCCATTCCCAGGCATCGCCGATGTCCGTGTTCCAGTTGATCATCATCATGAGCCGGCCTTCCTCATCGAACATCGCCCGCACGGTTGGCTGGCATGGCCCGCATTCCGATGGATTGCGCACCCTGCCGACCGCAGGCACCTGCAGGATCTCGTCGATCTTATAGAAGCTCGACAGGATCGGATGATCGCGGGGCAGGTCCACGATGGGATATTCCGGCAACGTACGGCGCATCTGCTCCTCGAAGTTGCGCCATTCGTTGTCACCCCAGAAGTCGTCGATGAAGACGAAGCCGCCCGCGAGCATGTAGCCGCGCAGCCCGTCCGACTCCTCAGGCGTCAGCCCAATACTGCCGACCTCCAGCATGTAGATGAACGGGAACCGGCGCAGCTCGGGGTCGGCGAGGTGGACAGGGTGCTCACGCTCGTACGCATCGAGGTTCGTCAGGCGGCGGAGCACGATCAGGAACTGGATGTCCGCCTTGGGAAAGTCGGTGCGCCAGGATCGTCCGCCACCGCCCCAGCCGCGTCTGTTGTCGGAGTACATGGCGCGCGTGAAGTAGAACGCGTGCGGACCTCGCTCACCGTTCGCGGCAGTTGCAGCCGCGTGGGCGGGGGCAGCCTGCTCGGCCGTGTCGGACCAGGCCGCGCTCCAGTCAGCCGGGGGGCCGCCGGACATGCCGAGAGCGGAGCCCGCGGCGATCATGTACAGCAGGTACGGCCGCACGGTGACTCCGGGGTGAAAGTCTCGGACAGCCGGAAGCGGAACGACGGAATCCGGAATGTTTCGTATACTAACGCCTCAGGGTCATGTTCCAAAATGGGTACCCTGCTGGGACGAGCGCACGGCCGGTGGGGTCCGGTGCCGGGGATAGCGGCTGGACAGCAGCCCCTCCGCCGTGGCATCTGTAGTATTCGGCGGCCGCAGCCGCGACCATCCAGAACCGGAGCGAACATGAAGCGAAGCAGCAGGGCATGGGCCGCAGTGGGCGTGCTGACCGTGGCCGTGGTCAGCGGCTGCGCCGGCCGGCGCGCGAGCGCGACCCCCGTCCCCGCGGCCGCGGCGCAGGCCGGCGACTCTGCCGCGCGGCCGGGCGGCGGTGGGCAGCAGGGCCCGCGCCCGTATACGCGTGTGATCACTTCCGAGGCGGTAACCCGCACCGGCCTTTTCAACGTGCATCGCGTCGACGACGATCTTTTTTTCGAGATCCCGCGCGCGGAGCTGAACCGTGACATTCTCGTCGTGCAGCGGACTGCGGCCGGCGGCAGCAGCACGGGCTTCTTCGGTGGCGGCCCGACGCGCGTCGTCGAGTTCGCGCGCGAGGGCGATCGGGTGCTGCTGCGGCAGAAGTCGTACGGCATCGTCGCAGACACGATGCGCAACATCTCGCAGGCGGTCCGGGCATTGAACTACGGACCGATCATCGCGTCGTTCGATGTGGAGGCGTGGGGCGCCGACAGCGCGGCCGTCATCGATGTGACCGAGCTGTTCACGACGAATGTCACGGAGTTCGCGGGCGTGCCCCAGGTCCAGAGCGACCGCAGCTTCATCCAGTCGTTCTCCGCGCTGCCGGAGAACGTGAATGTCGAGGCGACCCAGACCGGCAACCAGCCGCCGCCGTCCGGCTCGCCGCCCGGCTCGCGGCCGGCCACGGTCACCGCGATTACCAGCTGGAGCTTCCTGAAGCTGCCTGAAGACCCGATGCGGCCGCGGCTCCATGACCGCCGCGTCGGCCTCGGCTCGATCGAGCACATCGATTACAGCCGCCCCGAGCACGAGGCGATGACGCGCCGCTTCATCCGCCGGTACCGTCTGGAGAAACAGAACCCGGCGGCGCCCGTGTCGGACCCGGTCGAGCCGATCGTCTTCTACATCGACCGCGCAACGCCCGAATGGCTGGTCCCCTACGTGATCGAGGGCGTGGACGACTGGGAGCCGGCGTACCGGGAGGCCGGCTTCAGCAACGCCATCGAGGGCCGTCTCGCCCCCGCGCCGGCCGACGACCCCGATTTCTCGCTCCTCGACGCACGCCACTCCGTCATCTACTGGCGGCCGTCCGATGTCGCCAACGCTACGGGCGGCCAGATCGTGGATCCGCGGACGGGCGAGATCATCAAGGCCGAAGTGAACATGTACCACAATGTGCAGAACCTGCTGCGCAACTGGTATTTCACGCAGGTTTCGCCGCTCGACCCCCGCGCACAGCAGCTGCCGCTGCCGGACTCGCTGATGGGCCGGCTGGTGCGTTACGTCGTGGCGCACGAGGTCGGTCATGCGATCGGCTTTCCGCACAACATGAAAGCCAGCGCGATGTATCCGCCGGACTCGCTGCGCAGCGAGGCGTTCCTGCGCCGGATGGGCGGGCACGTCGCCACGCTCATGGACTACTCGCGCTTCAACTACGTCGCGCAGCCCGAGGACAGCATTCCGCCCGCGCTGCTCGTGCCGGATATCGGGCCGTACGACCGCTTCGCGATCATGTGGCAGAACAAGCCGATCCCGGGCGCAGCCACGCCCGATGACGAGTGGGCGACGCTCGATCAGTGGTCGCGGATGCAGGACACCATCCCCTGGTTCCGCTGGCAGACGGCGGACGCCACGGCGCCGGTGGATGAGCTGACGGAGGCCGTCGGCGATGCCGACGCCGTGAAGTCGAGCGGCCTCGGCATGCGCAACCTCGAGCGCGTCGTCGCGTCGCTGCTGCGCGTGGCGGAGCGGCCCGGGCAGGACTACACGCTGCTCGACGAGCTGTACGGCAACGCCGTCGCTCAGTGGGGGCGCTACAACGGCCACGTCGCGGCCGTCGTAGCCGGCGCGGAGACGTGGGAGCGGTACGGCACCGGGCCGCGCTTCGAGCCGCTCCCCGAGGCGCGGCAGCGCGAGGCCGTGCGGTACCTGACGACGAACGCGTTCCGCGTCCCCGCGATGTTCCTGAACCCGGACATCCTGCGGCGTATCGAGCAGGAGGGCGTGGTGCAGCGGATCCGCGGCGCGCAGGCGGGCGTGCTGAACTCGCTGCTCGCCGTCAGCCGGCTGAACCGGCTCGTCGAGTACGAGGCACTGGCCGGCCAGGGCGGGGACGCGTATACGGTCGCCGAGTTCCTGCGCGAGCTGCGCGATGGCGTGTGGACGGAGCTGGCGGCGGGCAATCCGCGGATCGACGTGTACCGGCGCAACCTGCAGCGCGCGTACCTCGAGTCGGCCGACCGTGCCATCAATCCGCCTGCACCGCCCGCCAACGCGTCGGCCGCACAGCAGGCGGCCGCAGCCGCCGCCCGGTTCAGCGACGCGCGCGCACTCCTCCGCGGCGAGCTGGTGGAGCTGCAGCGCGCAGTCGCCACGGCGACGAACCGCACCAATGATGCGATGACGCGTCTGCACCTGCGCGATGTCACGCTCGAGATCGAGCGCATGCTCGATCCGACGAACTGACAGTCGTACAGGGAAACGTAGGAACGTTCACGTTCACGTTCACATAAACATGCGCTCTGGGCCTCACCCGTGTCCGTGAAGGTAAACATTCCCGTGTCGTGAAGGTTCGACGACGTGGGGGCGTTCCGCCTCAGAGGGGACGTTTACGTGGACGGGAAGAGGGTGAGGCCCATGCGCACGTTTACGGACATGAGAAGGAACACGTGTACGTGCCTTCTGATTGCCTTCGCGGCGGCCCGGCTCGTACGTTCCGCTCTTGATCTTCGCCTGGAGACTCCAATGGCCACGAACACCCATTCCTTTCGCCGCATCCCCCGCGCATGCTCGAGCCGACGAACTGAGGAGGCCTCGATGCGTGCCGCGCGCGCCGCGTTCAGGCGTGCCGTGTCCACGTACTGCGTCGCCGCCCTGCTCATGCTGCTGCTGCCTGCCGCAGTGCGCGGGCAGCAGTTCCCGACGCGCTTCGATCCCGCGCTCGCGCGCCAGCCCGCGGTGCAGGTCGCGCTCGCATGGATCGACGCGAGCTTCGATGTGCAGGTCGCGGAGTGGATCCGCATCACGGAAATACCCGGTACGTCGCGTCACGAGCAGCAGCGCGGAGAGTACGTGCGGCAGCAGCTGGAGGCCGAGGGCCTCGTCGTCACGGTCGACTCCATGGGCAACGTGATCGGCCGCCGGGCGGGTACGGGCGGTGGCGAGACCATCGTCTATGCTGCGCACATGGACACCGTCCACCCGCTGGACACGGACGTGACGGTGCACCATGACTCGGCCGACGTCGCAGGTCGGCGCTCGCGCGTGCTACGGGCGCCCGGCGTGTTCGACAACAGTGCGTCCGTCGCGAACATGCTCGCGATCGCGCGCGCACTGAACCGCGCAGACATCCGCACCCGCGGCGACATTCTGTTCATCGCGACCGTGCAGGAAGAGCTCGGCCTGCTCGGCGTGGACTACTGGCTCGAGCAGAACCCGGACGAAGCCGACGTGCTCATCGCGCTCGATGGCGCGCTGCCGGATGTGAACTACGGCGCGCTCGGCATCTACTGGACGCGCTATGCGTTCCTCGGCGAGGGCTCGCACACGAACACGTCTGCCGGCCAGCCGCACCCCGCCCGCGCGCTCGCCGACGCGATCCGCGACATCTACACGATCGACATACCCGAGTACATGGGCGGCGCCGTGTACAACGTCGGCATGCTCGATGGCGGGAAAATCTTCAACGCGATCGCCGAGGAGGTATCGTTCACGATGGACCTCCGCTCGGTGAACCCGATCCTGCTCAACGACCTGGATACGCAGATCGATTCCGCCGTCGCACGCGCTGCAGCCGAGCATGGGGTGGAGTGGTCGAAGGAGCAGGTGCTCCGCAATCGCGCTGGCGGCACGGCGCAGATGCTCGAGGACCGCCGCAGCCACCCGCTCATCCAGACCGCGCTCGACGTGCACGCCCACTTCGACCTCGAGTCGAAGGCGATCGCTACCGGCTCGACGGATGCGAACGCCGGCGTCGTGCGCGGGATACCATCCATCTCGATCGGGCGGAGTGTCGGGGGTGGCGGACATACGCTGACTGAGTGGTCGGAGGTGGACTCGGCGCTGCCGGCGACAAAGATCGCGCTGCTCATCGGCCTCGCCATGGCAGGATTGGCCGCACCAGGAACGTAGACAGTTACGTGCACGTAGACGTAAACGTGCCCGTAAACGTGCGCATGGGCCTCACCCGTGCACGTAAACGTAAACATGCCCGTGTCGGCTGGCATCATGCGAACGACGTGGGGGCGTTCCGCCTGACGGGTACGTTTACGTGTACGGACAGAGGGTGAGGCCCAAGCGCACGTTTACGGGCATGAGCAGGAGCACGTGTACGTCACTGTCCAGGGCGATTGCCTTCGCTGTAGTCGGGCGAGTACGTTCCGCTCTCGATTCCGATCTTCGCCAGGAGCTTCCCATGTCAGCGAATGCGCAGGAAACCCGGTGCTTCCCCCGCCCGATGGCAGTTGCCATCGCCCTGCTCATGGGCGCATCGCTCGCGCTGGCCGGGAGCGTCCACGCGCAGTACGTCCCTGCCGCCGGTGCGTGGGAGCGGCGCACACCGGAGCAGGTCGGGCTGAGCGCGGCCGCAGTCAGGGACGCGGTGGCGCACGCGATCGCGAGCGAGACGACGGCGCCGCGGGACCAGTTCGAGCAGCATATGCGCTCCTTCGGCCGGGAGCCGCACGGCGAGGCGGTCGGTCCGTTCAAGGCGCGTGGCGACGCGACCGGCCTGATCATCCGCAACGGCTATATCGTCGCGGAATGGGGCGAGCCGGACCGCGTCGACCACACGTTCAGCGTGACGAAGAGTTTCCTGTCGACGACGGTCGGGCTCGCGTTCGACCGCGGGCTGATCCGGGCTGTGACCGATCCCGTGCGCGGCTACATGGCGCCGGTCATCGCGCTGAAGGGCGCGCCGGGCGGGGGTGCGCCACTCGTGCCGATTCCTCCGACGTGGGCAGGCGCTGGCTCCCCGGACACCACGCCGCCGGCCACTGGCGTCGCGTACGACGCGTTCGAGGTGATCGAGCCGTTCGAATCGGAGCACAACCGGAAGATCATGTGGGACCATCTGCTCCGGCAGACGAGCGACTGGCAGGGCACGCTGTGGGGCAAGCCCGACTGGGCGGACCGGCCGCGCGGCGACATCGACGAGTGGCGTGTCCGCGCGCGCAACGCGCCGGGCTCCGTCTACACGTACAACGACGTGCGCGTGAACCTGCTCGCGCTGGCGGCGCTGAACGTGTGGCGGCGGCCGCTGCCGGTGGTGCTGCGTGAGCACATCATGGATCCGATCGGCGCATCGCCGACGTGGCGGTGGCTCGGCTACGACAACTCGTGGGTCGTCATCGACGGGCAGCTCGTTCAGTCGGTAAGCGGCGGCGGCCACTGGGGCGGCGGCATGCTGATCAACGCGTACGACATGGCGCGGTTCGGGCTGCTCACGCAGCGCAACGGCCAATGGGGTGACCGGCAGCTGCTGTCGAACGAGTGGCTCGACATGGCCACGACGCCCGGCCCGGCTCAGGACACGTACGGCTTCATGAACTTCTTCCTGAACACGGGCCGGCGCCCGCTGCCGAGCGCGCCCGAGTCGGCGTTCTACCATCTCGGCGCCGGCACCAACGTCATTTACGTGGACAGGGAGAACGACCTCGTCATCGTAGCGCGCTGGATCTCGAACATGAGCGCGTTCGACGAGGTAGTTCGCAGATTGCTGGAAGGCATCGAGCGTTAGCGAGCGGTGCCACGCACTCATGGGCGCCGCGCGGCGCCCGTGCTCATGTGTGCTCGGCCAGCAGTGACGACGCAGCGTCGCGATCGAGCGGCAGCGAGAACAGGAAGCCCTGGGCGAACTTGGTGCCCAGCTCGCGCAACTGCTGAAGCTGCTCGGGCGTTTCGACCCCTTCGGCAATCGCGTCGATCGCCATGCTGCGCCCGAGCGCAATGATGGTCTGCACGACTTCGCGGCCGCCCGACTGCCCGCCCAGCTGATTGATGAAGGAGCGGTCGATCTTCAAGGTGGATATCGGGAACTCGCTCAGCTGGCGCATCGAGCTGTAGCCGGTGCCGAAATCGTCCAGGCAGATCTGTATGCCGCGACTCCGCAGCTCCCGCAGCAGCTCGGTCGCCAGCTTCGCATTCTGCATCACCACGGCTTCCGTCATGTCCAGGCGCAGACACTCCGGCGCGAGCTCCGTCTCGAGCAGGATCTCGTCGATCTTCTGCACCAGTCCAGGGTGCACGAACTGCTTCGCAGAGAGGTTCACGCTCATTGTCAGGCTGAATGCCGCATCGGGGTACTCGACCTGCCACGACCGCAGCTGACGACACGCCTCGCGCAGGATCCACCAGCCGATTTCAACGATCAGCCCCGTCTGCTCCGCGAGCGGCATGAACTCCGATGGCAGCAGGATGCCGCGCTCGGGATGCGTCCAGCGGACGAGCGCCTCCAGGCCGGTCACCGAGCCGCCAGCCAGCTCGACGACCGGATGGTAATGCACGTTCAGCTGATCGCGCGCGACCGCGGCCCGCAGATCGCTTTCAAGGCGGCGCAGCGCGAGCGTGCGCTCGTGCATGTCGCTGTCGAAGATGATATAGTCGTTGCGACCCGTCGACTTCGCCTGATACATCGCGGAGTCCGCATCCTGCAGCAGGTCGGCCGCGTTCTCGTAGCCGCTCATGCTGAGGGCGATCCCGATGCTCGCCGAGCAGCCCGCATGCGTGCCTTCATCCGTGAACGGCAGCGCCAGACCCTCGCGGATGCGATCGACGACGCGCGTCACGGTGGACACGTCCTGGATGGTGTCGAGCAGAATGCCGAACTCGTCGCCACCCAACCGCGCGACGGTGTCTTCCTGCCTGACACACGCCTCCAGCCGGCGCGCCGCCGCGACGAGCAGTCTGTCACCGACGAGATGGCCGTACGTGTCGTTCACCGCCTTGAAGTTGTCCAGGTCCAGAAAAAGCACCGCGAACATGTCCTCCGTGCGGCGCTTCGAATGCTTCAGCAGCCGTTCCAGCCGGTCCATGAAGACGATCCGGTTCGGCAGATGCGTAAGCGGATCCTGCAGTGCGCTGCGCACCAGCTCTTCCCGCGTCCTGCGTTCCTGCGTGACATCCCGCATTGCGCCGTGGTAGGCGAAGGCGTGATCGACCGGCTGCGCCGCAGCGCTCAGCAGGCAGAGCATCTCTTCCTCTTCGCCCGCGGACCGCACGACGAACTCGGCGTCGTGGACCGCACCCTGCTCGGCAAGGTCCCGCAGCAGCTTGTCGAACGCGTCCCGGTCCACTGCAAGGTCCGCCAGCCGGAGCCGGTACAGCTCCTCACGCTGCATCCCGAGCAGATCCTCGCAGGCATGGTTCACCTCGAGGATCAGGCTGTCGGACGCCATGACGAACAAGGGCGTGCGCGACTCCTCGAACAGCCGGTGGTAGCGAGCCTCGCGGCCACGCAGCTCGTCGTGCTCCGAACGGCGCACGGAGACATCGCGCAGGTGCAGGGCCGCCCCGCCTTCAGGCGTACGGTACGCTCTCACTTCGACCCAACCGCCGAGCGACTCGCAGTAGTCCTCCAGCTCGACCGGCGTACCGGCCGCGATGGTGCGCAGACACTCGTGATGCAGCAGTGTGCCGACCAGCTCGGGGAAGACTTCCCAGAAGTTCAGCCCCCGCAGAACACGCTCCGGCCTGCCGAACATCTCCGCAGCCCGCACGTTGGCAAACGTCATCTTCCAGTCGGAATCCACCATGACGAGGCCGTCCGGCACGACATCGGTCGTGAGACGCGGGGTCGCCACGGCCTCGGTTGCTGGACGCGGGGCGGCCTCAGCCTCTTCGGGTTGCCCGGTCATCCGCTCGAGGTCCCGCAGCAGAGAAGCCGCAAGGTCGCGGATCAGCGCGACCTCATCGGCGGTCCAGCACCTGGGCCGCGTGTCACAGACGGACAGCACGCCCACCGTCTCGCCCTGCACGACGAGCGGCGCGCCACAGTAGGCGGAGCGCGGAAAACCGTCCAGCCTGGGCAGGCCCATCGTGAGCGGATGCCGTGCGGCGTCGTCCACCGCGAATACGTCCCGCGTTTCGACCACCAGCCCGCAGAAGCTCGCGTCCAGGGGCAGCCGGCCGGTTTCCGACCACGGCGCAGGTACGCCGACCTGACTCACCAGCAGAAGCTGATCCCCCTTCACGACCCCCAGGGTTGCGACGGGCGCGCGCAGGGCCAGCCCCGCCAGCCTGGGGGGGCGATGAAACGCGTCGCGAGCGATGCCGTCGAGCAGCAGGGTGCGAGCGATTTCGGCCGTCAGTCCTGAACGGCCGGGAAGCACTCCTTCAATGGTCACCAGTTGGAACACCCGCCCTGAAGGGAGGTGGCCTGCCGGGGAAACGGCGGGCCATGGGAGGTCTTGATTTTTGCGCCGCGACGGGCCGCTGTCAACTCCGGACACCTTGTCGGAGTGCGGCTCCAATCCTGCATGGTTGCCGAACCCGTTGCCGGAGACTAGCTTCAATCCAATCCCCCAAGCATGGAGAACGCAGTGAGGCTTTCCCCGCGTTTACTGAGCGCCGTGGCGTTCGGCAGCGTACTGCTGCTGACTGCCAGCGGCGCGCAGGCGCAGCTTGGGCGTGAAATCGAGATCCCCCTCGGCACGGCAGTGCAGGCGGCGGGCGTGGCGACCGACGCGGCGGTGCTGCCGACGGAAGCGGGCTTCGCCGTCTCTCAGCTGCAGAACGAGCGCGTCCTGGATGCTCGCGTCGAGACGCGCTTCCAGATCAAGAGGCTGTTCCACGAGAAGGGAATCCGCTACCCGGCCGCCGAAGTCTTCCTCAGGATCTTCAAGCGCGAGCGCACCCTGGAGCTGTGGGTGCGCCCCGATGGAGATGAAAGCTTCACGATGCTGAAGCAGTACCCCGTATGCGCACTGGCCGGGGAGCTCGGCCCGAAGCGCATGCAGGGCGATGCCCAGGTCCCGGAGGGCTTCTACGCGATCGACTTCTTCAATCCGGTGAGCGACTATCACCTTTCACTGCACCTGGACTACCCCAACCAGCGCGACCGGCTCAGCAGCGCCGCGGCCACCGACCTGGGCGGCGAAATCTTCATCCATGGCGGCTGCAACTCCGAAGGCTGCCTCGCCCTGACCGACGATGGCATCAAGGAGCTGTACTGGGTCGCCGTCGAAGCACGTGCGGTCGGCCAGCACAGCATCCCCGTTCATATCTTTCCTGCGAGGCTCGAGGACGAGGACCTGCGCAACCTGCAGAACGTGTTCAGCGAGCGACCCGAGCTCGGCGCGTTCTGGCAGTCGCTCAAGCCCGGCTACGACTTCTTCGAGCAGAACCGCCGCATGCCCGCCGTGACTGTCGACGCTTCGGGCAACTACCTCGTCAACGGCGTTGGCGCCGCGCCCGTAGGCCCGCTCGGCAAGCCGCTGGGCGCACCGGTCGCCGGCGGGGCAGGCAACGAGTAGGTCCCCCGGCCATACAGCTGCCCGGGCGGCAGGGTCCTGCATTTTGCACTACCTGTCGGCTGCCTGCCACACTTCTGACCCGGGCGTCCGCCGCCCACGGGTGGTGCCTGACCATCGCAAATCATTGTAGACACTGCAGTTACAGGTGATGCCTGACCGCACGCAAAGCCCGGCACGTATGGTGCTCCGCTCTACGTGGCTGGTTCACCTGCCGAGTGGATGCGACGATCTGATGCAGCTCTCTGTAACAAGCGGTGACGCAATGCTGGGTCGCGTGGCCGAGTCGGTGCGTCGCGTCACCGGGGCGGAGCACACGCTCGTCGTGCATCGACTGCCGCTGCCGTCGCTGGTGGATGTGCTCGCCGCGTGCGGTGCTGGAGCGCCGGCGGTCGGCACACGGATCGCGGCGCCGGAGCCGCATCCACCGGATCGCATGGTGCTGCCGCTGTCGATCGATGGCGTATCGCTGGGCGCGATCGTGGCGCATGGCGTGGCGCACCCGCTCGACGACCCGGCTCAGCACGAGCTGGCGCTGCTGTCGGGTCTGGGCACCCTGGCACTGCAGAATCACCTGCTGATTCTGGAAGCGGCGCGGCGCACCGCGCGGCAGGCGGAGCGCCACTACCGTCTGCTGGCCGGCACGATCTACCACCTGAAGAATGCGATTGCGGTCGGCGCCGAGTACATCGAGCTGATCGATCTGGAAGGCGAGCTGAACGATACGCAGCGCGACTACGTGACGCGGAGTCGGCGCAGCGTCGCGACGGCGCTGCGTCTGCTGTCCGAGCTGCATGAGCTCGGCCGTGCGGACGCAGGCCAGCTGGTGCCGAAGCCGGAGCCGCTGAACGTGGATTCGCTGATCCGCGACGCGGTGCGCGACCACCGTCTGTCGGCGGGCACGAGCGGCGTCACGTTCGACTACCTCGCGCACCCGCTACCCTTGCTGCGTACCGATCCCGACTGCGTACGGCAGATCCTGGACAACCTGCTGTCGAACGCGATCCGGTACTCGCCTGCCGACGGTCACGTCACCGTGCAGGCGGCGGTGCGCGAAGGCCGGCGTGCTCGCGATCCGGAGCGCTGGCTGCGCATCGACGTGGCCGACATGGGCCCCGGCGTGCTGGAACGCGAAGGCGTGTTCGAGGAAGTCGAGCGGGTGGAGCGGAAGGGCGCACCGGGATTTCGTCTGGCGATCAGCCGCCGGGTCGCGCGTCTGCTCGGCGGTGACCTCACGCTGGAAACGGACGGCGCTGCCGGCTCCACCTTCTCACTCTGGCTGCCGCTCGAGGACGTGGACGATCACGTCTGATCCGCGTCGCGCTGCGGGCGCGCGACCGGCAGCACCAGCCGGGCCTCGACGCCCCTGCCATCACGCCGGTTTTCCAGAGTCAGTGTGCTGCGGTGCGCGTCGGCGATCTGGCGCGACAGGGCGAGCCCGATGCCCGACCCGTTCGGCTTCGTCGTGAAGAACGGCACGAAGAGGTTCATGGTGTCGGCGAGGCCCGCACCCTCGTCTCGTACCCGGACGACGAGCCTGTCGTTCTCATGCGACCACGCGACGCACACACTCCCGCCCGTCTCCAGCGAAGCGTCAACGGCATTTCGCACGAGGTTGATCAGCAGCTGATCGAGCTGATCGCCATCCGCCGTGATCACGACGTCGGGACCTGCTTCGATACGGACCGGGAGCCGCGTTTCGAGGGCGACGACGCGGCTCACCCAGTCGCGCACCGGGACGGGCGCCATGCGGGGCGGCGGCAGTCGCGCGAGCTGCGCGTAGGAAGCCATGAACCGCTGCAGCGCGTCGGACCGGCCGGCGATGATCGAAAGGCCGCGCTGCAGGTCGTCATCGACGTCTGGCAGACGCGGCGAGCGGGCGAGCGTCGTCATGAGAGTGCCAGCGATGGACTTGATCGGCGCGAGTGAGTTGTTGATCTCGTGCGAGAGCACGCGGATCAGGCGCTGCCATGCGAGCAGCTCCTCCTCGCGCAGCGTTCGGCTCAGGTCCGAGAGTACGAGCAGCCGATGCGGCGCACCGCCCTGGCGGAACATCGAGCGACGCAGCTCCCAGCGGCCGCGCGCGCCCGGGAACGCCGTGTTCACGATGCGCTGCTCGGACCCCTCCAGCATGCGGTCCAGTCCGAGCGCCTCAGCCGTGCGTCCCGTCATGCGCTCGGCGGGCATGTCGAGCAGCCGCTCGCCTGCGCGGTTGACCAGGCGCAGCTTCAGGTCCTGATCGAAGGCGAACACTGCGACGTCGATTTCCGCGACGACCTTCCTCAGCAGGGCGGACGCCTCGAGCGCGCCGAGCCGCTGCTCACGCAGCGTCTCGCCGAGCGCGTTGACCTCCAGCATCGCGAGGCCGAGCGCGTCCGTCGTCGCGGCGCCGCGCGAGCGGATCGAGTAGTCTCCTTCGAGCAGTGCCGCCAGCAGGTTCGACAGCGTCTGCAGCGGGCGCACGACCCGCTCGCGGAGCGCGAACGCGAATCCCAGCCACAACCCGATGACGAGCAGACCGAACGTCCACAGCACCCTGGCGCTGTAATCCTCCAGCAGCAGCACGGCGAGGGCGACGATGGTGCCGGGCAGACCGGCAGCCAGGGCGAGCAGGAGGACGCGCGTCTCGAACGAGAACCTCGACGCCGGAAGCCCATCCACACGCTTCACGGCGCAATCCCATACTGCTGCAGCCGTCGGTAGAGCGCGCTGCGCGAGAGACCAAGCGCATCCGCCGCTCGACTGACATTTCCCTGACAACGGCCGAGCGCCTTCCGGATCAGATGCTTCTCCGCCTCCTCCAGCGTCATTTCCTCCAGGCGCGCCCCACCGTCGCCGCGCCCGCGAAGACCGAGGTCCTCAGCCCGGATCTGCGGACCCGCCGCCATCAGCACCGCCCGCTCCACGGTGTGCTCCAGCTCGCGGATGTTGCCCGGCCACGGGTGCTCCAGCATCGCCTGCAACGCTTCGCGGTCGAGCCCCATCAGCTGCTTCCTGCCGTACTTGCCAGCCTGCCGTCGCAGGAAATGAGCTGCCAGCGCCGGAATGTCGTCGGGCCGGTCGCGCAGCGGCGGGAGATGGATCTCGACCGTGTTCAGTCGGTACAGCAGATCCTCGCGGAACCTTCCTGCCGCGACTTCCTGTCTGATATCCACGTTCGTGGCCGAGATGATGCGGACATCCACGCGTCTCGTCTTGGATGAGCCCACGCGCTGGAACTCGCCCGTCTGCAGCACCCGCAGCAGCTTCGACTGCTGCTTCGCGGGCATGTTGCCAATCTCGTCCAGGAACAGCGTGCCTCGATCCGCCAGCTCGAAGTAGCCGACCCGGTCCAGCTTCGCGTCCGTGAACGCGCCCTTCACGTGCCCGAACAGCTCGCTCTCGAACACGCCCTCCGACAACCCGCCCGCATTCACGACCACCAGCGACTCCGCTGCGCGCGGCGAGGCGGCGTGCAGCCAGCGCGCGACGATCTCCTTGCCCGTGCCGTGCTCACCCGTAACCAGTATGTTCGCCTCCGACGGTCCGACCCGCTCCATCAGCGTCAGCACCGGCTTCATGGCGGCGGCAGCAGCGATCAGCTCCGGCACGCCATCCTTGCGCAGCAGCTGATTCTCCGACTGCAGCCGCGCGCTTTCGCGCAGAGCACGGCCGAGCTCGACGTGCGTGCGCAGCATCGTCACCAGACGCTGATTGTCCCAGGGCTTCTCCACGTAGTCGCGCGCACCGCGCCGCATCGCGTCCACGGCGCTCGCGACACTGCCCCACGCCGTCATCACGATCACCGGCAGCGTGCTGTCCAGCTCGCGCAGGCGTGTCAGCAGCTCCATGCCCTCGCTGCCCGATGTCGTGTCCCGCGTGTAGTTCAGGTCCATCAGCACGGCGTCGAAGTCGCTCGACTCCACCGCCTGCAGCAGCCCCGCGGGCGATGACGCCGTCTCCAGCTCGAAACCCTCGCCCTTGAGCAGCAGTCGCAGCGCCTCGAGCACATCAGGCTGGTCATCTGCGATCAGGACCTTCTTCACTGGCTGCGTCATGCTCCCCTTCGTGACCTGAACCGTCAGCCCAGCAGCAGATACGCGGTCGCCGCGGCGGCGACCTGCATCGTGAGGTTGTCCAGGCCGTGGTTGCTGACCGCCTCCACGCCGGCCGCGGCCGCGCCGATCAGCAGTGCCGCCGCGAACGCGGCGCCGGCGGCCACGTTCAGCGCGAGCAGCGCGAGGAACGCTGCTGTGGCGCTGGCCCCCAGCACCGCCGCGCTGCCCTCCAGGCTGCGTGTCGCCGGCACACCGGCCAGTGACGGCACACGGTAGCGGTGGCGGCCCCAGCGCGTGCCCACCGGCTCGCCTACCGCGTCGCCCCACGCGACGACCATGTACCCGACCGGCGCCCACGTGCCGAACAGCAGGTTGGACAGGATGCCGCCGGCGGCGGTCGTCATCATCGGCACGACTATGAACAGCGTGCGGTGCGGCGCGTCCGTCGAGCGGGCGAGTGCCTCATAGAATGGAAACCCGTCGCCTCTCACCACCGCCACGGCGACGACCAGCAGCACGATCGCGGCGAACACCGTCACGCCCGTCAGACCCCAGCCGAGCTGCACACCGAGCGTGCTGGTCAGGATCAGGAAGTGGAAAGTTTTGCGCGTGTACGGCGCAGCAACGCCGCGACGTACGCGCAGCCAGGATGCAATTCCCGCCGCCGCACACACGTACGCGAGCGCCAGCGGCGCCACGACGAGAATCGTCGCAGCATCGGGCACGAACTGCTCCAGCGGCAGGGCCTGCATGCCGCGAATGTAAGGGGACCCCACTCGGACGGACAGCGTTCGTCATTGGAACCGCGCGGCGCTCGGGGATCGGACGGCCGGTACAGCCGCCCGACCCCATCACGCATCACGTTTCACGAATCACGTTTCACGATGTTCCGTGATGGACCTCGAAGCCGCTCTCCTCGAGCTCGTGCGCCCTGGACGAGTCCTCGTCGCGCACGACCTGGCCGTCGAACAGATGAATGGACCGTTCGGCATGCCGCGCGTAGCGAGGGTCGTGCGTCACCATGCAGATGGTGGCACCGTCTGCATGCAGCTCCTTGAGCAGGCCCATGACCGCTTCGCCGTTCTTGGAGTCGAGGTTACCCGTCGGCTCGTCGGCGAGCAGGATGAGCGGCTTGCCGACGATGGCGCGGGCGACCGCGACGCGCTGCTGCTGACCGCCGGAAAGCTGGGAAGGATAGTGCTTGGTGCGGTGTGACATGCCGACGCGCTCGAGCGCCTGGTGGACGCGTTCCTTGCGCTCGGACGCGCTCATGCCGCGGTACGTCAGGGGCAGCTCGACGTTCTCATAGACCGTCAGGTCACCGATCAGGTTGAAGGCCTGGAATACGAAGCCGATCTCGCGGTTGCGCACGCGTGCGCGGTCGGATGCAGACAGGTTCGAGACGTCCTTGCCGTCCAGCGAGTAGACGCCGTCGCTGGGCGAATCCAGGAGGCCGAGCAGCGAGAGCAACGTCGTCTTGCCGCAACCCGACGGGCCTGCAATGGCGATGTACTCGCCGCGCTGGATCTGCAGCTGAATCTTGTTGAGCGCGTGAGTCTCGACCTCGTCGGTGTAGAACACCTTGCTCACGGCATCCAGCTTGATGAGCGGCTCCATCACGTGCTCCATCGGCCTGCCTCCTGGTTAGTTGATGCGGACCTTGTCATACGATTCCCACTGCTGCATGTCCGATAGAATCACGACGTCGCCCTGCTCCAGTCCCTGCACGATCTCCACATGGTTGACCGATGTCTGGCCGAGCCTGACCTGAACGCGGCTGGCGGTCTTGCCATCCTCGCTGAGCACCCACAGCCCCACGGTCTGACCGGCAGTGCCGAAGTTGGGACGGCCGACGAAGAGCACGTCGTTCAGCCTGTCGATCTCGATGACGCCGTCCACGCTCATGTCCGCGCGCGCGCTCGCCGGCAGCTCCTGCTCGAACGCGACATCGACACCGATCGTGCCGGTCTGAGCAGCCGGGTCGATCCTCACTACGCGACCCTGGATCGTATCGTTTCGCGTATCGACGTAGGCCGTCTGACCGAGCACGACGTCGCGCATCTGCGTTTCCGAGACGCGCAGCTCCGCCTTCAGATGACCGGGCTCCACGACACGGGCGAGCTCCGTTCCCGACACGACCCACTGGCCGGGATCCAGATCCAGCTGCTGCAGCACGCCCGCGCTGTTGGCGTTCACGTTCATCGATGCGAGGTCCGCGCGGCGGTGCGCCACGATTACCTCGAGCTGTTCGACCTGCGCCTCCTGCGCGCCGACCTGGGTATCGACCGTCGCATTCCGCAGGGAGAGAGACTTCTTCTCGATCTCCAGCCGCGTCCGCAACTCCTCGACCTGGTCCTTCACCCGGCTCGCTTCGTTGGGAGCGATCAGTCCCTTGGCCAGCAGCTCTTCGTTCGTGCGCGCCTGCCGCAGCGCCTCGTTGTACTGCGCCTGCACCTGCGCGATCACGCCCTCCTGACTCAGGATCTGCGTCTGGAGATCGGACCTCAGGTTCACCAGCTGTGACTGCGCCGCCCGCAGGTCACGCTCCGCCTGCAGCAGCTGCAGATCCAGCTCCGGATTGCTAAGCCGCACCAGCAGCGTGCCCGGAACCACTGCCGTACCGGGGCGCGCATAGATCTCCTCCACCCGCCCCGACGTGCGTGCCGGAATTATCCTGATGTTCTCAGGCACGAGCGTACCGACGCCGCGCACCTGACGGACGAACGGGCCGCGCTGCACGGAATCCGTCCATATACCGGCGCTATCGACGGCCGGCGCCGCCGGCTCGAGCTGGGACAGCCCGAGCGTGATGGCGACCGCCACCGCCACGCCAGCCGCTATATAGATGCGGCCGCGCTTCTTTTTGGTTGTCGTCCTCGCCTTATCCATGGATGTCACAGCTTTCGTTTGGACTCTTCAGGTGCGTCCCATACTACCAATGTTCGTACCACCCCGCGCGAAGGCTGGTGCGCGTTGTGCCGCAACAGGTGTGGCCCTGTGTCGGGCAACCGGCGCGGCGTTCCGTGGCCGCCGGCGGGACCGCGGGTCCCGGCGCCGGACAGTCGGGCTCAGCGGAGCGGCCGGCCGACTGCGGCTTCCAGCGCTGCCAGGTTCTCGTGGAACGAGTAGAGCGCCTCGAGTTGCGCCTGCCGCGCCCGGGCCATGGCCGCCTGCGCCTGCGTCAGCTCGAGCAGCGTACCCGCGCCCAGGCGGTAGCGTTCCTGCTGAAGCTGGAGCTGCTCTTCGGCCGCGGCGACGTTCCGCTCCTCCACCGCTACCGTGCTGTATGCCGTGTTCAGGCCGAGCCACGCCGTGGCGAGGGCCGCTCGCAGGCGCAGCTCCGCCTCTCGCCGCTGGTGCTTCGCGTCATCCGCCGCGGCCGCGGCCCGCTGTACGTTCGCCTCGCGCTGGAAGCCGTTGAACAGCGGGAGGCTGATGCCCATGCTGAACGACGGCGGCGCCTTCGTGAAATCGAACGGGAACATGCCGTTGCCTGCCAGGATCGACTGCCGATCCTCATCGGTGAACGCGAAGCGCGAGCAGTCCTGCGGTGGCAGCGGGTTCGCCAGCCTCGCGTACAGGTCGTTCGTCCACTCGCAACTTTCGATCTGCGACACGGCATTCCCCTGCGCTGCGCCGATCAGGTAGTCCTCGTCCATCGTCATCTGCGTGTAGCCGCTCCAGCCGCCGCTGATGCTGAGGCTCGGCAGGTACGACATGCGCGCGGCCCGCGCCCCCGCCCGTCCCGCGGCCTCGCCTGCGCGCGCAGCCTCCAGCTGCGGATGCTCGGCCATTGCGCTCGCCGTGAGCTGCTCGAGTGTCCACGTCGGCGCGAACACCTCGAACTCCGACGTCAGCACGATCTGGTCGCCGATATCCAGACCCAGCAGCTCCAGCAGGAGCAGCCGCTCCATCTGCTCGGCCGCCTGCGCCTGGATCAATCCGACCTCAGCGCGGCCACGCTCGACGATCGCCTGTGACGCGTCCACGCGAGCCGCCGCACCCGCGGCGATCCGTGCCTCGACCAGCTGCAGCGCCGCGTCTGCCGTAGCGAGGTCCCGCTCCGCCAGCGCAACCGCGTCGTGTGCGCGCTTTGCGGTCAGGTACTGACGCGTCACGTTCGCCTCCAGCACATACGCCGCCGCGTCGATCCGCGCCTCCGTCGCACGGCTCTCCGCTCGCGCCTGCGCCAGCCCGAACAGCGTAGCGCCGCTCAGCGACATGCTGACGCCGAGCCGGTAACCGGACGACATCTCGTCCGGTGCGCCGCCGAGGTCGATGTTCTCGATCCGGCGCGAACCGCCGGCGCGCCAGTCCACGCCGCCGCCGATGGATGCGGACGGCAGCAGCTGGCCATACGCCGAGCGCAGGTTCCAGTGGGCCACGCCCTCATCATTCGCCTGCTGACGGAACGCCGGGCTGTACCGGCGCGCAAGCTCGAGCGCCTCGTCCAGGGTGAGCGTGGCCGGCGCCTGCTGTGCGGCCGCCGGCGCTGCCGTTGCGATAGTGGCCACAATCGCCAGCACGCAGCCCACCGCGGAGCGGCCAGTTCTGTTCGTCTTCATTTGGTATCATTCCCGGAGATGTAGAAGCGGCGCCGGCTTCCTTCGACCCTTACGCGGCGAGCCGCCGCTAGGTTGCAGGGACGACGCCTGTCGCAGCCGTACAGGGGCGAGCGCCGTGCCAGCCGCTACACATCATGGAATCGTCTGCGCCGCAACGACTTCCCATCAGCAACGGCGTGATCGGCCATTGGGCGGCCGAACGCCTCCGGGATGCGACGATCCCGCAATCGGACACTCCCGGGCCATCGCAAACCTTGACCAGTCCGGTCGGCAGCGCGACCTTGGCGGCCATTGTAAACGCCCGTTTTGCCTGCCCTCCACTCGCCGAGGCCGTATCATGCACACCCCCCGGGACCGGCGGCTGCTCGCCGCCACGGCATGCCTGACGCTCGCGGCCTGCGACATACCTTCGGGTCTGCCACGGATACAGACGCGGCTGGTGGTGCCGGGCGAGTTTTGCGTCGTGTCAATGGGGATCTGAAACGGAGTGAGGCGGGTGGATAAGGCGGACGCCGTATGCCTGCCACTGCGCCGGCGCCCGAACCGGGTTGATTGCACTCTCGACCTGCCGAGATTCCCGCATTGTGCAGTTTACCGGACCGGAAGCGGAAAACTCCACGCGTTGCTGCGCCGACCCGGCCCGCGTGCGCAGTTTTCCGCCTCGCAGCCGGTCAACGCCCCCAGCCACCGAAACAGTCCCATCGTTTGTGCACTCAGCCCGGCTCCCGCCATGCCCGGCGCCCGCCGGCGGCCATTCACGCCCACGCCTCACGCCCACGCCCACGCCACGTCCCACGCTTCACGCTTCACGTTTCACGCTTCACGCCCCACGCTTCACGTTTCACGCTTCACGTTTCACCGTACCGCCGCGCCACATAGTCGTCGAGGATATCGACGAACTCGACCACGATCGTCTCGCCCTTGAGCGTGGTGTACAGCCGTCCGTCGACGTAGACGGGCGCCTTCGGCTCCTCTGCGGTACCGGGCAATGAGATGCCGATGTTGGCGTGCTTCGACTCGCCGGGACCGTTCACGACGCAGCCCATGACGGCGACCTTCATCTCCTCGACGCCGGCGTATCTCCTGCGCCACTCGGGCATGCGCGTGTTGATGTGCGCGGTGATGTCCTCGGCCATCTTCTGGAACAGTGTGCTGGTAGTGCGTCCGCAGCCGGGGCAGCTCGTGACCTGCGGCAGGAAGCTGCGCAGCTCCATGGACTGCAGGATCTGCTGAGCCACGAGCACCTCTTCGGTGCGGTCGCCGCCGGGGCGAGGCGTGAGGGATACGCGGATGGTATCGCCGATGCCCTGCTGCAGCAGCACGGCCAGGCCGGCCGTGGATGCGACCACGCCCTTCATGCCGAGGCCGGCTTCGGTGAGGCCGAGATGGAGCGGGTAGTCGCAGCGGCCGGCGAGCATGCCATAGACTGCGATCAGATCCTGCACGCCGGAAACCTTCGCACTCAGGATGATCGCGTCGTGCGCGAGGCCGGTCTGCTCCGCGAGCGCGGCGGAGCGCAGCGCGCTCTCGCAGATCGCCTCGAGCATGACGCTGCGCGCGTCCGCCGGTGCCGGCAGGCGCGCGTTCTCGTTCATCATCTCGGTCAGCAGCTGCTGGTCGAGAGAACCCCAGTTCACGCCGATGCGGACCGGCTTGCCGTGCTCGACGGCGGCTTCGACGATGGTGCGGAAGTTCTCGTCGTGCCGCTTCGCGCCGACATTGCCCGGATTGATGCGGTACTTGGCCAGTGCGCGCGCCGCCTCAGGGTGCCGCGTGAGCAGGAGGTGGCCGTTGTAGTGGAAGTCGCCGATGATCGGAACATCGACATGCCACCGGCGGAGCAGCGCCGCGATCCCGGGCACGGCCGCCGCCGCGGCATCGGTGTTGACCGTGATCCGGACCAGTTCGCTGCCGGCCGCCGCCAGCGCCGCGATCTGTTCGGCCGTCGCGCCGGCATCCGCCGTGTCCGTGTTCGTCATGGACTGGACGACGATCGGATGCGCACTGCCGACCGGCACGCCGCCAATGTTCACAGTTGTCGTCGATCTGCGATCCAGCACTCTCTCCTCCTTCTGGCTCACCTCCGGGAAGATGATCGGAAGGGCACGACGTGGAAAGGCTGCGGCATCTGTACTCCGGACCTCCCGTTCCTTTAGATTGACGGCGCGCGGCTTCGGGATGCAGGCGAAAAGGAGTCAGGGTGAAGCAGAAAATGCTGCTGGCGGCGCTCGTCGTGGGATCGATCCTGGTCGCGGACGTCGTGACCAAGCGGTGGGCACTGGAGACGCTGTATCACGGTTTCGTCGTGGACGGATTCGGCGGCTACGTACCGCTCACGCTCGCGTTCAATCGCGGCATCGCGTTCGGCCTGCCACTGCCGGACGCCGGCCGCTGGCTGGTCATCGGCGCGTCGATCGTCGTGCTGTTCGTGCTCCTCGACATGTTCCGCCGGGCGGGCGAACGCGACTGGGCGCGCCTGCTCTCGATCGAGCTGGTCGCGGCCGGTGCGATCGGCAACCTGATCGATCGCGTGCGCTGGGAGCGCGGCGTAGTGGATTTCATCGGCCCGATCGACCT
>JBBEBA010000029.1:0-5026 GCA_040882575.1 Gemmatimonadota bacterium
ACATGCTGAGCGCGGACGCGCCGGACGCGGATTGAGTCGTCGAGGGGGAGCACCAGGTGCGTCGCGCCCGCGCCGAGCACGAGGCCGAGCCCCGCGCCCGCCCAGGTCCGTGTGTGCCGCGTCATGCGGCGCTCGAGCCGGTCCGAGTAGTCGGGGTCCTGTGACCTGACGTCCGCGGCAGTAGCGGCCATGGCGCCGACGGCCAGAACGGCCCCGATCACCAGCCGTGACATGAATGACTTTGCGCACCTCCGTCCCGTCAGTCCCATGGCCAAACTGGGGCCTCCGCCACACACCCGCCGTCTTCCCGCGTCTTCCCCGCTGTACTCGCCCGCTGCCGACGCTCAGACGGGGGCGCTGCGGCGCCCTGACGCCGCACGAGCCATTCGCCGGGTAGCGACGACATCCCGCATCACGACGCTGCCGTGCTCCAGAATCCGCTTCGCCGTCCGCAGCAGAGCATCCTTTGCCCTCTGGAACACCGAAGACGCAGGCCTCGGACCGGCGGCGGCCCCATTGTCGGAAACAGCCCGGCGGATGGCTAGCACTCCGGCCGTGCCCAGCACCATGGCGGTAGCGAAGCCGCGCGCCGCCCCGCCCAACGGGAGAAGCCACGGCAATTCGAACGCGGTCTGACCGCCGAAAAGGGCGATGGCCGCCAACCCACCTGCAGCGTAACCGCCCCAGAGGGCCAGATTGCGGATGCCGAACGAGCGCAGTGTCGCCCTGGAGCGAAGAAGCACGAGGATTGCGCCGGACGCGACCAGGCCGGCAGCCCCTGCAACGTTGAGCGCGAGCGCCGCCTGCATGATCGGCAGCGTGCTCAGGGCGATCCCCGCAGCCGCGCCAAGCGGCAGCCCGAGCACAGCAACCGCAGTTGCCGATTGTCCGAATGACCGATGTCTGGAAGGCTGTTCGCCCCGCTCCCGCAGCGCAGCGTCCAGGGAAGCCTGCGAAACGCCCAGCTCACCGGCGATCGCCCGCAGATCGTCCACCGTGGTCATGGCCCCGCGCGCATCCAGCGCAATCGCGCGGGACAGCACCGCCCTGACCTGGTCCTCGTCGAACCGGGTGTCCTCTGAACCGCTCATGTCAGCCTCCCTCACTCCGTAGTCTCGGCTTATCCGCATCCCGATCCAGCCGTCCCCACGCCACGAGCGGATCATGCTCGAATATCAGCAGCCAGTCCTCCTCCAACGCCCTCTTCAGCAGCCCCCGCTTGCTCTCGAGCGTGACGAGCGGCTCGACGTCGTATCCCATGATCCACGCCAGCGGCAAATGCGCCGAGGTCGGGATGACGTCGCCGAGAAAACACGCGGTCTCACTCCCGGATCGGATCAGCACCGACTGATGGTGCGGCGTGTGTCCCGGCGTGACCATGACGCTGATGCCCGGCAGCACGTCGACATCGCCGTCGAGCAGCTCGAGCCGGCCGGCGTCCATCACGGGATCGAAGTTGCGCAGCATGTAGCTGGCGCGGATGCGCTCGTTACGCGAGTGCGCCCACTCGAACTCGCCGCGCTGCACGACGTAGCGCGCATTCGGGAACGACAGCCGCAGCTCGCCGCCTTCGTCGAATTTCGTGTTGCCGCCGGCATGGTCGAAATGGAGGTGCGTGTCGATGACGACGTCGATGTCCTCCGGAGCGTAGCCGGCCGCCTCGATCGCGGACTCGAGACGCGTCGCGTGACGCGCGTCGTCGGCCCTGTTGTCGAGCGCGTAGATCCCGACGAACTTCTCGTTCTCCTTGTTGCCGGCGCCGTTGTCGATCAGCACCAGCGCGTCCGCCGTCTCGATCAGCAGGCAGCGCATGGCGAGCGGGATACGGTTCAGCGCGTCGGCCGGTATGCGCTTTTCCCAGAGCGGTTTCGGCACTACACCGAACATAGCGCCGCCATCGAGCTTCTGTGTGCCCGCGTCCAGCGCATGGATCCGCAGGTCGCCGAGCATCCGCGTCTCCACGAGCGGCCCGCGGCCCCCCGTCACGCCCCCTCCGGCATCGGCTGCGGGTTCGCCTTCCTCTTCTTCCGTCGCGCGCGCTGCGCGAGCAGCGTCTGGAGCTCGTTCCAGAGCGTGACCTCGTGCGTGTCGAGGCGGTCGAGCAGGCGGCGGAACAGCTCGGCGGTCGCGACGGCGTCGCCATACGCGCGGTGCCGCTGCTCGACCGGGATGTCGAAGAAGTAGACGAGCGAGTCGAGCGACCGGCTGCGCAGCTCCGGCACCACCTTCCTCGCCAGGTTCACCGTGCACAGCGTCCGTCCGCGCAGCGGCACGCCCGCGCGCTCGAACTCGGCGCCGACGAAGTGCCAGTCGAACGCGGCATTGTGCGCAACGAATATGGCGCCGCCGAGCACGCGCGCAATGTGCGGCGCCGCGTCGCGGAACACCGGCGCATCGCGCACCATGGCGGGCGTGATGTTGGTGAGCTTAGTGATGAACGCTGGGATGGACCGCTCGGGATTGATCAGCGTGCGGTATTCGTCCACGACGGTGCCGTCGCCGCGCAGCCGCACGGCTGCAATATCCGTGATGCGATGGCCGTGGCCCCACGAGCCGCCGGTCGTCTCGACATCGACGATGGCGTACTCGAGCGAGCGGATCGGCGTGTCGGCGCGCGTGCTGCCCGCGCAGTCGATCGGCAGCGGCAGCATCCTGCCCGCGCGGTTCAGCGTGATGCGGATGCCGCGCGAGCGGTCGCTCGTGTCCACCAGCAGGTCGGCCGGCAGCAGCGCGAGCTGGTCGGGGTTCGCGCGCCTCACCACACATCCTCCCGCCGCACGGGCAGCGTCATGCAGCGGCCGCCGCCGCCGCCGCGGACCAGCTCGCCGCCCTCGAAGATGAGCGCGGCGCGGTCGTCGTCCTCGATCTCGGTGTCACCCGTCAGGAAGTCGATGCCGTTCACGATGCGGTATCCGGCTTCACGCTCCATCTCCTCGTACGTCGCCTCGTTGCGGGAATAGCCGAGCACGAGGCCGGGCCGGATCGCGACGAAGTTGCAGCCGCTCGACCACTGCTCGCGCTCCTGCCGCGTGCGGCTCGCGCCGCCGCAGAAGATCGGCTCGAGCGGCAGATCGAGCTCGCGCAGTGCGGCGAACAGGTTCGGCATCTCGCGCATCCCCTGCTTCCCCGCCTGGTAGTGCAGCACGGGGCTGCGCGTCGGCCCGACGAAGCTCGGCGGAAACACGACGGCGTGGTCGCGGTCGACCATCGTGAAGATCATGTCGAGGTGGATCATTGCGCGGTCCGTCGGCAGGATCACGACGAGGATGTCCCTCACGCCCTGCTGCTTCACGAGCCGCTCCGCCATCACGTCGAACGCGCCCGGACTCGACCGCTCCGACATACCCATCAGCACGAGATCCGGCCGCAGCACGTGCACGTCGCCGCCTTCGATCGTATAGCCCGCCCGCCGCTCCTCGCTGCCGTCGTAGATCAGGCCGGCGTTCTCGAGCAGCGGGTGGTACTGGAAGAGCGCCTTCAGCAGGATCTCCTCCGTCCACCGCACGTTGTAGCGCATCGATCCGATGATCACGCCGTCGCCGACGACCATGCCGGCGTCGCGCGTGAAGAACAGGTTCGGCAGCGGCGGCAGCTCGTAGCTCTCGACGTTCAGCAGCTCCTGCAGCGCGCCGCCCACGACGGGCTTGCCCTCGATGAACCGCGCGACCAGCTCCTCCGACGGGATGTCCATCAGATGCTTCGCCAGCGGCTCCGACCGCGCGACATCCATCACCCGCTCGATCAGGAACGGACGCACGTCCGGCCGGTCGAAGATCTCCGCCAGCAGGTCGCGCACCTCGTACACGTCGGCAAACCGCGCGAGCAGCGCCTTGAACCGGTGGTGCTCCCGGCGCGCCTGCTCCAGGTCGATGATGTCGTCGTACAGGAAGTCTTCGCGGTTCGTCGGCGTCACTGCCTCCAGCTCCGGACCCGGCGTGTGGCAGATCACCGCCTTCAGCGCGCCGATCTCCGACGCGACGCCGATCCGCTCACCCATCCCGACTCCTCGCCGCCGCCTCCGACCGCGCCGCGACGCTGCGGCCGCGGCCCGCATTCACCAGCGCGTACGACAGCGACTCCATCTCCATCGCCATGTTCACCGTCTTCACCTCGACGTGCGCCGGCACGTCCAGCTTCGTCGGCGCGAAGTTCAGCACGGCGCGCACGCCCCCGGCCACCACCCGGTTCACCACCGCCTGCGCCGATTCCGCAGGCACCGCGATGATGACGATGTCAATGCCGCTCCGCAGCGCGACTTCCAGATCCGCGTCGCGCTGCACGCGCAGGCCGTTCCACTCGAGCCCGATCTTCGCCGGGTCGTTGTCGAACACGGCGACGATGTCGAAGCCCTGCTCCCGGAAGTCGCGGTACGCCATCAGCGCCGCACCGATCTTGCCCGCCCCGATCAGCCCGACGCGCCAGCGCCGCTCCAGGCCCAGGATGTGGCGGAGCGCTCCGATCAGCTCGCGCACCGGGTAGCCCTGGCCGCGCTTGCCGAACGTGCCGAACAGCGACAGGTCCTTGCGCACCTGCGCCGCAGATGTGCCGCACCGCCGCGCCAGCTCGCTGCTGGCCAGCGTCACCACGCCGTCGGCCGCCAGCTCGTTGAGCAGGCGCAGGTACATCGACAGGCGCGCAACCGTGGAATCGGATACTCGTCTCATGAGGGTAAGTGTAACCTACGGGTTATGTTCGGAATTGCAAGGGAGCCGCGGGCAGCTGCAGCAGGATGCGCGAGCCGTCCGCCGTGGCCTCGAGCTTCACGCTGCCGCCCGCGCGGCGAGCGGATTCGTTCGCGAGCGTGAGGCGTAGCGAACCGGCTGTGACACCGTGCGCGCCGGACAGCTCGCCGCCCCCCATTGGATCATCGCGTCCCGCTCGCAGCCCCGACCCGAGCACCTCGATGAGCGGGCTCGCATCGCCGTGCGCCTGCAAGGTGAGCTCCCTGCCCGGGCTGGCCTTGACGGCGGCGGCGAGGGCGAGGGTCAGCGCGCGGAGCGCGGCGACGGCGGAAGTGTGCAGGAGG
>JBBEBA010000029.1:5126-35499 GCA_040882575.1 Gemmatimonadota bacterium
CGCAGCTCGTGCGCGAGCACGGCGAGCCATTCGCGCTCGATCCGCTGGCGCTCGACCTGCTCGAGCTGCAGTGCGGCGACCTGCGCCTCGAGTCGTGCGATGGCTTCCTCACCGGTCATGCCGCATCTCCGGCGTGCCTGACGCGACGCAGTGCGGCAGCCAGCGTGAGGAACTGGTCGGGCGAGAGCTGCTCGGGCCGCTGCTCGAGCGCGATGCCGGTGGCCGCCTCGATGTCCGCGGCCTGGTCGGCGCTCATTCCGTACTCCGGCGCCGCGCGCAGCGTCTTCTGCATCTGCTTGCGTCGCCAGGAGAAGGCGGCGCGTGTCAGCGCGCGCAGGTCGGACTCCTCGACGGCAGTGAGCGGCGGCGGCCAGTGCGGCTCGATGAGGATCACCGTCGAATCGACGCGCGGCACGGGGCTGAACGAGCCGCGTGCGACGTGGAACAGCCGCTCTACATGCGCCACGCTGCGCACGCCGACGGACAGGGCGCCGTACTCCGCCGTGCCGGGCCGGGCGAGGATGCGGTCGGCGACCTCGCGCTGGATCATGAGCACGATGCGGCGCGGACGCAGGTCGCGCTCGAGCAGCCTGAACAGGATCGGTGTCGTGATGTTGTACGGGATGTTGCCGATCACCTTGAGCGCATGCGGCTCGTCGCCGAGCTGGTGCGGCTCCAGGCGCATGAAGTCGGCGTGGATCACGGACACGTGCGGCCTGTCAGCGTATTCCAGTGCGAGCGCGGGCGCCAGCTCGTTGTCCAGCTCGACCAGAACGAGCCGGCCGACGGCATCGACGAGGTGGCGCGTGAGCGCGCCCCTGCCGGGCCCGATCTCGACCACGGTATCCTCTTCCGTCGCTTCGAGCGCCGCGGCAATGCGACGCTGCTGATGCGTATCGATCAGGAAGTTCTGTCCGAGCGATTTCTTCGCGCGGTGGCCGGTGCTCATCCCCTGACGAGGAGCGCCGTGCGGTCGTCCGCGGGGATGTTGAGCGAAGCGTTCGGCCTCGCACTGAAGATGACGTCGAGAATCTCCTCGAGCGGCTGCTCGCGGCGCCGTGCGACCTCCGCGATGAGACCCGTCTCGCCCGCGCCCAGGCCCATGTCGGGATAGACGTCCGTCAGCCCGTCCGTGAAGAGGCAGACCAGGTTGCCGCCGCCGCCCCAGCTCACTACCGCTTCGCCGTAGGCGTCGACGGCTGCGATGCCGAGCGGCGGCGACGTCGCGCCGAGCCGCGTGCACGTGCCATCCTGGTCGAGATGGAAGGCATGCGGGTGACCGGCGTTCGCGTAGACGAGCTGGCCGGCAGCGGGATCGAGCACGCCGTAGAACAGCGTGAGGTACATCTCCGTCGATTCCAGCTCCTTGATCAGCGCGCCGTGCACGCCGCGCAGCACTTCGGCGGGCGTGCCCGACTCACGCGCGTAGATCGCGATCGCGCTCATCGTCAGCGCCATGATGAGCGCGGCGGAGAAGCCGTGGCTCGACACGTCGCCGATCATGATACCGAACTTGCCGCCCGGCAGGCGGAACAGGTGGTAGAAGTCGCCGCCCACTGATTCGGCAGGCAGGCAGCGCGCGGCGAGGTACGGCGGCGACTGGAACGCCTTCGGGTCCGGCAGCAGCTTCAGCTGGAGGTCGTGCGCCAGCTCGATCTCGCGCATGAGCCGCTCCTGCCGCAGGCTCTCCTGCACCAGTCGCTGCGTCTCGAGCGCGGCGCCGATCTGGCTCGCGATCGCCGACAGCAGCCGCGAGTCGCCCGCGCTGAACCGCACGTTCGAGCGCCGGCCGACCAGCGTGATCACGCCCACCGTCCGTGTCGTGCCTGCGGGCGGCGTGTAGTTGATCGGCACCGACAGGAACGCCTCCCTGCCCTGCGGCCGCTGCTCCAGCCGTGGCACGCTCGGCAGCACCGCGCCGCGCTCGAGGTTCAGCGGCTGACGCTCGCGGAACACCCAGGCGGTCGCCGACTCCAGATTGTCCGCATCGATCGGCCCCTTGAGACCCTCCTCGCCGACCGCCGCCGCCAGATGCAGGCTGTTCTGCTCGGCGTCGTAGACCCAGAGCGACGCGCGTCGTGCGCTGAGCACATCCGCGACCTCGGACAGGATGCGCGTCGCGGCGTCCGGCACGGACAGGATCGATGCGAGGATCTCGCTGATGAAGTAGAGGAGGTTGATCTCCTCGTACCGTTCGGTCAGCTCCCGCGCCGCCGAGCGCGCTTCGCGCTCGTGGTGCAGCACCTGCGCGACGGACAGTGCCAGGAACTCGTGGTAGGCGTCGGGCAGGTGCTCGAGCCCGCGCACCTCGAGCGAGAACGGCAGCCCGTCGTCCACGCGGACC
Source organism: Gemmatimonadota bacterium (assembly GCA_040882575.1). Lineage (GTDB taxonomy): Bacteria > Gemmatimonadota > Gemmatimonadetes > Longimicrobiales > RSA9 > SH-MAG3. The sequence goes on from JBBEBA010000029.1 coordinate 7,471, forward strand.
GCGTAGCGCGGTGCTGCCGACCACGGCGGCGGCGGCTCGTCGCTGCCGGGGTACAGGCACACCTCATCGTCGTCGCGCTCCGCCCACAGACGCAGCTCCGCACCGGGATGCGCGTTGCGGAACGCATCCAGCAGCGCCACGACCGGCGAAGGCAGTGGCGTCAGGTCGGCGAGTGCGGAACTGTTCATTCAGCCGGTTGCGGAGCCCTGCCGGGCACTCGTGCTCAGCAGGATCATGGTGATGGAGTTGCCCTGCTCGTTGAACTCGACCCGGTCCATCAGTTGCCGGATCAGGAAAATGCCGCGTCCGCCGGGGCGCACGCGATTGGCTGGGAGGGTCGGATCCACGACGTTGTCGGGGTTGAAGCCGCCGCCTTCGTCGGTGACCTGGACCTTGATCTCCTGCGGTGTGAGGTGTACCTCGACGTGCACGCGCTTGCCGGGATCCCGGCAGTTGCCGTACAGCATCGCGTTGGCCAGGGCCTCGGTCAGGCACACCCGGAAGTTGAGGCGCAGGCGGTCGTAGTCGAATCCTACTTCCCGCCCGCGGTCCGTCAGATAGTCTACCGAACGTTCAATCGCATGGAGGTCGTTCGGCAGTTCCAGCACGTAGTCGAGCTGCATACCGGGAATGATAAGCGCACGCCACGCGAACGGGAAGCGGCGCGGCCGGTCAGGCTCCGGTCAGAATGAGGTCAGCGCTTCCTGCCTGTCCGATGCGATGTGGAACAGCGTGTCGAGCTTGGTCAGCTCGAACAGCGTGCGCAGATCCTCGTTCAGGTTCGCCAGCCGCAGCTCGCCGCCCTGCTCCCGGATCTTCTTCGACAGGCTGACGAGCACGCCCAGCCCGGACGAGTCGATGTAGCCGGTGCCCGAGAAATCGATCAGAAACTTGCGCGCACCGCCCTCCAGCTCCTCCAGGACCTTCTGCTTCAGTTCCTGGCGGTTGCCGACGATCAACTGGCCTTCCACGTCAATGATCGTGACGTCGTCCTGCTTCTTCACATCGAAGCTCATCAGGTGTCTCCAGAGATGTACATGAAGTGGTCCCGGCCCGCCCGATCAGCAAGTTCGGTGCCGGTCAGGCCATGCGTCCGCAGCGTCAACCCTGCAACGCCGTGATGCAGGCGACGTCTGCAATGTCGCCCGCACTCGCGCCGCGGGAAAGGTCGTTGACCGGCCGGGCGAGCCCCTGCAGGATCGGCCCGATCGCGTCGGCGTGCGCCAGCCGCTGCACCAGCTTGTACGCGATGTTGCCCGCGTCCAGGTTCGGGAACACGAGCACGTTGGCCCCGCCTGCGACGCCGGAGTCCGGCGCCTTGCGCCTGCCGATCGCCTCGCTCAGCGCGGCATCGGCCTGCAGCTCGCCATCCGCTTCGACGCCCGGCATCAGATCGCGGAACCTGCGCACGGCCTCGACCACCTTCGCGACGGCCGGGCCGGCCGCGCTGCCGTGCGTCGAGTAGGACAGGAACGCGATGCGCGGCTCGTCGCCGACGATCCTGCGTCGTGCGATGGCGGCGCCCGCGGCGATGTCGGCGAGCTGCGACGCGTCCGGCTCCGGCACCACGCTCGCGTCCGTGAACGTCAGCACCTCGGGCGCAGCGGTCCCGCGGAACGCAGGCACGATCATGTAGAACGACGACGACAGCGTGCGGATGCCGGGCGCCGTGCCGACGAGCCAGAGTGCAGCGCGCAGCACGTCGCCGGTGCTGCGTCCCGCGCCCGCGACGCAGCCGTGCGCGTGGCCGGTGCGCACGAGCGCCGCGCCGAAGACGAGCGGGTCGCGCATCATCGCGCGCGCCTGCGCCCCGGTCCAGCCCTTCGCGCGGCGGCTGTCGAGGAGCTCCTGCACGAACGGCTCGAAGCGCTCATCCTTCTCGTGCTCGACGACATCGATCGCATCACCATCGCCGCCGTTCGCGCGCACCGCTGCGCGCACCGCATCGGGCTCGCCCAGCACGAGCGGCCGCACCAGGCCGGCGAGCTGCAGCCGTGCGACGGCCTCGAGCGTGCGCGGCTCGGAGCCTTCCGGAAACACGATCACGCGCTGCAGCGGACGCGCGCGCTCCTGCACCGACTCGCGGAACGGGATCACACCTGCGCGTCGCGTGGCGCGGCCGGTCTGCCGTCGGGCCGGCCGTACGGCTTGCCATCGAGCTTGCGGCGCAATGCGTCGAGCACCACCGGTGCGACGAAGCTGCTCATGTCACCGCCGAGCGACGTGATCTCGCGTACGAACGACGCGGACAGGTACGAGTAGTGCTCGTCGGGTGCCAGGAAGATGGTCTCGAGCTCCGGCCACAGGTGGCGGTTCATGAGCGCCATCTGGAACTCGTACTCGAAGTCCGACACGGCGCGCAGTCCGCGAATGATGATGCGCACGTTCTGCGTGCGCGCGAAGTCCACGAGCAGTCCCGTGAACTCTGCCGGCACGACGCGCGGGTCGTCCGCGAACACCTGACGGATCAGATCCACGCGCTCCGCGATCTCGAACAGCCCGCCCTTCGACTGCGTGCGACGGTGCGCCACTGCGACCACGACGCGGTCGCAGAAGCTGAGCGCGCGCCGCACGATGTCCTCGTGGCCGCGCGTGATCGGATCGAACGAACCCGGGTATACTGCGACTCTCTCGCTCATGCCGCTGCCGTGATGAAGGTGAGTGCCGTGTCGCCGTAGCGGCGGGTCCGTACACCTGCCGGCGCGGCGAGCGCGGCGAGCGCCGGTACTGCCGTGATTACATCGCGCGCGCGGTGCTCGACGCAGAGCAGCCTGGCGAACGGGACGCCCGCCCACGCCGCCACCAGCCGCTGCGCCTCGCCTGTGTCATACGGCGGATCCGCGAGCGCGACGTCGAACGCGTACGCCGGCTGCGTCTCGAGCCAGCGCAGTGCTTCGGCCTTCACGATCTCCACGTCGTCGGCTGCGCCGAGCGCGTCGACGTTCTGCTGCAGCGCGCGCAGCGGCGCGGCCGCGCGCTCGACGAACGTCACGTGCGCCGCGCCGCGTGACAGCGCCTCGAGGCCGAGGGCACCGGAGCCGGCGAACAGGTCGAGCACCGTCGCGCCCGGCAGGTCGTGCTGCAGTGCGCTCATCCAGGCCTCGCGGACACGGTCCGTCGTCGGGCGCGTGCGGTCACCGGTCGGCGCACGAATGGTGCGGCCGCCCCAGCGTCCCGCAATGATCCTCATCGCGCGACCTCTCGCATGCTGGCCGCCGCGCTGCGCGCGTCACGCATCGAGCGCGTGCGGCCGCAGATCGACCAGCCGCGCCTGCAGCCGCTTCCGCCCGTTCCACGTGTCCTCCTGGAGCTGGAACGCGACATCGATCCGGCCGTTCAGCAGGTCCATCGAGCGCGCTCGTTCGGCCATGCGGAAGCCGATCGCGGGCAGGCGCGTGGTGCCCTGCGCCAGCGTGAGCTTCAGGTGCTGCCCGCCGCCGACCTCGCGCGGTGCGCCGTCGATGTGCACGCCGCGCGCGACGAAGACGGGCTGCGGGTTGCCCAGGCCGAACGGGCCGCAGTGCCGCATCAGCCGGCACAGCGCGCTGTTCGCTTCGGCGAGCTCGATCTCGAGATCGACGCGCACCTCGGCGATCAGGTCGTCCGGCGTCAGCACGTTGCGCGCGTGCTCGTTGAACGTGCGGCGCAGGTCCGGCACCCGCTCGAGGTCGATGTCGAGCCCGGCGGCCTGACGGTGCCCGCCGTAGCGGTTCAGCAGCGGCGCGCACGCGTGGATGCCGTCGAACAGATGGAACGCCGGAATCGAGCGGCCGCTGCCGCGACCGCGGCCCGTCGTCGGATCCTCGGCAATCAGGATGACGGGACGGTGTACCTGCTCGACGACGCGTGACGCGACGATGCCGATCACGCCGGGATGCCACTCGGGCGAGGACAGCACGATGGCGTAGTCGGTGTCGGGATCGAACGAGTCCTCGAGCATCGCGAGTGCCTGCTGCAGGATCAGCCGGTCGACGCCCTGACGCGTGCGGTTCTCTTCCTCCATCTCCTGCGCGAGCCGCACGGCCTCGTCGGCGTCATCCGTGAGCAGCAGATCCACGCCGCGCGACGCAGCACCCATGCGGCCGACAGCGTTCAGGCGCGGCGCAAGCGTGTGGCTGACGTGTCCTGCCGCAATCGGCTCCGCGGTGTCCACGCCCGCGGCACACATCAGTGCGCGCAATCCCGGGTTCCGCGTCTCGCGCAGCACGCGCAGGCCGTAGTGCGTCATGATCCGGTTCTCACCCGTCAGCGGCGCCAGATCGGCGATCGTGGCGAGCGCCACGAGGTCGAGCTGCCAGCGCAGCGCGTCGCGGTCGCCGCCCGCGCGCGCGACGAGCGCAGCGCACAGCTTGAACGCCACGCCTGCGCCGGCCAGACCCTTGAACGGGTAGCCGCAGTCGGCGCGGTTCGGGTTCAGCACAGCAATCGCGCCGGGCAGTGTCGCGCCGGGCGTGTGGTGGTCCGTCACGATCACATCGATGCCGGCGGCCGCCGCCTGCGCGACCGCATCGTGAGCGACCATGCCGCAGTCGCCGGTCAGGATGAGACCCGCGCCGACCTCGGCCGCGCGCCGGACGCCTGCATGGCTGAGGTCGTAGCCGTCGGTCATGCGGTGCGGCACGAACGGCGTCACTGCGGCGCCGAGCGAGCGGAGCACACGCGTGAACAGCGCTGCGCTGCACATGCCGTCGACATCGTAGTCGCCGTGCACGAGGATGTGCTCGCCGGTGCTGATCGCGTGCAGCAGTCGCGTGACTGCCGTGTCGGTGTCGGTGAGGGAGAGTGGCTCGTGCAGCAGCTCGAGGCGCGGCTTCAGGAACGCGCGCGCCGCTTCGTCATCGCCGTGGCCGCGCAGCAGCAGCAGCCGGCAGACCGGGAGCGGCAGGCTCAGCCGCGCGGCCAGTGCTTCCGCTGCACCATCGGCAACGGGCCCGCCGCGGAAGACCCAGCGCCGGGGCGCTTCCAGGGAGAGGCGGGTGCCGGTCACGTCGCGTACAGGATCACGCCGCAGCCTTCGCAGCGGTGCAGCGTCGCGCCGCGGCGCACCTCCGTCTGCTCCTGAAGGGGCAGTATGTTGAAGCAGTTGCCGCACGCGCCCTCGTCCGTCATCGGCGCCACGACGCGCCGCGAACGCTGGCCCCGCACCCGCTCGTACAGGCGCCGGCTCTGCTGATCGAGGCGCACCGCATGGTTCTCGCGCTTCTGCTGCAGCAGCGCGAGCTCCGTCTCGACGGCCGCGCGCTCCTCGAGCAGTGTCGCGCGCTCCTCCTCGATGGCCTCCTTCGCCTTCTCGAGCTGCCGCGTCAGGTCGTCCACCTTCAGATCCGTGCGCGTCGTCTGGTCGCCGAGGTGGCGCAGATCCGTGCGGTCGGCCTCGAGGGCGCCCCGCACGAGGTCCAGTTCCGCGCGCAGTGCCGACTCCTCCCGTGCGGTCCGCGCCTTCTCCAGGCGCTCGTGGTACGTCTGCAGCCGCTCCTCCTTCTGCTGCGCATTGACCTGGAGCCGGCTGTGCTCCGTCCGCATCTCCGCCAGCCTGGTGCTGGTCAGGGCAAGCTCGCGCTCGACGGCTGCAACCGGCTTCTCCAGCACGGAAAGGCGCGGTGCGAACGCATCGAAGCGCGCCTGGGCGCCGGCGATCTCATCGTCAATGTCCTGCAGCGCCAGCAGCGCCGCATGCAGCTCTTGCATTTTACTCGGGGGTTCGAGGGGTCGGAGTGGATGCCGGTCGTCGGTTGCTCAGCAGTTCACGATACCGCCTGCTGGCCTTGAAGCCCATAGGCGCACGTTGCATCAGCAGCGTCTGCTCGCGTTTCAGCTCGAACTTTTCCATTGCGATGGCGGCCTTCACCTTCTCGTCGCGCGCGCTGCGCATCTGGTCGTCCAGATACTTGTGCCGTACAGATAGCCCTTCCAGCTGTATGTCTGCAACGGCCGACTCGAAGCTGCGGTCGGCGTCCACGATCTCCACGCTCCGAGTCCTGAGCTCTCGATACAGCGCTTCCGCGGCGCTGCTCAGCCGGAGCGGCTCCCCGTCCTTCTGATCCCCCAGCGCCCGGTAGATCTCCCGGTGCCGCGGGTCGTGCAGGTCGTCGACCGGCACCAGCTGGAGTGCTTCGACCGCTCGCGTCGCGTCCGTCGCCAGCACCAGCAGCAGCAGCCGCTCGGCCGCCCACTCCCTCGGCGCCGGCTGCGCCCGCTGGCCGGGAGGTGGCCCGTCCTGCACCTGCCGCGGCGCCGTGGTGCCCGGTGTCTTCCGGTCGAGGTCCCGCTCCAGCGTCTCCCGGCGCACGCCGGTCCGCTGCGACACGCGCGCCGTGTAGATGTCGCGCAGAGCCGGGTCCATGGTTGCGCGGAGCGTTGGCAGCAGGCGGTCCAGCGCGCGGCGGACGCCTTCGATGTCGTCGAAGAAGCCACGTTCGTCGAGCATCTGCAGCTTGCGCTCGAGCACGTCGAGCGCGTCGTCGAGGAACGGCTTCAGCGCGGCCGCGCCGCCCCTGCGCACGATGTCGTCCGGGTCGTCGCCCTCCGGCAGCGTCACGATCAGCGGGTGCACACCCGCCTGCAGCAGCGCATCGGCCGTGCGGAAGCTCGCCTTCAGGCCGGCCGTGTCGCTGTCGTAGAGCAGCAGCGCCTTGCCGGTGTAGCGGCCGAGCAGGTTCGCCTGCTCGACCGTCATGGCTGTGCCGAGCGGTGCAACGACGTTCTCGATGCCGCGCGCGGCCAGCGAGACGTAGTCCATGTAGCCCTCGACGACGAGCGCCGCACCATCGCGCCGGATCGCGCCGCGCGACCAGTTCAGCCCGTACAGCAGACTGCCCTTGTGGTAGACGGCGGTCTCGGGCGAATTCAGGTATTTCGGCGCATTCTCCGACCGTCCGAGCAGGCGTCCGCCAAACGCGATCACGCGCCCGCCGAGCTCCGCGATCGGGAAGATGAGCCGGTCGCGAAACCGGTCGTACGGGTCTTCGCCGCGGTCGCTCTCCTTGATCAGCCCGGCCGCGAGCAGCACGTCATCCTCGATGCCGTGCCGGTGGGCCTCGTCGCGCAGGCCGCTCCAGCCGTCGGGTGCGTAACCGATGCCGAACCGCTCGATCGCAGCCTCCGGAATGCCGCGCTGCTCCAGATACTTCCGCGCCTTCGAATCCTCATCGGATTCGGTGAGGTGGCGGCGGAAGCGGTCGTGTGCGAACGCGATCGCCTCGTACAGGATGCGATGCGGCTCCTCCGCCTCCGGTCCCGTGCCCGGGTCCGGCACCTCGACGCCGACGCGGTTGCCGAGCTCGCGCACTGCGTCCTGGAACGAGAGGCCGGCGCGCTTCATCAGGAACGTGAAGACGTCGCCGGACTCGCCGCAGCCGAAGCACTTGTAGAAGCCCTTCGTCGGCACCACGTAGAAGGACGGCGTCTTCTCGTGATGGAACGGGCACAGCGCGCGGAAGTCCTTGCCCGCCCGCTTCAGCGGCACCTGCTCACCGACGATCTCGACGATGTCGGCGCGACCGCGGATCTCGTCTACAATGGACTCCGCGATCATCGCAGCTCCGCCACCGTCACGCCCGTGCCGCCCTCGCCGAGGCCGCCCGGCCGGAACGACGCGACGCGCGGGTCGCCGCTCATGATCTCCGTCACGACCTCGCGCAGCACGCCCGTGCCCTTGCCATGGATCACGCGCAGCGACGGCAGTGCCGCCTGCACGGCCGCGTCGATCGCGGGGTTCAGCAGGCCCGCGACATCCTCGGCGCGCACGCCGCGCAGGTCCACCTCGTGCGCCGCCTCGACGTCCGGTCCGCTCCACGCCTGCTTCACGTGCAGCGCACGCTTCGCGGTGGCCGGCGCCGTCGTGCTCTCGAGGCCGGTGCGCGCGACCTGCATGCGGAGACCGCCTACCTCGACGGTCGCACGGTCGTCGCGCAGTTCCACGACCACACCCTGCAGGCCGGTCGCGGTGATGCGCACGAACGCGCCCACCTCCACGCCGCGGCCGGCGTTGCGCGGCGCGGGCGGCTCTGGCGTGCGCTCGGACTCACGCCGCGCGCGCTGCTCTACGCGACGTCGCGCATCGCGGGCGGCCTCGTCGATCGACACGCTCTCCTGGGCCGAGCCCGCCGCGCGCACTTCGCGGATTGCCGCCTCGACCTCCTCGCGCGCGTTCATCAGAATGTCCCGCGCCTGCTGACGCGCGCGCCGTTCCGCTTCCCTCTCCCGCTGCTTCAGTGCTGCCTCGCGCTGCAGCAGGTCCTCGCGCAGTGCTGCCGCACGCGCCTGCTCGCTCGCGGCATCGGCGAGCGCCGCCGTGAGCGCGCGGTCCTTCTCCTCGAGCTCCGTCAGCAGATGCGACGCCTTCCGCTCCGCATCCGGCATGGCTGCCTCTGCCGCCGCCAGCAGCTCCGCAGGCAGTCCGAGCCGGCGGGCAATGGCGAGGCCGTAGCTGCGGCCGGGCACGCCCTTCAGCAGACGGTACGTCGGACGGAGCTGCACCGCATCGAACTGCAGCGACGCATTCACGACGCCCGCCTCTTCCGCAGCGATCCGTTTGAGCTGTCCGAGGTGCGTGGTCGCGAAGGTGAGCGTGCCGCGTCTTGTCAGTGTGCGCAGGATCGCGTCCGCGAGCGCACCGCCTTCGGCCGGGTCGGTACCGCTGCCCATCTCATCGATCAGCGCGAGCGTGCGACGATCCGCGTGCTCCAGGATCTCGCGCAGGTTGCGCAGGTGCGCGGAGAACGTGGACAGGCTCGCCTCGATCGACTGCTCATCGCCGATGTCGGCGAAAATGTCGTGAAACAGCGGCAGCTTCGTGCCCGGCCCGACCGGCGGGATCACGCCCGCCTGCGTCAGCGCCGACACGAGTCCGATCGCCTTCAGCAGCACTGTCTTGCCGCCGGTGTTCGGTCCCGACACCAGCAGCGTGCGCTCCGCCGGCTCCATCTGCAGGTCGAACGGCACGACGGTGTCCGGCGAAGTCGCGAGCAGCAGCGGATGCCGCGCATGCACGAGCACGAGCTCGGCACCATCGTCGGAGATCGACGGCAGCGTCCCGTTCGCCCGCAGCGCGTAGCGTGCACGCGCATACAGTGAATCGATCGTGACGAGCGCGTGGAACGCGTCGGTGATGTCCGCGCCGGCCGGTCGCAGCGCGTCCGTCAGCTCGCGCAGGATGCGCAGCACCTCGCGCGCTTCGGCGATCTCGAGCTCGCGCAGCCGGTTCATCAGCTCGATTGCGACCGGCGGCTCGACGAAGAGTGTCGCGCCCGTCGCGCTCTCGTCATGCACCAGGCCGCCGACTTCGGCGCGGCCCTCGCGCCGCAGCGGGATGACATAGCGGCCGTCGCGCAGGCTCACGCTCGAGTCCGGCACCTGGTAGCGCGCCGGCAGACCGGCAATGTACTGCTCGAGCCGCTCGACAATGCGGCCGCGCGCGCCGCGGATCTCGCGACGCAGCCGGCCCAGGTCCGACGATGCGCTGTCGCGGACTTCGCCGCCATCGTCGATCGCCGAGCGGATGCGACGCTCGTCGTCGTCGAGCTTCACCAGCCGGTTCGCGATCGCGGCAAGGAGCGGATAGTCGGCGGCGTGCTGGAGGATGGCGCGGCGCGTGGTGGCGGAGCCGTTCAGCAGGATTGCAATGTCGCGCAGCTCCGGCGCGTCGAGCACGGAGCCGGCCACGCCGAGCCGGCGCAGCGCGCCGCCAGCGTCGGGCAGCGCCGGCATCTGCCAGTCCTGCGCGCGAAGGAAGAACCGCGCGAGCTCATCGACGCGCGCGAGCTCGGCGCGCACGAACGTGCTGTCGTCCGATGGCTGGAGCGCGCGCACCGCTGCGGCGCCGAGCGGACTGCTCGCATGACCCGCCACCACGGCGAGTGCCTCCGGCAGCTGCAGGACGTTCAGCGCGTGCCTGTTCATCGCCTCGTCCGCCGCCAGCGCCGCATCCGCGTCAGCCGAGCTCCTCCCGCACGATGCGATTGGTCTCGCGGCCGTCGAAGCGGCCCTTCACCTTCGGCATGACGGCGGCCATGACGGCGCCGACGCTGGACGCACCGCCGGCGACGGCAGCGCGCACGATCGCACGCACGTCTGCCTCCGACAGCTGCGCGGGCAGGTACGGCGCGAGCAGCTTCGCCTCCTGCTCCTCCCGGTCGGCCAGCTCGCCGCGACCGGCCGCGCGGATCTGCTCCGCGGCTTCGTGCCGCCGCTTCACCGCGCGCGTGACGACTTCTACGATGTCCTCGTCCGCCAGCTCGCGGCCCAGCTCGATCTGCCGGTTCTTCGCCTCGGACAGCGTCATCGACAACACCGTCGTGCGCAACTTGTCCCGCTCCCGACGTGCGGTGTTGAGGTCGGCGCGGATCTTTTCCTGCAGCGTCTCGCTCATTCCAGTCCGTGGTGTCGGTGCTCAGCCCGGCGGCCAGCGCAGCTGGCGCCCGCCGAGCAGATGCAGATGCGCGTGCTGTACCGACTGCCCGGCCGCAGCGCCCGTGTTCATGACGACGCGATACCCGTCCACCGCCACGCCCCCGGTTTCAGCGATGGCACGCGCCGCGACGAACAGCTCGCCCATCACCGCGGCATCGGCAGCAGTCACGTCGTTGATCGAGCCGATGTGCCGCTTCGGTATGATCAGCACGTGCAGCGGCGCCTTCGGGTCCAGGTCGTGGAACGCGATCGTGTGATCATCGTCACGCACCACCTTCGCGGGCACTTCGCCCCTCGCGATCCGACAGAAAATGCACTCTTCGGCCATCTGCTCATCCTCCTGGCAGGTCGGCCCGGCGCGCTATGGAAGCGCACACCGGAGCAGCCCCTATTGTAGCACACCAACCAGCCGGAGGCACCGTGAGAACAGACCTTTCCGCCCTGATCGAGCACGCCGCGCGCCTGCTCGAGCGCACGCCCGCCCGCTGCATGCCTGCCGACGCGCTGCACGAGCGCGCCTGCCGCGAAACCGGCCTGGACGTGTCGCTGCCCGGATTGCTGCATGCGCTCTCGGCCAGGCCCGACCGCTTCGCGCTCGTGCACGCGCATCCCGGCGCTGGCCAGAACGCCGGCTGGGCCGAAGCGGACCTGGCGGCCTACGCCCCCGGCGCAGCCGCCAGCGGTGGCGACTTCCTGGTGATGCTGGCGGAGCCGCCTGCCGCCGACCCGTATCGCGGGGTGCCCTGGCCCGGCACTGAACGACTGTCCGGCAGTGCGGAGCTGCTCGCGGAGGTGCACGACGCGCTCACGCGCGTGCTTCGGGCGGCGGCGGATGATGAGGCGCTGTTCCGCGCGACCAGCGCGGCCGTGCAGGAGCTGGACGCGGTGCAGAGGGAGCTCGCGGGTGCCGGCATGCGGCAGCCGCTGCACCCTGGTTCCGGCGCCTAGACGCCGATGCGACGCAGCTGCACAGTCCACCACTCGCCTTCGCTGTCTTCGGCTTCGATCGTGAAGCCGGCGGCATCAGCCGCCGCGCGCATGTCTTCCGCCTCTTCGCCGAGGATGCCGGACAGGATGGCCCAGCCGTTCGCGGCGAGCGCGCTGTGAAACGCAGGCAGCAGCGGTGCGAGCACGCCACTCAGCACATTGGCGAGGATGCCGTCGAACGCGCCGCCGCCGTAGGCGCGGAGGAATCTCGGATCGACGAGAGCGCAGACGAGCCTGACGCAGCGCGCGACATCGTTGCCGACAATGTTCTCGGTCGCGTTGAGGATCGCTTCCGCATCGCTTTCGACGGCGACGACGTGAGCCGCGCCGAGCTTTGCAGCGGCAATTGCGAGTATGCCGGAGCCGGTGCCGACATCGAGCACGCGATCGCCCGGCGCGACGGCCAGGTGCATGAGTCGCAGCACGCCGCGCGTCGAAGCGTGCTCGCCCGTGCCGAACGCCATCTGCGGGTCGATGCGGATTACCAGCTCGTGAGGGGCAGGCTCGAACTCGCTCCACGTGGGGCTGACGACGATGCGGCCGCCCACGCGGCGCGGCCGGAGGCCCGTCCGCCACAGGGCGAGCCAGTCCTGCTCCGGGACCTCGTCGAACTCGAGCTCCACCGCATCGACGCCGAGTGCGGCACGGACATCCTCGCGCAGTCGCGCGGCAGTCTCGGCGGTCGGGACGCGCGGATCGTCGGCATCCAGCGGCAGATACGTGCCGAGCGTGTCGCCCTGCTCCTCGACAGCGCTGCCGCCGCACGCGAGCAACGCCTCGGCCACGCTATCGACCCGTTCGGCGGCGGGCCTCTTCACCGTTACATGCAGCCAGTTGACGGGCACGTCAGCTCCCGGTCAGCGCTTCCTTGACGCGGTTCCAGAAGCCGCGGTCGCGGCCGTCATCCACGCGCTCCGCTGGCGCCTCGGCCCGCGCGAGCTTGCGGAAGAGCGCTTCATGCTCGGGGGTAAGGCTGGTTGGTGTCCATACCGAAATGCGGATGATCAGGTCGCCGCGCGTCGTGCCCTGCAGTTGCGGCAGGCCCTTGCCGCGCATGCGCAGCAGACGCCCCGATTGCGTGCCCGGCGCGACCTTCAGCCGCGCCACCCCGCCAATAGTCGGCACCTCTAGCTCCGCGCCCAGCGCCGCCTGGCTGAACGTGACCGGCAGCTCGTAGACGAGGTCGGCGCCATCCCGCAGGAAGCGCTCGTCCTCCTGCACGTCGAGCACGACGAGCACGTCGCCGCGCGGGCCGCCGCGCCCGCCGGCATTGCCCTGTCCGCGCATGGTGATGTAGTCGCCCGTCGATACGCCCGCCGGCACGTTGACCTCTATTTCGCGGCTGGCCTCCTCGACTCCGCGACCGCCGCACTGCTCGCACGGCTGCTCGATGCGCTGGCCCTCTCCGCCACAATCCGGGCACGGCATGACACTCACGAGCTGCCCCAGGAACGACCGCTGCACGCGTCTGACCTCGCCCGCCCCGCTGCACGTCGCGCACCGCACCGCCGAGGCGCCCTCGGCGGCGCCGCTGCCGTCGCACAGGGTGCAGGGATCGAGCAGCTCGACGTTCAGCTTGCGCTGCGCGCCGTTCGCCACGTCCTCGAGCGTGAGCGGCAGCGTGACGCGCGTGTCCGCGCCCTTGCGCACTGACTGTCCGCCGCGACGCCCGCGCCCGGTGCCGCCGAAAAGATCTTCGACGCCGAAGCCGCCAAAGTCGCGCATGAAGACATCGAGCGCGTCGTGGAAGCTGAAGCCGCCGTAGCTGCCGCCCGCAGCGCCTCCCTTGATGCCGGCGTGCCCGTACCGGTCATAGGCAGCGCGCTTGTTCGGATCCTTCAGGACCTCGTAGGCCTCCGTCAGCTCCTTGAACTGATTCTCGGCCTCCGCTGATCCGGCGTTGCGATCGGGGTGATGCTGCAGTGCAAGTCTGCGATAGGCCCGCTTTATGACATCGGCGTCGGCGTGCCGGTCGACGTCGAGAACTTCGTAATAATCACGCATTCGTTTCATTGACTGGCGAGCTTGCAAGCTCGCTCATTAGATGGCTCGTGTACTCGACGATCGCGGCGACCTTCTCGTAGGGCATGCGCGTCGGGCCGATGACGCCCAGCACGCCCGTCAGGTTGCCGAGTCGGTACTCGGACGTGACGAGCGTGAGTGTGCTCAGCTTCGGCTCGGTGTGCTCTGCGCCGATCGTGATTTTCGCGTTGCCCGTATGCTCGCGCGCGGCGAGCACGTCCGTCAGCAGCTCCTTCTGCTCCGTCAGCTCGATCAGGCTGCGCAGGCGCGGACCGCTCGAGAACTCCGGCTGGTTCGCCAGCACGCTCGTGCGGCCGAGCAGCAGCTCCGCGCTCGCAAGGCCGCCCGGGTCCAGCGCGTCGTCCGCCGACTGCATGAAGATGTTCAGCAGCTCCGTTGCCGACTCGTCGGTGCCCGCATCGCGCAGCCGCTCCGGTAGTGTGTCGCGGATCACCGTCAGTGCCAGGCCGGCGAGCCGCTCGTTCAGCACCATGTTCACCGCCGCCAGCGTTTCGGGCGGCACAGTGCCCGGCAGGTCCACGTAGACCGTGCGCACGACGCCGCTGCGCAGCGTCAGGATCATCAGGATCTTATCGGTCGAGACGAGCGCCAGCTCCAGCTTCTCCAGCACGACGGCGTCCAGCCGTGGCGCGACGGCGAGTCCCAGCTCGCCGGTCACGAGACCGAGCACCTGGATCGAACGGCGGATCAGCCGCTCCAGCGGGCCCGGCGAGTCCTCCGTCAGCTCGCGCCGCAGCCGCCGCTGCTCGGCCGCGCGTACCCGCAGCGGCTGCATCAGCGTGTCCACATAGTAGCGGTACGCCAGGTCGGTCGGGATGCGGCCCGCGGATGTATGCGGATGGAAGAGGAAGCCCTTCTCCTCGAGGTCCGACATCGCGTTGCGGATCGTCGCCGGCGAGACCCCGAGGCCATGCCGCTTCGCGACCGTCCTGCTGCCGGCCGGCTCCGCGGTATCGACGTACGTGCGGATGACCGCGCCGAGGATCTGCTCCTCGCGGTCCGTCAGCCCGCTCTCTGGCTTGCTCGTCATCTGCCCCGCGATCGATTTCGCCCCGAATGACCGTGAATGTGGATCCGTGCGGAAGGGCGCGTCAACCGCGCCCAGCTTCCAGGTCCACGGCCAGACGGTCCAGCAGCAGCCAGCCGCTGCGCGTCAGCCTCACCGCCGCACCCGCCTGCTCCGCCCAGCCCTGCCGTTCCCAGCCCGCGACGGTACCCCGCTGCGCTTCGCTCAGTGCCGCCGCTTCGATGCCGTCTCGGCTGCGCAGCCCGAGCCAGACGCGCTCCAGCCCGAGCTCCGGTTCGCCCAGCTCCTCGCGACCGTCCTCCGGCGACTGCCCCGCCAGCACGCGCCGGCTGTACTCCGCCCAGTCCCGCACGTTCCACGAACGGACCGGCGGCGCGTACGAGTGAGCGCCCGGCCCGACGCCCGCGTACGCGCGGTGCTGCCAGTAGGCCCGGTTGTGCCGGCTCTCCCGGCCGGGACGCGCGAAGTTCGACACCTCGTAGTGCTCGAACCCCGCAGCTCCCAGCCGCTCGGCAGCCAGCAGGAACTCCGCCGCGTAGCGCTCCTCGTCCGCCAGCTCCTCGCGGCCCGCCTGCACCGAGCGGCCGAGCGGCGTCGCAGGCTCCGCCGTCAGGCCGTACAGCGAGACGTGCTGCGGCTCGAGCGAAAGCGCTGTCTCCAGATCCGCCGACCAGACCCGTTCGAGTCGCGACGGCAGCCCGAAGATCAGGTCGATGCTGTAGTTCGTCAGCCCGGCCGCCAGCGCCGCCGCAACTGCCCGCGCCGGTCCCTCCGCGCCGTGCAGCCGCCCCATCCAGCGCAGCGATGGCTCGTGGAAAGTCTGCGCGCCGAGGCTCAACCGGTTCACGCCCGCCGCTCGCCAGTCGTGCGCCAGCTCCTCCGTGAAGCTCTCCGGATTCGCCTCCGCCGTCCATTCGACGGTTTCCGGGTCCCAGGTCGCGAAGTGAGCGAGCACCTCGCCCAGCCGCGCCATGGCGCCGGTGCCAAGCAGCGATGGCGTGCCGCCGCCGACGTAGATCGTCGCCAGCCGCAACCGCTCCGGCCAGGCCTCGCCCGCCGCCCGCAGCGTCAGCTCCGCGCGCACCGATTCCAGCCACCGCTCGACCGGAGCCTCGGAGGTGGCCGTGACGGCGAAATCGCAGTAGCCGCAGCGGCGTACGCAGAACGGGACGTGGATGTAGAGGTATTCCGGAGGCACGGTGAGTACTACCCCAAAACCGTGTGCGTGTGCGTGTGCGTGTGCCTGTGCGAAAATCCCGTGTGCGTCCGCGAAAGCCCCGTGTGCGTGTGCCTGTGCCCTGTGCGTGTGCCTGTGCGAACCCCCCCTGCCCCGAGTGCCCGCCCCCCTCCCCCCCACAGACTGCCGGGGCCGGTGGAGGCGGATGTTGAGGCTTCATGGGTCAGGCGTGGAGGAGGGGTTGGGTTGAGGGCCGAGGTGAAGGGGGGTGACCTGCCCTCAGAGCAGCACGCTCTGCGCAGCGAGCCCGGCCTCCGCGCGTTTCCGCGCGGTCCTGCGAACGCGGGCGAATCCCCTGCCTCCCTCCACCTGCCGTACCCGCCCGTCGAGCTCGAGGTCGAGCAGCACTCCAAGCACCTGCTGAACCGGCAGGCCGGTCTCCGCGGCGATATGGTCCGGCGTGCGCGCCCGCGTGTTCAGCGCTGCCCAGACCTTCGCGTGCAGCGGCGCGACCGGCGGCTCCGCGCTCTCCTCGTCCTCGAGCTCAGGCGGAAGCGCCTCGCCGAAGCCGATCAGCCTGACCTCCTCGAGCAGGTCGCGGACGCCGGTGTACGGCTTCACGCCCTCGCGGAAAAGCGTCAGCAGACCCTGCATGTTCGGCAGGTGCATCGCATTCATCACACCGAGCACTTCCGCGCCGAGCGTGGCGGCGTGGCCCGCCGTGGTCAGCGCGCCGCTCTGCGCGGCCGCCTCCACGACGACGACCGTGTGGCACAGTGCGGCGATGATCCGGTTGCGCTCCGGGAAGTGCTGCTTGAGCGGCGGCTCGCCGGGCAGCAGCTCCGAGATCAGCACGCCGTCCTGCGCGAGCCGATCCTGCAGCTGTGTGTTCTGCCGCGGGTAGTACACGTCCACGCCGCAGCCGAGCACACCGATCGACGCGCCGGCGGCATCCAGCGCGGCGGCGTGGGCCGCGGCATCGATGCCGAGCGCGACGCCGCTCACCACGCAGCCGCCGGCGCGCGCCACGCCGCCGCCGATCTCCGCCGCAATGTCGAGCCCGTACTCCGTGGCGCGCCGGCTGCCGACCACGCCCACCGCGATCGCGGTGCCCGCAAGCAGCTCGACCCGACCGCGGGCGAACAGCAGCGGCGGCGCGAACTCCGCCAGCCGCTCGCTGACCGCAGTGGGGTAGCGAGGGTCGCCATGCGGGATCACGTGGATCCCGTTGTCGATCACGGTGGCGAGCGCCCGTCTGACGCGCGTGCGGATCTCATCGGACCGCGCGGCTGCGGCGAGCTCAGGGCCGCAGACATCGGGCAGGGCGCGGTAGACTTCCGCGCCACTGCCGTGGTCGAGCAGCAGCCGGAGGACGCGGTTCGGCTTCAGGCCCGGTGTCGCGAGCAGGCCCATGCGGGCAGCGAGCTCGTTTCGATCGAGCGGTGCCACGCTCACGGTTCGTAGATCTCCGGCCCTTCCGGCAGCTCATCCTCGATGACGTCCCGTACGCGGGACCACATCGCCTCGAGCAGCTCCGGCAGGCCGCGCCGCGATACCGCGGAGATGGCGAACTGCCCCCATGCTTCCGGCGCATCGACCAGCGGCGCGTCCTCGTCCTGTCCGAGCATGTCCATCTTCGTGACGATCACGCAGTGCGGCTTGTCCGCGAGCTCGTCGGAGTACTGGCGCAGCTCGCGACGCAGCAGTTCGTACTCCTCCTGCAGATCCAGCGCATCGATCGGGATCAGGTACGCGAGCGTGCGCGTCCGCTCGATGTGCCGGAGGAACCGATGGCCCAGACCCTTGCCTTCGTGCGCGCCCTCGATGATGCCCGGAATGTCGGCCACGACGAACGTACGTGAGCCGGTCAGCGAGACCACGCCGAGATTCGGTGTCAGCGTCGTGAACGGATAATCCGCCACCTTCGGCGTCGCAGCCGAGACTGCCGCCAGGAACGTGGACTTGCCAGCGTTCGGCTGACCGACGAGGCCGACGTCACCGATGAGCTTCAGCTCGAGCGCGATCTTGCGCTCCTCGCCTTCGGCCCCGGGCTCCCAGTGCCGCGGCGCCTGCCGCGTCGGTGTCGCGAACTGCGCATTGCCGCGACCGCCGCGACCGCCTTTCGCGACGACCAGACGCTGCCCCTCTTCCGTCATCTCGCCGATCAGGTCGCCGGACTCCGCATCGCGCACGACCGTACCGACCGGCACGCGCAGCACCAGGTCCGCGCCATCCTTGCCGAACCGGTTCTTGCCCTGACCGTGCTGACCGCGCTCCGCCCGGTAGTGCTGCTGGTAGCGGAAATCGAGCAGCGTCCAGAGCTGCGCATCGGCCACGAGACTAACGTCGCCGCCGCGGCCGCCATCGCCGCCCGACGGCCCGCCCAGCGCGACGCCCATCTCGCGACGGAACGCCTCGGCGCCGGAGCCACCCGTTCCGGCAGCCACGAATACCTCTGTATAATCGACGAACATCGGTTCAGTCCTGCATCGTTATTGATGTGCGTACCACGCCCACGACCTCGCCGCGCGTGTTGCGGATGACCGGCTCGGCACGGTCGCGCAGCATTTCCAGCTGCCCGTCATCCAGCAGACCGAGCCGTCCGAGCGCCGCGAGCAGCGCGGGCTCGGCCGCGCGGCCGGCACCGTCCTCGACCTTCAGCGCAAGGCCGACATCCGCCTCCGGCGACGCCGCGCAGTACACGCCCTCTGCGCCGACCTTCAGGAACACGCTGCCGCCGCTCGCACGCAGCACGCGCGTGCACAGCCGGTCAGTGCCGCCGACCATCTCCGGATGCGTGGCCATGGCAGCGACGATCCGCGACGGGCCCTCGACGCCGACGTGCGCAGCACGTGCCAGCGTGGCGAACGCCGTCGCCAGACTACGGAGTGGCAGCGCGAACGTCGCCACGCCGCAGCCGTCCACCGCGATCTGCACCTGCTCCGCCGCCGTACCGCTCCACCTGCATAGCTCCGCGAGCATGCGCTGCTGCACCGGATGCTCCATTTCGTGGTAGCCGGCCAGCGGCCAGTCGTGCGCCCGCGCAAGCGCCAGCATCCCGGCGTGCTTGCCCGAGCAGTTGTTGTGCACCCGACCGGGCGCCTCCCCGCGCGCAGCCAGCTCGGACGCGGCAGCCTGCGAGTAGGGCGCGTGCGGCCCGCACGCGAGCGCGTTCTCGTCCACGCCCGCCTTCCGCAGCATCGATCGCGCCGCGTCCACGTGGAACGGCTCGCCGCTGTGCGACGCGCACGCGAGCGCCAGCTCCGCGTCCGTGAAGCCGAACCGGTCCGCAACGCCGTCGTCGACCAGGGGCAGCGCCTGCATCGGCTTGATCGCCGACCGCGCATACACCAGGCGGTCCGGGTCGCCCGACCACGCCAGCAGCGCACCCGCGCCGCCGACGACCGCAATGCTCACGCGGTGCCGGGACTCGACGACGTCGCCGCGCAGCACCTCGACGGTCGAGACGATCGCCCCACTCACGACAGGTTCCGCATCGGTCCCACAATCAAACGCAATCCACTGCTCGCGGCCATGCCCGGACACGCCGTGATCATGGCTGTTCGGGCGCGCTCAGCGTGAGCGCGATGCCGAGCAGGATCACGGCGCCGCCGAACACCACCTGCGGCCCCGGCACTTCGGCGATCGCGGGCAGCAGCCACGCGATGATCGTCGCCGTGATCGGCTCCGTCAGCAGCACGAGGTTCGCGATGTAGGACCGCACGTAGCGCAGTGCGTAGTTCACGGCTGTGTGGCCGAGCATCATCGGGCCCGCCGCGAGTGCGACGAAGACGATCCAGTCCTGCGTCGCATAGCCCGTAAGCGGCACGCCGGGCAGCACGATCACCGCCGCGAGCAGCACCGTCGCAGCGACGCCGTAGATGATGAAGATGTACCACCACAGGTCCACGGACGGCCGCAGCCGCCGCCCGATCACGTAGTAGATCGCGACGAAGAGCGCACCACCGAGTGCGAGCACGTCGCCGATGATCGCCTCGCGACCGCGGCCGAAGTCACCCCATGCGATGATTGCCGCACCCGCGACGGCGACGAGGATGCCCAGCCACTGCCGCCGCGTCGCGGCCTCGCCCAGGAACACGCCCGACAGTACGGCGACGAACACCGGCTGCGATGAGACCAGCACGACCGAGCTCGAGATGGTCGTCATGCCGAGCGACGCTATCCAGCTCCAGAAGTGGCCGGCCAGGAAACAGCCACCCGCGACGGCGAGACCCCATTCGCGGCGGGACAGACGCGGCCGCGGCGTGCGCCGCACCGCGAGCACTGCACCGACGAACAGCACGGACAGTGTCAGCCGCCACGCGGCAACGGCCAGCGCAGGCGCGTCCGTGAACCGCACCAGTGGCCCGGCGAAGCTTATCGCCAGCACGGCGGTCAGGAGCGCCGCGGCGGGCGGGACCGCCGGCCTGTCGCCCGCCGCCCGCCCTCGTGCAGTCACCGCGCGATCAGCTCGCCGAAGTTCGCGATGACCAGGCGCGCACCAAGCAGGATGAAGATGATCGAGAAGATGATGCGCAGGCGCGCTGCGTCCATGCGCTGGTTCATTTTGGCGCCCCAGCGCGCGGCCATCATCGCGCCCGGCAGCATGGGTATGGCTGCCAGGACGTGCACGTAGCCGATGCTGCCGATCGGCAGCTGCACGCTGCCCGCTTCGCCGGCGGCCATGTACGACAACGTGCCGGCAGTCGCAGCAAACGCGACGATGGCCAGAGACGTCGCTGCGACGCGCTCCACGTCCAGCCGCACTGCGTACAGCAGGAGCGGAATCGCGACCAGGCCGCCACCTACGCCGAGCAGCGCCGACAGCGTGCCGACGACCGCACCGCTCATCGCCATCAGGCCCGGATGCATGCGCATCGGCTGCGGCTCGCGGACCGCCCGCTTCCGGACCAGCTGGACACCGGTGAACATCAGGAACGCGCCAAAGCTGACTTTCAGCAACTCCGGTGGCACCCGTTCCGCCACGACTGCTGTCGCCGCCGCGGCGACCATCGAGAACAGCGCGACCGGCATTGCCACCCGCCAGGCCACCAGCCGGCTGCGCGCGTACGTCAGTGAGCCGACGATCGCGGTGGGAACGATGATGAACAGGCTCGTCGCCGACGCGACGATCGCGTGCAGCTCCGGCGCCAGGTTGACGCCGCTCCAGGTCGCATGTCCGTAAAAGAAATAGAGGAAGGGCACGATGAGCACCCCTCCTCCGATTCCAACGAGGCCGGCGAGGAAACCGACGGCAAACCCGACGAGACTCAGCGCGAGCAGCGCCGCAAGGCTCATGGGTGCCGCACGCCCGCTCCGCTCAACGGCGTACCGCTGTCGCGCCCACTCCGACCGCGGCGTTCCGGGAGCCGTCCGGCGCGTAGCTCCGTGCGAGCGCGAACAGCGACTGCGGCGACGACGCCTGCCGCAGCAGGTCCGCCGCCGTCTGCACCTGTCGGTCCTGCGCATTGATCCGCTGGCGTGCGGCTTCGTCGCCCCACTTCGAGTGCGTGATCTGGTAGCCTATCTCCTGATCGACCCAGTCGCTGGCCGCGTCGAAGATCTCGCGCTCGAGCTCGACACCGCTGTCGAACAATGCACGGTAATACGCGTCGCGCATCGCCTGCGTCACCGCGAACCCGCGCGCGAGGTTCCTATTCTCCCGAATGTAGTCCACCGCGAACTCGAGCTGGCCTGCCGGGAACTCCGCCGCGCCCCACGTAGCCTGGCGGTAAGCCAGCTCGCCGGTGCTCAGCGTATCCGGCGCAATCACGAGATCGGGATGGATGCCGCCACCGCCGTACACCGTGCGGCCGCCGTCCGTCTCGTACTCCGGTAGCATGCTGTCGGGCACTTCGACTGCTGCCGACGGGTCGGCCCCTTCGACGGCGTGCGCATCGATGCCGTACGGCTTCTGGATGCTGCGTCCGACGGGCGTGTACCAGCGCGCCGTTGTGACCTTCAGCCAGTTCTCGCCGCTCAGCGGATACAGCGTCTGCACCGAGCCCTTGCCGTATGTCGTACGGCCGAGCACGAGCGCCCTGTCATGATCCTGCAGCGCTCCCGCGACGATCTCCGATGCCGACGCGCTCTGCGGCTCGACCAGCACGACGATCGGCATGCCGGGGAACTGGTCCTCGGTGCGTGCGACCGCGCGCATGTTCTGGTTGTCCACGCGACCCTTCGTCTCCACGACCGTCTGGCCGCGCGACAGGAACAGGTCGGACACCGACACGCCCTGCTCCAGCAGACCGCCCGGATTGCGCCGCAGGTCGAGGATCAGACCGCGCGCGCCCGCCTCACGCAGGTCTTCGATCGCGCGGCGCAGCTCCGACGTCGAGCTCTCGCTGAACGAAACCAGCTCCACGTAGCCGACGCTGCCATCCATCAGGTACGCAGACGGCACCGCCTGGATGTGGATCTCCTCGCGCACGATCGTGATCGGCAGCGGTCGCTCCACTCCCGAACGCGCGACCTCGATGTCAACCGCTTCACCTTCGGGGCCGCGCAGCCGCTGCACGGCCATGTCAACGTCCCACTCCTGCGTCGATTCGCCCGCGACCCTGATGATGCGGTCGCCGGCACGGAGCCCAGCTCGCTCACCGGGCGTGCCCGGCAACGGCGAGATCACGGTGATCCAGCCGTTGCGCCGGTCGATCTGCACGCCGATGCCGCCATACTCGCCCTGCGTCGCCATGCGCAGCCGCTCGTAGTCGGCGGCCGCCATCAGCGACGTGTGCGGATCGCCCAGCTCCTCGAGCATGCCGTCGATCGCCATCTGGTACAGCTCGCCGGGCTGCTTCTGATCGACGAATGTCTCCGAGACGAAACGCAGCACGTCCTCGAACAGACGGGCGTTCGCGTAGAGGTTCCGCTCCTGGCCGACACCGCGCTGCAGAAACCAGCCGCCCGTCGCCATCGCGATGACGGCCACGAGCACCGGCGCGAAAATTGTGCGCTTGATCTTCATGCTACCTCCAGTTCCTGCTCCTCTAACCCTGCGTCGGCCGGAATGTTTCTGGAAAACGGGCGTTCAGCAGTTCGATGATGGCCGCGTGCACAGTGTCCTCGCTGCCCGCCCCATCGACCACTTCGATACCCGGCTCCGTCTGAGAGAGCAAGCGATATGCCCGCGCCACTGCGACGTGGAACGCCTCGCCCGCGCGCTCGATCCGGTCCGCGGCCGCGCCCGCCCGCCGGGCGGCTCCCAGCCCGGGCGGCACATGCAGCAGGATCGTGAGGTCGGGCCGCAGGCCACCCGTCGCGAACGCGTTCGCGCTCCGTACCTCATCCAGCGGCAGCCCCCGGCCGTAGCCCTGGTAGGCCAGCGACGAGAGCTCGAACCGGTCTGCGATCACGACCCGGCCACGCTCGAGCGCCGGCTGCACTACCTCCTCCACGAACGCGGCTCGCGCAGCCAGCATCAGCAGCAGCTCCGCCCGCGCGGGTACGGCGCCGCCGTGCAGCAGCGCGCGCCGGATCTCCTCACCGACCGGCGTGCCGCCCGGCTCGCGCGTGAGGATCGCGTCGATACCCTGGCCCGCGAGCGAGTCGCTGAGTCGCTTCGCCTGCGTGCTCTTGCCGCAGCCCTCGACGCCTTCGAATACGATGAACAATCTGGTGCTCCGACACTACGACTCGTAGTAATCCAGCCCGAGATGCGTGATCTGCGTCTCGCCCATCATGTGGCGCAGCGTGTTCTTCAGCTTCATGTGCTGGATGAACAGGTCGTGCTCCGGGTACAGGCCGGGCTTGGTCATCGGGCTCTTGTAGTAGAACGACAGCCACTCCTGGATGCCGCTCATGCCAGCGCGCTGCGCCAGGTCCATGAACAGTGCGAGGTCCAGCGCGATCGGAGCCGCCAGGATCGAGTCGCGGCACAGGAAGTCCACCTTGATCTGCATCGGGTAGTTGAGCCACCCGAAGATGTCGAGGTTGTCCCAGCCTTCCTTGTTGTCACCACGGGGCGGATAGTACTCGATCCGCACCTTGTGATACACGTTGCCGTACAGCTCCGGGTGCAGCTTCGGCTGGAGGATGTGCTCGATGACGCCCAGCTTCGACTCTTCCTTCGTCTTGAAGCTCTGCGGATCGTCCAGCACGGCGCCGTCGCGGTTGCCGAGGATGTTGGTGCTGAACCAGCCGGACAGGCCGATCATGCGCGCCTTCAGGCCGGGCGCGAGGATCGTCTTCATCATGGTCTGGCCGGACTTGAAGTCCTTGCCGCTGATGGCGATGTTGCGCTTCTTCGCCAGCTCCTGGATCGCCGGGAAATCGACGGTCAGGTTCGGCGCGCCGTTGGCGAACGGCACGTCCTCCATCAGCGAAGCCCATGCATAGATCATCGACGGCGCGATGGCGGGGTCGTTCGCGTCCATGGCCGCCTCGAACTTCTCGAGCGTCATGTGCGCCTCACTGACCTGCAGGAAGATCTCCGTAGACGCGCACCACACCATCACGAGACGGTCGCAGCCGTGCTTCGCCTTGAAGTCGCGGATGTCCTGGCGCAGCTGCTCGCCCAGATCCCGCTTCGTCTTCCCCGTCTTGACGTTCGTGCCCTGCAGCCGCGTCACGTACTTCGAGTCGAACACGGCCGGCATCGGCTGGATGCCCTTCAGGAACTCCGCGATCGGCTCGATGTGCTCGTACTTGTTCAGTACGCCAGCGTTCAGCGCGCTCTCGTACGCATTGTCCGGAATCGGATCCCAGCCGCCGAACACGATGTCGTCGAGGCCGGCCAGGGGCACGAACTCCCGGATCAGCGGGTTCCTGTCTTCCGTCCGCTTGCCCAGCCGGATGTGCGCGAGCTGCGTCAGCGAGCCGATCGGCTGGCCGATGCCCCGACGCACGGCTTCAACACCGGCAATGAAGGTCGTGGCCACCGCACCCATGCCGGGCAGAAGGACGCCGAGCTTGCCCTGTGCGGGCCTGACATCTTTGCTCATATGACCTCAGTTCTATTCATTCGTCGAGGGGTACGCCGCGCGCATGCTTGTAGACCCAGACGATGCGCTGGACCGCAGTCAGATTCGTCAGTACGGCGAGGATCAGGATCACGCCCTTGAGGACCAGGCCGTCCCAGGCCTCGCCGAAGAAGAGCGACGCGCCGCCGATCAGCACGACGCGCTCCGCTCTCGGCATGAGCCCGACACGGCAGTCCAGACCGAGCGCTTCCGCGCGGGCGCGAGTATAGCTGATCATGAGGGAGCCCGCCATGGCGAGCACGATCAGATAGATCATGCCCACATCGCCCAGCTCCTGCCTGTAGTCGTTGTAGAGCGAGAGGATGCCGATGAACACGACGACTTCGCTGATGCGATCGAGCGTCGAGTCGTAGAACGCGCCGAATTTCGAGCCCAGTCCCGTGAGCCGCGCGACGCGGCCGTCGAGGATGTCGAAGAACCCGCCGAGCAGGATCAGGAAGCCCGCCGTGCGCACCGCGTGCTGATGGAATGCCAGCCCCGCGGCGAGTGTCGCGCTGAAGCCCAGAGTCGTCAGCAGGTTCGGATGTACACGGTGCCGTACGAGCGTCTCGATCAACGGCTCGATGATCCGGTATACGCGTCCCCGCAGCGACTCCAGGCTGGGCATCAGCTCCTCATCAGGACAGGATGATGCGGGACTGTGCGCCCGCCTCGATACCGCTCGAGATCTCCTCGTTCATCCGCTGCAGGATCTTGTCGAAGTTCGTCTGCGACGACACGATGCCCTGATAGACGGGCGTGCTCTGCAGGCTGCCGAACACCCGCTCGTACTCCTGCTTCGCTTCGTCGCTCGGCTCCTGCCCCGACTGCAACGCAACCGAAATGTCGCGCTCGAGCTGGTCCAGGCGCGTCATCGCCGCCACCGCGTCATTGTCGTCCGACAACCGCTGCCGCGCGCGAACCAGCGCCTTGTACTCGTCCGTCTGTCCGAGCAGACGACCCAGCTCGTGCGCCTTCTCCCTGATGCCGTCCGTCATGCTGCCCTTCCCGTACAGGTCCTCGTTCAGCCGGTCCGCTCCGCCAGCAGTATCCGCGGGCGCCCGGCCAGATCCGGCACGATCAGTTCGCGGGCATACGCCCCCGCCGCCCGCGTCAGCGCCAGCACTGCCTCCGCCTGGCCGGCGCCGATCTCCAGCGCCAGCAGGCCGCCCGGCTCCAGCCACACCGGTGCGCCGTCGATCAGGCCGCGTATCACGCGCAGACCGTCCGGCCCTGCGAACAGCGCCATCGCCGGCTCGTGCTCGCGCACGTCCGCCGGCAGAGCGTCGCGCTCCGCGTCCGCAATGTACGGCGGGTTGGAGACGATCGCCCTGAACGACTCGCCGCGCCGCAGCGGCTCGAACAGCGAACCGTGGCGCAGCTCGACGATGCCGCCCAGCTTGGTCCGGCTCACGTTCGCTGCCGCCACCGCGAGTGCCGCGTCGGACGCATCCGTCGCGACGACGCGACGGAAGCCGCCCTCGCCGGCGAGGCTGAGTGCAATCGCGCCCGAGCCGGTCCCGATGTCCAGCGCAGCGCCCCGGTCTGCCGCCACGACATTGCCCGCCGCGACAGCGCCCGTCGCGGCGCGCCGCTCTGCCCAGGCCAGCACTTCGCCGACCAGCACTTCCGTCTCGGGCCGCGGGATCAGCACGCGCGCGTCCACTGCCAGCTCCAGCTGCCGGAACGCGGCAGTGCCGGCGATGTACTGCAGCGGCTCATGCTTCAGCCTGCGCCTCACGGCCGCGCGGAACCGCTCCACCTCCTCCGGCGTTACCGGCCGGTCGTGCTGAAGGTAAAGGTCCAGCCGCTTCATGCACAGTACGGCCGCGAGCAGCAGTTCGGCCTCGAGCCGAGCGTTCTCGAAGCCGCGTTCCTCGAATACGGCTGCCGCTTTCTGTGCGAGGTCCAGCGGAGTCACGACCGCCACGCGAGCGTGCGGGCCGCTACGACGTGGCGGCGGACTCGAGCTGCTCCGCCTCGCGCGCAAGTTTCAGGGCGGTGATCAGGTCTTCGAGGTCGCCATTGAGGATCTCCTGCAGACGATGCAGTGTGAGACCGATGCGATGGTCGGTCACGCGGCCCTGCGGGTAGTTGTACGTGCGGATCTTCGCCGACCTGTCGCCCGTGCCGACCTGCGTCCTGCGCTCGCGCGCACGCTCGGCCTCCTGCGCCGCGATGCGTGCATCGAGCAGCCTGCTGCGCAGCACCTTCAGCGCCTTGACCTTGTTCTTCAGCTGCGACTTCTCGTCCTGGCACGTCACGACGACGCCGGTCGGGATGTGCGTGATCCGCACCGCCGAGTCCGTCGTGTTCACCGACTGCCCGCCCGGGCCCGATGAGCGGTAGACATCGATGCGCAGATCCTCGTCGCGGATCTCCAGATCTATTTCCTCCGCCTCAGGCAGCACCGCGACCGTCGCCGCGCTCGTGTGGATACGGCCCTGGCTCTCCGTCGCCGGCACCCGCTGCACGCGATGCACGCCCGATTCCGAACGCAGGTCGCCGTATGCGTTGCGGCCGCGCACGATGAAGACGACCTCCTTGTACGCGCCGCGCTCGCCCTCCGACAACTCGATCAGCTCCAGCCGCCAGCCCTGCGCATCGGCGAACCGGCTGTACATGCGATACAGGTCGGCTGCGAAGAGGCCGGCCTCGTCGCCGCCCGTGCCCGCGCGGATCTCGACGACCGCCGCACGGTGCGCCAGCGCGTCCTTCGGCAGCAGCATGCGGCGCAGTTCGGCCGCGAGCCGCTCTTCCTCCGCCGACAGCTCGTCCGCCTCGGCCTCCGCGAGCTCGACCAGCTCGACTCCCTCGCCCGCCGCGATCATCTCGCGCGCGCCCGCGAGCTGCTGCCGCACTCGCTCCAGCCGGTCGGCCACCTCGATGATCGGGCTCAGCTCCGCCTGCTCCTGCGCCACCGTACGCAGCTTGTCACGGTCGTTCAGCACCGCCGGGTCGGACAGACGGTCCGTCAGGTCACGGTGCCGCTGCTGCAGTACCGGTATGCGCGACTCCCAGCTCATGGCCCCGACCCGCCAGCCGGTGCATGGCCCGCCGGTACGCGGCGACCAGATAGCAGAAGAGCCGGGGAAACCCCGGCTCTCATCATGCTCCGGCCTTCTGCGTTCCCCACTTCTGCCGGAAGCGCTCGACCCGGCCCGCGGTATCGATCAACTTCTGCCGCCCCGTGTAGTACGGGTGGCAGATCGAGCAGATATCGAGGTGGATATCGGACTGCGTGCTGCGCGTCTCGAACCGGTTGCCGCAGGCGCAATGCACCGTGGCGGTCATGTACTCCGGATGAATGCCCTGCTTCATGGTGACCTCGGTGCGTTTTTTCGTGTGACAGACGGGTAAAATAACGGGAAGGGGGATGGGGATCAACTGGAGAGAAATAAGGGGGCGATCAACTGGGGCGA
>JBBEBA010000030.1:0-97331 GCA_040882575.1 Gemmatimonadota bacterium
CCTGGCGGGCAGGCGGATTCCTGACCGTGATTACCCACCCGGTACCCGGAAGAGCCACTATATCTTTCGCCACCACCGAGCGTTTGGAATGGCGCAGTGGGACCGAGAGATGCTCATCCCGCCTCTTTACCCGACATCTCGTATGGAATGGCCGAGCGAGACCCGGGCGGTGCTGCCTGCTCCGGCGTGACGGCGCCGGCGGAGAGGATGTAGGTGAACGCTTCGTCCACGGACATGGCCAGCTCGACCGTGAGGCTGAGCGGCACGATGACGAGGAAACCGGTCGTCGGGTTGGGCGTCGTGGGCACGAAGACGGTGACGGCGTCAGGCACCGTACTGCGAATGGCGGCAGGCGCGATGCCGGAAAGGAACCCGATCGACCAGCGGCCGTCCGACGGATACCGCACCAGCACGACCTTCTGGAATGGCCGCGCTTCCGCGCCGAACATGGTGCGCACGATGCGGTTCGTGGCGCTGTAGATGCGGCGAGTGAGCGGAATCCGTTCGAGCGTGTCGTGCCACCAGGCGACGATGCGGGAGCCGATCGCGCGTTGCGCGGCCCAGCCGATGCCGACGAGCAGCATGAACAGCACGAGCAGGCCGAGACCTGGAATGACGATGGTGTCACGCCCGGCGACGGCGCCGATGGCGGGATAGAGGAACCGGCCGAGCACGCCGTCGAGGACCTGGAAGATCCACCAGAGCACGAATACGGTGGCGGTGACCGGTGCGATGACAATGAGGCCGGCGATCAGATGCCGCCGGATTGAGAGACTGGTCATTGGCTGATCACCTTCGCGACGATCTGTTCCTGCGCAACCCACATAGACGAGTCGAACCTCTGTTCATCGGGGTGGTGGTCGTGCCCGAGGACGTGGAGCACGCCGTGGACGGTGAGACGGACGAGCTCTTCGGAGAGCGGTATCCGCACCGCGGCCGCCTGCCTGCACGCCTGTTCATAGCCGATATACACGTCGCCGACCGGCGCCTCGCCCGCGTCGTAGAGGGCGAAGGAGATCACATCCGTCGGCCCGGCGTGGTCGAGAAAGTCACGATTCATGCCGGAGATCTCATCGTCATCGAGGAGTGTGACCGACAGCTCCGCCTCATGCACCCTGTCGTGGCGCAGGGCCGCGCGTGCGGCGCGGGCCATGAGGCGGCGCAATGCGGCATCGTCCGGCACGACAACCTTCTGCTGGCTGAGTGCGGCTCCGAGCTGCACGCGCACGGCGACGGCCATCAGCCTGCGCTGTCTGGCGCACGAGTCGCCGCAGGTTCAGCGGGCGGCGTAGCCGTGGGAGCGGCTGCACCCGGGCGAGGCGCAGGGTAGTCGAGGCGGTGGTGGTACATTCCGGTCAGTACCGATGCGAACTGCTCCTTGATGAGCGTGAGCTCACGCATGGTGAGCGGCGTCTCCTCGAGCTGACGCTGCTCGATCTTGCCCTCGACAATCCGCTCGACGAGCGAACGGATCCGGTCGGGCGACGGCTCCTGCAGCACCTTTGCCGCCGATTCAACGGAGTCGGCCAGCATCAGGATGGCCGTCTCCTTCATCTGCGGTCGCGGCCCCTGGTAGCTGAAGTCGGCGGCGTTCAGCTCGGCCTCCGGGTTCGTCTGCCGCGCCTGGTCGTAGAAGAAGCCGATGCTCTGGGTGCCGTGATGCTCCGGTATGAAGCGGACGATCGAGTCGGGCAGCTTCGCCTGCTTCGCGAGCTTGATCCCTTCCTCGACGTGTGCGCGCACGATCGCTGCGGACTTGCGCGGATCGATCTGCTCGTGCGGATTCCGGCCGCGTGCCTGGTTCTCGATGAAGTACTGCGGCATCACGATCTTGCCGACATCGTGGTAGTACGCGCCGACGCGGACGAGGAGCGCGTTGGCGTCGATGGCGCGCGCTGCGGCTTCGGCGAGGTTGGCGACGTTGATGGAGTGCGCGTATGTGCCGGTCGCCTCGAGCGAAAGTCGCTTCAGCAGCGGCCGGTTGAGGTCGGCCAGCTCGAGCAGTGTCTGATCGGTGGTGATGCGTGTGTAGGCCTCGAACAGAGGCAGGAACCCCATGGCGATGAGCGCGCTGGCCATGCCGTTCGCGGTGCCCCACATAACGCCCGTGAAGATGTCGCCCGCCTCCCGCGAGCGCATCAGGCCGAGTGCAATGGCGGCGGCCGCGTACGCGGCCGCGATGGCGACGCCGAGCACGAGGCCCTGCGCGCGGCGTCGCACGACGCGCACACTGAGCGCAGCGGCACTGCCGCCGAGCAGAATGAGCATGCGCGACGACATGCTGAGGAACGGCGTCTGGATCGAGAGGAGCGTGGCGAGCACGAGCGCGAGGTTGAGCGCCATGCGCCCGTCCCACAGCGCCGCGATGACGAGCACGGGAAACGCAATCGGCACCAGCTCGGCCGGCGTGGCCGCCCGCGATACGGCCGCGGCGGCCCCGAACAGCACCGCGACCAGCGCCGCAATCAGTGTGACGTGCCGGAAGTCGCTGTAGACGTCCGGCCGGTAGAAGAGCAGCAGGAATCCGAAGATCGACAGGACGAGCAGGTTGAGCATGAAGGTGCCCGCCTCCTGCTTGTAGCGAGGCATGCCCTCGCCGAGCGCGCCGATCCGCTGGAGGTGCTGGCGGTAGGCATCGAGCCGCTCGAGCTCCGCATCGCGGATCTGCTCATGGGCGGCGATGACGCGTTCGCCTGCGACGACTTCGCCCTTGATGTCGGGCACGGCCGCGCGAGCCTGCTCACGCGCGGTTTCCGTACGCTCGCGGTCGAGCCTGACACTGCCCTCGAAGAACCGGATCAGGACGAGGCGCTGGAAATCGGCGAGGCCCTCGGGCGCAGGCGTTGGCAGGTATCGCGACGCCAGGCTGTAGAGGTCGTTCTGGGTCTGCACGGAATCGCGGTCCAGGAGGCTCTCCCTGCCTTCCCGCACAAGTCGCCACTGGGGGCTCGGGCTCTCCTCGAAGTCGCTGACGGAGACGACGCCTTCGGGCAGCTCCTGCCGCAGCAGCCGTTCGAGCGACTGCCGCAGCAGGGTCCGGTTGCGTTCGACGGCCAGCAGGTCGAGCGCCGTGCTGCTGACCGGAAATCCATAAGCCACCAGCAGATCGCGCAGGTTGTCGCGGCGGTCGATGTCCGTCGCGCCGGTGCGCGCCGCACTGTCCGCGTGCGCAATGAATCGGCGCACGCTGGTGAGCATCGAATCGAGCGCGGTCGGATCGTAGTGGAACACAGGCGCCACGGCCGCGGCGGCTTCGCCGCGCTCCCTGGCCAGATCGGCGTCGGACTTGGGGATCGTGAACCGCTCCTGCGCGATGATCTGCTCCTGCGGCACATCACCCCGTTCGTAGAGCGGGAAGTCCGGCATGGGCGCGACAGGAAACAGGACTCGCATGAGCAGGACGAGACCGACCAGCAGTGCGACGCGCACGCCGTGATGCACGACGGCATCAGGCCACGTGTGCTCCGGCCTGCGGCTCAGCGCCTGCAGCAGTTCGCCCAGCCGGTCTGCAGCCATCAGCTCTCCTGCCGCTCTTCCTCGAGTGCGGCGTACGCGCGGATGATGTCCTTCACCAGTCGGTGGCGGACCACGTCCACCTCCGTGAGGTATACGAACTCGATACCGTCGATGCCGCGCAGTATCTGCTCGACCTGAAGCAGACCGGAATCGTCGCGGCGCGGCAGATCCATCTGCGTCTTGTCGCCCGTGATCACCACGCGCGAGTTCAGGCCCAGCCGCGTCAGGAACATCTTCATCTGCGAGCCGGTCGCGTTCTGCGCCTCGTCCAGGATCACAAACGCATCCGCGAGCGTGCGGCCGCGCATGTAGGCGAGCGGCGACACCTCGATGGTGCGCGACTCGAGTGCGCGACGCACCCAGTCGGACGGCATGATGTCCTCGAGAGCATCGTAGAGCGGACGAAGGTACGGATCCACCTTTTCCTGCAGGTCGCCCGGCAGGAACCCGAGGTTCTCGCCCGCCTCGACGGCAGGTCGCGCGAGGATGATCCGCTTCACGCGGTTCTTGCGCAGCGCATCCACGGCGGCGGCCACGGCCAGGTACGTCTTGCCGGTGCCGGCCGGGCCGATCGCCACGACAATGTCGTTCTCGACGATGGCATCCAGGTACTCGCGCTGACCCTCGGATTTCGAGCCGATCAGCTTCTTCAGTCCGGCCAGCAGCACCTGCGCCTCATCCTCGCGCGGCGCGCCGTTGCGGCGCGGCGGCCGCGAGCCGCGCGAACGTTGCGTCTCCGTCGAGAAGTTGCGCCGGATGTCGTCGGGATCGAACGGCTGTCCGATCCGCGCCTGCTGCACCATCTGCTCGGCGACCGGCAGGGCGTGCTCGATGTCCGTCACGTCGCCGGACAGGATGAGGTCGTCGCCGCGCAGGATCACGCGGCAGCCTGACAGACGCGCCAGCTCCTGCAGGTGCGCGTCGTTGACGCCGGCGAGGAGGAGATAATCAGCCCCCTCCGCCGCGAGACGATGCTCTACAGTCGTGCTATCCACCAATTGCTTCCGCTCCTTTCACAGTGATCGTGCGGATGTGCAGTTCAAGCAGGTCTTCGGCGTCCACGCTCGACGGCGCACCTTCGTACAGGGCGCGCGCTGCAGTGGTCTTCGGGAACGCGATCACGTCGCGCAGGCTGTGCGCACCCACCAGCAGCATGACCAGCCGGTCGAAGCCGAACGCAAAACCGCCATGCGGCGGCACGCCGTAGCGGAACGCCTCGAGCAGGAAACCGAACCGTCGGTCCGCTTCTTCGGCCGCGATGCCGAGCGACTGGAAGATAGCCCGCTGCAGCGCCGCATCGTGGATCCTGATCGAGCCGCTGGCCATTTCGCTGCCGTTATACACCGCATCGTACGCACGGGACCGCAGTCCCTGCGTGTAGAGGTTCCAGGCGGCATGACCGCGCGGCGGCCCGTCGCGCGTGGCGTCGAGCACGGCCTGCGCGTCGTCCTCGTGCGGTGCCGTGAACGGGTGGTGCGACGAAACCAGCCGCTCGCCGGCGGCATCCCACTCGTACAGCGGGAAGCCGGTCACCCACACCCATGCGTGCGCATCGGACGGACGCAGCGAGCGCAGCCCGCCGAGATGACGTCGCAGGGCATCGAGCGCGATCTCGGCACCGCCGAGCGCGCGGCTGCGCTCACCCGACGCCGGCACCGCGGAGCGGAAATGCCCGACCACCGCAACGAAGAGATCGCCTTCGGCCATCTGCGTCGCGTCGAGGAACCGCCCCGTCAGCGCATCATTCAGCGCCTTCGCGAACTGGCCGCTCATGCCATCAGCCGTGCGCTTCACCCAGAGAGCGCCCGCCGCGCCGGCCCGTTTCGCAACGTCTGCCAGCTCGTCGAGCTGTTTGCGCGTCAGTGCCGCCC
This sequence comes from Gemmatimonadota bacterium, assembly GCA_040882575.1. Taxonomy (GTDB): domain Bacteria; phylum Gemmatimonadota; class Gemmatimonadetes; order Longimicrobiales; family RSA9; genus SH-MAG3. Next base: position 5,388 of record JBBEBA010000030.1, read on the forward strand.
CGCCCTCCACGACGACGCCACGTATGCGCGCGGCGCTCTCGCGGGTGTCCTGGAAAATGCGCAGATCCGCATCCCGCAGCATGTCCGTCACGTCGATGAACGGCATGCCGAAGCGCAGGTCCGGCTTGTCCGTGCCGTAGCGCTCCAGCGCGTCGGCGTACGTGAGCCGCGGGAACGGCGTCGGCAGGTCAACGCCCAGGATCTCTCGCCAGAGCGCAGCCATGAGTCCTTCGCCCACCCGGAACACGTCCTCCTCGGCGATGAACGACATCTCCGCGTCGATCTGCGTGAATTCCGGCTGTCGATCCGCGCGCAGGTCCTCGTCGCGCAGGCAGCGCGCGATCTGGAAGTAGCGGTCGTAGCCGCTCACCATGAGCAGCTGCTTGTAGATCTGCGGCGACTGCGGCAGCGCGTAGAACTCGCCTGGATGCACCCGGCTCGGCACCAGGTAGTCGCGCGCGCCCTCCGGCGTGCGACGCGTCAGCATGGGCGTGTCGATCTCCCAGAAGCCCTCGTCGCTGAGATGACGCCGCACCACCTGGAATGCGCGGTGACGCACATGCAGTGCGCGCTGCAGCTCCACGCGCCTCAGATCCAGGTAGCGGTAGCGCAGACGCAGCTCTTCGGCCGGCAGCTCGTCGCCCTGCGCCGCCGCTACGGGGATCGGCGGCGTCGCGGATTCCGACAGCACGTCCAGCGCGGCGACGTGGATCTCCACCTCGCCGGAGCCGAGCTCGCGGTTGACGTTCGCGGCCGGCCGCCGCACCACTTCGCCTGCGACTGCGATCACCCACTCCGATCCCAGCCGCTTCGCCCGTTCCAGCACGTCCTGCGGCGTCCACTCCGGGCCGAACGAGAGCTGCACGAGCCCCGACCGGTCCCGCAGGTCTATGAAGATCAATCCGCCCAGATCCCGCCGACGATTCACCCACCCCGCCAGCCGCACCCGCGAACCCGCATCCGGCGCCCGCAGCGCTGCCACGGTCGTCGAACGATGCGTTGTCGCTCCCTCTTTACTCATCTCTCTCTTCGTTCATCCGTTGCCCGCGCCCGCGACGCAGGCCGCTGGCGTACCCGACTGCGCCGCCCGCGACGTCCGCCACCCAGTCTGCCGGGTCCGCCGACCGCGTCGCGAGCGACGCCTGCCGCACCTCGTCCGCCGCGCCCAGCAGCATCACGAACACGATCGGCAGCAGGGCGCCGCGCCGCAGCCCGGCCTCGCTCCACCCGCGCGCGAACAGCCAGCCGAGTATGGCGAACATCGTGAAGTGCGCCAGCTTGTCGAGGCCCAGACCGCCTGGCACAGATGGCACGTCGGTGATGCCGCCGATCAGCCAGATCACGAACGCCCAGGCGAGCGCGGGCGCAAACGAGCGCAGCATTACCGTCACCGCGAGACGCCGGCGGCGGGCCGCAGCGGAGCCCGGAAAGATGGCGATGGCGCGACGCGGCCACAAGCAACCGCGGGCGTTCGGCGCCGGTGCGCAGGTCGCGGCTCGCAGCGATTCCTGCTAAATTGCAGCATGGCAGGTAAACTGAGTGCATCGGCGCAGGTCAGACTTGCGACGCTGGGCGAATTCACGTCGCGCGTGCAGCACGTGTACGGTATGGTCGAGGTGTACGCTGCTTCGAAGACCAAGTCGGAGCAGCAGCTGCAGCCCATGGCGCGCGCGTTCGGCAGGCTGAAGCTGCAGTTCATGGGAGCCGGTCTCGACCCGCTGTCGCAGTTGTGCGGCGCGATGGAGATCGCAGCGAAGCGCGGGCTGTCCCCGGCCGTGAAGGCGCGCATCCTGAGGGAAGGCGTGGGCTCTCTCAAGTTTCAGCTGGAGCTGGAGCAGCGCTCCGTGCTGAGCGATGAGGAAGCGATGCTGAGGAAGAAGGAAGGCGCGGAAGAGGGCCGGTGAGACGCACCGCCGCCGCAGCTAGAGCGACGCCCAGGATTCCGCCTCCTGCAGCGCCTGCATGAATTCCTCCGCCGACTGCGCGCCGATCAGCCGGGCACGCACATCGTCGCGGCGGACCAGGCGTGAGATCCGGCTCAGCGCCTTGATGTGCGGTCCTGCGGCGGACTCGGGACCCACCAGCAGGAAGAAGAGGCTCACTGGCTGACCATCGAGCGCGTCGAAGTCCACCGGAGCGGCAGCGCGGCCGGCCGCCATGCGCAGGTCCGACACGGCGGCGGACTTCCCGTGCGGGATCGCGACGCCGTGGCCGATCCCGGTAGACAGCACGGCTTCGCGCTCACGAACCGCCCGCAGAACATCTTCGGCGTCGGCGCGGCCGATCGATCCCGCCACGACACCGACCAGCTCGCGCAGCAGCTCTTCCTTTGTCTGGGCCTCGAGCGGAATCCTGATCCTCTCGATGCTGAGCAGCTCGGTCAGAAGCAAATGAACCTTTCCGCGAAAATCGCAATCGTTTCAAGTTAACGTTCTGCCAAAATCGCAACAAGCGCCGGAGGCGGGCGATCGATGAGCAAGCCCGACGGCGACGGCAGGACACTCCAGGGGGTGCCCGGGGTACGTGAAGCGTGAAACGTGAAGCGTATATGAGAGGGGCCGGGGCGTTCAATGGATCGAGCGGATCTGCTGAGTCTGGGGCAGGCGGAGGTGGAGGGGATGCTATCGGCGCATTTCGAGGAGCGCGGGGAGCGTCCTTTCCGCGTGCGACAGGTGCTCGCGTGGCTCTACGAGCGGGACGCGCAGGGCTTCGGGGAGATGACCGACCTGTCGATCGGGGAGCGCACTGCGCTGGCCGCCGCGTTCGAGTTGACGGCACCTGTGGTGGCAAATGTGGCGCAGTCGAGCGACGGCACGGTCAAGCACCTGTGGCGGCTGGCGGACGGCGAGCTGGTCGAGAGCGTGCTGATCCCGTCCCACGACCGGCTGACATTGTGCATTTCGTCGCAGGCGGGGTGCGCGATGGCCTGCGTATTCTGCGCGACGGGGTGGTCGGGGTATCGGCGGCAGCTTACGACGGGCGAGATCGTGGCGCAGTATCGCGGCGCGCGGCGCTGGGCCCGCGAGCACGGACGGGGTCCGATCACGAACGTCGTGTTCATGGGTATGGGCGAGCCGCTGATGAATCCGAAGGCGGTGCTGCCGTCGCTGACTCTGCTGAATCACGCCTATGGGCTGGGCGCGCGCCGGATCACGGTATCGACCGTGGGCATCGTGCCGGGCATCCTGGAGCTCGCCGCGCGGCCGGAGCAGTTCCGGCTCGCGCTGTCGCTGCACGCACCGGACGAGACGCTGCGTGCGCAGCTGGTTCCGGTCGCGAAGAAGTATCCCCTGCCGGAGCTCATGCAGGCGCTCGACCGGTTCGAGGAAGCGGGCGGCCGGCGGATCACGTTCGAGTACGTCATGATCGACGGGGTCAACGACGAGCTGGCGCACGCGGCGGAGCTGGCTGCTCTCGTGCGCCGTTTTCAGGCGCACGTGAACCTGATCCCGTTCAATCCGATCCCGGGCACGGAGTGGCAGCCGACGCGCGGCGGCCGCCTGCGCGAGTTCGCGAAGGTGCTCGAGGCGGGCGGCGTGCCGGCCACGATCCGCTCGCCGCGCGGACGCGACATTGCCGCGGCCTGCGGCCAGCTGCGGGCGGAGCACGCGACGGTGCCGCCAAAACCGTATCTGACCCTGGTCGGTCTCGCCGCGAAGCGGATGTAGCCGCGGACAGAGCCACGCAACAGTGCTGCCGGCCGGTGTTCGGACGCGGATCAGGTGCGTCGCAGTGTGTCGTCGATCGCGGCTGCGAAACGGGCGGGCGCTCCTGCGTCGTAGGACAGGTACAGCGATGGTTCGATCAGCTCCAGCTCCATCAGCGCGAAGCCGCCATCGGGCATGCGCACGAGGTCTGCGCGCGCATAGAGCGGCGCCCGAGCGGACGGGCCGACCGCGGCTGCGGCTCTGACGGCTCGCTCAGCGGCGCGCAGCAGCGCGGGCTCGGGACAGACCGCCGTGATCGTGCCGCCGTGCTCTTCCTGCACCCGGAAATCGTGCCTGCGCGGCGTCTTCAGGATGCCGTGACTGTATTCGCCGCGGAAGAAGATCAGCGAGAACTCGCCCTCTTCGACGATGCTGTGCACGAACGGCTGCAGCAGGTGCGCACGCTCCCGGTACAGGTTGGCGGTATAGCGCAGATTCGCATCGAATTCCGGCTCCGCTCTGCGCAGCCAGATCGCGTCGTCGGCGTTGGCACCGACCTGCGGCTTGATGACGATCTCGTCGGTGGCGAAGGTATCGAACGCGGCGCGGACCGCGTGCTCGTCGCCGTCCTCCTGCCAGAGGGTAGGCACGATGCGTACGGCGCGCTCCTCCAGCTGCTGCAGGTAGCTCTTGCGCAGGTTCCAGCGCACGGTAGGCGCGTCGTTTTCGAGCCGGGTCACGGCAGCGATGGAGTCGATGACACACAGGAACGCGGCGGGTGCCGTCTGGTAGTCCCAGGGGGTGCGGATGACGACCAGGTCGTATTCGTGCCAGACGACATCCGGGGCACGCCACGATACCTCGTCGAGCGTCCAGCCGAGCTCGGCCAGCGGCCCGCGCGCGAGCGCGTCGTATGTGACGAATCCGGTGAGGTCGTCCATTGTCAGGAATGCGCAGCGCGGCATGGCGGTCTAGCGTCCGGGCCGCAGCCAATCGAGGGCACGCGTCCTGAAGCCGGGCCGGGGCGCAGCTTCATCCTCTTCGGGCGCCCAGTCGCGCCCGAGGATGATCGTCGCATCGAGGTAGAGGGTGGTGTCGCGTTCGGTACGCACCCGGTCGATACCGAGAGCACGCCCGGCGGCGCGGGCCACCGCGTCGTCGCCGGTCCTGTCGAGGACGACCGAGCTGTCCCCGGCCGAGGCCGGTGCATTGCCGAAGAATACGACGTCGAACCCGGCCTCGCGCAGGCGGGCCGTCACCTGCCTGGCCATCCCCGAGCGGCCGGAACCGTTGAGCACTTCGACCGTACCTTCGGCCTCCTGCACGGCGGGGGCAGCGGCCGGAGCCGGCGGTGACGCGGCTGCGCGTTGCGTGTTGCGCAGGCCGAGCACGAACGACGCAACGAACGCAGCGCAGATGACAGAAGCGGCGATGAGCGCCGCGGCTTCGAGCCTAGGCCGTCGCAGCACGGGCACCGCTCACGAGGTTCCAGAAGGCGGCAGTCTCGGGACGGATCGGGCGCCCTTCGGCGGCGAGGCGCTGCATGCGGCGGCGGAGCACGTCGAGGAGGACCGCATCCAGGTCGTGCGGCATGCGGGCCCGCAACGCGGCGAGCTCGTCGGCATCGTACATGCGCCCCGGTTCGATGTAGTCGGCAATGAATAGCGCCCGTCCGAGATCATCGAGGCCGGGATGCCCGATCGTGTGGTAGGTGATCGCAGACAGGAGCGGCTCGTCGCGCAGACCGTGCTCGCGCAGGCGCGCCGCGGCAGCCGGTCCGTGCAACAGCTTGCCGGCCACGGTCCGCAGCGGCTCGGCGACGAGCGGCCGCAGATCATCCGGCGGCGTCTCGCGCAGCACGTCGTGCAGCAGGCCGGCGGCGCGCCAGCGGGTCCGGTCGCCGGCGGGGAGGCCGAGGACATCCGCCCAGGTCGCCATCAGCTCCGCCACGCGCTCCATGTGCGCGCGGCGGCCCGCACTGACAGCCGCCCACTCCGGCAGGCGGCCGGCCGCTGCATCGTCAAGCAGTGCGGCGTGCTGCACGCGGCTTGATCCGGTTGTCGGCATCGACGAAGACGAACGTCGGCGCGAACTCGTCGAGCTCGACTTCCTCGTAGGACGCATAGCTGAAGATGATGACCGCATCGCCCGGCTGCACGAGGCGCGCGGCGGCGCCGTTCACGACCAGGCCGCCCGCACCCGACTCGCCGCGCATCGTGTACGTCTCGAAGCGCGCGCCGTTCGCAATGTTCACGACGTGCACCTGCTCGTACTCGCGGATGTCGGCCGCGTCCAGCAGTGCACCGTCGACAGTGATCGATCCCTCGTACGCGAGGTTCGCATCGGTGACCGTCGCGCGATGGATCTTGGACTTGCACATGATTCGCTTCATCGGAAGCTCCCGCTACTCCAGCAGATGGTTGTCGATCAGTCGCGTGCCCCCGGCGAACGCGGCGAGGGCGAGCGCGTGGCCGCGCTCCGCACGGCCCGGGGTGTCGAGCGTGTCGGCATCGACCAGCTCCACGTACTGCACTTCTACCCCCGGCGCGCGCTCCAGGATCGCATGAGCCGCGCCGACGAGCGCGGCAGGGTCCCGCTCGCCTGCGTCGAACGCCTGCTGCGCCGCCCGTAGCGCCTGGCTGAGCGAAGCCGCAGCGCCGCGCGCGGCTGTGTCGATGTACGCGTTGCGCGAGCTCAGGGCGAGGCCGTCCGGCTCGCGCACGACCGGCGCGGCGACAATGTCCACGGCGAAGTCGAGGTCATGCACCATCCATCGGATGAGGGCGACCTGCTGCAGATCCTTGCGTCCGAATACCGCCACGTCGGGAGCGACGAGGTTGAACAGCTTCGCGACGATCGTCAGTACGCCGGTGAAATGGCCGGGACGGAAATGCCCGCAGAGCCGGTCGTCGAGGCCGGGCGCGGACACGCGCACCAGCGATGGCCCGCGCGGGTAGATCTCTTCCGTCGGCGGCGCGAAGATGAGGTCCACGCCGCGGCCGCGGGCGAGCTCCGAATCGGCAGCCAGGCTGCGGGGATAGCGGTCGAGATCCTCGTCCGCGCCGAATTGCAGAGGGTTGACGAAGATGGAGAGGACGACGAAATCGCAGTGCTTCCGTGCGATGTCGCAGAGGGAGAGATGGCCCTCGTGCAGCGCGCCCATGGTCGGCACGAGGCCGATGCGGCGGCGGTCCGCGCGCACACCGGAGACTGCCTGACGCAGCGCCGCGATGCGGTCCACGGTCGTCACTCGAACGAGTGCTCCGCGTCGGGGAACGAGCCATCGCGGACCGCGGCAGCGTAGTCGCGGACACCGGCGCGGGCCGCGCCCGCGAGGTCCGCGAAGCGACGCAGGAAGCGTGGCTCGAAGCTGTCGTTCAGGCCGAGCATGTCGGGCAGGACCAGGATCTGTCCGTCGACACCAGGGCCTGCGCCGATGCCGATGGTCGGTATTGACACGGAGCTGGTGATATCCGCGGCGAGGTGCGCGGGCACGAGCTCCAGCACGATGCCGAACGCGCCTGCCGCCTCCAATCGCCGGGCCTCCTCGCGCAGCCGCGTCGCGTCGACGCTCTCCCGCCCCTGTACACGGTAGCCGCCGAGCACATGCACCGACTGCGGCGTCAGCCCGATGTGGCCGAGCACGGGGATGCCGGCACGGACCAGTTGTCGGACGTGGGCCGCCGCCTCGTCATCGCCGCCCTCGAGCTTGACCGCCTCCGCACCCGTCTCCTGCAGCACACGCCCCGCATTGCGCAGCGTATCGGCGGTGGACACCTGGAACGACATGAACGGCATATCGACGACGAGCAACGCGCGCTGAACGGCGCGTCGCACGGCGCGGCCGTGATAGATCATGTCGTCGAGCGTAACCGGCAGCGTGGAGTCGTGGCCGGCAAAGACCTGACCGAGGGAGTCACCGACCAGGATCAGGTCTACATCGGATTCGTCGAGGATGCGGGCGAAGAGGTACTCGTACGCAGTGAGCGCGACGATGCGATCGCCGCGCTGCTTCATCTCCAGGAGCTCACGCACGGTGACGCGCCTGGAGACCTCCGTACGCTGCGTGCTCATGCGCGTCCCGTGCTCATGCGCGTCCCGTGTAAAATGCTCGCCCGATTGACGATGCGCCAAGGTAATCGCATGATCATGGGGTGTCAAACGCGATCCAATACGATTCGCTCCTGGTGCGCGACCTCGCTGCGGAGCTGCACCAGGTGCTCGCCGGGACGCGTCTCGACGACGTCTTCCTCGAGCGCGACCGGCTCCGCGTCACGCTGCGTTGCCGCGCACCGCGTCGCGCTGCTTCGGCACCGCCCTCACTGCTCTGGCAGCTCCACCCCCGGTCCGGCCACCTGACACAGACCGGCGCGGACGCGGCCGTGGGCGGACGGGTGCAGCTGGGATCGCCATGCTCGATCCGTCGCGTTACGGCGCCGCCGGACGAACGCATTGTCAGGTTCGAGCTCGATGCACCTGCGGGCGCCGCGGGCGAGGCGCGGTGGATCATCATAGAGCTGATCACCAACCAGTGGAATGCGCTCGCGGTCGGCACGGATGGCCGCATCGTCGCCGTCCTCCGCGAGCGGCAGACGAAAGACCGCACGCTGCGCGCAGGTGTGCAGTACGAGCCGCCGCCGCCGACGCAGCGAACAGGCGCGACAGCGCCGATCCCTGCCGACGAATGGCTCGCCGCGCTCGCCGTCTTTGCGCCGGGCGAACGCCTGAAGCCGCTCCTTCGTTTCGCAGCGTATACGAGCCCCCGTAACGCGGCGGCGGTGCTGGGCGATGCCGATGTCGTGGCCGGTGGGACAGCACTGCTGCGCGCGCTCGACCGTCACACCCATCTCGTGTGGGACGCGCCGCGTACGCCCGTCATCGCCCGGTTGGAAGGCCGCTGGCAGCCGTACCCTGTCAGCACGGGCGTGCAGGAGGAGCCCTCGGCGTCACTGCTCGCCGCGTTCGAACGTGCAGCCGTGCTCGATGCGGCCGCGCCGGCGGCGGAAAATGCAGTGGAGACGGCGCTGGCGATCATTGCAGAGCGCATCGATACCGTGCAAAAGCGGAGGGAGCGGCTTCGGGACGAGCATGCGGGCGCGGCAGAGGAAGCGGCGCGGCTGCGTCACCATGCGGACGTGCTCCTCACGCAGCTGTCCAGCGTACCGCGCGGTGCCGACAGCGTAGCACTGGAGGATTGGGACGGCGGATCGGTCATCGTGGAGCTGGATCCGGCGCGCAGTGCCACCGAGAATGCGACGCGACTGTATGACACCGCACGCAGGCGGGACCGGGCGGCCGCGCGCATTCCCGCACTGGTGGATGCCGCCGGGCGGGAGCTCGAGCGACTCGACGGGCTGGCCGCGGGCGTGCGGGACGGCAGCGTGCCGCCGGCCGATGTCCGCCGCGGCCGCGTTGCACGCACCGCAGGCGGCCGGGCTCAGCCGACCGCCCTGCCCTATCGCGAATACCGCACGACCGGCGGCGTCGAGGTTCGCGTCGGCCGCGGCTCCCGCGCCAATGATGACTTGACGTTCCGGCACTCGAGCCCGAGCGACGTATGGCTGCACGCGCGTGACGTCGCCGGTGCGCATGTGATCCTGCGCTGGCCGCACCCTGAGGCCAATCCGCCTGCTGCCGACATTGCCGAGGCCGCAGTGCTCGCGGCGCTGTACAGCAGAGCGCGGACGTCGGGTCTCGTTGCAGTTGACTGGACGCGTCGCAAGTACGTCAGAAAACCGCGCAAGGCTGCGCCGGGTCTGGTCGTCCCGGAACGCGTGCGCACAGTCTTCGTCGAACCCGACACCCGGCTGGAGGAACGACTGCGGGTGGAGCCTGCGTAGCGGTCGAGCGGGTTACGCGGCGTCGATCGCCGCGCGAAGGTCACGGAGCAGCCGCGCGGCGCCTGCGCTGCCGCCCGCATCGAGCGCTTCGATGAGGGCGCTGCCAATGATCACGCCGTCCGCAATGCGCGCGATCTCCGCGGCCTGCGCAGGCGTCGATACACCGAAGCCGACAGCGACGGGGACGGCCACCTGCGCACGCAGCGCGGCGACCTCCTGCAACGTCTCCCGCCGCAGCTCCGAGCGCGCGCCCGTGACGCCCATGCGGCCGACATAGTAGACGAAACCCTGAGCGTCCGCGGCAATGGAGAGGACCCGGTCGGCGGGCGTGGTCGGGGCGACGAGGCGGATGAAGGAAAGCGGCGACTCCTGGAACACCCGCTCCATCTCAGGGTCGCCGCCGACTGGCAGATCGGTCAGCAGCAGACCCTCCGCCCCGGCATCGGCGGCGTCGCCGACGAACTGCTCGATCCCGTATGCGACGACGGGATTCAGGTAGCTGAACAGCACGACCGGGACATCGTGACGCGAGCGGAAGGCGCGCAGCGTCTCGAGCGTCCAGGCGAGGTTCACACCCTGCTCGAGTGCGTGTTGCGACGAACGCTGGATGGTCGGCCCGTCCGCTACCGGGTCGCTGAACGGCACGCCCAGCTCGATGATGTCGGCGCCGGCGCCTGCGATGGCATCGAGCAGCGCCGACGTAGCAGCCGGCGTCGGGTACCCCGCCGTCACATACGGGATCAGCGCGCAGCGGCCGTTGGCGCGCAGCGTCTCGAACCTCGTAGCCAGGGGATCGACGTCAGACAAAGTAATCGGATATGCGGATGCCATACTTGTCGGGATCAACCGTCTTGATGATGGTGCGCCGGGGCAGATCGGACCCGTCGACAGCTTCGCTGAGGTCTGCGGGCGGTGCATCGGCGAGCATGATGCCGTTCGCGTCGGTAATGATCCTGACCTTCGGCTGGTGCAGCCGTTTCGGATCCGGATTGCATTCCGTCACTATGGCCATCTCGTTGGTATCCAGGATCGCAACCGTGCCGACAGGGAACACGCCCGTCACGTTGATCAGTGCCTTCACGAGCAGCTGGTCGTAGCCGCGGCGCGGGTTGTCGCGCATCTCGCGCAGCACTTCGTCGGCCGGATAGGGCTGCTGCTGGTAGCTGCGCTTCGAGGTTGCGGCGTCGAAGCCATCCGCGGTAGCGACAATGCGGCTGAACAGCGTCGGCTCGCGTGGGCGCAGGTTCCGCGGATAGCCGGACAGATCCATCTTCATGTGGTGCTCGTAGGCGAGCAGCATGGCGCGATACGGCATCTCGGACAGACCGCGCATGCCGAAGAGCGCGAGCAGCCCCTCGGTCGGATGGCGCTGCATCTCCGCCCACTCGGAATCCGTCAGGCCCGCGGTCTTGTTGAGCACCTCGGGATCGATGCGCTGCTTGCCGATGTCGTGGAACAGCGCGCCGAGGCCGAGCTCGTAGAGCTGCACGCGGTTGAGGCCGAGCTTCTGGCCGATGATGACGCTGATGATGCAGACGTTGACGCAATGGGTGAACGTGTACTCGTCGTAGTCGCGTAGTGCGGTCATGCCGAGCATCGACGTCTCGTTGTTGAGCACCTGATCGACGATCGACTGCACCGCGCGCTTCACCCGCCGCAGGTTGACGGCGCGGCCGAGTCGGGTGTCCGTTAGCACCTCGCGCGCCACGTGGACGGACTGGAAGTACGTCAGCTTCGCCGCTTCCTTCGCCCTGTCCTCGTCGTTCGTGTCATCGGGCGTCTCGGCGCCGCGGATCGGCTGGACGGACACGTTGTTCGCGGCGGAGGCCGTCAGCTTCTGATCGAACCGGTTGAACGACTCCTCGTCGCTGTCACCGTCCGGCAGCAGCAGTGATATGAACGGCGCCAGGTCCGAGCGCGCCATGTCGGCGCCGACCTCGACGCGGCCGATGCCGTGGCGGGAAAAGGCGGCGAGCACGAACGAGAACGCGGCGTAATCCGTGAGGTCCAGACGGAGCCGCGCATCGTTCAGGAACAGGAAGTCGCCTACGACGCGCAGCTCGAGCATGCCCTCGCGGTCGAGCAGGCGCCGCACGACGCGGTACAACTCGTCGAGCGCGTTCTGGACGGTCGTATTCTCGAGCGGATAGATGCGCAGCGACTGTGCCGTCGCATACAGAGCAATGATGAGAGCGCGACCGAGCGGCTGCAGCAGGGTGTCGCTCTGGACGAGCGGCGCCGTCGTCATGCGGACTCCTGACGCAGCGCCTTGGCGACCGCATTCCGCACGATCGGATTGGTCTCAGCGCTCGCGCGCTGGAGCGCGTCGCGTGCTGCAGGCGAACCGACGCGGCCGAGCGCCATCGCGGCGCACGCGCGCATTTCCGGCGTCTCCCGGGCGAAGAAGCGGCGTCCGTTCAGCATGCGGTCGAGCATGGTGACGCTCGCCGCCGTCGCTACCGAGCCGTACGCCTCGAAGAACGCGAGCTTCTCGGTGAGGTCGGCCTCGCGTACGATCCGGCTGTCGAGCAGCGCCTCGAGCCGCGGTCGCGCGGCCGGGTACCGCACTGCGGCGATCCCGCGCGCAGCGGAGATGCGGACTTCCCGGTCGTCATCCGACAGCGCCTGTTGGAGCAGATCGAGCGCGGGCGCGTTGCGGATGCGGACGAGCGCATCCACGGCCACACGCCTGAGCGACAGATCCGGCCGGCCGAGCAGAATGCTGAGCGGACCGACGGCCTCGGCCAGGGCGAGCTGACCAGCGAGCCGTGCAGCGCCGCGCACGACGTCGACGTCCTGATGCTTCAGCAGCGCGACGAGATCCTGCTGATGCGCCGCGGCCAGCCCTGCCATGGCGCCACGGAGCCGGTCCTGCAGCGCACCCGGCTCCGTCCGCTCGATCGACGCGAGCAGGACCGGCATGGCAGTGGGACCGAGATGCTGCAGGAAGATGCCGAGCTCGGTGCCAGACGTGTCGATGCCGCCATCCTCGAGGGAGCGCAGCAGCTGCGACAATACTGCCGGCTCGCTGAGCTCGCGGAACAGCTGCTGAGCCTGCTCGCGCTGCTCGTCCACGAGCTTGCCGCCCTCGAGCATGCCGTTCAGCTCCACGAGCACACGCGTCGCCGCGGCCAGGTCGCCCGCAGCCAGAAAGAGCGGAAGCGTCTGCCGCAGGATGAGCAGGATCTCGCCGCGCCATATGGGGAGCCCATCCTCCAGTCGGTCGAACAGTGCATTCAGCACGTCCAGCTTCAGGTCCCGGCTCCATTCGAGCTCCACCTCAGCTCGCAGCCGGGTCAGCTCGGTCGGGTCCAGGAAGTAGAGCGTCTCCTCGAACTCGTCGCGGTTGATCAGCCCGGCGACCGTGGGCTCACCCGCCTCGACAGCCGGGGGCGGCCGGTCCGGGCGCTCTTCGCTCGTCCCGTCGGAGACCAGCGTCAGCTTGATGCCGGCGAGCTTCGGCACGTTCGACTGCGGCACCTGCAGTCCCTCGGCGAGCGCATCGACGTAGCTGTACTGGAAGTACTCGAACTCCTGCTGCCACAGCAGGGTGACCATGTCTTCATCGCTGCGCTGGTCCTGCGTGCGCACGCGGTTGATCACGGCGAGGAACTTCTCGAGCTCGTCCTCGAAGCCGGGCAGGAAGGTGACGAAGCGGATGCCATCCTTGTAGAACAGGAACGGCAGGCTGTCGCGGCCTTCGCCGGTACTGAAGCCGCGCCCGTACCACCGGAACGCATGCTCCTCGACGCTGGCCGTGAGCGCAGGAACGCGGTCCCAGAGCGCACCGAAGCTGCTGACGGCGCTGGATATGAACCCGCGATATACAGGATTGTTGGGCTGGTACAGACGCTGCGCACGGACCGCCTTGTCCAGCGTCGCAAACAGGTCCGCCACCTCGCCGTGCGGCAGGGGTGCGGGAGGACCGACATCGTCCGCCCGCTTCTCCTTCGCGTCGGCTTCAGCGGACATCGCTGACGTGGTGCGCGGTCCTGGCGTCATCCTGCCTTCGTCAGTGTACTGCTCCGAGTGATTCCCGTTGCGCCACTTCCGCCACATCCTTGTCGCCGCGTCCGCTCAGACAGACCACGATGGGGCCGCTGCCGGCCCACCGCCGGCCGTGCTCCAGGACCCAGGCGATCGCGTGAGAGCTCTCGAGCGCCGGAATAATGCCTTCCAGACGGGCAAGCGACCGGAAAGCGGCCAGTGCCTGTTCGTCCGTGACGCTCTCGTACCGCGCCAGACCGGCATCCTTCAGGAACGCGTGCTCCGGGCCGACGCCCGGATAATCGAGCCCGGCGGACACGGAGTGGGCCGGTGACACCTGCCCGTTCGCATCCTGCAGCAGGTAGCTCAGCGCGCCGTGCAGAACGCCGGGCCGGCCGGCGGTCAGGGAAGCGGAATGTCGGTCGCTGCCAAGGCCCTCTCCCGCAGCTTCGACGCCGATGAGCTCGACACCGGGCTCGCCGACGAATGCGTGGAATATGCCCATTGCATTGGAACCGCCGCCTACGCAGGCGACCACCGCTGCGGGCGGTCTGCCCTCACGGTCGAGGATCTGCTCCCGCGTTTCCCGTCCGATCACAGCCTGCAGATCACGAACCAGCCGGGGGTACGGCGCGGGGCCGACGACGGAGCCGATAATATAGTGAGTGCCCGAGACCGTCGCCACCCAGTCGCGTAGCGCCTCGTTGGTCGCGTCCTTGAGCGTGCGCGTGCCCGAATCGACAGTGCGGACTTCGGCGCCGAGCAGCTGCATGCGGTAGACGTTGAGGCCCTGCCGGCGGACATCCTCGGCGCCCATGTAGATAACGCACTCCAAACCGAACAGCGCGCATGCGGTCGCGGTCGCGACGCCGTGCTGTCCCGCACCCGTCTCCGCGATGATGCGATGCTTTCCCATGCGCCTGGCGAGCAGGATCTGGCCGAGCGCGTTGTTGATCTTGTGCGCGCCGGTGTGGTTCAGGTCCTCCCGCTTGAGGTAAACCGTCGCGCCGCCCGCGGCTTCGCCGAGCCGGCGCGCCAGATACAGTGGTGTCGGGCGCCCGACATAGTCGCGCAGCAACCCCTCCAGCTCCGCCCAGAAAACGGGATCCACCTGCGCAGCATGCCACGCCGCCGTCAGCTCATCCAGCGCGGCGATCAGCGTCTCAGGCACGAAGCGGCCGCCGAAGACGCCGAAGCGCGTCTCATCCATCGTCAAGTCCTCGCTCATCTCAATCCTTCACGCCACGTACTGCGGCGACGAATGCACTCACCTGCTCCGGCGACTTGCGCCCGACCGCATGCTCGACGCCGGAGCTCACGTCCACCACATCCGGACGCAGCAGCGGTATCACGTCCCCGACATTGCCCGCGGTCAACCCGCCCGCAACGATGATGCGCAGGCCGCCGTCGAGCAGATCGCGTACGGCGGCGACCGCCGCCCAGTCGAAGCTCGCGCCCACGCCGCCGTGGCCCGCCGCCGACCAGCCATCGAGCAGCAGGCCATCGGCCGCGGCCCAGGCGACCGCCGCACGCTGCACATCGGCAGCAGTGCGCACGCGCACCGCTTTCCACACCGCCGCGGTGCCGCCAGCCCGAATGCGCTCGACCACCTGCGGCGCCTCGTCGCCGTGCAGCTGGATGACGTCCAGGCCCAGGCGACCCGCAGCCCGCCGCACTTCGTCGACACCCGCGTCCACGAACACGCCGGCCCGCTGCGCCGTCGTCTCGCGGAAAATAGCGGATGCCTGGGCCTCCGTCCTGCTGCGCGATCGGCCGGGCGCCAGGATAACGCCGATGATCGCCGCGCCGGCCAGCGTCGCCATGGCAGCGTCCGCCGGATCGCAGACGCCGCAGATCTTGATGTCCGTCACGCGCGCGCCCGGCGCGGCACCGACGCGAGCTCCGTCGTCAGCGCGGCAGCATTGTCGGACCGCATCAGCGACTCGCCGACCAGCACGGCCGAGACACCCGCCGCCGCCAGCCGCGCCACGTCCGCCGCCGCGCGGATGCCGCTCTCGCCGACCAGCACGCAGGCCGGCGGCACGAGGGCGGCCAGCCGCTCCGTGTTCGCCAGGTCCGTCGTGAACGTCGCCAGGTCTCGATTGTTCACCCCGATGATCCGGGCGCCGGCCCGGAGCGCGCGGTCCACTTCCGCCTCGTTGTGGACTTCGACCAGTACCGACATGCCGAGATCCAGCGCATGTCCATGCAGCTCGCCCAGCTCCGGATCCGCCAGGACCCGCACGATCAGCAGCACGGCCGATGCACCCGCTGCCCGCGCTTCGACGATCTGCAGCTCGTCGATCGTGAAATCCTTGCGCAGCACGGGCACCGACACCGCGGCTCGGACCCGGCGCAGGTCGTCCAGCTCGCCGCCGAACCAGTCGCGGTCCGTCAGCACGCTGATCGCCGCAGCGCCGCCGCGCTCATACCCACGCGCCGCGTCCGCCGGCTCCACACTGCCCCGGATCTCACCGGCCGACGGCGACCGGCGTTTCACCTCCGTGATCACCGCGACGTTGCCGCCAGCGCGCAGCGCTCGCTCGAAGTCCGGCGCCGGCGCCGCGTCCCGCGCCGCCGCACGCAGCTCCGCCGCCCGCGGGCGCAGTCCCTCGAGCTCCACCCGCTTCGTCGCAATGATGCGGTCCAGCACCGATCCTGAAACTCTTGCGCTTCGGTTCACCTTCGGGTATACTGCCTTTCGGTAGTTGTTCGGCCCGGGCTCGAACCGCGAGGCGCTGCAATGCCGCTGACGAAGCGACAGAAAGAAATACTGGATTTCCTCGAGATCTTTGTGGCGGAGTATGGATACCCGCCGAGCTACGAAGAGATCGCCCGGAACTTCGGCTACACGTCGCTCGCCACGGTGCACGAGCACGTCGAGAATCTGAGGCAGAAGGGCTACATCCGAAAGAGCTACAACGCGAGCCGCTCGATCGAGCTGGTCCCGGCAGGCGGGGGTGGGAGTGCGGTGGAGCTGCCACTGCTGGGCGAGGTGGCGGCGGGCCAGCCGATCGAAGCGGTGACGGACCGGGAAACGATCACGGTTCCGGAGGACCTGGTGTCGCGAAGCGGGCGGCATTACGTCCTGCGCGTGCGTGGCGACTCGATGATCGAGGAGCAGATCCGGGACGGCGATTTCGTGATCGTGAACTCGCGCAACAGCGCCGAGAACGGCGATATGGTGGTGGCGCTCGTGCAGGGAGATTCGGCTACGGTGAAGAAGTTCTATCGCGAGCGCGATGGTCGCGTTCGTCTGCAGCCCGCCAACGTGACCATGGCGCCCATGTTCTTCCCGTCGGACGACGTGGCGGTACAGGGTGTGGTGGTCGGCGTGATCCGGAGGTACTGAGATGCGGAAGAACACGTTCGCCGTCGGTCGGTCGACGGGCCGCACCACCGTGCTGGTCGTCGTGACGACTGCAAAGAGCCCGATCGCGGGGCCGTGGATCGTTCAGGCGGTGATTTCGAACAACTGAGTCGCCTGCCTGCGCCGCCCGGCTCGAGTCCCTGCAGGCCCCGCCGGGGGGCGCACACATCCTGCCAGCGCGTCTGCGCGCGCGTTCAGCGCTGCGCCGCCTGCGCCTTGCCTGACGCATCCTTCAATCTGTGAAATGCCCCGACGGCAGCACCCGAATCAATGGACTGCTCGGCGACCCGCATGCCCTGCGGCAGGGAGTCCGCGTGGCCGGCGATGTAGATGGCAGCCGCCGCGTTGACGACGACCGCGGCACGCGCTGCGCCGGGAGCGCGACTGTGCAGCACGTCCATGACGAGGCGCGCATTGTCGGCAGGCTCGCCGCCGGCGAGGCTGGCGGGGTCGAGATCGTAGCCGCCGAGATGTTCGCGGAGGTCGATGGTCGAGTGGGCCAGCTCGCCGTCACGCAGCTCGATGACCGAGGTGACGCCAATGGGAGACACCTCGTCGATTCCGGGCGCGCCGTGGACGACGAGGGCGCGGCTGTGGCCCAGCTCGCGGAGCGCAGCGGCGATGAGGTCGAGCAGCGCGGGGTCGGAGACGCCGACGACCTGGCGGCGCGCGCCGGCGGGGTTGGTGAGGGGACCGAGCAGGTTCATCACGGTCGGCATGCCAAGCTCGCGGCGGACGGGCGCGACATGGCGCATGGCCGGGTGCAGCAGCGGCGCGAACATGAACACGATGCCGGCCTGATCGAGCACGTCTGCCATTCCTTCGGGGGAAAGCTCGATGCGGACGCCGAGCGCTTCGAGAATGTCGGCACTGCCGCAGCGCGAGCTGAAGGAGCGGTTGCCGTGCTTCGCGATGCGCACTCCGGCGCCCGCCGCGACGAGGGCGGCTGCCGTCGAGATGTTGAAGGTCGTGAGAGCGCCGCCGCCGGTGCCGCAGGTATCGACGAGCTCGTCAGGCCGGTCGGCGCGGACGTGCACCATCGCGCGGCGGAGCGCGCGCACGCCACCGGCGACTTCGGCGGGTGCTTCCGTGCGGGTGCGGAGCGCTACGAGCAGGGCGGCGATCTGGACCGGAGTCGCGCGACCGTGCATGACCTCGCCGAAAGCGGCCTCGGCTTCCTCGGCGCTCAGGGGCACCGCGCGGGTCGCGCGGACAATGAGCGCGCCGAGGTCGGGGCGGTCGGCGGCTTCGTCGATGGACATCAACTGCGTCATGGCTGATATCGTGCGCGTGTGGGAGTCGGAGCTGATCAAAAGGCGTAGCGTGCGATCGGACATTCGGCAAGGTCCGGCCTTGCACGCTGCGGCCGCGCGCGTAATCTAAGCGCTCCCGGCGTTCGCTGTCGCCGCCGGGGCCGAAGCAAGCTGCGGGAGAGGGATCGTGAAGACGAGATGAAGCGCATTCTGGTCACGGGCGCAGCCGGACAGGTGGGGATGGAGCTCGTACCCGCACTGCGCGCAGCGTACGGCGATGGCGCGGTGCTCGCGACCGACATTCGCCGGCCTGAGCAGGGTGAGCTGCTCGACGGCCCGTTTCAAACGCTCGACTGCCTCGATGCAACTGCAGTGGCGGCAGCGACGCGACAGCACGAGGCGGACACGATCTACCACCTGGCCGCAATGCTCTCGGCGTCGGCTGAGGTCGAGCCGCAGCTCGCGTACGCCGTCAACATGGGCACGCTCGTCAACGTGCTGGAAGTCGCGCGGGAGCAGAGCTGCGCGGTGTTCACGCCCAGCTCGATCGGTGCGTTCGGACCGTCCACCCCGCGCGACCTGGCGCCACAGGACACGATTCAACGGCCGACCACGATGTACGGGGTGACAAAAGTCGCAGGCGAGCTGCTGTGCGACTACTATCATACCCGCTACGGCCTCGACACGCGAGGTCTGCGGTTTCCCGGCCTCATCTCCTACGTTGCACCGCCGGGCGGCGGCACCACCGACTATGCCGTGGAGATCTTCCACCACGCGCTCGCCCGCGGCCGGTATGCCTGCTTCCTCTCCCGGGACACCCAGCTCGACATGATGTACATGCCGGACGGTGTGCGCGCGGCGATGGAAGTGATGGAAGCCGACGCGGCGCGCCTGCGTCATCGCAACGCCTTCAACGTCACTGCCATGCAGCTGACGCCGGCGACGCTGGCCGCTGCGATACGCGCCGAGATCCCGACCTTCGAGGTATCGTACGAGGTCGATCCGGTGCGACAGCGGATCGCCGATTCGTGGCCGCGCCGGCTGGACGACAGCGCGGCGCGCGAGGAATGGGGCTGGCTGCCCGCATACGGCCTGAGCGAGATGACGGCCGACATGATCCGTCAGCTGCGGACGAGGGAGCGATAGCATGCCGATGGACAGAATCAGCAGCGTGCTCGGCGCGGAGGTGGCCGTGCTTGAAGAACGTGGCACGGCGAAAGGTGCGGAGGCGGTGGTGACGGAGGTGATCCGTCCCACGGGCTCGCGCGGGCCGCGCGTCAGGCTCGAGGGCGAGGGCGAGCGGGAGTTCGTGCGCATGAACTCCAACTCCTACCTCGGGCTGTCACTTCGGGCGGAAGTAATCGAAGCGGAAGAAGCAGCCGCGCGCCGGTTCGGCGCCGGTCCCGGCGCAGTCCGCTTCATCAGCGGCACCTGCGCACCTCACACCGCGCTGGAACGGCGGCTCGCGGTTTTTCACGGGCGTGAGGCCGCAATGATCCTCAGCTCCGCCTACGCGACGATAGTGAGCACGCTCGTTCCGCTGACGACGGACCGCACGATCCTTATCAGCGACGCGCTGAACCACAACTGCATCATCAACGCAATGCGGCTGGCGCGACCGCAGGACAAGGCAGTATACGCGCACAGCGACATGAGCGGGCTGAGTGCGGCGCTGGAGCGCGCGGCGGGCAGCGGTGCGGCGCGCGCGATCGTGGTGACGGACGGCATCTTCAGCATGCGCGGCGATCATGCGCCGCTCGCGCAGATCATGGCGATCGCCGGCGAGTACGACGCCCGGTTCGAGGAGAATGTGGTAGTCGTCGTGGACGACTCTCATGGTATCGGCGCGTTCGGCGCGAGCGGCCGCGGTACGGAGGAGTACACGGGCTCTCCGCCCTGCGACGTTCTCGTGGGCACGCTGGGCAAGGCTTTCGGCGTGAACGGCGGCTATGTCACGGCGAACGCGCAGATCATCCGGTTCCTGCGCGAGACAGCGCCGATGTACATCTACTCGAACCCGATCACGCCGGGCGAGGCGCAGGCGGCGCTGACGGCGGTGGACCTGGTCGACAGCGCTGCCGGGCGCGGGCTGCTGGTGCGGCTGCGGGCGCTGACGAAGCGATTCGAGGACGGCCTTCTCGGCCTCGGCTTCGAGGTGATCCCCGGAGAGCATCCGGTCGTGCCGCTGATGGTGCGAGACACTGCACGCACGAACGCGCTGGTCAGGCATCTGCGGACGAACAGCGTGCTCGCGACGGGCCTCGCATTCCCCGTCGTGCCGCGCGGCGACGAGGAAATCCGGTTCCAGGTCAATGCCGACCATACGGACGCAGACATCGACGATGTGCTGAAGGTGCTGCAATCGTTTGATGGATAGTGACGTGGTCCCGTTGACAGTGCCCGGCGCGGGCATAGCTTTCGGCGGCTCGCACCGCGTACGGCTCCGGCTGCACTACGACGGCACCGACTTCGCCGGCTGGCAGGTGCAGACTGCCAGGCGGACCGTGCAGGGGGATCTGGAGTCAGCGCTCGAGCGGCTGACGGCTGCGCCGGCGCGGGTGATCGCTGCCGGCAGGACGGACACGGGCGTGCATGCGACGGGGCAGGTCGTGGGCGTGACGGTGCCCGCGAAGTGGACGCCTGCGGAGCTGCAGCGCGCGCTCAACGCCGTGCTGCCGGCAGACATGTGGGTTGCCGAGGCGGTGAGCGCCGCACCGGGCTTCCATGCGCGGTACGACGCCGTTGCACGGGGGTATCTGTATCGCGTGGGAACGACTGCCGTGAGCCGGTCGCCGTTCCTGCGGCGGTGGTGCTGGTCGCCGAACGAGCCGTACGATCTCGACACGCCGGACCGGCTGGAGGCGCTGAACGACGCGGCCGGCCGGCTGGTGGGCGACAATTCGTACCGGGCGTTCGCGAAGTCGGGCCAGCCGCAGCGCGGCGAGCGCTGCATCGTGCACCGCGCGGAATGGCGGAAGTGGCCGGGCGTCGGGGTTACCTTCCACGTCGTCGCGAACCGGTTCCTGCACCACATGGTGCGATACCTGGTCGGCACGCAGGTGGAGGTGGGGCTGGGGCGGCGCAGGCCGTCAGAGATCGAGAGACTTCTCGCCGGTGGAACGGGACTGCGGACGTCACGGCCAGCACCGGCGCGGGGACTGTTTCTTACACGCGTCTATTATCAGGGCGATCAGATCGCCGAGGACATGGTCGATGAAATTTTTCCTGGACAGCGCTGATCTGACCGAGATCCGGCGCGCGATGGACGCGGGCCTGATCGACGGCCTCACGACGAACCCGACGCTGGTCGCGAAGGTCGCGGGGGATCGCGGGTCGCGCGATCTGTTGAAGGAGATCGCGGGCATCGTGCCCGGTCCGATCAGCGCCGAAGTCGTCGCCGTAGACACGGAAGGGATGCTGCGCGAGGGCCGCGAGCTGGCGAAGATCGCCGACAACATCGTGGTCAAGGTCCCGCTCACGGAAGCTGGGCTCGGCGCGTGCCGGAAGTTCCGCGGCGAGGGCATCCGCGTGAACGTGACGCTGTGCTTCTCCGCCGCGCAGGCACTGCTCGCGGCCAAGGCCGGCGCCTCCTACATCTCGCCGTTCGTCGGGCGGCTCGACGATCTCGGCCAGGACGGCATGGAGCTGATCGGTCAGATCGTGCAGATCTACAGCAACTACGACTTCAAGACTGAGGTCCTCGTTGCGTCAGTGCGGCATCCCGTGCACGTGGTGCAGGCCGCGCTCCTCGGCGCCGACGTCGCGACCCTGCCGTCGAAGGTGCTGCACCAGCTCATGCACCACCCGCTGACCGACAAGGGACTCGACGCGTTCCTTGCGGACTGGGCGAAACTGCCCGAGGCGACGCGCGCGCCGTGATGCAGGATCCCGACGCGAGGTACGCCAACCCGCTCGTCGAGCGTTACGCATCGCCGGAGATGAGCGCCATCTTTTCGGCGAACTTCAAGTTCCGTACGTGGCGCCGACTGTGGCTCGCACTGGCCGAAGCGGAGCAGGAGCTCGGGCTCGAGATTCCCGACGCTGCACTCACCGCGATGCGGGCGCAGCTCGACAACATCGACATGGCGCGCGCGGCCGAGCTCGAGCAGCGGCTGCGCCACGATGTCATGGCACACGTTCATCACTTCGGCGAGGTCGCACCCGCGGCGAAGGCGTTCATCCATCTCGGCGCGACCAGCGCTTACGTCACCGACAACACCGAACTGCTGCAGCACCGCGACGCGCTGCTGCTCGTGCGGCGGCGGCTGCTCGCATCGATCGCCGCGCTCGCTGCGTTCGCGCGTACGTATCGCAGTCTGCCGACGCTCGGTTATACGCATTTCCAGCCCGCCCAGCCCACGACGGTCGGCAAGCGCGCTACACTCTGGCTGCAGGACCTCATGCTGGACCTCGAGGAGATCGAGCACCGGCTCGAGACCGTGCGATTCCGCGGCGCCCGCGGCACGACCGGGACGGAGGCGAGTTTCCTCGAGCTGTTCAGCGGGGATGGCGCACGGGTGGACGAGCTGAACCGGCGCGTCGCGGCAAAGCTGGGGTTCGACAGGCTGTATGCGGTCACGGGCCAGACGTATCCGCGCAAGGCGGACTACGCGTATCTCTCGACGCTCGCGGGACTCGCCGCGTCCGCGTCCAAGTTCGCGCACGACATCCGCCTGCTGCAGCACCTCAAGGAGATCGAGGAGCCGTTCGAGGACGAGCAGATCGGCTCGTCTGCAATGGCGTACAAGCGCAACCCGATGCGAACGGAACGCATCACTGCGCTCGCCAGGCATGTCATCACGCTGAGCATGGATCCGGCTTTCACGGCAGCGACGCAGTGGCTGGAACGCACGCTCGACGATTCTGCCAACCGCCGCATCGCGATCCCGGAGGCGTACCTCGGCGTCGATGCGATTCTGCTCCTGCTGCACAACGTGTGCGCCGGCCTGGTCGTGCGGCCCGGCGTGATCCGGCGGCACCTGGCGGAGGAGCTGCCGTTCATGGCGACCGAGACGATCCTGATGCAGGCAGTGCGGGCGGGCGGTGACAGGCAGGACCTGCACGAGCGCATCCGTCGGCATTCGATCGCTGCGGCGGAGGGCGTCAAGGAGCGCGGCGAGGCGAACGACCTGGTGGAGCGTCTGGCGGCCGATGCCGCGTTCGGGATGAGCCGCGGCGACATCGACGCCATGCTGGACCCCGCACGGTTCACCGGCCGTGCGGCGGAACAGGTCGACAACTTTCTCGCGGCGGAAGTGGACCCCGTGCTGCAAACCTGGAACCTGGAGGACAGTGTGCCGGAGCTGAGGGCATGAGTTTGATCGCAGTAGACCGTACGAACCTGCCGCTGCGGCTGGTGGCGCGCGGGAAAGTGCGGGACGTCTATGCAGTCGGCGACGACCGCCTCCTGATCGTCGCTACCGACCGGATCAGCGCGTTCGATGTGGTGCTGCCGCAGCCGATCCCACACAAGGGCGCGGTGCTGACGCAGCTCACGGCGTGGTGGCTGACGCAGCTCGACGACATCACGCCGAATCACCTGATCACGGCGCATCCCGACGCGATCGCGGATGCCGTGCCGGAGCTGCGCGAGACACGCGGTGTATGGGAGCGGCGCTCGATGCTGGTGCACCGGGCGAAGGTGGTGCCGATCGAATGCGTGGTGCGCGGCTACATCTCGGGCTCCGCATGGTCGGAGTACCGCAGGAGCGGCACGCTCGCAGGCGAGCGGCTGCGGGAGGGACTGCGAGAGAGCGAGCGGCTGGATCCACCGATCTTCTCGCCCGCGACCAAGGCCGAGACGGGGCACGACGAGAACATCACGTTCGCGCGAATGCGTGACGAGGTCGGCGCAGAGCTCGCCGACGAGCTGAAGCGGCGCAGCCTGGCCATCTACCAGCGCGGCCGCGATGTGGCCGAGGGCGCCGGCATCATTCTGGCCGACACCAAGTTCGAGTTCGGCGCGCTGCCGGACGGCACACTGGTGCTGATCGACGAGGTGCTGACGCCTGACTCGTCGCGGTTCTGGCCGAACGGCAGCTACGAGGTCGGGCGCGGTCAGCCGTCGCTCGACAAACAGCCGGTGCGCGACCACCTGGAGGGACTCGTCACGGCCGGCGCGTGGGACAAGACACCGCCGGCACCGGACCTGACGCCGGCGATCGTCGAGGAGACGTCGCAGCGGTACCGCGACGTGTTCGAGCGACTGACCGGCTTCAAGCTCGACGCGTTCCCGACCGACAACCCGGCGGCCGCTCACCCGGCCTCGGCGGCACGGCGGACAGGCAGGCAATGATGCGGATGGCGCCCGTGCGACCCAGGCTGCAGCGCGGCGTCATCATCGTCCCGAGCGCACTCACGCTCGGCAATCTTTTCTTCGGCATCTGGGCGATCGTGTCGGCGGCGCGCGGCGAGTTCGAGCGCGCCGCGTGGCTGATCGTGTATGCCGGCATCTTCGATACTATCGACGGGCGCGTCGCGCGAGCCACATCGACCGGCACGCGTTTCGGCGAGGAGCTCGACTCACTCGTGGATGCGATCAGTTTCGGCGTAGCGCCGGCGATGATCGTCTATCACCTGTTTCTGAACGACGGCACATGGGGTTGGGTCGCGGCCTTCTTCTACGTCGGTTGCGCCGTCGTCCGGCTGGCACGTTTCAATGTGGAGCAGGCGGGCCACGCGAAGGTCGCGTTCCACGGATTGCCGTCGCCATCGGCCGGCATGACGCTCGCCACGTTCTACCCGTTCAGCCAGACCGCGCAGTTCGACACATACTTTTCCGTCTGGAAGTGGCCCGAGCTGCTGACCGGCATCATGGTCGTGCTCGGCCTGCTGATGATGAGCCACGTGCTCTACCCGGTGGTGCCGAAGTTCGGATTCCGCACGCGCCGCGGCATCATCAATGGTGTGTTCATGCTGTCCTGCATCATCGCGGCGATCACGATTCCGTCGCTCTTCTTCTTCCCCGCTTTCATGGCCTACGTGAGCTGGGGCGTGCTGAAGTCGATCGGCATTGGATTCTTCGAGCGGATGCCGGACCGTGACCCGATGCTCGATGAGGAATTCGGGGATGAGGCGGGCGCGGAGCTGCGCGACATGGATTACCGCGAGCTGTCGCCCTGGCAGCGATACCGGCGACAGCGTCATTCGATGGGGCCGGGCGATCTGACCGACGAGGAGGAGACTCTGTGAACAGGTATTCGGCCGAAGTCCGCATCACGCCGCGGGCGGGCCTGCTCGATCCGGAAGGCAAGGCGGTGTTGAGCGCACTGCGCTCGCTCGAGTTCGACGAGATCGAGGACGTGCGGGTCGGCCGGCTGATCCTGCTGCAACTGCTGGCGGACTCCAGATCCCAGGCGCAGCAGAGTGCGGAGACCATGTGCCGGCGACTGCTCGCGAACCCGGTGACCGAAGATTTCGAGATCGTGCTGAAGGACTCCTGACGATGCGCGCTGCCATCATCACGTTCCCCGGTTCCAACTGCGACTACGACTGCTTCAAGGCGGTCGACGAGGTGCTCGGTGAAGAGGCTTGCTTCGTCTGGCACCGCGAAGAGAGCGTCGGCGACTGTGATATCGTCATCCTGCCGGGCGGCTTCAGCTACGGCGATTACCTGCGCGCCGGCGCGATCGCCCGGTTCAGTCCGGTGATGAAGGACGTACAGCGTTTCGCCGCCGACGGCGGCTTGGTACTGGGCGTCTGCAACGGGTTCCAGGTGCTGTGCGAGGCCGGGATGCTGCCCGGCGCACTCGTCCGCAACCGATCCCTGCGGTTCCAGAGCGAGCGCGTCTACATCCGTGTCGAGAATACGGACACCGCATTCACATCGGCGTACGAGCCGGGGCAGCTGCTGCACCTGCACATCGCGCACGGGCAGGGCAACTACGTGGCGGACGCGGACACGCTGCAGCGGCTGGAGGCCGATGGGCGCGTCATCTTCCGGTACGTGGACGAGCACGGCAGGGCGACGGACGCCGGCAACGCAAACGGCTCGCAGAACAACATCGCGGGGATCATCAACGAGGCGGGTAATGTGCTGGGGCTGATGCCACACCCGGAGCGGTCGGTGGAAGCGCTGCTCGGATCGACCGACGGCCTGGCACTGTTCGAGTCGGTGGCGCAGCGGCTGAACGCGGCGGGCGGGCGCGCGTGATGGCGCGGGTTTTCAGTGCGGCACCCCTGCCCCGCGCGGGCGACCCGGAGATCACGCCGGAGCTGGTGGCAGATCACGGTCTGAGCACGGACGAGTACGATCTGATCGTCGATGCGATCGGGCGCACGCCGACGTACACGGAGCTGGGCCTGTTCAGCGCGCTCTGGTCGGAGCACTGCGGCTACAAGAACTCGAAGCCCCTGCTGCGCCAGCTGCCGACGAAGGCGCCATGGGTGCTCCAGGGACCCGGCGAGAATGCCGGCGTGATCGAGATAGGCGACGGCTTCGCGATCGCATTCAAGATCGAGTCGCACAACCACCCGTCCGCGGTAGAACCGTATCAGGGCGCCGCCACCGGTGTGGGCGGCATCCTGCGCGATGTGTTCACAATGGGCGCACGTCCCATCGCCGTGCTCGACGCGCTGCGCTTCGGCTCGCTCGCGCGGCCGCGCGTGCGCTACCTGTTCGACGGCGTCGTGAAGGGCATCGGCGACTATGGCAACTGCGTCGGCATCCCGAACATCGGCGGCGATGTCTATTTCGACGAGGCCTACGAGGGCAACCCGCTGGTCAACGCAATGGCGATCGGGCTGATGCGGACGGAGGAGCTGATCCGCGGCGAGGCGTCCGGCGTCGGCAATCCGATCATGGCCGTCGGCGCACGGACCGGGCGCGACGGCATACACGGTGCGACATTCGCATCCGAGGAGCTCAGCGAGGCGTCGGAGGCGCGGCGACCGCAGGTGCAGGTCGGCGATCCATTCACCGAGAAGCTGCTGCTCGAGGCATCGCTCGAGCTGATCCGGAGCGGGTACATCGTCGGGATCCAGGACATGGGCGCGGCCGGACTCGCGTCGAGCTCGAGCGAGATGGCGGCGCGGTCCGGAACGGGTGTGGACATCGACACCGCGCTGGTGCCGACGCGCGAGTCGGGCATGACGCCGTACGAGATCCTGCTGTCGGAGTCGCAGGAGCGCATGCTCGTGGTCGCGAAGGCCGGACACGAGCAGGACGTGAAGCGCATTCTGGAGAAGTGGGAGCTCGAAGCAGCCACCATCGGACGCGTCACCGACGACGGCATGTACCGGGTGCGCGAGAACGGCGTCGTCGTATGCGACGTACCAGGCGAGCCACTCGTGAACGAATGCCCGACGTACGTGCGCGAGGCGCGCGAGTCGGAGGAGGTGCAGAAGCTCAGGGCCTGGACGCCTGCCGGGCTGGACACGACGCACACGACGCAGCATGCCGGCCGCGTGCTGCTGCGCCTGCTCGGCTCGCCGAACCTCGCCTCCCGGCGCTGGATCTACAACCAGTACGACACGACCGTGCGCACGAACACCGTGATCGCGCCCGGCGGCGATGCGGGCGTGATCCGGATCCGCGGCACCCGGCGCGGTGTAGCGGCGAGCGTGGACTGCAACGGCCGCTACGTATACCTGAACCCGCGGCGCGGCGCCATGATCGCGGTGGCCGAGGGCGCGCGCAACATGGTCTGCGTCGGCGCGCGGCCGCGCGCGATCACGAACAATCTGAACTTCGGCAATCCGCTCAAGCCCGAGGTATACTACCAGCTGCGCGAAGCGGTGCTCGGCATGGGCGAGGCGTGCGCAGCGTTCGAGACACCCGTGACCGGCGGCAACGTTTCGCTCTACAACGAGAGTCCGACCGGCGCGATCTATCCCACGCCGGTCGTGGGCATGATCGGCGTGCTGGATGACGTGGGCCGTCACCTGACCATGCCGTTCAGGAGCCGCGGCGACGCGATCATCCTGCTCGGCCGCAACACGGATGAGCTGGGCGGCTCGGAGTATCTGAAGACCGTGCACGGGCTCGTTGCGGGCGATGCGCCGGCCGTGGACCTGGCGGGTGAGCGACGGCTGCAGGAGCTCGTGCTCGAGCTGAACGACGCCCGTCTGCTGCGGAGCGCTCACGACTGCTCGGAGGGCGGTCTGGCCGTGTGCCTGGCGGACTGCTCGCTCGCGGGCGAGCCGATGTTCGGCGTCGATGTCGAGCTGCACGACGAGCTGGACGCGGCTGCGCTGCTGTTCGGCGAAGCGCAGGGCCGCATTGTCGTCACGTGCGCCCCGGAACACGCGGGCCGCATAGTTGCGGCAGGGGGCGCAGCGGACGTGCCGGCGGCCGTGATCGGCAGCGTCGGTGCCGCCGATGGTAAGTTCACGCTGCGCACACGCGTAGGCGCCGCGATCGACCTGCCGGTGTCGAGCCTCCATGAAGTATGGAGCACCGCGATACCGAGACTGATGGACAGAGGGCATCTCTAGATGTGTGGCATAGTCGGAGTGGCAGGATTGGACGAGGCGGCGCAGCTGGCGTACCTGGGACTGTACGCGCTGCAGCACCGCGGGCAGGAGGCGGCAGGAATCTCCGCCGTCGATGAAACGGGCCGCGCCCGTCTGCAGAAGCATCACGGCCTGGTCGTCGAGGGCTTCAGCGATGCGGTCATGGCAGAGCTGCCGGGGCGCGCCGCGCTCGGGCACGTGCGCTACTCGACGGCGGGCGGACCGGGTCTGATCAACGCGCAGCCGATCATGGTGCGCTACCATCAGGGCGACCTGACGCTCGTGCACAACGGCAACATCACCAATGCCGGGCAGCTGCGCGATGAACTGGTGCAGCAAGGCGCGCTGTTCCAGACGACAGTGGACACAGAGGTCATCGTGCACCTGATCGCGCGGTCGCGTGCCGCGAGCGTGGACGAGCAGGTGGTGGAGGCCCTGTCGCAGCTCACGGGGGCAGTGTCCGTCATCCTCACGGTCGGCGACGTGGTCTATGCCGCCCGCGATCCGTGGGGCTTCCGACCCTTGATCCTCGGCAGGCTCAATGGCGGGCATGTGCTGGCGAGCGAGACATGCGCGATGGACCTGATCGGCGCCACGATCGAGCGGGACGTCAATCCCGGTGAGGTGATCCGGATTCGCGACGGCGTGGTCGAGAGTGTTGCGTCAATGGCGAACGTGCAGCGTCCGGCTCCGTGCATCTTCGAGCTGGTCTACTTCGCGCGGCCGGATTCACGGATCTGGGGCGCGAGCGTGGACCGGGCCCGGCGCGCGTTCGGGCGACAGCTCGCGCTGGAGCACCCGGCCGATGCCGACTGCGTCTTCAGCGTGCCGGACTCGTCGAACTCGGCAGCCCTCGGCTTCTCGGAGGCGAGCGGCATACCCTACGAGCTGGGCCTGATCCGCAACCACTACGTCGGCCGCACGTTCATCCATCCGACTCAGAAGGGCCGCGACTTTCGCGTCCGCGTGAAGTACAACGCGGTGCGCGAAGTGATCAACGGCAAGCGGGTCATAGTCGTGGACGACTCTCTCGTGCGCGGCACGACCAGCCGCGGGCTCATCGCGCTGATCCGCGAGGCCGGCGCGAAGGAGGTGCACTTCCGGGTGTCATCGCCGCCCGTTACGAACCCGTGCTACTACGGCATCGACATGCCGACCCGGGAAGAGCTGATCGGCGCGCAGAAGACGGTCGAGGAGATCCGGCAGCATCTGAACGTGGATACGCTGGGCTACCTCTCGCTCGAGGGCATGCACAGCGCGGTCGCGGACCACGGCCCGTTCTGCGACGCCTGCTTCTCCGGCAACTATACGGCGCCGCTCGTCGATCTCGAGATGGGGCGCGGGATCACGCCGCACTGCTGAGCGGATGCGGGCGGTTCGGCTCAGGCAATGCGCACGTTCACGAGAACGATGCAGGTTGACACGAGGATTCGAGTCGATGCCTATTGGAACCGTGACGCGCGAACAGCTCCAGAGTCTGCCGAAGACCGACCTGCACGTGCACCTGGACGGCTCGCTCCGGCCGCACACGATGATCGAGCTGGCCCGCGAACTGGGCGTCCTCCTGCCCGCCTCCGATCCCGCCAGCCTCGCCGCGTACATGAACGTAAGCGAAGGCCGCGGCCTCGTGGACTACCTGGCGCGCTTCGACATCACGCTTTCACTGATGCAGACTGTCGAGGCCATCGAGCGGATCGCATTCGAGCTCGCGGCCGACGCCGCGGCCGACAACGTCCGGTACATGGAAGTCCGGTTCTGTCCAGGCCTCAACACCCGCGGCGGGCTGGCGCCGGACGCAGTCGTGGACGCCGCGCTCAACGGTCTTCGGCGGGCCGAAGTGGAGCACGAGATCACGACTGCCGTCATCATCTGCGCGCTGCGCAACCTGCCGGTGAGCGCAGCGATCGAGATGGCCGAGCTGGCCGTCGCCTACAAGCACCGCGGCGTCGTCGGATTCGACCTGGCCGGTGCCGAGCACGGGCATCCGCCGGTAGAGCACAAGGTGGCGTTTCAGCTGGTGGCCGAGGCGAACCTCGCGATCACCGTGCATGCCGGGGAGGCATACGGGCCGGCCTCGATCCATCAGGCGCTGCATCACTGTCACGCCCGGCGCATCGGCCACGCGACACGGCTGTGGGAGGATCAGGAGCTGATGGGTTTCGTGAACGACTTCCGCGTGCCGCTCGAGATCTGTCTCACGTCCAACGTGCAGACACAGGCGACGACGAGCCTGGAGGATCACCCGCTGCGCACGTTCTACGACCAGGGCCTGGTCGTGTCGCTGAACACGGACAACCGGCTGATGAGCGGGACCACGGTCACCGACGAGCTCATGCGCGCGCACGAAGCGCTCGATTTCGAGTGGGACGAGCTCTGCGAGCTGGCCATCATGGGGTTCGAGAGCGCGTTCCTGCCGCAGCAGGAGCGGGCCGCGCTGGTGGCGGCCGTGCAGGAAGAGATCAGCGGGCTGCACGAAGCGTGAAACGTGAAACGTGA
The DNA here is from genome assembly GCA_040882575.1 of Gemmatimonadota bacterium. Lineage (GTDB taxonomy): Bacteria > Gemmatimonadota > Gemmatimonadetes > Longimicrobiales > RSA9 > SH-MAG3. The sequence continues at coordinate 36,433 of JBBEBA010000030.1, forward strand.
AACGTGAAGCGTGAACCTTCGTGTGACGATGAGCTCGGGGGGTGTCCAGCCTTGCGCTTGCCGCGCGCGTGTTTCGTCCGCACCCGCAAAGGGCCCTACGGTCACGCCTCCACGCAGACGTTCCTGCGTTCACGCTTCACGCTTCACGCTTCACGTTCTAGACGCTGATGGACACCGCGCGATCCTGCTTCACGTACTGCTCGGCGAGGTCCACCCACTCGCGGGAGCCCAGGTAGACGGGGATGCGCTGGTGCAGGTCCGTCGGCTGCACATCCCTGATGTCCATCTCGCCCGTGGAGCCCCGGCCGCCGGCCTGCTCGGCGATGAAAGCGAGCGGTGCGGCCTCGTAGAGCAGGCGAAGCTTGCCTTCCGTGTTGATGCGGTCGGCCGGGTACATGAAGAGCCCGCCGTAGAGCAGCGTGCGATGGAAGTCCGCGACCATGGATCCGATGTAGCGGCTGGAGAATGGCTCGGGGTTCGTTCCATCGGCGTTCTTCAGGTGATCGACGAACGCGCGCTGTCCCGGCGACCAGTTGGAGTAGTTGCCCTCGTTGACGCTGTAGATCCGCTTGCCCGGCGACGGGATGCGGATGTTCGTGTGGCTGAGCAGGAACTCGCCGATGGACGGGTCGAGCGTGAAACCGTAGACGCCGTGGCCGGTGGTATACACGAGCATCGTCGATGAGCCGTAGACGACATAGCCGGCGCCCACCTGTGCGCTGCCGCGCTGCAGACAGTCGGCGATGGTGCCGCGCTCCCCTGTCGTGATCTTGTGGTGGATGGCGAAGATGGTGCCGATCGAGACATTCGCGTCGATGTTGGATGAGCCGTCGAGCGGATCGTAGAGCAGCACGTACTTGCCTGCCTTGAACCGGTCGGGAATCGGCAGGAACTCGTCCGCTTCCTCAGACGCCATGCAGGCGAGCTGGCCGCAGTGGTCGAGCGCCCTGTAGATGACCTCGTGCGCCCACGCATCGAGCTTCTGCACCTCTTCGCCGTGGATGTTGCGCTCATCCGTGCCGCCGAGGATGTCGACGATCCCGGCCATGTTGACCTCGCGCGCAATCATTTTCGCAGCAAAGGCGAGGTCGGAGAGGATGGTGCTGAACGCGCCGGTCGCTTCCGGTACCTGGCGTTCCATCTCGATGATGTGGCGTTCGATCGTGACGATCGGGTGGCCCATGCTGTCTCCGATGCGGGTCAGGATTCGATTCGTTCGGCTGCGCGCGCTTCGATCTCGAACGGATTGTCGCGGTACCCGTACCGCAGGTGCTGCATGGCGTATTGCAGCGGGAACAGCAGTGGGCTGCGACGCCACTGCTCCACATGTGCGACCTCGTGCCGGAGCAGCCGCTCAGTCAGCCGCGCCTTCGGATGCACGACGATCGTACGCCCGAGCGTCACCGCGGCGGCCGGCTGACGGTGCCCGGAGAGCAGCCCGCCGAGCGCCGGCACCCAGCGGCCGGTCCGTATCGTGATGCCGGGCGGCACAGCGACCGGCGGCTGCACCATCGCGCCGAAAACACGTCCCACCATGCCGGAGTCCCCGTTCACCGCGCGAGCATCTCGAGTGTGCCGCTGCGTGTCGCGCGGATCGTGATGTTGCCGTGCACATCGGTGCGCAAGACCCGCACCTCATGCTCCGCGAGGCGCCGCAGCACTGCCGGTGCCGGATGCCCGTAACGGTTGTTGCGCCCGGCCGACACGACGGCGACGCTCGGCCGGATCGCAGCAAGCAGGACTTCGCCGGTCGATGTGTTGCTTCCGTGGTGACCGACCTTGAGCAGCGTCGTTCGAAGCCGGTCACCATGCCGCGCGATCAACCGCTCCTCGACCGACGTCGGCGCGTCACCGAGGAACAGCGCGCTGAAGGCACCGAACACCAGACGGAAGACGACGGAAGTATCGTTGGCGTCAGCGGCAGCGTCAAGCGCGGACAGCGGGAACAGAATCGATACCTCGACGCCGTCGAGGCGCAGCGTGATACCCTCGCGCGCGGCGATCCAGCGACTGTCGGTGCGCCTGGCCGCGGCGATGAGGTCGATGAACAGGTCCTTGCCGGCGGCGAAGCCGGGGTCGATCACGGTGGCGACATCGAAGACCTCGAGCACGGCCGCCGCGCCGCCGATGTGGTCGGCGTCGGGATGCGTGAGGATCATTGCATCGAGACGGCGCACGCCGTGCTTCAGCAGGTACGGCACGACGCGATCGCGACCGGCATCGAAGCGCATCGAACGCGGTCCGGCATCGACGAGGAGCCAGCGGTTCGCGGGCGTGCGTATCGCGAACGCATCGCCCTGGCCGACATCGATGGCGTGTATCTCGACGCGGCCATCGCGCGGCTGCAGCAGCAGCGGGGTCCAGGCGATCGCGGCGACAGCCGCGGCGGCGGCGGCGGCGACGCGCAGCCTGCGCAGGCGGTGTCGCCGGCTCCAGCGCTCGTGGATGTGAGCGGGTGCGTGACTGGGCGGCGGCAGTGGCGGCTCGCTGCCGACGAGGGCGCGGCGGGCGAGCAGCGCGGCGGCGGCTGCCGCGAGGCATGCCATCACCGTGGACGCCGCCATGTAGCCGTGGCCCGCCGGCACGCCCGCGGCCAGCTCGGCGACGAGATCGAGCAGGCGCAGCGGCACATCGGCGACGAGCGCGTGCGGTCCGGCCGTGATGCCCGTGAGCGCGGCCACCAGCAGCGCGACGAGCAGCGCGCCGACAGCGAAGCCGAGCAGCGGCGCGGCGATCAGTGTCGCGGGCACGCCGATCCACGATGCGGTACCGAAATGCAGGGCCGCGACGGGCGTGGTGAGAGCGCTCGCGGACACGCCCGCGGCGATCCCGTCGCGGAGGTACCTGTGCAGCGCCGTGGGCAGCAGCTCCGCGACAGGGCGGCGCCAGGCGACCAGCCCGATCATGCCGGCGAAGGACAGCTGGAAGCCCGGATCGAGCACGGCCAGCGGCTCGATCATCAGGATGACGAGAGCGGCGCATGACAGCGCCGTGAACGGCTGCGTCGGCCGCTGCAGCTCGACGGAGCAGAGGAGCAGCGTCGCCTGGAGCAACGCCCGCAGGGCGGCGCTTGGTGCGCCCAGGAACAGGACGTAGCACGCCGTGACGAGCACAGCGATGCGCCGCGCCGTGCGCGGCCCAGTCCCGCACGCGGCGGCGAGCGCCAGGACGGCACCCGCAATGAGGCCGACGTGCATTCCCGAAATGGCGAGGAGGTGAACGAGTCCCGCGGCCACCCAGGTGTTGCGCGTCTCCGGCGACAGGCCAGACGTCTGCGCCAGGAGCAGCGCTTCGGCGAATCCCCAGCGCTCCGGCAGCAGCGCCCGCAGTCGTGCCTGCTGCGCGGTGCGGAACCGGCGAACCGGCCCGGCACGCGGTACTGCCGCCATACTGTCCGGCCGCGGCTCCAGCGCGTCGATGAGTGCACTGCCGGCGAAGTCAGCGCGGCGCGGCCAACCGCTGCGTTCGGGATACGCCAGCCAGCGAGCGCGTGCGAGGATCGGCGGCGACGTGCCGCGCGCTGCAGAATCGAGCGCGGGCAGCAGACGGGCGGGAGCGCGTGCGCGGATGAGGCCGCGGCAGGCGGAGCCCGCGACGTCGCCCTCCTGAATGATTTCGATGACCGCATCGAACGGGATCGAGACGCCCTCCGTCGGCAGGACCGGCGGCACACCGGCAATGCGCAGGACCGCGCCATCCGGCAGGTGCTGCCGGCAGTCGGCGAGCACGGCGTTCCGCCGCAGCCCGCCCGCGAGCAGGCCCGCTGCACAGAAGGAGAGAGCGATCGATCGTCGCCATCCCAGGTTCAGCAGCAGAACGGCGAAACCGAGGAGGACCAGCCCGAATGCGACGGGCAGCGGCGCGCGGAGTCCGGCCAGCAGACCGGTCGCGTACGCCAGCGTCGCGAGCAGCAGCGGCGTCATCGCGGCATGTCGGCGGCCCGAAAAGCAATCCGGCCGCGACCCGTACGGGGCCGCGGCCGGATGAGCCGGTGCAGGTTCGGTGTCGCGGGCGGCGCGTCAGGCCACGCGGCTCGAGCGCGCTTCTTCCTCCACGCGCACGGCGCGGAACGTCGCGCCGGTGGTGCCGGTGAGCCGCACGCGGACATACTGTCCGATGATCGACCTGTCGCCCGGGAACGCCGCGACCTTGTAGCTCTCGGTGCGGCCGAGCATGTCGCCGGCCGACTTCGCCTCGCGCTCCACCAGCACCTCGATGGTGCGGCCGATTGCGCCGACGTTGATCTCGCGCTGGATCCCGCGGTGCAGGTCGATGAGACGCTGCAGGCGCGACTGTGCCACATCGGCGGCAATGAACTGACCGGCCGGCAGGCGTGTGGCCGGCGTGCCGTCGCGGGGCGAGTACTTGTACAGGAACGCGTCATCGTAGCGGACCTCGCGCATCAGGTCGAGCGTGGCCTCGTACTCCTCATCCGTCTCGCCCGGGAACGCCACGATGACGTCCGTCGACAACGCGATGTCCGGGATCGCAGCGCGCACCATGCGCACCTTCTCGAGATACGTCGCGACCGTGTACCGGCGCAGCATGCGCCTCAGCGTGCGGTCGTGCCCGGACTGGACGGGCAGATGCAGCTGGCCGCACACGGCGGTCTCCGTCGCCATCACCTCTACGAGCTCCGGCGTCACGTCGCCCGGATGCGGCGATGTGAACCGGACTCGCCGGATGCCATCCACCCGCGCGACCGCGCGCAGCAGCTCGTGGAAACGCCAGCCGCCATCCGCCCAGGAGTTGACGGTCTGGCCGAGGAGCGTGACATCGGTGATGCCCTGCGCCGCGCTGGCCCGCACCTCATCGATGACCTGCGCTGCCGACCGGTTCTTCTCGGGGCCGCGCACGTAGGGCACGATGCAGTAGGTGCAGCGGTGATTGCAGCCGCGCTGAACCACAACCCAGGCACTGACACCCGAGGCGCGGCGGATCTCGAGCCCCTCGTAGTTTTCCTGCGCGCGCAGGTCCAGCACCGCGAGCCGCGTATCCCCGTCCGCGGCGACCTCGAGAACCGGCAGTTGCCGCCGCGTCGTCGCAGCGGGCGCCGCGCGCGCTGGCGAGGCCGGGTGACCCTGACGGATGCGGCCGAGCGCCTGCGGCAGGTCACGGTAGCCGTCGGGCCCCATGACCAGGTCGATGTAGGCCGCGCGGTCCAGCAGCTTGGTGCCCAGCCGCTGCGCCATGCAGCCGGTCACGCCAATGATCATGTCGGGCCGCTCCGACTTCAGGCGGTACAGCTCGCCGACGCGGCCGACAACGCGCTGCTCGGCGTGCTCGCGGATCGCGCACGTGTTGACGAGCACGACGTCGGCGTCCTCGGGCGCGGCGACGATGTCGTAGCCGCCCTCGGCGAGGATGCCCTGCATCAGCTCGCCGTCGCTGATGTTCATCTGGCAGCCGTACGTCTCGACGTAGGCCGTCCTGCGCGTGGTTCGAATCTGGCTCATGGCACCGGGCACTTCCATGGTTCGCCGGGACGATCGCGGCTCAGCGCGCGAACAGCGAGAGCGACAGCGTGAAGCGCCAGAGGCTCTCCTCCAGGCCGCCCTCGAGGTCGGCACTGCCGAGACCGCTCCGGCCGCCCCGCTCGATCGCGACGTCGGCGACCGCCGCAGGATCCATCGGATCACCGAGCCTGAACCCGAAACCGCCGCCGAGCCCCCACTCCGCAGGCGCCTCCTCGCCGGCCGCGTGGTACGGCAGCTCGGACCAGTGTCCGCCGAGGCGGAGCGGGAACGTGCGCTCGCCGAAGCGCAGGCCCTGATACTCGATGCCGCCGCCGACGCGCAGCGTCTCCTGCGTGAGCGCGGCGCCCTCGGTCTCGGGCATGCGGCTCCACACGGCGCCGATCGTGCCCAGTACCAGCGACGTCAGGCGCGCGCTCGCGCCGGCGCTCAGCTCGAGCGGCGCGCCGTACACGCGGTCGTCGGCATCGTCGCTGGTGCCGTGCGCCTTCAGCTTGCCGCCGACCAGCGCGCTCGCCCCGAGGCGGACGCGGCCGGCCACGTCGAGGCGCATGCCGACCGACGCGATCGGTGCACTGTAGCGCCAGCTCAGGTCCTGCTCGAACGGCCTGAGCAGGATGCCGGTAGAATCGACGAACGAGCGGACCACCGTCCGGGTGACGTTGCCGGTCAGCAGGCCGGCGGCGGCGCCGACGGCGAACGTCGGCGAGAACGAGTACACGGCGCTCACGCGGGCCTGCGCGATGCCGCCCCGGGAACTCTGCAGGTCGCTGACCTCGTAGGTCCGGTCTCCGATCACCTGCGACGACTGCGTCAGTATGCCCCACGACTGCTCGAGGAACGAGCCGAAGCCGAGTGACGCGACGATGCGATCGGACGCAGGGTAGACGACGCCGATCAGGGGGAACCGCGTGCCGGCGGTGCCGTCCTCGGCGCCGGCGACATCGAATGAGGTAGTGACCGGCTGCAGCGCGGCCGTGACGCCGCGCCGCGTGACGCCCGCAAGCTCGGCCGGGTTGGTCAGTGAGGTGTGGAATCCGATCAGGCCGACACCTATCCCGCCGAGCGCTGCAGCGCGCGCGTCGACGGCGGGCATGGGCACGCCCAGGCCGCGCGTTGAGAACAGGCTCTGCGCTGTCAGAGGTGTGGCGGACAGCAGCAGGAGCGCACCGGCCATGAGAGAATTCTTGCTGTTCATGGCAGCTGCATTTCCTTGGTGATGGTCAGGATCAGGCGCAGACGCGGCCGCTCGGCGAAGGTGCCGAAGCCGAACGTCGTGCGGGTATCGCTCTGCAGCAGTGCGACCGAAGTCACGGGCGCCGGACCGCCCTCCACCAGGGCCTCGAACGCCTGACGCATCACCTCCGTCACGCCCAGCTCGACGATCGGCGCGCCGGGCGCCAGGAAGGTCGAGCCGGGAATTTCCGCCGTGCCCGCGATCGGGTTGCTGATGGGCGAACGCTGCAACGGCACGTTGGGAGTCGGCAGCATCAGATGCAGGGCGACCTCGAGGGGCAGCTCCGGGTCGAAGCCGGCCGGCGACGGCACGGGCTGCAGCTGGATTGCGGCGAAGTTGACGCCGACCTGATCGAGCCTCACGCGGCAGCCGGGCTCGCCGGGACAGGGCACGGTGATGCTGTCGAGGTCTTCGCGGAACCGCAGCACGCCTCGCCAGGCGGGCACGCCGCCGACGCGAATGTCGCTCGACTGCGGCTCGAGCACGGGCGTGAAGATGAAGGTGTGGATCGGCGTCAGCGTCACCTCGACCACGGTGTCCGGATTCAGCGTGCTGCGCGCCCTGGCCCGGAGCAGCGGCGGCCCGATGCGCATGCGCGTGCCGGGCAAGCCGGCCGAGATCACGCCGCCTCCGGCCGCCAGCGTCGTGTCCGCCCATGCAACGATGGTGGCAGAGTCCACCGGCAGCACGGCGGTGTCGGTGGCGGTGGCCCAGGCGACCGTGCCGGCCAGCTCGCCGGGCGACCCGCCGGGCACGGCCCAGGGCAGTGCGACGCCGCCCGTATCCACGCGCAACGTCCACGTCGCCGATTCCCGGTCCCAGGTCTCCGTACTGCGATGCAGGCTCAGTTCACCGGACGGGCTGACGAGCGTGTCCATCGGAATCTGGATGTCGCCCTCGAACCACAGGGGCAGCGAATCAGGCTGCTCGGAGCCTCCTGCCACCCGCACGCGGATGTTGCGCGGCAGCGTGTAGCGTACGATCACCCTAGCATCGACCGAACCGCCCCAGGCGTTCGCCAAAATGCCGAGATCCACCTCCGACGGCCTGCTGTAGTTGCCGAACGAGCTGTCCCAGACCAGGTACTGGTCCGCCTCCAGGATCACCTCGAACGTCTCGATCGACTCACCCGGCAGCAGGATCTGGCCCACGCCCGTCGGGGTTTCCTCACCACACGCTGCGACGAGCACGCTCGCACAGACCGTCAACAACAACCGCTTCAAGACGATACCTCCCGTTCCGGCAATTCAAAGCGCGCCGGCAGCAGCAGGTCGAGCGTCCATGCGCGCGACTCTCCGCCCGGCGCGACCGATTCGATCTCCAGCAGCGGCGCAAACTCCGCTAGCACCTGACGGCACGCACCACACGGGCTCACCGGCGCCGGTCCGTCCGTGACGAGCACCAGGCGACGGAAGCGCCGCTCGCCCGCGGCCACCGCTCCTCCCACCGCGACCCGCTCCGCACACATCGTCAATCCGTACGAGCCGTTCTCGATGTTGCACCCGACGTGTACCCTGCCGCTCTCTCCCTCGAGCGCACAGCCGACGCGGAATTTCGAGTACGGCGCGTATGCCCGCCCCTGCGCCTCGCGCGCTGCGCCGATCAGCTGGTCCCGTTCCAATTGCCCTTCTCCACCCGCGGCAGCCTCGGCCGCAGCCCCGTCAGTATCTCGTAGCTGATCGTTTCTGCCTGCGCCGCCACCTGGTCGAGCGTGATCTCCGCATTGCCATCTCTGCCGATCAGCGTGACAACGTCGCCGACCGCCGCTTCCGGCACGCCGGTGATGTCTACCACCGTCATGTCCATCGAGATCCGTCCGACGATCGGCACGACCCGGCCGTGCACCAGGGCGGAGCCGCGGTTTCCGAGACGGCGCGGCAGTCCATCACCGTAGCCGACGGCAACCGTACCCCACCGCTCCCATCCGCGTGCCACGTGCGTCGCGCCATAGCCGACGGTGGTGCCCGGCGGGACTTGCCGGACCAGGACCAGACGCGCCTTCACCGAGGCGACCGGACGCGGCAGCCCGACGCCCGTAGACGGCGCGCCCGCCTGTCCGCCGTACAGGAAGATACCGGGTCGTACTGCGTCCGCGGCATACTCCGGCCAGCGCAGCGCGGCGGCGCTGCTGCCGGCGTGCACCATCAGATCCTCGCGCGACAGGGGCAGCTGCGACAGCGCATCCTGCAGTCGCTCCCATTGCGCCGCCGTGGGCGCGGGATCGGCACTGTCGGCACTGTGGAAGTGCGTGAACGCGCCCGCCCAGACCAGCTCGTCGCCACAGCGCGCGCGCACCGCAGGCGCCCATTGCGGCGTGTCCCGCCAATCGAACCCGGACCGTCCCATGCCCGTATCGATCTCGACATGGAAATGCAGCGGCCCGTGCCGCCCCGCGGCCGCGCGCCACATGTCCAGCGCGGCAAGATCTGAGATGGTCGCAACCAGGCCGGCCGACGCCGCCTTCTCGACGGCGCCCGGCGGCAGCGGCCCGAAAACAACAATGGGGCGCCGCACGCCCATGTCCCGCAGCGCGGCGCCCTCATCCGCCGTGGCAATGCCGTAGCCCCACGGCTCGAGCGGTTCCAGCGCGCGCACCACGCGCGCCGCCCCGAGGCCATAGCCGTCGGCCTTGACCATCGCAATGATCGCGGGCCGCTCACCAACCGCGGCCCGAACGGCCCGATAGTTTTCACGCAGCGCTTCCAGGTCGATGTCGACCCATGCGCGCGATTCAGTCTCGTTTGACATGCCGGCCAAAGAACGGGTAGTATAGGCGCGCCGTGACACCCTCGCAACCGGACTCCACCCCCCGTGCAGAAGCCACCTTCGCCGCCTGATGCAGGCGACGGCGCCTCCGATGACAGTGTTGGGCCTCTAGTTGACAGTGGGGTGGCCAGGCGTTCGGAGCGCACTGGCGTATCGTCTGAGCGGGAGAGCGGAGGAACGGCGGAGCGGGGGCTGCTGGCAGGGATAGGGGGGATGGAACCGCTATCGCGGGCGCAGCTGGTGCAGGAGCGGGTGGCGGAGGTCGGGTTCGACTGGCCATCGGCGGAGGGGGCGTTCGAGAAGGTGGTCGAGGAGGTCGCGGAGGTGCGGGAGCTGCTCGACGCGGGCGCCGGCGGCGGCGATGATCCCGGGCACGCGCTCCGCATCGAGGAGGAGATCGGGGATCTGCTCTTCGCGGTTGTGAATCTCGCGCGCCTCACCGGCACGCACGCGATGGGCGCGCTCATGCTGGCGAACGCGAAATTCGAACGTCGGTTCCGGGCGCTGGAGGAGCTCGCTGTTGCGCGGGGCGTCGTACTGGGCCAGGCGGGTCTGGAGGAGCTGGACGTGCTGTGGGATGAAGTGAAGAAGCGTGAATCGTGAAGCGTGAAACGTGAACGTCAGCGTGAAACGTGAACGTCAGCGTGAAACGTGAACGTCAGCGTGAAACGTGAAACGTGAATCGTAGGGACGTGTCACGTTTCACGTTTCACGATGTTTCTTTGTTTTTCAGGGATATATCCGGTTCAGCATTCGTGGAAACGCAATCATCTCGCGGATGTGCTGGCGGCCGGTGATCCAGGCGACGGTGCGCTCGAGGCCGAGGCCGAAGCCGGCGTGGGGGAAGCTGCCGTAGCGTCGCAGCTCGAGGTACCACTTGTAGGCGTCCTCGGGCAGGCCCTCCTCGCGGATGCGGGCGAGCAGACGGTCGTGGTCGTCCTCGCGCTGGCTGCCGCCGATTATCTCGCCGTAGCCCTCGGGCGCGAGCAGGTCGTCGCACAGGACGGTGCGCGGGTCCGACGGGTTCTCCTTCATGTAGAACGCCTTGACAGCCTTCGGGTAGTTCATGACGAAGACTGGGCGGTCGTGCATCCCGGCCAGCGCGACCTCGTCGGGCGCGCCGAGGTCATCGCCCCATTTCAGCTCGTGACCCTTCTCCTGCAGGACGCGGACGGCCTCGGTGTACGCGACGCGTGGAAACGGCGCCTGCACGCGCTCGAGCGACGTCGTGTCGCGCTCCAGCACGGCGAGCTCGTCCCTGCAGCGCTCCAGTGCGCGCTGCACGAGGTACGCGACGAACTCCTCCTGCAGCTTCATGTTCGCCTCGGAATCGTTCCAGGCGACCTCCGGCTCGACCATCCAGAACTCGGTCAGGTGGCGGCGCGTCTTGGACTTCTCGGCGCGGAACGTGGGGCCGAAGCAGTAGACCCGGCCGAGCGCGGCGGCCGCGGCCTCGACGTAGAGCTGGCCGGTCTGGGCGAGGTAGGCCTGGTCCTCGAAGTAGTCGACCGGAAACAGGCCCGCGCCTCCCTCGCCGATCGCGCCCGTCAGGATCGGCGTGTCGACGCGGGTGAAGCCGCGGTCGTAGAAGAAGTCGGCGATCGACTGCTCCACCTCGTTGCGCACACGCATGATCGCGCGCTGCTGGCTCGACCGCAGCCACAGATGACGGTGGTCGAGCAGGAAATCGACGCCATGCTCCTTCGGCTGGATCGGGTACTCGTCGCTCGTGCCGATCCGGGCGAGATCCTTCACGCTCAGCTCGAACCCGCCGGGAGCGCGGGTATCGGCACGGATCGACCCGGCGACGTGGACGCTGGTCTCCAGCGTCAGCTCGTGCGCCAGGTCCCACGTCTCCGGCGAGACCTCCTTCTTCACGACCACGCACTGCACGATGCCGGTGCCGTCCCGCACCACGACGAAGGCCACCTTGCCGTGCGTGCGCAGCGTCTGCACCCAGCCGCGGACGAGGGCTTCGCCGCCGTCGTGGCGGCCGAGATCGCGTATGTCGGAGATGGGGGGCATGCGGTTCCACTGCTGAAGTCTGCCCGCGAATGACCGGGCGGGGCGGCAAGTTATTCGCCGCGGCTGGCGGGTGTCAACGCGGCGGCGGGCCGGTCCCGGGCGATCGACACGATCCAGTCTCAGCGGGGTTGTCGGCAGGCGGGCTGTGGGCCGGGCGCAGAAAGGCTCGCCCGGTTGCGACTTGCTCGCGGCGGCGACAGGCGCCGTCGGCGACGGGCGACGTGAAAGTAACCCCGGCCCCACGAATCCGCGGCGCGGGGACGGATACCGGCGCTCAGAGCCGTCGAGGGTTACCCGCGTCGATGCCCGGTGTCGACCGGGTGCGTTCCGACTGCGCTCTGCGACGTCACGTTTGACCCACGCCGGCGCAACAGCGCCCTGGGGCCACTTTCACGTCGCCGAACGGGGCCGCCGGCCCGCCCGGACGGCGTACGGCGTCCGCCCGAACGGGGCCCGCCGGGGGGTGGCATGGCGCGAACGGCCGCGTCCTAGGTCAGGACCTCGACGTACCCGTCCGTCCCATGCACGCGGATCCGCTGCCCATCCCGTATCAGCCGGGTGGCATGCTCCACGCCGACGACGGCGGGCAGGCCGTACTCCCGTGCGATCACCGCGCCATGCGTCATCAGGCCGCCCACCTCGGTCACGAGGCCTGTGATTGCGACGAAGAGAGGCGTCCAGCTCGGGTCGGTCCAGGCGGTGACCAGGATGTCGCCAGGCTCGAGATCGGCGTCCGCCATGTCCAGAATCACGCGGGCTCGGCCCTCGACGGTCCCGGCCGATACCGGCAGGCCGACGAGCGCGCCGGGCGGCAGATTGCTGCGTTGGTACGCCCCGTTGAGGAGCTCGCCGTCCGACGTGAGCACCCGGGGCGGTGTGAGCGCCTGATAGGATTTGAACGCATCCCTGCGCTGGCGGATGAGCTGGCTGTCCACCTGGTGCGTACGTACGACGTCGTGCAGCTCCTGAAACGTGAGGTAGAAAATGTCTTCCTTCTCACGAAGCACGTGGACCCGTACGAGACGCTGGGCCTCCTGCAGCAGGGCCTGCTTGTAGACGAAGTAGCGGTTGACGATGCCGTACTTCGGATATTCACGGTATCCGGCGAACGTCCGGACGCGGTCGATCATCCGCTTCGTCTCCGCGGCCTTGTGCTCCCCGTCCGGCAGCGCCCGCAGACGCTCGAGCAGCTCCTGCTCCTTGTTCCAGGCCTCCTGCCGCCCCTGCTCGAAGCGCCGTTCGGCGGCGCCCGCCTCGAAGTTCCGGATATTGCCGAGGATCATGGGCACGAGAGTGGTGGGGCTTTCGCTCCAGCGCGGCCGCGTAATGTCGATCTCGCCGACGCACCGCATGCCGTACCGGTCGAGGAAGGCGCGTATCGCGTCGCGCGCTTCATGTCCACCCGTGAGCGCGGACATCTCGTCCAGAAGACCTTCCTCGTCAGCCTGCTGCAGAAACGCCACCACCTCCGGGTGCGGTCGGATCGCGTCGGCGACGTCGAGAAGCGCCAGCCCCATCTCGGACGTGACGTTGTTCGGGACGGACCGCGTGAGCGCGTCGGCTGCGTTCTGAATGCCCAGCCACGCCTGCAGCTGATCGTTGAGCCACCAGGTGGCCTCCATGCCGGCCATGATCACCTGATGGCTCTCGGGATCGAACAGGAGCCGTTTCAGCTCCCGGATGTCTGCCAGGATGAAGTCGAGCAGCGCCGATCCGGACTCTGCGCGAATGTCGCGCTTCAGATCGGCGAGGGAGGCCTCGCTGCGCTCGATCAGCCTGGCGACGACGGTCGGATCCGTGTCGATCGGGGCCGCCGCGCCGCCAGCGGGCGCACCGCCACCCGCCTGGGGTGCGCCCGCGCCTTCGTCCGGGAGTGATCTGATGAGGTCGCCGCGATCGAGGATGGTCTGGAGCGCGTCCCGGATCAGCGGATCGCCTTTTCCCAGGACCTCCAGGAGACCCGCGCGGCTCGACGGCGAAGCCAGGCTCCGTGTGACGTCCACGAACAGCCTTCCGCCGGCCTCGTGCATCGGCGGCCCTGCCGTCAGCTGGAAGAGCGAGAGCCCCAGCGGCTTCATGGCGTCGGTCATCATCTGACCGTGACCGACCGATACGTAGACGTGGTTCTCGCCGTCGGCGGCCGCCGGGATGGGGAACAGCGTGGTGATCGGCCGGCTCTGGACGATGTGGAAGTCGTCGTCGACCAGGCCATTCGATGTCCTGGGGGCGGCCGAAGTGCGCTTCGATCCGCCGGCCCACCTGCACGAGCCGTACAACCTGCATATCCGTCAGCGCCGGCTGCTGCTGCCGCTCCGGCTCGATCGCCTGTTCCCGCGTCCCGCCCGCCGGCGACGCGAGGATGGCAAGCTGCTTGGTGGCGACGGTTCTGGCGACGACCTCGGCGTCCCTCACCTTGTAGACGTCGGCGTTCGCCAGGCCGGAGACCAGGGCCTCGCCCAGCCCGAAGCCGGCGTCCACCGAGGCGACTTTCCGATTGCCCGTGACGGGGTCTGCCGTGAAGAGGATGCCGGCCGCCTGCGGGAAGACCATCTGCTGCACGACCACCGCCATCCCGACGTTCCGGTGGTCGAAGCCGTTCCGCAGCCGGTAGGTGACGGCCCGCTCGGTGAAGAGCGAGGCCCAGCATCGGCTCACATGCTGGAGGAGCGCCGCAGGGCCCGCCACGTTCAGGTAGGTGTCCTGCTGCCCCGCGAAGGACGCCGTCGGCAGATCCTCCGCCGTCGCACTGGATCGGACGGCACAGTCGACCTGCTCGCCGAGCCGGGCGAGCGAGCGGATGATCGCCGCCGCCATATCGTCAGGGATGGCCACCCCTTCGATGATCCGGCGGATCTCCTCGCTGAGCGCGCGGATGGCCTCCCGGTCGTCCGGCTTCAGGCGCGCCAGCCGATCGAGCCGGTCGCCGATCGACTGCGCTTCCGCCATGATCCGCCGGAACGCGTCCGTCGTCACGCAGAAGCCAGCCGGCACACGGACGCCATCGATCCGCGAAAGCTCCACCAGGTACGCGCCCTTGCCGCCGACGACCGCGACCTGCGTCCGGTCGATCTGCTGGAAACCCAGCACGTAGGGGTCCAACCGCTCGCTCGCTTCTGCGTTCATGTTGTCGCGCCCAACCTGGGCACCAACAACAGATTGGCTATCAATACCTCATGCGAATTCTAGATGCTCGCGACAGATGCGCTCGCGGACCCCAACTTCGGCCGGAGGAGCCCGCGCCGCCGTTCGCCGCGCTCGTGGCGCGATTCGCCGAGCGGGCTGCCCTTTGCGGCGTCGATGGCGGACGGTCTCGAGAGTAAGAGCCCGGGATAGCTGCGGCAGGGCTTCCACCATGTACTCCGCTCTTCGCTACCGAGCGTGTGTTCAGGTCGCTTTCTGAAGGAGCCCTAATTTTTGGTTCGTCGCTGATTCAGGTGGATTGCGGACGGAGATGCACAGTGAGATCGGGTGAGATTCCGGCAAAATAGGGAGGCCATCGTGGTGGGGGCGAAGTGACCACTCCGGCACCCGATCGGCGGCCGGTGCTATGTTGGCACCCCTGACGACGGTCAATTGACCACACATCGAGGCTCCGCGCCATCCGTGGCGCATCGACCCCCGTATGGGAGGTCAATCGACCGCGGTATCAATCAGCATTCACATGTGGGAGATTGACGGCCGATCGGATGCGGCACCGGGGCCAGACCAATTCGAATCCTCATCGCCCGTATCGTCCTGCTCGAACACCCTGGCTGACTTCGAAGGAACCATCGACGTACCAGTCAACTCCGCTCAGTTTCCGGCTGGAGATGACGTGGCAGTGGCCGTAGCAGTGGCCGTAAAGGTTGCACGCCATGCGCCGGATGAAAGCTCAAGCGTCTGTGTTCCCGCACTGGGCCCGAGCGTCCAGCTATTCCGGCTGATTCAATCGCCAGCGTGACCAGGTGATATGGGACCCTCCAGAAGGAATCCCTCTGTCCAGGAAGCGGATCACCAGCGAATCGGGCAGGGTGGTACCTGCGGGAGCCACCTGCGGGAGCCACCTGATTGTTTCCGGAGACGATCACGATCTCACTGGGCTCCGGTGGCCCTGTGCCCTTGTCGTCCTGGATGCTGGAACCAGAGCACGCGGCGACAAGCAGTGCCGAGGCAACAAAGCAAAGTTGGAGACTCGGAACGGTCATGATCCGCTACCGTTCGATGGTGTCGCAGTGGCCGTGAAGGTTACTCTCATGGAGCCGGACGACACCTCGAGGATCTGCACACCCACGTCCGGTCCGAGGGTCCAGGTGTTGCCAGTCGCGCCATCACGATCGGCGGTCGAGGTTTTCTGGACACCGACTGAACCTGCACCCGACTTTACTGTCCAGTCAAGAGTGAAACGCGATGGAATTCCTCCATCCAGGGATCGGACCACCAGTGAGTCAGGCAACGCTGTCCCGGCCACTGCGACCTGGCTGTCTCCCGAGACGATCATGATCTCGGCCGGCTCTGGCGGAGTCGTTGTCTCGCTACTGGGGCCAGTGCCTCCGGAACACGCAGTCACAAGCATTAAAGGCAGCACCAGTAGACCGGATGAGTCACGGACCTCAAATTTGATCATGTCGCTCACACCCCTCGCTGGCGCTCGCGGCGCTGCCTTGTGCAATGCATTGTCGTATCAGCGGATGACTTACAGTGGGCCGCTTCCACCAATGAGGTCAAGGTGTTTTGTGCAGCCGGCGGTGTGGCGCCCTGTAGTTTGCACCATACGCATCTTACTACCGGACCTGTACATACGATTGTTCGGAAGCGAAAGGCCTGGCAATTCCGAGCCGCGTGCTGAGGCCTGCCCCGGACGTGTCCAGAGTCCTTCACCCCACGCCGTAAAGCGCCGCCCGCTCCGCGAACCGCGCCATGAGCGCGGCGTTCAGCGGCGCGTGCTCCGATCGCGCCAGCTCCGGATCCGCGTCGATGATCCGGCCTGCGGATTCGCGGGCCAGGAGCATGAGGTCATCGTCGCGGAACGGGTCGAAGAAGCGGAAGTCGGGCAGGCCGTGCTGCTTCGAGCCGAAGAAGTCGCCCATCCCCCTGTGCGCCAGGTCCGCGCGAGCGATCTCGAAGCCATCGTCGGTACGGGCGAGGACCTGGAGCCGCTCGGCGACCTCGACCGCGATCAGCACGCAGAAGCTCTGCTCGGCGCCGCGCCCTACGCGGCCGCGGAGCTGGTGGAGCTGGGACAGGCCGAAGCGGTCGGCGTGCTCGACCACCATGATCGTCGCGTTCGGCACATCGATGCCGACCTCGATGACCGTCGTTGCGACGAGGATGTCGATGTCGCCGGCGACGAACGATGCCATCACCGCATCCTTCTCGTCCCCCGGGAGCTGGCCGTGCAGCAGGCCGAGCCGGAGCCCCGGAAAAACGTCCTCCCGCAGGCGGATGAACTCGGCGGTGGCCGCGCGCAGCTCGACCTTCTCCGACTCATCCACGAGCGGATAGACGATGTAGGCCTGCCTGCCCTTCCCGACCTCCTCCCGGATGAAGGCATAGACTTTCTCCCGCGCGGACTCCGGCCGGACGGCCGTGCGAATGGTCTGCCGTCCCGGCGGCAGCTCATCGAGCACGGACAGATCCAGATCCCCGTAAACCGTGAGCGCCAGCGAGCGCGGAATCGGCGTCGCCGACATCACCAGCACGTCCGGCCTCCCACCTCGCCCGCCTCCTTCGCCCGCCTCACTCGCCCGCCTCACCTCGCCCGCTTCACCAAGGTCACCCAGAGCCTGCCGCTGCTTCACACCGAAGCGATGCTGCTCGTCGGTGATCGCGAGCCCGAGCCGCTGAAACGCGACGGTCTCCTGGATCAACGCGTGCGTCCCCACGACGATACGAGCCTCACCCGATGCAATGGCCTGGAGCGCCACGCGCCTGTCCGGAGCGGACAACCTGCCGGTCAGCAGCGTCACGCCGAGCCCGAGCGGCTCGAGCAGTCGCGCGATCGTCCGTGCGTGCTGCTCGGCGAGGATCTCGGTGGGCGCCATGAGCGCTGCCTGGTACCCGGATTCGGCCGCGGCGAGCATCGCGAAGAGTGCAACGATCGTCTTGCCGGACCCGACGTCGCCCTGGAGCAGCCGGTTCATGCGACGCTCGCCGGCCATGTCGGCGAAGATCTCGGCGATCGCGCGCGTCTGCGCGCCGGTCAGCTCGAACGGCAGGGCACGGTACAGCGGCGTGATCAGCTCGTCGGTCCGTTTGAACGCAATGCCGCGATCCTGCGCCGCATTGTGGCGGCGGACGCGGGCGTGAAGGAGCTGGAGGAAGAAGAGCTCGTCGAACGCGAGTCGTCGTCGCCCGCGCTCGGCATCCGTCAGCGTCTCGGGCCGGTGCAGTGAGGCCACGGCCTGCATCAGTGTCGGCAGCCGCGCGGCCTCCGTGATCGAGCGCGGCACGGCATCCTCCGTCTGGAGCAGCGGCAGCAGGCGGTCGAGGTTCTGGTCGATGATGCTGCGGACGATCTTCTGCGACAGGCCCTCGGTCGCCGGATAGATCGGCAGCACCTTGCCGCTGGCCTCGACACCGTCGCCGGCGTTGCCGAGCACGACGAACTCGCGCGGCTGGATCTGCTTGCCGTGGAAGAAGCGGACGGGTCCGGTGACGAGGACGATGTCGCCGCGGCGGAACATGCGGTCGAGGAACGGCTGGCCGGGGAACGAGCACTCGATGCTGCCGCTCTGGTCGCGCAGCACGACCTGGAAGATGCGCAGCCCGGTCCGCGTCGGCAGCACGCCCTTGCTCTGCACCTCGCCGATCACCGTCGCGTCGGCTCCGATCTGCACGGTTGCGATGCGGCTGACGGTGCTGGCGTCCTCGTAGCGGCGGGGCACGTGGAAGAGCAGGTCGCGGCCGGTGTGGACGCCGAGCCGCGCGAACGCGTCGGCGCGGCGCGGTCCGACCGCCTTCAGGAATTGCACTGACTGGTCGAGCGGCGTGAAGGCCATGCGCGGGATCAGGCGCGTTCGATCATGAGCCAGACGACGGCTCTTCGTCGCGGCGCGATTCCGTGGTGCGTTTCGATTCGCCCGAGGTGCTGGTGACCCGCGCGTGGTTCACGGCGTCCGCGAGCCGGCGGCTCGTCGCCGAGAGCGCCTCCAGCCCCTCGAGCCGCTGCCGGACGGTAAGCGTCAACGCGCGCCGGAGCTGTGCGCGGCGGCTACCCTCCCAGGTCGCGGCGTCCCACCCGTCCGTCTCATTCCCCATCGTCCAGCTCCTGGCGGATCTGTTTCAGGTGCTCGGCGTCATCGACGTCACGCGGGCGCCCGGCTTGCTCCTTCATCGCAATCAGCGCATCGAGGCGCAGGAACCGTACGGGCAGTCCCGGGGCGAGCTCCGCCAGCAGCGCGGCATCGTATTCGGTTTCGAAGTCGAAGGGCTCTGTCGCAAAGATATCAACCGTGACGTCCGCCGCGTTCTCGCGCACGAGGGAGAAAACCTGGAGGTTCCGCTGGCGCACCCATCCGCCGCGTATCGCCGGATCGGCGAAAGCGGCCGCCTCCACGGGCAGCAGCGGCCGATAACCGAGCGACTCCAGCGCCCCCAGGGCGGCAAGAACGTTGGCGCGGCGAAGCCCTAGCACGAGGTCGAGATCCTGCGTCAGGCGCTGGTAGCCGTGGGCGTTGACCGCGACGCCTCCCACCACCAGGTAGCGGACGCCGGCTGCGTTGAGTGCCGCGAAGATCCGCTCCAGCGCGTCAACGGTCAATCCGCTTCACCCTTCCAGAACGTCGCGTGCGAACTTCGCAGGGTCGAACGGCTCCAGCCGGTCAACCGCCTCGCCGGTGCCGACCAGCCGCACGGGCAGATCGAACTCCTGCTTGAGCGCGACGACGATGCCGCCGCGCGCCGTGCTGTCGAGCTTGGCGAGCACGAGCCCGGTCAGCGGCAGAGCCTGGCCGAAGATGCGGGCCTGCGAGATGGCGTTCTGGCCGACCGTCGCGTCGAGCACGAGCAGCGTTTCGTGGGGCGCGCCCGGCAGCCGTCGCTCGATGACGCGCGCGACCTTTGCCAGCTCGGTCATGAGGTCGTCCTGCGTGTGCAGCCGGCCGGCCGTATCGACGATGAGCACGTCCGATTTCCGAGCGATCGCCGCATCGATCGCGTCGAAGGCGACGGACGCCGGATCCGCGCCCGGCTGAGCGCCGATGAAGCCGGCGCCCGTGCGCTCCGCCCACATCCGGAGCTGGTCGATGGCACCCGCGCGGAACGTGTCGCCGGCGGCGAGCAGCACACTGCGTCCCTCCAGCTTCAGCCGGTGCGCCAGCTTGCCGATGGTCGTCGTCTTGCCGACGCCGTTCACGCCGACGATCAGGAACACGGTGGGCGGTACTGCCGCGAACGTGAGCGCGCCCGGGTCGCTGCCGAGAACGGCGAGGATCTCCTTCTCGACCGTCTCCCGGAACTGCTGCTCGGTTCTGATCTTCCCGCCGCGGGATGCCGATTCGACGACATCGACGAGCCGCATTGTGGCCGGCACGCCGAAGTCGGCCGCCAGCAGCATCTCCTCGATCTTCTCGAGCGAGCCCTCATCCAGACCCCGCACGAGCACGCCCACGTCCGTCAGCGCGACGTCCCTGATCTTCTTCCAGAGCGACGCCTTCTCGCCCGGTCTCTTCGTCAGTCTCATGCCGGCGAAGATAGCCTGTGGAGCGGAGGAGCGGGAGAGCTGGAGAGCGGGTGCAACGACACAACTTCGGCGCCCCTGACCCTGCCCCCGACGTCCCGCTCCCCCGCTCCCCCGCTCCCCCGCTCACCCTCCTGCACGCTTCTTGCCCTCAGTCCCCGCTTCGGACCATGCACGGGAAGTCGGGGGGCGATGGCAGCGGAAAATTCGAGGGCGGAGGACCCTGCGAACGGCGACAGCCGTGTCATGAATGGGGACAGCCGCATTGGCAAGCAGCGCGCGCGCTCGATCCCCCTGCTGGGGCTGCTCGGGTACTACGTGCTGCTCGTTGGGCTGGGCGGCCTCCTGATCTGGCTCGTGCCGGGAGCGCGGCTGGCCATCAGCGCGCCGATCGAGCAGGGGGCGGGCGCCGTCGGCGAGCTGGTGACGGGCCGCTCATCGGCAATGAGCTCGGAGGTCGGCGCGACGCCGTGGCCGGGACCGATCGGGCGTCTGGCGCTGGCGAGCTTCGCAGCGATCGGTGCACTGCTGCTCGCCCTGCCGGTCGCGTGGGTCCACATGTTCACGCGACGGCTGCGCTACGACCCGTCGCTGGTTCAGGCAATCATCATTCTGCCGATCGTCGTGGCGGGCGTCGTGCTCGTCGTGAAGAACAGTCTCGCCCTGGCATTCGCGCTGGCTGGCATCGTGGCGGGTGTACGGTTCCGGCAGAAGCTGAACGAGCCGCAGGATGCGGTCTACGTGCTGCTCGCGCTCGGCATCGGCCTGGCCGCAGGCGTGCAGGCGCTCGACGTGGCGCTCGCGGTGTCGCTCATCTTCAACGTCGCGGGGCTCGCGCTCTGGCGCTACGACCTCGCGGCGATCTATGCGCCCGGCCGCTACGCCGTGCTGGCCACGGGCGACACCAGCCTGACCATCGCACGGCGCGAAGGCGACGTGCACGAGATCCGCAGCGAAGTGTCGCGCCGCGTGCCCGACATGAACCTCGACGGCATCCTGGTGGTGCATACGTTGGACGCGGACGCGGCGCGTCACGCCGTGGACATGTCGCTGTCGGGGCTGGCGGACGAATGGCACCATTTCGAGCCAGTTGCGGGACGCGACGGTCTCACGCGGCTGAAGATCGCCGTGAAGCTGGAAGAAGGCGAAGACCCGGTCGATCTGCTGGGCGAGCTGGAGGAGCGGTGGTCGGCACAGATCGTCGCCGCGGAATATATCCCGCACCGGGTGCGGAAGCGGAAGAAGAAGAAGCAGCAGCAGGATGACACGGACGACGACGATGATGATTGAACGTGCGCTCGCGCTCAGCGCGGCTGCAGCGCTGCTCTGCGGCGGCACGGCGGCGGCGCAGCAGGGCGCGGTCGGCGAAGATGGTGCGGGCCCGCTGATCACGGTGGTGCCCGGCCAGCAATACGAAGGGAGCGCTTTGGAGCGGTGGTTTCTCGGCGACAACTGGAGGGAGCTCTGGACGACGCCGCTCCGCGTGCCCACACTGGATCTCGGCAGCTTCGCGGGCGGCCTGACGCCGGAGCGGCAGGGCGGCGGCAACCAGAGCGTGACGCTGCACATGATCGACGCGTCCGGCGTCGGCTGGGTGTTCCGCTCCGTGGACAAGTTCCCGGCGCAGGCGCTGCCGGAGGCGTTCGCCGGGACACCGGTCGGCGACATCATCGCGGACCAGGTCAGCGCATTGCATCCGACGGGCTCGCTGCTGATGCCGCGACTGCTCGAGGCGCTCGGCATCCTGCACGTGCAGCCCACGCTCTACGTCATGCCGGACGATCCGCGCCTCGGCGAGTTCCGCGAGACGTTCGCCGGCATGCTCGGCGGGCTCGAGGAGAAGCCGCAGGAGGGCCCCGACGACACCCCCGGCTTCGCGGGCTCGACGAAGGTCAAGGGCACCGAGAACTTCCTGGAAGACCTCGAGGACAGTCCTCAGTTCCAGGTCGATGAGGCCGAGTTCCTGCGCGCTCGGCTGGTCGATCTCATCGTCGGGGACACCGACCGCGGCGCCGACCAGTGGGACTGGGTGCGGTTCGGCGAAGAGGGCGACTACATCTACCACCCGCTGCCGCGCGACCGGGACTGGGCATTCATGAAGGCGACCGGCCCGATCGCGCGGCTGTCGACCTCGATCTATCCGAAGATCGCCAAATTCTCCGGCGAGTTCTCGAGCCTCTCGACGTATACCTACGGCTCGCACGTGCTCGATCGACGGCTGATGACGCGGCTGACTCGCAGCGACGTCATCGCCGCCGCCGATTCCGCGCAACGGGCACTCTCCGACCGCGTGCTCGCGGAGGCGGTCGCGGACATGCCGCCGGAGTTCCCCAGTGAAGCGGCCGCCGTGATCAGGAGCGGCCTGACCGAACGGCGCGACAACCTGGATGCGTTCGCGCTGGAGTTCTACGACTGGCTCGCCAGCGAAGTGGATGTGCGCGGCACGGATGAGGACGACAGGGCCGACATCGAGCGTCGGCCGGATGGCTCATTGCGCGTTCGCCTGTCCGGCAGCGTCGGCACGTACTACGACCGGCTCTTCGTGCCTGAAGAGACGAACGAGGTGCGTGTCCATCTGCACGGCGGGGATGACCGCGCGACAGTGGCCGGCAGCGGTCCGGGCTCGATCCTCGTCCGGGTCATCGGCGGCGGCGGCGACGACGTGATCGAGGACCGGACCGGCACCGCCCGGCTGTACGACGGACGTGGCGACAACATGTTCGTCACGGAGCAGGGCTCGCGCGTGGACACGAAGGAGTGGGAACCGCCCGAAGCACCCGAAGGCCTGCGCATGGGCCGGCACTGGGCGCCCGACTGGGGCGGCGAGCGCTCGCTGCTGAAGCCTGCGATCGACTACAACGAGGCGGGCGTGATCGCCGGCGCGGGGCCGTCGTTCACGCGATACGGCTTCCGGCGGCTGCCCTACAGGTGGAAGGGGGACGCCCGGGCGCTCTACTCGATCGGCAGCGGCGGCTTCGGCGTGCGCGCGGACTTCGACTACCGGTTCCTGAATTCGCGCCGCGCGTTCACCATTGACGCGGAGGCGACGCAGTTCGACGTATTCCGCTTCTACGGCTTCGGCAACGACACGCCTGAGCTGGACACGGATGATACCCTGATTCTGCAGGATCGCATCTCCGTGTACCCGGCCCTCGTCTGGCACCTGGGCTCGCGGCCGGGCGTACCCCGTGAGTCCGATGCGCCTGAAGACGAGGAGGAGGGCGCCGTGGACAGGCCATTCGTGTCCGAACACCTGCCGGGGCCGCACGGAAGTGTGTCGATCGGTCCGGTGGTGCAATGGACCCGCATGCGTCCGCCCGAGGGCACGCTGCTGGCCGAGGCCGGGACCGCGGGCGTCGGACAGGTCGGTGCGCGCGCGCTGTTCGAGCTGGGTCATACGGACCGGGACGGCGCGCCGCGGCGCGGCTATCGCCTGTGGGCGGAGGGCAGTGCGTACCCGGCGGCGTGGGACGCAGATTCGCCGTTCGGCAGGCTGCACGCCGAGGCGAACGGTTACACGCCGCTGGTCGGCGAAACGCACCTGGCCGTACGCGTCGGAGGACAGCAGACGTTCGGCGACGATGTGCCGGTCTTCGAGTCGGCGTTCATCGGCGGCCGTCCCAACCTGCGCGGCTACCGCTCCGATCGGTTCGCCGGCGACGCCGCTGCCTACGGCGGTGCGGAGGTGCGCGTGCCGCTCGGCATGCTGCGTCTGCTTCTGAACGGAGAAGCCGGCGTGTTCGGGCTGGCGGACGCCGGCCGCGTATACGTGGATGGCGCTTCGCCGGACGGCTGGCACACCGCAATCGGCGGCGGCCTGTGGTTCACCGTGCTGGACCGTGGATTCAGCGTCGCGTACGCACACGGCGAACGCGGCAGCTTCTACGTCTGGTCAGGGCTGCCCTTCTGATGAACGATACCCGCCCGCGCGTGATCCGGTACGAGATCCCGGACCGCGCGACGCTCGAGCGGCTGGTGGACACGCCGCTGGCCGGCGAAGCCGGTGGTCCGGAGCTGCACGTGTTCCGCGACATCTACTACGACACGCCGGCGGCCGATCTGCGCGCGCGCAACTCGACGGCACGTCTGCGTCTGCACATGGACGGCTCGGCGACGCTGGTGCTGGACCTGATGGAGCGCGGCCTCTCGGAAGGGCTGCCGCACCGCCGGCGCGCGGAGGCATTGGTCGAGAACGCGAATGCGGAGGCAATCTTCACCAGCGACACGGAGCCCGCGCGTCTGCTGCGCGCGATGCTCGACCCGACGCGGCTGCGGCCGGCGATCGAGGTCGAGACCGAGCGGCGCACGCGCCGCGCCGATCTCGGCGCGCACGGCAGCATCGTGCTGCACTGCGACAGCCTGACCATCCGGCTGGGTGACCTGTCGGCGGACATGTTCGAGCTCGAGGCGCATGTGCCGCAGCCCGGATCGCCGCGCATCGATGAGCTGCTCGCCGAGCTGCGGCGCGAGGGTGGACTCCGCCCGGTGCTGGCGGAAACGACCAGCCGCGTGCATGAGCTGATCGAGGATATGCAGACGGCCAACCTGGCGACATCGCTGCGCTCGGCACGCGAGGTGGCCGTCGTGGTTCATCGCGCCGGCACCATGGGCTTCGTGCCGGAGGACGGCATGCTGGGCGTGCCGCACGGCCCGGGCGCGGGCACCGACGCCTGCCGTTCGGCACTGCGCACCTCGTTCGGTCATGCCCGCGCGCGGATCCGGCTGCTCGGTACTGGATCCGGCACGCCGGCCATGCCGTCGCTCCAGGTGTGGCTGGCGGAGGACGTCGTCTCCCCGTCGCCGGGGCATGAGGTGAACTGGATCCCGATCGACCAGGCGCTCGAGCGAGCGGGCTCGCCGGGGCTGCACGACGCGCGTACGCTGCGTGCACTGCACGTAGTCGCGCGGGCTGGATTCCGCACCTGGAGTCCGGCGGACCCGACGACGCGGACCAGAGATACGGCGGAGCCGCTGGAGCGCGTGCTGCAGCGGCTCGAGGCGGCCGAATCCTCGTCCGCGCCGGTCCAGAAGGACGTGCCGACCGAGTTGCTGCTGAACGTGGAGCTGTCGCGCATGGCCTTCGACGAACGCATTCTCGTAATGGCCGAGGACCCGCGCGTGCCGCTGCTCGAGCGCGTCAGGTTCCTCAGCATGTACGGCAAGCGTCGCGACGACTTCTTCATGACGCGTGTTGCGCGGTTCAAGCGGATGGTTGCCGCGGGTGACGACAAGCGGACCATGGACGGGCGCACGCCGAGCGAGCAGCTCGACCTGATCGCTGTGCGGGCACGGCAGATGATCCGCCGCGCCTACGGGCTGCTGCGGCAGCAGCTGATCCCGGAACTGGCGCGTCACGGCATCACGATCGAGTCGTGGTCCGGTCTGCGCGAGCACGACAGGAAGTATCTCCGCACGACGTACGGGGAGCGACTCGAAGCACTGATCACGCCCGTCGCGGCGGACCCGATGCACCCGTTCCCGCACGTGCGCAACCTGCGCCCCGCACTCGCCGCGACCGTCCGGCTGCCGGGGTCGGAGCAGGAAGATTTCATCGCCGTCGAGCTGCCGGGGAACCTGCCGCGGTTCGTGCCCATTTCCGGCGGGCACCGCTTCGTTCCGCTCGAGGACATCATCAAGGCGATGCTGCCGGAGCTGTATCCGGGACTCGAGGTCGTGCGGGCGCACACGTTCCGCGTCACGCGCGCCGCGACTGTCGAGATCGACGATGATCCGCTCGACATCCTCGAGCTGGTCGCGGAAGAAGTGGCGCGCCGGCCGTTCCAGGAAGTCGTGCGGCTGGAGGTGGAGCGGTTGATGCCGCCGGAGACACGTCTGCACCTGCTGCGCGAGCTGCAGTTCGAGGAGGAATCCGAAGCAACGACGCTCGACGAGCAGGATGTCTACACGACGGACCGGCTCGTGGATCTCGCGGCGATTGCCGAGATCGCCAACCTCGATGTGCCCGAGCTGCACTACCCGCCGCGGCAGGGAGCGCCGCCGTTCCCCGAGGGCAGCAGCATGTTCCAGCTTATCGGCGCGCGTGACAGGTTCGTGCATTTCCCGCACGACTCGTTCAGCGCATCCGTCGAGCAGTTCCTCGAGCAGGCGGCATCGGACCCGCACGTCATTGCCGTAAAGACGACGCTGTACCGGACCGACGAGGATTCCGCCGTCGTCGCCGCATTGCGCAAGGTGCGCGAGAACGGCAAGGACGCGCTCGCGATGGTCGAGCTGAAGGCGAGCTTCGACGAGCAGCGCAACATCGAGTGGGCGCGGGAGCTGGAACGCGCCGGCATCCGCGTCGCGTTCTCGCCACCGAAGTACAAGGTCCACGCCAAGGTCGTGCTCGTGCTGCGCCGCGAAGGCGACACGGTTCGCCGCTACGCCTACATCGGCACCGGCAACCTCAACGCGGCTACCGCGGCGACCTACGTCGATGTCGGCATCTTCACCGCCGACCCTGTGCTGACGCAGGAGCTCAACTCCATCTTCAACCTGCTCAGTGGCTACTCGGCGGGCACCGACATCAATACGCTGCTCGTCTCACCGTTCAACATGCGCGAGCGGTTCCTGCGCCTGATCGAGCGCGAGACCGAGCACGCGAGCGCAGGCAGGCCCGCCCTGATCCGCGGCCAGGTCAACGGCCTCGCCGACCGCCGCCTCATCTCCGCGCTCTACGCCGCGTCCGCCGCCGGCGTGAAGATCGACGTGATGGCGCGCGAGATCTGCGCACTGCGGCCCGGCATTCCGGGCATCTCCGAGAACATCAGGATCTCGAGCCTGCTCGGACGGTTCCTGCAGCATGCCCGCATCTTCCATTTCCACAATGCCGGCGAGGACGAGTTCTTCATCGGCTCCGCAGACTGGCGGCCGCGCAACATGTCGGAGCGTGTGGAAGTCGTGACACCGGTCCGCGACCCCGAGCACATGCAGCGGCTGAGCGCGATCCTGGACGAAACGCTGAACCATCCGGATACGTGGCTGCTGCGCCCGGACGGCACGTACGCGCGGGATGGGCAGCTAATCGGGCACGTGCCGGAGGACGACGCCGCCTAGCGCAGCCCCCACCGCCGTCGCAGTACCCACTCCGCCGCCAGCAGCCCGACGAGCAGCAGATATGGCCACGGCGTCGCATGCAGCGGCGTACCGCCCGCACGGCTGGCTTCGCCGCGGATGGCGGCCGGACCGCTGCTCAGTGCGTCCGGGTTCAACCGGGGCCGCGACAGCTCCGGGGAGTACCGCTCGACGGTGAACCGGCCCTCGGCCGCCGTCGTGTCTTCGCCGAATGCGCGCGCACGATAGCTGTAGGCGCCCGGCGCCAGGCCGGCAGTGTACGCCGTGTCCCGCGCAGCCATGCGTACGACCGTGTCCGCAGCGACGACGTCGCCGGCATCGGCGATCGTGATTGCGATCGAATCCGGCGCCAGCCCGCGCGCGATCCAGGGCACCGCAGTGCCACGCGGCAGAACCGTGTCGGCCGGGCGGATCGCCGCGCCGGCCATGGTGCCGCCCTGCTGGGTCAGCCAGCCGCCAAGCGCGCTCCACAGCCGGACGTAGAGCTGGCGCTCGACACCGCCACGGAACGACCACTGCCAGTACCCATCGCCGAGCGCCACGACCCAGCGCCGCCCCGCGGTCTCGCCGGCAATGGCGAGCGGCAGCGGCGCGCCCTGGCGGCCGCGCGTGACGTTCAGAGGTGCCCAGGCGCCAGCCGGCGCGTCCACCGAGCGGAGAGCGGCGAGCGGAACTAGGCCCGTCAGCTCGAGGCCGCTGAGCAGGGGCGCGACGGGCGAGGGCGGTATCGACGGGGCGAGGAAGTAGTCGCCGGGCAGGGACGCGCCCACCACGACCGGCAGCGGATCCTCCGCCGCGTCGCCCGCGGGCAGGATGAGAACGCGGCGCGCACCAGACGCAGCATCGACGGCCCACTGCGGCGCATCGACGCCCAGTCCGTGCAGCACGACCAGCTCGGCACCGGCGACTGCGTCCCGGACGGTCGTCTCGTCCACCTGCACGCCCGCCTCGAGGCCGCCCGACAGCC
Organism: Gemmatimonadota bacterium; assembly: GCA_040882575.1. GTDB lineage: Bacteria > Gemmatimonadota > Gemmatimonadetes > Longimicrobiales > RSA9 > SH-MAG3. The sequence goes on from JBBEBA010000030.1 coordinate 64,632, forward strand.
GGACGTAGAGGCCGGTCGCGCCGCGCAGGTAGCCGCGCAGCGGCAGCCCGGTCGCCTGCTCGAGCACGGGCGCCAGAAAGCGCGGCTCCCAGTCCGGCCGCAGCGAGACCAGAGCAATCCCGGCAGGCTCTTCGCTGACGTGGATGTACACGGTGCGGACGTCGTCATCCGCAACGGCGTCCGATCCCTCGAGCGCGAGCTCGACCTGCACCAGGCCGCCGCCCTCGGGCGCAGCCAGCCGCAGATCGAGGCTGGCGGTGGCGAGCCGGCCGGCGCCTGGCGGGGCCACCGCTGCGCGCCCGACCACGCGGCCCGCCTGCCGCGCGACCACGCGCAGGGAGTCCGCGCCCGCCCCGCTGCCCGCGCGACCGGCGGTCGCGGCCCCGCCCGCGGCGACGCCGAACTCGACGCGCGCGACCGAGCCAGCCTCGACCCATTGCGGCGCCGATACCTCGGCCAGCGTGCGGTTCACGAGCTCGGCGCCGACGAGCCGCGTCTCGACCTCCAGGCCCAGCCGCGGCAGCCAGCGGGCGACCGCGTCGGCATCCTCGATGCCGCCATCGGTGACGACCACAACGTGGCGCACGCCCGCCTCGGCGGCAGCCTGCAGCGCGGGCAGCAGGCGAGAGCGGGTGTCGCCCGGCGCGACGTCCGGCAGCGCGTCCGGAGCCGCCGCGCGGGGTGCGTCGCCGAAGAGGAGGATCGGCCGGTCGCCGGCGCGCGAGCGTGCGAGCGCGGCCGCAGCCTGCCAGCGTGTCTCGGCCGCGTCCGCGGGCGTCCCGTCCGCGTCGGCGTCGGCGGGGAGCATCATGCTGAGGGAGGCATCGAGCAGCATCTGCGTGCCCCCCGGCTGCCCGGCGCTGCTTCCGGGCAGAGTAGGGTCCAGGAGGAGAATGAGGAGGAGGCAGAGGGCGGCGGCGCGCAGTGCGGCGAGCAGGCCGCGGCCGCGGCCTGGCGTTTCGCGCCGGCGATACTGCCACAGGCTGAGACCGACCGCTACGGTGCTCAGAACCAGCCAGAGGATCCAGTTGCTGACCGACATGACCTCGCTGCTCGGACAAAAAAACACCGGCCCGCCGGCGCAACTGCCAGCGGGCCAGTGTTCTACAACCTACGCAGTCCGGCGATCCGCGCCAGAACCTCGTTACGTCAGGATCGCGCTAGAGGTCGTCCGCGCGTCCGAGTGCGGCGGTGGACTGCCTGGCTTCGGCGTAATGGCCGCCCGCAGGAATCCGCTCGAGGAGGGTCGAGCGTTGCGCCGCGACTGCCGCGAAGGCCGTGCGCAATGTGCCCGGTATCGGCGGCGCGTCCGGCAGCCTCTCGGTCATCGCATTGACCGGCCGGCCATTCTTGCGCAGCTCGTAGTGGAGGTGCGGAGCCGTGGCGAGCCCCGTCGCGCCGATGTAGCCGATCACGTCCTTCTGCGAAACCCGCGCACCGACCCGGATCCCCTTGGCAAACGCACGCAGGTGTGCGTACCGGGTGGTGTAGCCGTTCATGTGACGGACCTCGATCAGGTTGCCGTACCCGCCGTTCACGCCGGCGAAGATGACCGTTCCGTTCGCAGTCGCCTGCACGGGCGTGCCCGACGACCCGCCGAAATCGGTGCCCGTATGTGCGCGGTATACGCCCAGGATCGGGTGGTAGCGGCGCGGATTGAACGACGACGTGATGCGACGGAAGGCTACGGGATACCGGCTGAAGCCGGTGCGCAGCGGGCGCGCCTCGTCGTCGAAGTAGCCGCGCACGTCGCTGCTGCCGTCGAACCAGTAGGAGGGGAACGGCATGCCGCGCGTCACGATCTCAGCAGCGAGGATCTTCTTGCTGCGCGCGGAGCCGTCCGGCCGAGCCTCCCGCTCGTACACCAGACGATACGAATCGCCCGGCTGGATCTCACGTGTGAAGTCGAGCTTGTACTCGTAGATGCTCGCGAGCTCGTAGACCAGCTCGGCGCGTTCCCGCGGGGGCAGTCGCGACTGTTCGTCGAAGTAGATCGCCTCGTACAGCGACGAGCTGCCATCGCCGATCACGCCGCCGGCGTAGACCGTGTCGATCTCCGTCGGCGTGACCACGATCTCGCCGTTCCAGCCGACGACGTCGCGAATGAGCCGGATCGTGCTGTCCGGGTTCACCCGCACCTCGATCGTGCGCGGCTCCGCATTGTTCGACCACCGCCGCACCGTCACCTCCGAGCCCGCCGCCAGGCTGCGCGGGTTCAGATACTGCCGCAGACCCAGCAGCAGATCGGCCATCTCCTGACCGGTGATGTGCGCACGCGACAGCAGACCCGACAGCGTCTGCCCTGATGCGAGCACGTGCGTCTCCACGCGCTCGACCGGCGCAGCGTACAGCACCGCGAGCTGCGGCGCCGTCGCGGGGTCCGGCTCCGCCATTTCAGGACGTATCAGTGTCGCGCCGCCGATGCTGGACACGGCGATAATCACCAACGCGATGATCTTGTAGCTGTTGGGCATCGGCCTCTCAATCCATCTGGCGACGGATGAACGTGGGTATGTCGAGGTCGGTCAGTTGCTTGTGGCTGACAGGCGTGTGCGCCGCCCGTGCGAACGGCAGCGCCTCTTCGAACAGCTGTCCGCGACCCGCCGTGCCGGTCGCGGCCGGACCGTAGCCGGCGTCCGTTCCGACACCGGCCAGCGCAGGCTGCGGCTTGTGAGCCGGCCGCGCCGGCGTCTGCACCTGGGCCTGCGCCCGGGGTGCCGGCCCCGCGCGAACACCGAACTGCGGCCTGATCACATTGTCGCGCATCGGTTCTTCCCGCTCCAGGCCCGTCGCGATAACGGTCACGCGCACCTGGTTCTCCAGCGACGGGTCGTGGACCGCACCGAAGATGATCTCGGCGTCGTCGCCAGCGGCTTCCTGAATAATGGACGCGATGGTGGTGACTTCGTCAATAGTCAGGTCCATCCCGCCCGTGATGTTGATCAGCACGCCCGCGGCACCCTCGATCGTCACGTTGTCGAGCAGCGGGCTGGAGATCGCTTCCTGGGCAGCCTCCATTGCACGACTCTCGCCAGACCCGTAGCCGGTACCCATCAGCGCCGGACCCCGATTCTGCATGACCGTTCTGACGTCTGCGAAATCGACGTTAACTTCGCCCGTCACGTGGATCAGATCGCTGATTCCCTGCGTCGCGTGGAGCAGCACTTCGTCAGCCCTTTTTAGCGCATCCCGGAAAGAAGTTCCCTTCCCGACCACGCTCAGCAGCCGCTCGTTCGGCACCACGATGACCGTGTCCGCCGTCCGCTTCAGCTCGGCCAGCCCCATCTCGGCCTGCTGCATCCGCTTACGGCCCTCGAACTGGAACGGCTTCGTCACGATGCCGATCGTGAGCGCGCCCATCTCGCGCGCAATCTCCGCGATCACAGGCGCCGCGCCCGTGCCCGTGCCGCCACCCATGCCCGCGGTGATGAACACGAGGTCCGCGCCCTCCAGCATCCGCGCGATGTCCTCCCGGCTCTCCTCGATCGCCTGTCGGCCGATCTCCGGCCGCGCGCCCGCACCCAGGCCACGCGTCAGCTTCTTGCCGATCTGGACCTTCAGCTGCGACTGCGCCAGCCGCAGCGCCTGCGCATCCGTATTGACCGTGATGAACTCGACCCCTTCCAGGTCCTCCGCGATCATCCGGTTCACCGCATTGCCGCCACCGCCGCCCACACCGATCACCTTCATGCGAGCGTTCTGTGCCGCGCCGTCCTCGAATTCGAAGATCATCTGAAGCCTCCCTCCTTGATTTGAGCCGCCGCCGACCACGCCGACGCCGGCACTACACCCGCTGTGAGTCCCAGCCCCTGCCCCTGCCCCTGCCCCAAGGTCCCGCTCCCCCGCTCCCCTGCTCACCCGCTCCCGGTCTAGAAGAATTCCTTGAGCCAGGAGATGACGCGGCCGGCCATGCCGTCGCTCAGGCCCTTGCCGAACGCGCTCTCACTGACGGCATCGGCTGCGAACAGCGCGAGGCCGGTTGCGGTCGCGAACTGCGGCCGGCGCACGGAGTCCGCCAGCCCGAGCAGTCCGCCGCCGGGGATGCCGACGCGCACGGGCATGCCGAACGCGTGCTGTGCGACCTCGACGGCTCCGTACAGCCCCGCACCGCCGCCCGTGAGCACCGCGCCGGCGCCCAGCTTGCCGCTCTCGCCTGCGTTCTCGATGTCCTTCGCGACGAGGCTCAGGATCTCGTCGAGCCGCTGTTCGATGATGTGCGCGATCAGCTCGCGCGCGACCTGGCGGCTGCTGCCGGGCCCGGGGCCTGGCAGCTCGACGCTCTCGCGCGGGTCCACTAGCTGGGCGTACGCGACGCCGTGCTTCTCCTTCGCCTTCTCCGCCTCCGCGTATGTGATGCTCAGGCCTTTCGCGAGATCGTTGGTGACCGTGCCGCCGCCCCACGGGATGGAGGCGAGGTGGCGCATCTTGCCGTCGCGGAAGATCGCGAGCTCGGTCGTCGCGCCGCCGAGGTCCACCAGGGCGACGCCCACATCCTTCTCGTCGTCGGCGACGGTGGCGCGCGCGGTCGCAAGCGGCTCGTGAATGGTGCGCTCGATGCGGTAGCCGGCCCGGCTCACTGCCTTGCGCAGGTTCTGCGTCGCGGTGATCGAGCTGGTGATGATGTAGACCTCGGCCTCGAGCCGGGTGCCCGCCATGCCGATGGGATCGCGGATGCCGTGCTGATGGTCCACGATGTACTCCTGCGGCAGCACGTGCAGCACCTCGCGGTCAGCGGGGACGACGACGGCGCGTGCGACTTCCTGCACGCGCTTCACGTCGGCGAGGCTGATCTCCTCGCCGTTCACTGCGACCACGCCGGTCGAGGTGCGCGCGTGGATGTACTCGCCCGCGACACCGGTGTAGACGCGCTCGACGGAAACGCCGGCCATGAGCTCGGCTTCCTTCAACGCGGTGCGCACCGATTCGGTCGTGCCCTCGATGTCGGTCACGACCTCGCGGCGCATGCCGACGGTGCGCGCCTGGCCGACGCCGAGCACCTTGAGGCCGCGCCCGCCCTTCGGCAGCGCCACCACTTCCGCGATGACTGCGCAGGTCTTCGTCGACCCTATGTCCAATCCAGCCACCAGATTGGGCCGCATGTTCAGCTCTTTCTCCCGTCCATCGCGACCACGATCTGATCGCGGAAGCGGACGTCGATGGTTCTGACGCGGGACAGCTCGGGCTCCGTCGTGATCACGACGGCGCTGCCGGCCTCGTCCGTGCTGTCCGCCGCCACGATCTGCGGCGTGGCCAGCTCGGTCAGCATGATGTGCAGCTCGCGCAGCCCGTGCGCAGTGGGTCGCGCCTGCACCAGCACTTCCGCATCACTCGTGTTGCGCAGGACCAGACGGACGGCATCGCCGTGCACGTCGAGCTCAGAGATCCAGCCGAGCAGGCCCGGCTCGTGCCGCGCGACGATGCCGAGGAACCGCGTCAGCGACTGCGTCTGCGGGTCCGCGGCGTTGCCAGCGGCCGAGACGCGCGTGCGTACGGCGAGCACCGGCAGGTCCATCTCGTCATCGGCCGGGTCGGTCGGCAGGATCCGGCCAGCCGCATCGATCGCGCGCAGTTCGGGCGTTCTCGCGAATGCGATCGGCACTGCTTCCTCGATGTGCACTACCAGCGTCGCCGGCAGGCGCCGCTCGATGCGTGCGCTCGCAACGAGCGGGTGCCGGCGCAGCGCGTCCAGCCACGGCTCCGCGTCGTCGAACACGTTCGAGGCGCGCGTGATGCCGCTGGCTGCCACCGCCGCCCTGCCGCTCAGGTGATGGACGCCGGTGACCTCGACGTGCTGCACGTCGAACACATGGCTGTGGCGCAATGCGAGCGGTGCGAATACGGCGCACACGATCAGCAGCGCAGCAGCGGCGATGACGGCGCCGAACCGGAACAGCGCCGTCTTCATGCGTGCGCTCCGGCGTCGAGCACGGCGAACAGCCCCTGCGTCATGTCGCTGATGTCGCCGGCACCCATTGCGACGAGGACATCGCCGTCCGCGAGCTCGCGCAGCAGCCCGCGCGACAGCTCCTCGAGTGTCGGCGCGTAGGTGACGCTGTCCGCGCCGGCCGCCATGGCGGCGCGCACGACCAGACCGCCATCGACGCCGGGGAACGGTTCCTCCCGGGCCGCGAACACATCGGTGATCCAGACGCGGTCGGCGAGCGCGAGCGCACGGCCAAACTCGTTGGCGAGGTCGCGCGTCCGGCTGTAGAGGTGCGGCTGGAACGCCGCGACGACGCGCCGGTCGGGATACGCGCCGCGCGCTGCTTCGATGGTGGCGACGATCTCCGTCGGATGATGCGCGTAGTCGTCGATCACCGAGATACCGCTCGCGGTGCCGAGCACCTGGAACCTGCGCGACACGCCGCTGAACGTGGCGAGTGCCGTACGCGCCGCATCCAGCGTTGCACCCGCGTGCCGCGCCAGCGCGAATGCACCCAGTGCGTTGCGCACGTTGTGCACGCCCGGCGCGCCCAGCGTGATTGCGCCCAGCGTCGCGCCGCGATCGACTACGGTGAACCTCATGATGCCACCCTGCTGGCTCACATCGGTGGCGCGGAGCTGAGCGTCTTCACCCGTGCCGTAAGTCAGCACCATGCCTGTCCCGGCCGCCGCCGCGCCGATCCGGCGCGCGCCGGCATCATCGCCGCACACGGCAATGAGGCCGCCCGGCTGCACCTTCGACAGGAACTCCGTGAAGGCACCTTCGACGCCGCTCAGGTCGCCGTAGATGTCGAGGTGATCCGCTTCCACGTTCGTGACGACCGCGGCTTCGGGTCGCAGCTCGAGGAAGGAGCGGTCGTACTCATCGGCCTCCACGACGAAGATGTCGCTGTGGCCGGCGCGCAGGCCGCCGCCCCAGCCGAGCATCCTGCCGCCGACGAGACCGGTCGGGTCGAGGTCCGCCGCCTCGAGGATCGCGGTCGCCGCAGCCGTCGTCGTGGTCTTGCCGTGCGTGCCTGCAACGGCCAGCACGGTGCCCGTGTTCACGATCGCGCCCAGCGCCTGCGCTCGCTTGAGCACCGGAATGCCGCGCTCCCGCGCCGCCTGGATCTCCGGGTGCCGGTGCGGTATGGCGGACGTGATGATCAGCGCAACCGCCTCGTCGACGTGCGCGGCAGCATGGCCGCCGTCAACCGTGACGCCAAGGGCGCGCAGCGCGTGGCCCGTGATGCCCGGCCGCAGGTCGCAGCCGCTCACCATGCCGCCGCTGCGGACGAGCAGCTCGGCGAGCGCCGACATGCCGGCGCCGCAGATGCCCATGAAATGCACGGGTCCCTGTCGCGACAGCGTACGCAGGTCGTCGCTCATCCAGTCGTAGTGAGGCGTCGTCATCGCGATATCAGGCGGTGCAGGTGCTCGGCAATCTCGCGCGCGGCGTTCGGCTGCGCCCGTGCGCGCGCCGCGTCTTCCATCGCACTGCGCCGCTCGTGATCGGCCGTGAGCGAGAGCACGTCGTGCCAGAGTCGCTCCGGCGTCAGATCCGATTCGCGCAGCATCACGGCCGCACCCGCGGTCTCGAGCGCTTCGGCATTGCGCGTCTGATGATCGGCGGCGGCGGTCGGCAGCGGCACGAGCAGCATCGGCCGGCCCCACGCGAGCAGCTCGGCCGTTGCCATGGCACCCGCGCGTGAGACTGCGACGTCCGTCGCGGCGAGCGCCGTCGACATGTCGTCGATGTAGCCGCGCGCCTTGACCCAGCCGAGGCCGAGCGGTGCCAGCCGCTTCTGCACCCACTCGATGTGCGTGGCGCCCGTGCCCCACAAGACCTCGAGCCGCTCCGGCCGCGGCGGCAGATCGCCGCGGGCGACGCCCTCGAGCGCGCCGAGCAGCGCCTCGTTCACGGCGCGCGCGCCCTGGCTGCCGCCGACCACGAGGAGTACGACCGCGTCGTGCGTCAGGCCGAGCGAGGCGCGACATTCGTCGCGGTCCAGCGACGTCTCCGGCGGGCGGATCGGATTGCCCAGCGACAGCACCTCGGTGTTGCGGCCCGGCTTCAGGCCGATGATCGCTTCCGGAAAGCCCAGGTGCACCTGGCTCGCATGGCGCGACAGCAGCCGCGTCGTGAAGCCGGCGTGCGAGTTCTGCTCCTGCAGGGCGAGCGGCACCGCGGTCAGCACCGCCCACATCCCCGCCGGCCCGCTCGCGTACCCGCCCGTGCCCACCACCAGCGAGGGACGCAACCGCAGGAACAGCCACGCCAGACCGAACAGTGTGCCGATCATGGCAGGCAGCAGGCGCCAGTTCTGCACGAGACCGCCCCGCTGAAAGCCGCGAATCGGCAGCAGCGTGTGCTCGACGCCCTGCTCCGGCAGCACGCGCGCCTCTACGCCCCGCCGGGCGCCGACGTAGTGCACACGTACGCTCGAGTCGAGCGCCTGCAGCGCTGCGCCGAGCGCCAGCGCCGGGTACAGGTGACCGCCCGTGCCGCCGCCGGCGAAGATCACGGTGCTCATGCCGCCACCTCGCCAGCGCGACGGCCGATGTTGATCAGGATCCCGACTGCAGCGAGGCAGACCAGCAGGCTCGAGCGGCCGTACGACATGAACGGCAGTGTCACGCCCGTCGTAGGCACGAGCGCGAGGTTGACGGCGATGTGCAGCATCGCCTGGATGGCAATCAGGTTCGTCACGCCGACTGCGAGCAGGAACCCGAACAGGTCGGGCGCATGGCGCGCAATGCGGTAGCCGACCAGCGCGAACGCGGTGAACAGGCCGATCACGACGACCGCCCCGACGAAGCCCCACTCCTCGCCGATCATGGCGAAGAGAAAATCGTTGTGCGGCTCGGGCAGGTACCCGAACTTCTGCGCGCCGTGGCCGAAGCCGCGGCCGAACGTGCCGCCGCTGCCGATCGCGGTCAGTGCCTGCGTGATCTGGTAGCTGATACCCGTCGAATCGTGCGTGGGGTCGAGGAACGCGACGATGCGGCGCATCCGGTACGCGACACTGTCCACCTGCGCCCACAGCACCGGCAGCACGACGAAACCGAGCAGCAGGAAGTGACCGATGCGCGCGCCTGCCGCAAACACGACGAGTGCCGACAGCAGCCCGACCAGCAGCGCGGCGGACATGCTGGGCTGCAGGAAGATCAGCGCGCATACGATGGACCACACGACGAGGAACGGCAGCAGTCCGCGCGACAGGCTCGGCAGCCTGTCCTGCTTCTTCACGGCGAGCGCGGCCGTCCAGACCAGCAGCACGAGCTTCGCCAGTTCCGACGGCTGCAGTCCGACCGGCCCGGCGTAGAACCAGCGGCGCGCACCGTTCGTCACCGGCGCGATCGTCTGCGTGCCCGGCAGCACCATGACGACGAGCACTGCAATGAGAGCCAGCAGCAGCGGCCAGGCGAACAGACGCAGACGGCGATAGTCCAGGTAGGCCATCCCGACGAGGATCGCCAGACCCGCTGTGGCACCCGTGGCCTGCCGCGTCACGAACCAGTAGTCCGGCAGAGACTGGCTCTGCGCCATCACTGCGCTCGCGCTGTACACGCTCACGATCCCGATCGCGAGCAGCATCACCGTGAGCAGCAGGAGCACGGAGGGCTCCCAGCCCGTGCCGAGCCGCGACACGCTATCCGCGCCACTCCACTCGCCGGTGGAACGCTCGACGATCGCCGTCGCCCTGCTCATGCCGCCACCCCGGTGTGCTCCGCGACCAGCTCGCGGAAGCGGCGGCCGCGCTGCTCGTAGTCGCGGAACATGTCGAAGCTCGCGCACGCCGGTGACAGCAGTACGGCGTCGCCGCTCCGGGCCATCGCTGCGGCACGCGCGACGACATCCTCGAAGCTGCCGGCCACGCGCGTGACCGGCACGTGCGTCGCGAGATCGGCCGCAATGATGTCGGCGGCCTCGCCGAACGCGATCACGCGTACCGCGCGCGCCGCCAGCTCCGGCAGCAGCGCCGTGTACGACTCGCCCTTGTGCCGCCCGCCCAGCAGCAGCACCAGCGGTCGGGCCATGCTGCGCAGTGCGACGAGCGTGGCGCCGATGTTCGTCGCCTTCGAATCGTTCACCCACAGCACGCCGCCCGCATCCGCGACGATCTCCAGGCGGTGCTCGAGGCCGCCGAACGTGCGCAGCCCTTCGGCGATTGCGTCCGGTGCGGCACCCGCGGCCTGCGCGGCAACCGCCGCCGCCAGCGCGTTCGCACGATTGTGCTCGCCCGGCATGCGCAGCTCCGTCTCGTGGACCAGCCGCGCCTCGTCGGCCCCGGCCCGTATGCGCAGGTCGCCGGAGGCGTCGATCCAGCCGCCCTCCTCGCCTGCCTCGATCGGAGTGTGAACACGGAAGATGCGACGGCGACCATCCGCCTCCCCAGGCATATCCAGAACCGCCGCATCTTCCGCATTCAGCACCCAGACGCTGTCTGCATCCGCATTCTCGAACAGCCGCGCCTTGTCGGCGTAGTACGCCTCGACCGTCGCGTACCGATCCATGTGGTCGGGCGACAGGTTGGTAAGCACGCCGACGCGCGGCGCGAACGTGTCGATGTCCGCCAGCTGGAACGAGCTCGCTTCCACCACGACCCAGTCCGGCCGCCGTGGCCGCAGCGCGACATCCGACAGCGGCACGCCGATGTTGCCGGCGGCTGTCGCATCGAAGCCCGAAGCGGCGAGCAGGTGCGTCGTCAGCGCCGTCGTCGTACTCTTGCCGTTCGTTCCGGTCACCGCGATGACCGGCGCGGTCAGCTCGCGGAACGCGAACTCCAGCTCCGATATGCGCGGCACGCGTGCGACATCGGGATGCTTCAGGATGCCGGCGGTCGGGGGCACGCCGGGACTCAGCACGATCACGTCGCATGCGGCGAGGGCCGCCGCCGTGTGGCCGCCAGTCTCCGCTTCGCCGCCCAGCGCACGGACGGTGGCCGCGGCCGCCGCGACTTCTGCCGAGGCGCCGGCGTCGGACGCGAAGACATCGTGACCGCGCACTCTTGCGAGCCGCGCGGCCGACGTTCCGCTGCGGGCGAGTCCGAGGATGCCGACGCGCATTACCGCACCTTCAGCGTGCTGAACGCGATGAGGCTGAACAGCAGGCCGAGGATCCAGAAGCGCACGATGATCTTGCTCTCCGCCCAGCCGGCCTTCTCGAAGTGATGGTGCAGTGGCGACATCAGCAGCAGCCTCTGACCACGCCCGCGTGTCCGCACTGTGAACTTGAACCACGTCACCTGCGCCATGACCGAGACCGCTTCCAGCACGAATACGCCGCCGATGATGACGAGCAGGAACTCCGCTTTCAGCAGGATCGCCACGGACGCGAGCGCGCCGCCGAGCGCGAGCGAGCCGGTGTCGCCCATGAAGACTTCGGCCGGATGCGCGTTGAACCACAGGAAGCCGAGTGCGGCGCCGGCCAGTGCGAAGCAGAAGATCGTCAACTCGCCGGCGCCCGGCATGTAGAAGAGGCCGAGGTAACGCGACGTGTCGGCGCGGCCGATCAGGTACGCGAACACGCCGAACGTCGCGGCAGCGATCGCCGAGAGACCGCCGGCGAGGCCGTCGAGGCCGTCGGACAGGTTGACGGCGTTGGATGCGCCGGCGAGCACGAACATGACCCACGGCACGAACAGCAGCGGCGCGAGCGCGAGGTGCCAGTCGGCAAGAAACGGCAGGCTCGTCCACGTCGGCGGTACGTCGCTCAGCGGGTAGAACAGCATGAACAGGCCGACCAGCAGACCGAGCACGGCCTGGCCGACCAGCTTGTACTTGCCGACGAGGCCTTCCGTGCGACGGCGCACGACCTTCAGGTAGTCGTCCAGGAAGCCGAGCGAGCCGAGCCAGACCAGCACGAGCAGTGTGATCAGCACGAATGCGTTCGACAGCTTCGCCCACAGCAGCGTGGACACGACCGTGGACACGATGATCAGCGCGCCACCCATGGTCGGCGTGCCGGCCTTGCTGAGATGGCTCTGCGGCCCCTCCTGCCGCACGATCTGGCCGACGCGCAACAGGCGCAGCCAGCGGATCATGCGCGGTCCGAAGCCCAGGCAGATGAAGAGTGCCGTACCCATTCCTGCCGCTGCCCGAAACGTGATGTAGCGGAACAGGTTGAAGAAGATGTACTCGTCGAACAGCGGTTCGAGCAGGTGATACAACATTACTGGGGGCGCTCCCCCGGCCGCGCATCGTCACGCGAGCCGGTGGTCGAATCGACCGCCCGCGGCCCTGAGGCCTCCCCGTGCGGGTGGAGCGACCCCCATTTTTCCTCGAAACGCGGTAGCAGACGCTCGAGCGCCACGCCACGCGAACCCTTGAGCAGGACCACCTCGCCGCCCGTCATGCGCGCGGCGAGCGTATCGAATGCAGCGAGCGGATCGGCGGCGGTGATGAGCCGTTCGCCGAGATCGGCGCGGTGCGGCTCGAACGCCGCCGCAAACTCGCCCGTCGCCAGCACGATATCGAAATCGTTCGCCGCAATTTCGCGCGCGACTTCCGCGTGGATCTCACCGGTGAGCGGGCCGAGCTCGAGCATGCTGCCGAGCACTGCCACGCGGCCGGCGCGCTGCGGCATGGACGCGAGCAGGTCAGTCGCAGCCAGCACGCTCGCAGGATTCGCGTTGTAGCAGTCGGAGATCACCACCAGCCTCCCAATGCGGTGGAACTCGGTGCGCATCCTCGGCGGCTCCAGCGACTGGAGCGCGTAAATCGCATCGTCGATCGGGACAGCCCACGCCTGCGCGATGCCGAGGGCCAGCAGCGCGTTGCGCGCGTTGTGACGGCCGCGCAGCTCGAGCGCGACCGCGCGCCCCTGCCAGCGGAAGCTGACGCGGCCCTCGTCATCGAGACGGACATCGGTGCCGCGCAGGTCTGCGTCGGCGCCGTCGGTCAGGCCGGCCACCTGGACTGCGGGATGCATCGTGCGCGCGCGGCCGGCCAGCATGGGCGGATCGTCGGATACGATCACGGCGCCGTGCCGGGCGACCCACGGCAGCACCGAGGCCTCTTCACGCAGCACACCCTGCAGGTCGCCGAGACCCTCCAGATGCTCCGCCGAGATGCCCGTGATGACCGCGGCGTCCGGCTCCACCAGCGCGGCGAGCTGCGCGATCTCGCCGGGCATGTTCGTGCCGATCTCCGCGATGATCACTTCGACCGTGTCCGGCGCAGCCAGCAGCGTGAGCGGTGCGCCGACGAGGTTGTTGAAGTTCCCGCTGGTCGCGTGCACGCGGTATCTGGCCGAGAGCACCGCGCGCAGCAGCTCCTTCGTCGTGGTCTTGCCGTTCGATCCGGCAACGGCGCAGACGCGCACGCCCAGCTGCCGGCGGCGGCAGCGTGCGAGCCTGCCCAGCGACTCGAGTGTGCTGTGCACCTGGTAGTAGCGCAGCTCAGCGGGCGCGCTTTCCGGAATGCGCTCGACCACGGCGCCGGTCGCGCCGGCATCACGCGCCTTCGCGAGATGGTCGTGCGCGTCGTGGTTCGCGCCGCGCAGCGCTACGAACAGCTCGCCGGCCGTCAGCCTGCGCGTGTCCGTCCCGATGCCGGTGTAGGTGACGGTGTCGTCTCCGGCGCGGGCAGCAATGCCGAGTGCCGCAGTCACGGCTGGTTCCGTCCAGGCGCTCATGACGCGAGCTCCAGCAGCTCGCGCACGATGACGCGCTCGTCGAACGGCTGCTTCTCGCGACCGATGATCTGGTACGTCTCGTGACCCTTGCCGGCGAGCAGCACGATGTCTTCGGCTGCCGCCAGGTGCAGTGCGTACGCGATCGCTTCGCGCCGATCCGTGATGCGCGTGCAGGTGGCGCCGGCCATGCCTGTTTCGATCTCGTCGATGATCGCATCCGCATCCTCGGTCCGCGGGTTGTCGGATGTCACGATCACCACATCCGCCGCCCTCACCGCTGCCGCGCCCATGAGCGGACGCTTGCCCCGGTCGCGGTCTCCGCCCGCACCGAACACCACGATCAGGCGCGCAGTCGCGAACGGGCGCAGCGCCATGAGCGCGCGTTCCAGAGCGTCCGGCGTGTGTGCGTAGTCGCGCAGCACGGCGCACGGCGAGCTCGCGATCCGCTCCAGCCGGCCGGGCACCTGCGGCACATCGGCCAGCGCCGCGGCTGCATCGGCAACGCTGAAGCCGAGCGCGATGCACGCGGCGGCGGCGCCGAGCGCGTTCTGCACGTTGAAGTCGCCGAGCAGCGGGAAATGGGCGGGAGCACTGCCATTCGGGGTGTGGAGCTCGAAGCGGGCGCCGTCGGCCGTGAGCTCGAGTCCGCACGCGGTGACGTCGGCACCCTCGTGCATGCCGAACGAGAGCGAGCGCGGCGCCTGCTCCGCGAGCCCCGTCCACGCCGGATCGTCGGCATTCACGATGGCACAGCCGTCCTCGCGCAGCAGTGTGACGAGCGTCCGCTTCGCAGCGAGGTAGGCGTCGAGCGTGCCGTGATAGTCGAGGTGATCGCGCGACAGGTTCGTGAACACCGCGGCGTCGAAGTGCAGCGCGTGAACGCGGCCCTGCTCGAGCGCATGCGAGGAGACCTCCATCGCCAGCACGCGCACGCCGCGGTCCACGAGCAGGCGGAGCGTGCGCGCCATGTCCACGGGTCCCGGCGTGGTGAGCGCCTCGCTGCCGGGCAGCGTCGTGCCGTCCTCGAGGATGGTGCCGAGTGTTCCGAGCGATGCGGCAGGCTCGTGCTGCGACAGCATGTGCCGCAGCACCCAGACGGTCGTGGTCTTGCCGTTCGTGCCGGTGACGCCCGCCAGCCGCAGACTCTGCTCAGGCTCACCGAACACGAGGCTCGCGGCGAGTGCTGCGGCGCGCCGGCCGTTCCGCACCGTGAGCTGAGGCACCTCCACGTCTGCGACGCGCCGCTCGACCAGCGCCGCCGCCGCTCCGGCCCGCTCCGCTGCGGGCACGAACGCATGCGCGTCGGACTCCGTGCCGGACCACGCGCAGAACAGGTCGCCCGCCTGCACGCGGCGGCTGTCGTCGGCGACGCCGGTGATGCTGACGTCCGCCGGCGTCGTCAGCGCGCCCGAAAGCAGCCCGGCGGCGTGCAGTCGCGCAGTCAGCTCCGACAGCTGCAGCGTCCGCGCACTCATGGGTCCACCCCGCCGATCACGCGCACGACGGTGTCGGCTGAACGTGGAGTGCCCGCGACCGGAATCGTCTGCTGCACCCGGCCGCCGCCCTCCACACGGATACGGTATCCGGCAGAATGCAGCAGACGCACGCCATCGCGGAGCGGCATGCCAGTGACATCCGGCACCGCCGCCGCGGTGTCCTGCGCTGCGCTACGGATCGGCGCCGCGGAGGACCGGCCGCGCAGCTGCACCCGCTCGATGGATCCGCCGGCGCGGCCGGCCGCACTGGTCATGCGCGCCACCGGCGCCGAGGCGGGCCGCAGCGGGCGCGGCGCCCGCGCGATGGGCCGCCTGTCGATCGGTGTGCTGTGCGCGGCGAGCGCCGCTTCCAGCGTCGCCCGCGTGACGGGCGCAGCCGTCTCGCCGCCGTAGTAGGCGCCGCGCGGTTCGTCCAGCTTCACGATGATGACCAGCTGCGGATCGCGCGCCGGAAAGAACCCGGCGAATGAGGCCGTGTACGCACCGGGTATGTAGCCGCTGCTGCCGGCAATGCGCGCCGTTCCCGTCTTTCCCGCTACCGTGAACGAGCCCAGGGCGGCGCCCTGCCCCGTTCCGTCCTGTACAGCGCCGGTCAATACTTCCCTCAGTGCTGCTGCGACCTCGGCCGGAATCACCCGCCGGACCACGTGGCGAGGAACGGTCCTCTCCACGCGCCCATCCCGCGAGCGCACCTCCCGTACCAGTCGGGGGAGCAGCAGCTCGCCGCCGTTCGCGAGCGTGCCGTACGCCATGGCCATCTGCAGCGGTGTCGCCGAGATCTCGTAGCCGATCGACAGCCGCGACGAGGATGTGCGCGACCAGCGTGCCGGTCGCGGCAGACGCCCGGCCGACTCCGACGGATACGCGACACCGGTCGGGGAGCCGAATCCGAAATCGCGCAGCAGCACGTAGTGCTCGGCCGGCGTAAGCCGCGCGCCCATCTTCGCCAGACCGATGTTCGACGAGAAACGCAGCGCGTCGGCGAGCGTCAGCCAGCCGTAGCCGTGCACATCCGTGAGCTTCAGCTCCTCGTACCGGCCTTCTTCGGCGTAGACGCTGTCGAGCAGCGTGGCGCGTCCGAGACCGAGCAGCGCCGCTGCAGTGAACGGCTTCAGTGTGGAGCCGGGCTCGTAGGGCTGCGTCACGCCCGTCCAGTTGCGGGCCCTGTCGCTGCTCCGCCGGCTCACCGCCGCCAGCACCTCGCCCGTCTGCGGATCGGTGAGCAGCAGCTCGCCGCCGGCTGCGTTCGTCTCCGACAACGCCGCGGCCAGCGCCTGATCCGCGATCTCCTGCAGGTCGTAATCGAGGGTGACGTACACGTCGCGGCCGGGCGCCGGCTCCACCACGCGCAGCATGGCTCCAGGCAGCGGCCTGCCCCGCGAGTCGCGGCGCACCACCGCGCGGCCCGGCCTGCCGCTCAGGATCGTGTCCAGCTCCAGCTCGAGACCGCCCAGCGCGACTCCATCGAGACGTACAGCGCCCAGCAGCTCCCGCGCGACACTGCCGTTCGGGTAGAAGCGCTGCAGCACGCTCTCGAAATGGATGCCGGGAACGTTGTCCAGCGCCTCGCGCACCTCGCTGCCGTAGCGGCCGGGCAGCACGTTCCACCGGCGGCTCCCGTCCACGTAGCGATCGGCGCTCTTCCGGGTGAGGCCGAGGTGGCGGCGGAGCAGCGCGGCGACCGCCGCACGGTCGTCCATCTCGAGCGGCGCAGTCATGACGCTGTAGACTTCGTGACTCGCCGCCAGCGGCACGCCGTCACGGTCGTAGATCGTGCCGCGCGGCGCGGGCAGCGTGAGCGTGTCGCCCTGCTGGTCCAGCGCCTTCGCGCGCCAGCGGTCACCCTCCACTACGCCGAGCTGGAACGCGCGCGCTGTCGTGAGCAACGCGGCGAGAAGCACGCCAATCAGAAGAATGCGACGTCGCACTTCGGGATTCCGGACGGCTGGCCGCTTCGCCATCAGCGCACCTCCACAGCGCTCAAACGCGTCGGCGCGCCGGCGTCCCCGCCGTCCGCATCCTCATGGACGACCGTGCCCGTCGGCTCCGCTGCGACCGGCGCCTGCAGGAAGATTATCTCGCTGTGCGTCGGCACGCGCATGCCCAGACGCTCGCCCGCCACTGACAGGATGCGCGGCCTGCTCTCCAGGTGCTGGATCTCGCGCTGAAACGCCGAGCGCTCCGCCTGCAGCTGGGCACGCTCGGCTCGCGCTGCGTCCAGTCCGCGCAGCTCGTCCAGCGCGCGGCTCTGCCGCCACACCACCAGGCTCAGCGACGCGAAGAAAAGCGCGCACGCGGCTCCCATCCGGATCGCTCCGTTGCCCCGCCTCATGCCGCCTTCCTCCACGCGCGCAGACGCGCACTCCGCGACCTCGTGTTCGCCGCTACCTCCGCCTCGCCCGCCATCACCGGCTTCCGCGTCAGCGACTCGCCCAGCGCCCGGCCCCGGCACCGGCACACCGGCAGCTCGGGCGGGCACACGCACTCGCGGCTCCACTCCCGGAACGCGTCCTTCACCAGCCGATCCTCGAGCGAGTGATACGACAGCACCACGAACACGCCCGCCGGCTCGAGACGGTCCCGCAGCGCGGGCAGCGTCCGCTCCAGCACGTCCAGCTCGTCGTTCACCGCGACCCGCAGCGCCTGGTAGATGCGCGCACGGTCCTGCACGGTGATCCGCGGGCCGTAGAATCGATCCAGAACCTCGTTCAGATCGTCGCTCGTGCGGAACGGTCGCTCTGCCCGGCGACGCACCACCATTCCGGCCAGCCGCCGCGACTTCCGCTCCTCGCCGTACCGGTAGAACACCGTCGCGAGCTCCGCCTCCGGCAGCTCGTTCAGCAGATCCGCTGCCGTGCCGACCGTCGCCGCCGACATTCGCATGTCCAGCGGCGTACCAGGCCGGAACGAGAAGCCGCGCGCCGCGTCGTCGATCTGATGCGACGACACGCCGAGATCGAGCAGCGCGCCCGCCAGCGACTCATGACCCGACTCGGCTGCGTCCGCGAAATTGGCGCGAACCAGCTTCACCCGATCGCCGAACCGCTCCAGCCGACGTCTCGCCACCTCGAGAGCCTCCGCGTCCTGGTCCACTCCGATCACTTCCGCCGCCGCACCGCTGCTCAGTATCGCTTCCGTATGGCCGCCGCCCCCCAACGTCCCGTCGAAGTACCGCCCGCCACGCGCGGGATCCAGGTATCGCACCACTTCGTCCACCAGCACCGGCGCGTGATACCCGCGTGCGCTTTCCACTAGCGGAAAATGTCGGCTGCAAATTTGTCGAAGCCCGGCGAAGCGCCACGCACCGCTTCCTCGAACGTCGCCGGGTTCCAGATCTCTACCTTGTTGATCGCTCCCACCAGCAGCGCCTGTCCGTTCAGGTCCGCCGCCGCTCGCAGCGGGGCCGGGATCAGGATCCGGCCCTGCGTGTCAGGCGTGACTTCCACCGCGTTCGACATCACCGACAGCACCCACAGACGCGCCGAGGGGTCGCGCATCATCGTCTGCATGCGCTCCTCCACCTCCAGCCACTCCGTCTCCGGGTACAGCGCCAGCGCCGGCGGGTACGCC
This sequence comes from Gemmatimonadota bacterium, assembly GCA_040882575.1. Lineage (GTDB taxonomy): Bacteria > Gemmatimonadota > Gemmatimonadetes > Longimicrobiales > RSA9 > SH-MAG3. The sequence goes on from JBBEBA010000030.1 coordinate 83,259, forward strand.
TGCACCAGCACGAAGCGCTGATCCGTCGCCTCCCGACGGAACTGCGCCGGCAGGCTCAGGCGACCCTTCTCGTCCAGCTGATGCTGAAAGCTTCCGAGGAACTTGCCACCCCTCATCGGGGACCGGCTCCCGACCATGAATCCTCGCCGCGGTGTCGTCTGCCATGCTATGCCATTTCTCCCCACCCCACCCCACTGCGCCCCACCAAGCTACCCCGCACGTTGCAGCCGGTCAAGAGTGTTGTTCGCCTGGTCATGACTTGCGTTGGCGGCGCGAATCGGAGGCAGAACGGGGAAGCAAATCACGCTGATGTGCGACCGCCGTGGGAGGAGTCGCGGCTCGCGGAGCTGCGCACCGCGGTGGTAGCGCTGCGACGCGTAAGGACACCGCATGGACGCGCGTGTGACGTTCGAGAGCGGTGATGCGCGGCGTCTTGCTCGGGATGCGGCACGGGCGCGGCTGTGACGGCGTCGTGGCGGCGGGCGGAGACGGCACGGTGAACGAGGTGGTCAACGGGCTGATGGCGGTGGCGGGGCGGCCGCCACTGGGCGTGGTGCCGCAGGGCACGGCCAACGATTTCGCGAAGGGCCGGAGCTTCTCCTACCGGGTGCTGCGCAGCCGCTGGCCGTCCTGGTTCCGATGTAAAAAAAACCGGGCCGCCTCGTTGGAGGCGGCCCGGCAGTCTTCGGGATGAAGATGTTATCGGCCTGCGGCGATCAGCGCGTCGGCGACCAAGATGAACTGGCCGATCTGGGCGATCAGGTCAGTTCGCGCCTTCGCCTGCTCGGTATACGCCGCCGACTGCTGGAGCAGCGTGCGCGCGCGCTCGAACATCGGCTTCGCCTGCCGGGCTGCGGCCGCGTTGTTGCCATCGACGATGATCGGCTCCGCCTGCTTTATCAGCGTGTAGCCGTTGAAGAAGTTGATCATCGCGATCGTGCGCTCGGACTTGCCGAGCTGCCGGGCGGCTTCGTAGAACGGCATCGACTGCGAGAAGTTGCGCGCCTGCGTCGCATTGTAGCCCTTGACCGCCATCGACTGCGCGATGTTCTCGGCCTGCTCGGGAGGCAGCGAGCCCTGGGCAACGGCCTGCTTGAACGCAGCCGTCGCGCCGCTCAGATCACCGGCCTCCAGCAGCAGCACGCCCTTGCGTCCGGCGAGGTTGGCGATGGTCGGATCGAGCTGGGCGGCGCGGTCGAGGGCAGCGACAGCCTGTTCTATCTGGCCTGCGTCCTTCAGCACCTCCGCCTGGATCGACAGCGCCTGTGCCTTTTCCTGGTCCGTACCGACGGCAACTGCGCGCTGGCCGATCTCGAGCGCCTTGGCGTTGTTGCCGACATTGCTGTACGCCAGCATGAGCTGCGTCAGCAGCGACGATCCCGCGGAATCCGGCTCGAGCTGCAGCGAGCGCTCATAGTTCGTGACGGCCTTCTGGAAAAACGGCATGGCTTCCCGCGCCGCCACTTCCGACTGCCCGCCTTCCTTCTCGATATCGAGCCCCGCGTTCATCGCGAAGTGGCCGGCGTACCGGAAGAGCTGTCCACCCGCGTCGGCACCCTGCGTCGCCTCTTCGACGAGCCGCAGCGCGCCGCTCGGGTCGCCTTCGTTGGCGAGTCGCGTGGCGATCGTGAGGCGGACCTGCACGTCGCCGGGATTCATCGCGAGGTAGTCGTGGAAGTACTTCTGCGACACTTCCTGCTGGTCGAGCTGCGCCGCCGTGTAGCCGGCGGCGAGCAGTGCGTCGGTGTTCAGCTGGTCCACGCCGAGGACCTGCTGGAAGGCGGCGAGCGCCTCTTCCTTCCGGTCCAGGTTGAGCAGAGCGGAGCCGCGGGCGTAGTGCGCGCTCGCGGAGCGCGGGTTGAGCTGGACCGCTTCGTTGCAGCTCGTCAGCGCCTGGTCCCACGCCTGGCTCCGGATGTAGTCGTCGCAGTCCCGCAGCAGCGAGAGCTGGCGGATGTACGTCTGGAACGCCTGCACCACCTGCTGCGCCGCCTGCTCGCGCGTCTGGAACGCGAACGCGGGCACGGCGAACGGGTCACCGCCACCGACGGGCGAGAAGTTGCCCGACACCTGCTGCGTCGTCGGTTCGTACGTGCCGCACAGCACGAGGCCGACTTCCATCGCCGTCTCGACGCGCGCGAGCTGCTGCCACTTCAGGCAGTCCATCTCCTTCTGATCCAGATCGTGCTTCTTGAGCGCGTTCTTCCAGTCATCCTCCTTGACCGGCTGGTGCGTCGGCATGTCGTCGATCTGGTCGCGCACCTGCCCGGCGAGGCGATCGCCATCGCGCGTGACCTCGCCTGCACTGTTGGCGAAGCCGGGCACCAGCACCTTCATGCGAGCCTGCGCCTCGACCGGGCCGGCAGCGATCAGCATTGCGCCGGCAAGGACGCTGGCGCCAAGCGCGATCTGTCGGTTGAACAAGCGTGCCATCTTTCGGTTCTCCATCCCGAAGTAACCCTGTTCCGCCGTCATGGCGGAGCGACGATTGCCCTATCTACTAAACTGCAGGGATCGGAAAGTTCGCGCTGGCAATGACTTGCCCGACCCGCGAGCACTGGCGGGCCCCGATCTACTGAGTTTTTCGATGTGATCGCCTCATTGTACCCGCACCCTCCGACGGTTGCAAGTATCGCACCGGGGTACACCGTTTGCACCCGGGGACGAACACCTGACAGGGAGGGGTGGAATGACCATGCCAGAAGACGCCGGCGAGTGCCTGGCACGCAGTGTGGCCGGACTCACCGGCGCGGCCGTCGAGCGCCGGCACGAAGCGCTCATGGAATGGGCGGAGACGGAGCTGCAGCTGGACCGCGGCTACGCCGAGCAGGTATACACGCTGGCCGAGGAGGAAGAACTTGAGCCTGTATATGGTTTTCTGCTCATTCGCTGCGGCATCGGCGTGACGGAGCTGGAGCCGCCCGACGGCAGGGATGAGGAGGAGTCGTCGCAGCAGGCGCCGCCGGGCTGGGTGGGTCAGGAAACCGTGGAGCTGGACAATGTCGGACTGGAGCGGCGTCTGCGGTCCAGCTTCCGCCGCATGCGGGGTCATCTGGAACGAGCGGCGACATCGCGTGAAGCAGTCGCGTCCTTTCTCGCTGAGCCGGATGTGGGGCCGTTGCGCCTCCGCTGAGGCGCCCGCGCAACGGTTGCGGCCGGCCTCCGGCGCCTGCGGGCAGTGAGAACGGCGCCGGACGTGCCAGCACCCGACCGTGCACGCGTGGCGCCGCGCGGCCTTCAGTACATGGCCGCCGGCGCCTTCTTCTTCAGCGTCATGAGCCTCATGGTCAAGCTGGCCGGTCAGCGGCTGCCGAGCCAGGAGATCGTGCTCGTCCGTTCGCTCGTCATGACGGTGCTGGCGTACACGCTGCTGCGCCGCCTCGACATTCCCGTTCTCGGCACGCGACGCAGCCTGCTCGTGCTGCGCGGCGTGCTGGGCTACGGCGCGATCAGCTGCTTCTACTACGCGATCGTGCATCTGCCGCTCGCCGACGCGACGGTGCTGCAGTATACGAACCCTGCGTTCGCCGCGGTGTTCGCGATCTTCGTGCTCGGCGAAACGATGCGGCTGCGCGAGATCGCGTGCGTCGTGCTCAGCCTGGCCGGCGTGCTGCTCGTCGCGCGGCCCACGTTCCTTTTCGGTGCCGGCGCGGGTCTCGACCCGCTGGCCGTCACGATCGGCCTGGCCGGTGCGGTGCTGAGCGCCGCTGCGTATGTGCTGGTACGCATGCTCGGCGGCGAGCACCACCTGGTCGTGATCTTGTACTTCTCCGCGCTCAGCGTCATCGCGTCCGTCCCGGCGACGGCCGCGAACCCGGTGATGCCGGGACCCGTCGAATGGCTGCTGCTGACAGGCATCGGCGGCGTCACGCATCTCGGCCAGGTTTTCATGACGCGGGGTCTGCACCTCGAGCGAGCCGGCCGCGCCACTGCGACGGGGCTGGTTCAGATCGTGTTCGCTGCGGTGTGGGGCGCGCTCGTCTTCGCGCAGTTCCCGGACGCGTGGGGCGTCGCGGGCGGCACTCTGGTCGTCCTAGGCGTGCTGCTGCTCGGCCGCACGGCGTGATTCGCTTGCAGTTCGCGCCGCGCCGGATTCTATTGCAGCGAACAGCAGCCGAGCTGCCGCCGACCCCGAGGATCATGGACACGAAGCGACCGACGAACCCCGCTGCCGAGGAAATTCTCGGCCAGTATTTCCCCGTGCTCGATCACGGCTTCGTCGCGCTCGTCGATTACATGGGCGGCGACGACAGCGTCGAGCGGGCAGCGCGTGTGAGCTACGGCTACGGCACGCGTCGATCGAGCCAGACGCGCGGCCTGATCCGGTACCTGCGGAGGCACCGGCACACCACGCCGAGCGAGATGGTCGAGTTGAACTTCCACTGCGCAATGCCGATGTTCGTGGCGCGTCAGTGGATCCGTCACCGGACCGCGAACGTGAATGAGTACAGTGGCCGGTACTCGCTCGTGCCGCTGCTCTTCTACACGCCGCAGCCGCAGGACTTCTCGCACCAGAGCACGCAGAACAACCAGGGCAGGTCGGACGAGCCGTTGGACGATGCGCTGTATCGCGAGTCGGTCGCGCGCTGGGAGCAGCAGCGCAGCGCTGCCCGCGACACCTACGGCTGGCTGGTCGGCGAGGATGTCGCGCGCGAGATCGCGCGCATCGATCTGCCGCTCTCGACCTACACGCAGTGGTACTGGAAGATCGACCTGCACAATCTGCTGCATTTCCTGACACTGCGTGTGGACCCGCACGCGCAGCTCGAGATCCGTGCGTACGCCGAGGTGATGGCCGGCGTCGTGAAGCGCGTCGCGCCGCTGTCGTACGAAGCGTGGATCGATTACGACGTCGCCGGCGCGCATCTCAGCCGCGGCGAGCTGGCCGCACTGCGCGCGCTTATCGACGCGGGCGAGAGCGGTCTTGCCGTGCGTCCCGATGTGCGTCTCGATGAAGCAGCTCTCGGTTCACACGACCTGTCGCCCCGCGAGGCGCGCGAGCTGATAGCCAAGCTGCGGCCGCGCGGGCGACCGGACTTCGAGCTGGATCTGAGCCGCATGCAGTCGCCGGAGGCCGTCGAGACGCGCATGAGCGAGGCGGTGCCGAAGCTGGACCGCGTGCCGGCGGAGTAGGTCATTCCACCCGTCAGCGCGGCCGCGCGGGCATGATCGCGATCGTCGGCGGCGGCATCAGCGGTCTCGCACTCGCGCATCACCTCGCCGCGCGCGATCTGCCGTTCCAGCTGCTGGAATCATCGAATCGCCCCGGCGGCGTCATCCGCAGCGGCCGCATCGAAGGCCACGTCCTCGACTGGGGCCCTCAGCGCATGCGACTGACGGCCGAACTGTCATCGCTCGTGGATCAGCTCGGCCTGCGCGACCGGCTCGTCACCGCGCCGCCCGGCCTGCCGCTGTTCGTCTACCGTACCGGCCGGCTGCGCCGCGTGCCGTTCTCGGCCGTCGGACTGCTGCGGTCGGATCTGCTCAGCCTGCGCGGCAGACTGCGCCTGCTGCTGGAGCCGCTCACTGCGGGCCCGCGCGACGACGAAACCGTCGCCGCCTGCTTCACTCGCAAGATCGGCCGCGAGGCCTACGAGGTAATCGCCGGGCCGCTGTACGGCGGCCTATACGCTTCCGACCCGGCGGACATGCTGGTCGGTCTTTCGCTCGGCCGCGTGCTGCACGAGCTCGGTGTCGGCCGCAGCTTCGCGCTGCCGCTTCTCCGCCGCGGGGGAGCGATCACACCGCCGCCGGCCTGCTCGTTCGACGAGGGCATGAACACGCTCACCGACGCGCTGTGGCGACGGCACGCGCAGCACGGCCGGCTCGGCGCGCCGGTATGCCGCATCACCCGGCACGGTGCGGGCTACGCGCTGCACCTGGAGTCCGAGGTACTTCATGCGGAGCGGGTCGTGCTGGCGACGCCGGCGTCCACGGCGGCGTTGCTGCTTCACGACGTCGCACCCGACGCGGCCGCGAGGATTGCACGGCTGAACTACAACCCGCTCGCGGTCGTGCATCTGCTCGCGGACAACCCTCTGCGCGGACTCGGCTATCAGGTATCGTTCGGGGAACCGCTCATCACTCGCGGCGTGACGTGGAACGACTCACTGTTCGGACGTACGGGAGTGTACACGGCATACCTGGGCGGTGCGCACAACCCGTGGGTCGCGCAGGAGCCGGTCGAGCGTGTCGGCAGCATCGCGGTGGCCGAGTTCCGCACCGTGATGGGCGTCGATGCGCGCGTGCTGTCGGTCGAGCAGGAGTGGATGCCGGCGTGGGACCGGTCGTGGTCGGCACTCGAGTCGCTCGAGCTGCCGGCCGGCGTGCATCTGCATGCGAACTGGGCGGGGCGGCCCGGCATCCCGGGCAGGCTCGCGGGCGCGCGGCAGCTGGCGGAGCGCCTCGACCCGCGGGCGCGGTAGCGCCCGGGTCATGCCCCGGCGCCGCCGTTGAGGCACGCTGCGCCCGAACTGCAGGCGCACGCGCGCCACGGCAGCGTGCCATCCGGCACCTGACCCGGCACTGCGTCGCGCTCGAGGTGCGGCTCGACGAGGTCCGCCAGCACGTCGATGAAGGCGGCGTCCGCGTGCGGGATCGGCACGCGGTGAAAGCGGAGGCCGCGCTCTTCGGCATGCTCCCTCAGCTCGTGGTCGAGCTCGGCCAGCGTCTCGGACTGCTCGTGCATGAAGCTCACTGCATCGACGACGATGTCGTCCGCATCGATGTCGTCGACGACACGCTCCACGTCCGGCTGCGTCCACTCGATCGGCCGGTTCGTGTGGTTCTGGTAGCCGATCGCGTAATCCGCGGCGCCGACCGCACGCGCGACAGCCTCGCAGAAATCGCGCACGTAGATGTCGTAACGGCTGCCTTCGCGGATGTACTTCATCGGCGTGCCGTGGGCGGAGAACACGAGGCGGGTGCGCGGGTTGTCGAACGACAGATCGCTCGCGGCGGCAGTGCGCAGGATCGCGCTGGCGCGCAGCTCGAGGTATGAAGGGTGGCGGTGCCAGCCGGAGACCTGGAACAGCGGCACGGACCAGTCCTGCGCCGCGACCTCCTGCGCCAGCCCGACGAGCGCTGCGACCGTCGTGGATGGACCGCACAGCGGATAGACCGGGAGGCCCACCACGCGGTCCGCGCCCGCCGCGCGGGCGGCACGCACCGCGTCACCGATGAACGGCGCAGTGAACTGCATGCCGACGATGGCGACCGCATCGTGGCCGCGCCGTCCGAGCGCCGCCTGCAGCAGCGCCGCCTGCTCGCGGGCCTGGTCGTGCAGCGGTGAGCCGCCGATCCGTTCGTACTCCTCGATCAGCCCCGGCGCGCGCGCCTCGGCCAGTCCTCTGGCTCGCTCGGCCGCACTCCCGCCGGAGCGCACATCGAGCCCGGCGTTCAGGCCGAAGATCCGCTCCAGGAACGGCACCACCTCCTCCGGCGTCGCGTGCTCCGGCTCGCCGAAGTTGAGCAGGATGACGGCAGTCTTCATCACCGTCCGGGATTCTGCCTGAACCACTCCACCATGTCCGCGCTTCGCGATGCGGCGTCGAGGCCCGTCTCGCTCATGAGCGCCTCGATATCGGCGATCTCGCGCGGCGCCGCCGCCGAAGCCCGCTCGATGCCGCGGCTGTCGTAGACGAACACGTCCTCGATGCGGACACCGATATCGCGGTAGCGCTCGAGCGCCGGACGCAGCCGCTCGATCATCGCACGGTTGCCGGGCGTATCGCTCAGATGGTCGAACGCGTCGGCGCGGATGTAGATGCCGGGCTCGATGGTGACTGCGCTGCCCGGACCGAAACCGGACGGCGTCTGCGAGATGTCGGGATCGTGCACGGCGAGGCCGACGCCGTGTCCGAGACCGTGCATGTAGAACATCCTGTACTGCGGACACCGGCTGGTGCCGCAGTCGTACTCCGCGGCCGGTCCGTCGATCAGGCCGAGGCGCGTCAGCCCGTTCCGGAGCTCTTCGTTCGCGGCCTCATTCAGCGCATTCCACGTCGCACCGGGTCGGATCTGCGACTCTGCCGCCTTCTGCGCGGCCAGCACGATCTCGTAGATAGCACGCTGGTCGGCGGTGAACGTGCCGTCCACCGGGAACGAGCGCGTCACGTCCGCAGCGTAGCCGGCATACGACGCAGCCGCATCGATCAGCAGCATCTCGCCATTGTCCATGAAGCGGTCGGACGTCTGGTAGTGCAGCGTCGTGGAGTTCGGACCGGAGCCGACGATCGAGCCGTAGGCCGGCCCCTCCGCGCCATTGCGGCGGAAGATGTACTCGATCAGCGCGCGGATCTCGAACTCGTTCATGCCGGCGTGCGCGCTGCGCATGGCCTCGCGGTGCGCGAGCGCCGAGATGTAGACGGCCCGCCTGATGCGATCCAGCTCCGCGTCTGATTTCGCGCCGCGCAGACGCCGGATATCGCCCTGCACGCTCTTCACCTCGAGCGACGGATGCTTCTCGCGCAGACGCGTCAGCACCTGCTGCGCATGCGCCAGGTTCGCGCCCGGCGACGCGTCGAGCGATGGCAGGACGGGCGTGTGGAACACCGCGTGTACGCGGGCGAGCGAGTCCAGCGTCGTGTACAGCTCCTGCGAGCTGCGCGCTGCCAGGCCCGTGCGCTGCTGTGCGCCGCTCTGTCCCAGACGGCCGCCCTCCCAGACCTCCCGCGCCGGATCACGATCCTGAACGTACAGCGTCTCCACCACGCGACCGCCCCGCTTCACGGCTACGTAGCCGGCCGCGGGCTCCATGATCCCGGTCAGGTAGCGGAAGTCCGGGTTCTGGTTGAACGGCAGGTAGTCGAACGCCGGCAGCGGGCCGCCGAACACCACCAGCACGCCATCACCGACCTGGTCCAGCAGTGCGCTCCGGCGGGCGGCGTATTCCGCTGCGCCGATCGGCGCCGGCTCGGGCAGCGGCGGCAGCTCGTAGCCGGCGGACCCGGCTGGCTGCGCGGACGGGTTCGGCGCGCCCGCGCACGCGGCCGTCGCGAGGAGGAGCAGCAGGTGCAGCGAGCGGCGCATGAAGCCTCGATGTCCGGGGTGCGGAGGTGCAGGTATCAAGGAGTGCGCGCTGAGGGATTCGAACCCCCGACCCCCTCGGTGTAAACGAGGTGCTCTGGACCAGCTGAGCTAAGCGCGCGTGTGGACCCATTCTCGCCCATACCACCGCGAAAATCAACCGCCGGCGGGAGCGGGCGCAGCCTGGTCCGCTTTCGATAGGGGTGCGCGTAATGGCAACACGTCGCATGGGCACGCGCGCTGCAGTCGCATTGTCACGCAGTCGGCGCGTTCAACCGAACAGCGCCCACACCGGCGGGAACGCGAACAGTATCCCTGACACCGTCAGCACGACGGCGACAGCGTGAACGCGGCCGGTTTCCATGTCACGGCTCTTCCACCGGGTGTGCAGGATTGCCCACGCGATCAGCCAGACCAGCAGGGCGAGTGTAGTGCGGCCCGTCACGCCGCCCGCAGGAGCGTACAACGTCGGCACGGGCAGTATGCCCGCCGCGTTGAGCAGTGAGATGAGACCCATGGCGAACGCGCCGATGCCGGCGGCTGCGAATGCCGCGAGCGCTGCGCCGTTCGGGAGCATGACGGTCACCGATTCTCTGGTCGACATGTTCGATTCCTTCCGGCTACTCGAGCGGAGCAACCTTGTTGATGAGAATGCCGAGTAAGCTCACTCCCGCGACGATCGCCAGAGTCAGCGCAAGCAGGCTGACGCCGATCCGACGGAGCCTGTCGTCGCTCAGCAGCTGACCACGGTAGCGCGCGGCGACGAACGCCACGCCCGTCGCCAGCATCGCCGCCATCCATGGCATGTGCTCCTTGCTCTCCATCGCATACGAGTGCAGCCACGCAGTCGCCGGATTGGCCCGGATCAGCTCACGCGGGTAGGCGGCGAGATCGGTAATCCCTTCCGGTGGTGTGGCCCGATAGGGTGGAAACGACACGTACGTACCGACGATCACGGCGGACCACAGCAGCACGGCCGTGGCGACGAGCAGCCACGCCAGGTAGCGGGACTGTGTATCCGCTGCTCCGCCAGGCGACGTGTTGCGCAGAGCGATCATCGCGAACAACGCTGCCGCGACGGCGAGCAGACCTCCGCCGCCGAGGAAGATTCCATGCGCCATGGTCCAGATGCTACGACTGCTGAACAGCAGCGTGTCCATTGCAGTTCTCCGTCATGGGACGCGCGGCGGTCGGGCCGCTCAGTGCCGCTCCGCCAGTGTGGCGTCCTCCTTCGTGTGGTGGACCGTCCCGTCCGCGTGTTCGGGCGGGCTGTAGAGCGTGTAGAGCCGCAGCGCGTCATCCTTCGACGTGTTTACGATGTTGTGCTCGACGCCCGCCGGAATCACGACAATGCTGCCATCCTCCAGCCGGCTCTCCTCGCCGTTCAGCCGCGCGGTGCCGCTGCCGGCCTCGACGCGGATGAACTGGTCGTGGCCATCGTGTGTCTCCTGGCCGATGTCCTCTCCCGGCTGTAGCGTCATGAGCACGAGCTGCATGTTCGGGCCCGTGAACAGAACGCGGCGGAAGTCCTCATTGGCGAGCGTGTCCCGCTCGATGTTCGTAACATAGCCGTTCATGGTCGCTCCTCGAATGAGTTTCCTACCACCTCAATAGAGCGGACCGTCCGTTGGAGCGGCTGTCCGGCGATGGCCGCACACTTGTCCGGAGATCTCAGCAATCTATCGATCTGCGTACTCGGTTGCAGCATGCCCGGAGTGACGTGGTCGGGTGCACGCGGCCACTGTTCGGTCTCGACGAGAGCCGCCCCAAGCCGGCGCATCTGCTTCAACCGGGAGTGGCCGCTGATACGAGTTCCTGAAGATCATGTTGCTCTGCACGACGGCGCTCACGGTAGTGCACGTTCCGGCGTTCGCGCAGACCATCGCCACCGACCGCCCTGGGCTCGGCTTCGCGGCGTCGAGCGTGCCCGCCGGGAGGCTGCAGCCCGTCGGCCTTGACGGCAAGCGCCGGGAAACACTACCATCCTGTATTCTACTATTCCATGGAATGATGACCAATGCCGCGGCAGAATCCGAAAGCGCAGATCTACGACCAGTTCGCCCGTATCGGGAAGGCCCTCGCCAGCCCGGCCCGGCTGGAAATCCTCGATGTGCTGTCGCAGGGCGACAAGACGGTGGAGCAGATCGCGGAGCAGGCCCGCCTCGGGATCAAGAACGCGAGCGCGCACCTGCGCACCCTGCGAGAGGCGCGGCTGGTGGAAACGCGCAAGGATCCGCCCTGGGTGATATACCGCCTTGCCGACGATGCGGTGCTGCGGGTCGTGCTGGATGTCCAGGCGCTCGCGCGCCAGCGACTCGGTGAGGTAGAGCGGATCACGCGTCTCTACTTCGAGAGTCCTGCGGATATGGAACCGATCGACAGCGTCGAGCTGCTGCGTCGCCTGGAAGCGGGCGAAGTCACGCTTCTCGACGTGCGGCCGCCGGACGAGTACCGGGCGGGGCACATTCCGGGAGCGGTATCCATGCCGGTGAAGGAGCTGGAGCGCAGGCTGGCGGAAATCCCGCAGGATCGTCCGGTGATCGCGTACTGTCGCGGACCGTTCTGCGTGTTTGCCGTGGAGGCTGTGGAGAGGCTGCGGCAGCACGGCTACGCGGCCCGGCGGATGGAGCACGGCATCGGGGAATGGCGGCTGGCCGGACAGCCGGTGAGCACTACAGGGAGGTGAACATGATCCTCAGACAGTACCTCGACAGCAGCCCGGTCATAGGCGCGTCGTATCTCTTCGGGTGCGGCGGCCAGGCGTCGGGCGCGGTGGTCGATCCCACGGAAGACATCGAGCGGTATCTGCGGGAGGCGGAGCTGCTGGGCCTGCCGATCCGCTACGTAGTCGATACGCACGTGCACGCGGATCACGTCTCGGGTGGGCGGCGGCTGGCGGAAGCCGCTGGTGCCGAGTACGTGCTATACACTGCGGCGCAAGCGCGCTACACCTACCGTGGCGTAGGCGATGGCGACGTGCTGCGTCTCGGCAACGTGTCCGCGCAGGTGCTGCACACGCCCGGTCACACACCCGAGCACATTTCGCTGCTCGTGACCGACCGCGCCCGCGCGTCGGAACCCTGGTTCGTGCTCACGGGCCATACGCTGATGGTGGGCGACATGGGTCGTACGGAACTGGCATCGAGCGCAGAGGATGGTGCTCGCGCGCTGTTCCGGAGCGCCCGGAAGCTGCGCGCACTGCCGGACCACGTCGAAGTCCTGCCCGGCGCGTTCTCGGGCTCCGTCTGTGGCCGCGGACTCAGCGGCAAGGCCACGTCGACGATCGGATTCGAGCGGCGATTCAACCGCGCCTTCTCGGTCACGGACGAGGAGGAGTTCGTCGCGCTGATGCTGAGTGACATTCCGCCGCGTCCGGAGCGCGCGGCCGAGACCCGCGCCGCGAACCTCGGGACGCCCGCGATGGTCACAGCGTGACGCGGAGAATGCAAAGCGCGTGATGGCGACGCGCGTTGCGCCGGGCGTCCGCCTCGGGCTCCGGGAGAACGGTGTTCAGTTCTCGCTGCTCGTGCTGGTGAACGCCTTCGTCGGTACCATGGTGGGCGTAGAGCGTTCGGTTCTCCCGCTTCTGGCTGAGCAGGAGTTCGGAGTCGCCTCGGCGACGGCGACGCTCTCCTTCCTGATCGCTTTCGGCATGTCCAAGGCGATCGCCAACTTCGTGGCCGGCGACTTCGCCCACCGGATCGGCCGGCGCCGCATCCTGCTGATCGGCTGGCTATTTGCTCTGCCCGTACCGCCGCTCATCGGGTGGGCCCCTTCGTGGAACTGGGTGATCTTCGCGAACCTGCTCCTGGGCATCAACCAGGGGCTGGCCTGGTCGGCAACGGTCATCATGAAGATCGACCTCGTGGGGCCGAGACAGCGCGGCCTCGCGATGGGACTCAACGAGTTCGCGGGCTATCTCGCCGTCGCTCTCGCGGCGCTCGGCGCCGGCTACATGGCGGCCGAGCTCGGTGCACGCAGCGGTCCTGTCTGGATCGGCGGCGCAGCGGCGACGCTCGGACTCGTGTTCACACTGCTCTTCGTGCGCGACACCGCTGCGCACGTCGAGATCGAGCACGCCACGGCCGAACCGACGAGCGAGGGCGGGGCGGCCGCGCTTCCATCGGGGATCCGGGCGAGGCTGTGGCATGTGAGCTGGGCGCACCGGCCGCTGTTCGCGGCCAACCAGGCCGGCTTCGTCAACAACCTGAACGACGGTCTCGCGTGGGGACTCTTCCCGCTCTTCTTCGCGGCGGCAGGGCTCTCGCTGCGCGAGATCGGCTGGCTGGCGGCGCTCTACCCGGCGGTCTGGGGAGTCGCGCAGATCGGAACTGGTGCGCTCTCCGACCGTACCGGACGTCGCCCGCTCATCGTCAACGGAATGCTGCTCCAGGCGGCTGGTCTGGGCGTGTTTGCCCTGGCCGGCAGCTTCCTGTGGTGGGCGGTGGCAGCGGTAGTCCTCGGACTGGGCACGGCGGCGGTCTACCCGACGCTGATCGCGCAGGTGAGCGATCTGGTCGGGCCACGCGACCGCGCCAGCGGCGTCGGCATGTACCGGCTGTGGCGGGACCTCGGATACGTGGCGGGCGGTCTGCTGGCAGGCCTGCTGGCCGATCTGCTGAGCTACCGCGCGGCGATCGGATTCGCGGCCGTGCTCACCGCCATCTCCGGTCTGGTCGCACATCGCTCGCTGCCAGCGCGGGCGATGCCGATCAGAGGATGATGGCGAGCGGCACGAGGACGGCGTAGCCGATCACGAGCAGGAGCGGCGCGCCGACCGTAGAGCCTCCCGCCAGCAATACGTAGCCACCCACGATCGCGGCAATGCCGAGCGCGAGCAGCACGCCGTTGATCGCCGAGAACTTCAGCGACGGCGGAGGTGCGGCCGACACGGCGGCCTTTCGAATCCGTGCAGTCATGGTCTCTAACCTAATCCGCTCGCCCGTCGCGTCAACCTGCCCGTGCCCGCTGACCCCTGCCCCTCCCTCCGCTCCCGCCGCCCCAGCATCCACGGGGCGGTCCACGTTTCACGTTTCACGTTTCACG
>JBBEBA010000030.1:97431-138704 GCA_040882575.1 Gemmatimonadota bacterium
CACGTTTCACGTTTCACGTTTCACGCTTCACGTTTCACGTCGTTCGTCGTTCGTCGTTCGTTTCACGTTGTTCGCCATCGTTCATCCAGTACGCCGGCTCGTCCGGCGGCTCCTGCTCGCGCATGCGCTCCATTCGGCGACGGTTGCGGCGACGCCGGACTATGGACAGCGCAAGCACGACCGCGGCGAGCACGGTCCAGACGAAGAGCGTCTGGGCGATGACCTGTAGCCAGCCATAGCGGCGGCGCACGTGGGTACGCCACAACCGCTCGAACTGTGCTGAAGACACGACGTAGACTTCGCGGAGCGACTGCTCGAAAGAGCCCGATGTCGCCCAGTCATCCATGAACCGCTCGAACCTGTTCGGCGGACCCAGCGAGTGGAGGTACCGCACTGCGCTGGCTGAGAGCATGTAGGCCAGCCGGGCGTCGGCGGCGATGAGCGGCCAGTCGAGGGTGAGCGAATCGAGCGGCGGCGCGCGGCCCGTCGCGAGTGCGAGACGCAGCATCCAGCCCTGCTGCTCGTCGAACTCGCCGGCTGCCCACGTCGCGTAGCCTTCCGTGAACCAGCGCGGCACGATGGCATCGCCGAGGTGCCGCTGCAGCGCGACGTGCGCCAGCTCGTGGCGCAGCGTGACCTGAAGCGTGTGCGTGCCCGTGCGATCCGACACGTACCCGGGGATCACGATTATGCCCAGCCGCGGCATGGCCACGCCGGCGCCCCATTCCGGGGTGCGGCCGCCGGTCAGCGAGTCGAAGCGCGCCGCATCCGGCGCCAGCATGACGACGATGTCGCCGCCTCGCCCGAAAATGTCGAACGGCATGCCGATGAATCCGGGAGTCGCGCGTTCCGGCAGCAGCGACTCGGCGAGCCGGCGCTGTCCCGGCCAGAAGCGGATCACCACATCGCCCCCGCGCACCTCGCCGGTCGCACCGACCGCACCGGGCAGAATCCCGGCGGTCGGCTGTGCGACTGGCGTCTGCATCCCGGACGCACGGTCCGGCAGCGACCACAGCAGCAGCGCGAGGAAGCCGAAGCAGGCGCGCCGGCGCGCAGGGCTCACGGCCGTGACGCGCGGATCGGCCGTGATGCGCGGATCATGAGGCGGCGACTCACGACGGGCGCACGAGCGCGCGCACGGAAGCACGCGTCGTGATCTCGCCGGCGATGTCGCCGAGCGGCAGGACGACATCGGCGTGCTCGGCGGCGGCGCGCGGCATGCTCGCTATGACGCTCGAGCTCTCGTCCTGCGCCACAGTCCAGCCGCCGACCTCGTGGATGGCGCGCAGGCCCTCCGCGCCGTCGCGGCCCATGCCGGTGAGGACAACGCCGATGCTGGCGGGGCCGTAGATGCGTGCGATCGACGGGAACAGCACATCGGCCGCCGGGCGCACGCCCCAGAGCGCCGGCGCCTCCGTCAGGCTGATGCGGACGCCGTCCGTCGTCCTCTCGAGCTCCATGTGCCGGCCGCCGGGCGCGAGGTAGACGACGCCTTCCGCGACCATTGCGCCGCTCACTGCCTCGCACACCTCCACGTTGCTCATCTCATCGAGCCTGCGGGCGAGTGCAGTCGTGAAGAGGCGGGGCATGTGCTGTACGATGAACACGGCAGCAGCGATGTCGCGCGGCAGTTGCGGCACGACATCCGACAACGCACGCGGTCCGCCCGTCGATGACGCGATCGCGATTGCGCAGCGGGCGGGCGGATGAGGAGCTGCCGCGGCGCGGGGACCGGCGCGCGGCGACTGCGAGCGCGCCGGCCGGCGCAGCAGGCGCGCCATGGCGGCGGCGCGCAGTGCCTGACCCAGGCGGCGGCGGAACAGCTCGATTTCCTCCGGCGCGCGGGACAGCGGCTTGGGCACGAACTCGACGGCGCCGTAGTCCATGGCCCTGAGCGCCGGATCGGCCATGGACTGCGTCTGGGAAGACACGATGATGACCGGCCGCGGTGCCTCGCTCATGATGTAGCCGAGCGCGTCCAGCCCGCTGAGCTCGGGCATATCGAGGTCGAGCGTGACGATGTCGGGATTCAGGTCGTGGACCTGCCGGATCGCCTGGTATCCTGTCGCGGCCTCACCGACCACGTCGAACCCGCCGTAGCCGGATATGTACTCCGTCAGCAGCGCGCGGACGATGTCGCTGTCGTCGGCGACCAGCACGCGACGCCGGGCGCGCGCAGCGGGCGGTGCAGCGGGTTCAGAGGAGGACGTCATCGTGCTTGACCGAGGTCACGAGCAGCCTGCCGTCGGTCGTGCGCAGGAACACGGAGCGACCATACGTGCCGAACACGTCCTCGCCATCCACCGGAACGCCCGCGGCGTGCAGTGCCTCGCGCGCCGCGTCCACGTTGCGCCGGCCGAGCCGCAGTCCTTCGCCATCGAGCACATCGCGGAACATCGATGCGCCGCCCGCGAGCCGCGCGCCGAGCCGCTTCACCGACGCGCCCTGCGCTTCCATTCGCTGGATCAGCTCGGGCACTGCCGTGACGGCGAAGCGGCCGGCCGGCGCATCGCCGCGGCCGTTGTGCGGATGCGGCAGCATGGCGTGGGCCAGGCCGCCGATCTTCTTCTCGGCGTCGTACAGCGCGACGGCCACACACGAACCGAGCCCGATCGTGAACAGAACGCTCGATCCTTCGGCCACCTTCACGTCGCCGATCCGCACCGGCACGCGGCCCAGCACGTCGCTCTGGAAATCGAGGGATGAGCGCCTCTCGCGCTTCTGCGGTTCGTTCATGTCCTGCGAAACACGCGCTGCCTGTTCGCAACGGTCTGGAACAGCGTGGATGAACTGCCGAAGAGCGCCTCCACCTTGCCCAGCACCAGGAACCCGCCCGGCGCCAGCGCATCATGGAATCGTTGAAACAGCACTTCCTGCACGGCGCGCTCGAAGTAAATTATGACGTTGCGGCAGAAGATCAGGTGCTGCCCGGTCGGGTACGGGTCCCGGATCAGGTCGAGCGTGTCGAACCTGACTCGCTCGCGCGCCTGCGGCTTCAGCCGATATACGGTGTCGTGTTCGAACCACCGGTCGCGTACGGCCTCGTCGATATCGGTCATCGCGAAATCGGTGTACTCCGCGCGCGCGGCGAACCCCAGGCTCTCGCGGTCGATGTCGGTGCCGGTGATCTGGAAGCGCTCGACAGCTTCGCCGTGCGCGGCAGCGTATTCCTGCATCAGGATCGAGATCGTGTACGCCTCCTCGCCGCCCGCCGTACCGGCGCTCCACACATTCAGCTGCGGCGCATCCAGGGCAAAGAGCTCCGGCAGCACCCTGTCGCGGACGACCTCCCAGACTTCGGCATTGCGGAAGAACTTGCTCACGTTGATCGTGAGCGTATCCACCAGCAGCTGGTACTCAGTGGCATCGTGCTCGAGCAGGCGCGCGTAGTCGGCGTAGGTGTGAACGCCGCGCGCACGCATCCGCACGCCGATGCGACGCCGCAGGCACTTCTCCTTGTACCCCTCGCACTGGAATGCGACGGCTCGCTGGATCTGCTGCTTCAGCTCGAGCAGCTCCGCGGCGTCGCTCTCGTCCAGGTCGCCCTGTGCGAGCGGGAGCGTGGCTGCGGCAACGAGCCCGGCCGTGTCACGGGCCCGGAGCGCACGCGCAGCCTCTGCCGAGCGGAGGACCGCCGCACGCTCCTCGCGCGCCCTCTGCCGCAGCTGCTCCTTCGACTCGGTCCCGGGCGGGTCGGCGCCCTCGCCATCCGACGCCGACGCCAGGCTACCCGGAGGCATTCGACACGATCTCCAGATTGTTCCGGACGATGGCGTTGTCGGGGTTCAGCGCGATCGACTTCTGCCAGTACTCGACGGCTTCATCGAGGCGCCGCAGCTTGTACAGCAGGTTGCCGATCTTGGCGAACAAATCATCACCGAGGGCGGGGTCGATCTCGGCGGCGCGCATGAAGTGCTGCAGCGACTCTTCGTGCGAGCCGCGGCGGTACGCCACGTCGCCGAGATTCTTGTGCGCCTGCGCCACGGTCGGGTCCTCATCGATGACCTGGCGGTAGGCGCGGTCGGCATTGTCGAGGTCGCCCCGCCGCTCGCTGATCGCGCCCGACAGCAGCAGCAATGGTGCGGAGTCCGGATACTCCTCCAGCGCCTCGGTCACGAGCGTGTCCGCTTCGTTCAGCTCGTCGATGACCGCGCGGTTCAGCGCTGCGAAATAGAAGAAGTCTGCGGAAGGCCGAACACCCTGCCGCAGACGCGCGCGGTAGTCGTCGAACGCGACGTGTGCCTGCGCGAAATTGCCGGCGTGCAGCAGCGTGATGCCGCGCGCGAGCTGCGTCGCGGGCTCGCCCGGCTTCACGGTCTCCGCCTCATCCAGCACGAGGATGGCATCATCGGGACGATCCAGGAACCGCAGCGCCACCGCCATGTTGACGAACGCGCCATAGTGGGGCCCGCGCTCCTCGAGCAGCGCGCGCAGCCGCCGCACGGCCTCCCGGTACTCGCTCGCGCGGAGACTGATCAGCGCGAGGTGATAGCGCGCGGCGAAATCGCCGGCTTCGAGCTCGAGCACGCGCTCGAACTCGCGCGCTGCATCTTCGAGCATGCCCGTCCGGTAGAAAGCGACGCCCAGGTTGCGACGCTCCTGCAGCTCGTGCTCCCGACCGCGCACCGTCTCTTCCGCCTTGCGGCCGACACGGTGTGCGAAGCCTGCCTGTATCAGACCGTACAGCGCCTTGCCCGCGTCGAACTCGGTCAGGCCGGTCGCATCGACGATCTCCTGCACGGTCCTCGTGCCGTCGAGCAGGGGTACCACGCGCTGCTGCTCCGGCGTGAGGCTCACCCCCGAGCTGGCGACGCGCTCGCGCTCGAGGTCGAACAGCAGGTCCAGCGAAGGGATCTTCTTCTCGACCTCGCCCCACTCGTCTATGCGGCGCGCGGCCTCCAGCAGCAGACTCTCCGGATTGATCGACACGACGACATCTGCTTCGTCCGGACGCGCATCCACCTCGAAGAAGAAGTTGCCGCGCGACCACGTGAAGAGGTGGTAGATCGCCTCCTCGATCTGCAGCCGGATGTAGCGGGTGAGGTCGTCGCGCGAGATGTACTCGTTCGCGACCAGCAGCTCGCCCACACGACGATCAGGCTCCCGCGACTGCCGTTTCAGCACGTCCTCGAGCTGCTCCTGCCCCAGCACGCCGTCGCGAACCAGGATGTCGCCCAGCCGGTCGCGACGGTTCACGACCCGCGCGTAGTTGATGCGGCCCTTGTCGAAGTAGATCTGGCCGAAACGCGAGCCGTCGGCTACAGCGAGACAGCCGGACTTCTGGCCGAGCGCGAGCAGCTGGCACACGTCGGCGAGGCTGGCTTCCCTGAGGCTGCCCTTGATGGCCATGCTACTCCAGCTCCTGGACCATGGCGTCCTGCATATAGGGCCAGTGCCACAGCAGCTTCTCGCGATTCAGGAACCACTCGTCCTGGCGCAGCGCGGGCTCGGCCGGCACTGCGGCCTGCACCTTCTCCAGCTCCGCGGCGAGCGCCTCATCCTGGGCAGACGGCAACAGGTCCACGACGAGTCCGCTTTCGAGCCGCGACCGCAGCCGATCCTCGAAGCCGCTCAACTCGCGTGGCGGCACGGACGCCGTGAATACCAGCTGCACGCCCGACCGGCGCGCCGCGTCGAACAGGTGAAACAGCTCCTCCTGCGCGCGCTCCGTGCCCATCAGCGTATCCACCCCGTCCACCACCAGCATGCGTGCGCGGCGGTAGCGCGCGCGCCAGCTGTCCACCTGATTGCGCTTGATTGCGCCGATCAGCTCGGCCGCGAACGCGTCGCCCGTCATGAATGCGACCGCTGCGTCCCGGTGCCGCTCCGCGAACAGCAGCGCCATCGCCGTCACCAGCGACGTCTTGCCCGCGCCTGAGGGAGCATGCACGAAGAACGGGTTGTACCGGTCGCCCGGCCGTTCGGCGACCGCCGTCGCGGCCCGGACTGCGAGCAGGTTGTGATCGAGCGTGAGCATGTCGAAGCGCGGCGCGGCGGGCGGCGCCGGCAGCGGTCGCATCCGCTCGCGCACCTGGTCCAGGATAGCCTCGGCCTCCTCGAGCCGCTCGGGGTTGCGCAGCACCTCGAGGCGGGCGAGCTCCGGCGCCGAGCTGTCGAGCTCGCGTACCGACGCCGCGATCTCCATCAGGCGCGCCACCGCGCCTTCGAAGCTGCCGACCAGCGCGTCGACCTCCTCGCCCGACGGCGGTGCGGCCAGCGCCGACTCCAGCTTCCTCGTGCGGTACCCCTCACCTTCCCAGCGCAGGATCGCGTCCGCCAGCTTCTGCTCGGGCGACACGTTCGCCACCGCCGCGCCGACCGCGCCCGCGATCTCACTCAGGAAAGAGCCGAACTCGTCTGCGACCGGCCCCTCCTGCGGCAGACCCAGCAGCTGCGCGACTTCGCTGGCGCTGACGGGGCGGCCGTCCAGCTCCTGCACCGCCAGCACGCGGTTCAGGCCGCCCTGCAGCTCGCGCACGTTGGTGAACGCGACCTTCGCCAGCGTCTCCGCCACGCCCTGAGCCAGATCCTGGCCCCGCTCCTCCGCCTTCTTGCGGACGATCGCAACGCGCGTCTCGTAGTCGGGCACGTTCAGGTCGGCAATGAGGCCACCCGAGAAACGCGACAGCAGGCGCTGGTCGATGTCGTCGATGTCGGTCGGCGGCCGGTCGCTGGCGAGCACGACCTGCCCGCCCCGCGAGGACAGCGAATCCCACGCGCGCAGCAGTTCCTCCTGCGCACCGCGCCGGCCAGCCAGGAACTGCACGTCGTCGAGCAACAGCACGGAGGAGTCGCGCAGCCGCGACCGGAACGCGTCCCGCTCACCCGCCTGGATGGCTTCCATCACGCCCTCCATGAGGTGCTCGAGTGTGTCGTAGATCACCTGCACGTCGGGATGCACGCGGCGAACATGATTGCCGATCGCCATCACCAGGTGCGTCTTGCCGAGACCCGACGCGCTGTACAGGAACAGCGGGTTGTACGCAGCACCGGGCGCATCCGCAACGCGCCTGGCTGCCGCTGCAGCGAGGCGATTGGATGTGCCGACAATGTAGCTGTCGAACGTGAGCCGTGTATCCAACTCCAGTGACATGCGCTTACCCGTGCCGTGCGATCATGGCTGCTGTATCTCCTGCCCGAATCGCTTCGACAGATTCTGCAATACGAGCTGACTCGCCGATTTCAATGTATCGAATACGCCATCGCCCGACACTGCCGCGGCGGGGAACGACGGAACACCACGGAAGTTGAGCGTGTCGTCCAGCTCGGCGATCGGCAGCACGCCCGGCAGGTCGCGCTTGTTGTACTGGATCACAGTCGGGAACGTGCTCAGATCGATGTTTTCCTCGAGCAGGTTCTCATGCAGATTGCGCAGGCTCTCGATGTTCTCATCCATCTGTTCGCGCTGCGAGTCCGCCACGAACACGACTCCATCGGCGCCACGCAGCACGAGCTTGCGCGTCGCGTTGTAGTATACCTGCCCGGGGACAGTGTAGAGCTGCATGCGCGTGCGGAAGCCGGAGATCGTGCCGAGATCGAGCGGCAGGAAGTCGAAGAAGAGCGTGCGGTCCGTTTCCGTCGCGAGCGACACCATCGGCCCCTTGCGCTCGTCGGGAACGAAGGCGTGCACGAACTGCAGGTTGCTCGTCTTGCCGGACCGGCCGGGTCCGTAGTAGACGATCTTGCAGGTGATCTCGCGCGTCGAATAGTTGACCAGAGACATCAGTCCTCGCTCGCTGCATCCGGCGGAATGAACTCGAGGCCCGCCTCGAGATCGCGTTCAAAGTCTGCCTGCGCCGTACCTTCCGGGACGACCGCGAACTCCGGCAGTGAAGCCACTTCCTTCTCGAGGCTGTCGTAGAACAGCCGCACGATGCCGAGCGACGACTCGGCATCGATGATCGCGACGAGGATCAGTTCCTCGACCGGCGTGCGCAGCGGCGCCATGAACAGCTGCTGTTGCGTGCCGCCGTGATACATGTGCTGCCACGATCCCGCGCCCGTCAGCTCGGCCAGCTTGCGCGACGAAGCATGCGTCGCGGCCGCGAGCGACGCGACGTTCATGACCTCGTAGCTGCGGGTGAAGCCGTGCTGCGCCAGGACCTGGCCGGCGCCGTTCACCAGCACCACGATGCGGACGCGCGACTCGCGCACGAATCTGCGCAGCGGCGCTTTCAGTACCTCGACCAGCCGGGGCAGTTCGGTACGTCTCATGCCAGCGACCCCGCGGCGCGGTGCGCCTCGAGGCGGACCAGCCCGAGCTGCGCATCGTGCTCGGCCACGACGACCAGGATCACGTCGCCCGCGTCCACCACCAGGACGTGACCTTCCTCGGCTTCCAGCTGCAGCGTCGTCAGCCGCCCGAACTGCGCCGTCTCGCTCGCGCGCGCCGTTCGCTGGAACAGCGACGCTGCGAGCGCGGCCACGGCGGTGCCGTTCACGCCGTCGCTCAGCTCGGCGACGACCGGCACGGCAGTGTCTGCATCGACGATCAGCGCGCCGCGTACGCCGGCGACGCGGCTGAGTCGCTCGACGGCCGCCGTGAAGATGTCGCTCATGCGTATGCCTCCAGGTACCCGACTGCCTGGTCTGCGGCCTGCGCGGCCGCACGCAGCATCCAGCCGGCGGGCGCGTTCCGGCGCGCGGCCAGCACCACGACCGCATCGTCGCCTGCGCGGGCAATGTGGAGCAGCGCGTGATCGGCTTCGAGCAGGATGCCGCGCCACTCGCCGAGCGAGAGGTGCATTGCCGTGCGCGCCGCCTCACCGATCGCGCTGCCGATCACGGCGCCGAGCACGGCGGCGTCGCCCGCGACGTCGGCCGTGAGCCGACCGCCGAGCACCATGCCCTGCGAGTCGATCAGCAGTGCGCCGAGCAGCGGGCCCGCCGCGAGCAGTTCGTCGAACAGCAGTGTCGGATCATCCGTCACCGCGGCGACGCCCGGCGCCGTCGCAGCGCTGCGCGCCTGCCCTCCCGCAGACGCACCTGCACGCGGAGCCGCTGGCGGTTCCGTGGCGCCGTCGGGGGCCGGTCCCGCTGCCGCAGGCAGCACCCACGGGTCGTCGGGGGTAACGGCACCCGCGGCACGCGGCGTTCCGTGATGTGCGGGGTCCTGGCGCGAGCCGAGCACGCGCAAGGCCTCCTGCACGGCGGTGTCGGCCGGGCGCAGCAGCGCAGCGCGCTCGAGCATCTGCCGCGCACGACTCAGCTGGTCCTGCTCGAGATAGCAGAAGCCCATGCCGCGGAGTGCGTTGAAGTTGTCGGGATCCACGCGCAGCACCATGGACCACTCGTCGGCGGCCCTGGTCGTGTCGCCCGCCTCGAGGTAGAGCAGGGCGAGCAGACCATGCGCTTCCACATGAGTGGGGTACGTTTCGAGACCGCGCAGACACAGCTGCTTCGCCTCGTTGCGCAGTCCCTGCCGGCGGTACGCCCGGGCGAGCGGGAGGAACGCGAGGGAACGCGGGTCGCGCGCGACTTCGTCGCTCCAACGCTGCAGGTCGGCCTGTGCTGGTGCTTTCATGCGCATCAATTCATCGTCGCTCTGGTCACGATCTGGGTCAGGGCCCGCAGCGCTGCGAGCGCCTGTGCCGCCAGCTGGCGCGGCTCACCGTTCGGCGCCAGCTTCAGATAGGTCTCCCACGCCTTGACTGCGCGGTCCATCTCACCCGTCCGCACGGCGGCAAAGCCGAGCAGGTAGTGGGCGTCCATCGCCAGCGGGTCCAGACTGACGGCGCGGGCGAACGACTCGGTCGCGGCCCGCATGCGGTTCTGCGCAACGAGCGTCCGGCCCGACAGCACGGCCAGCTCGGCGCGCTCGGGGTAGCTCGTCTCGAGCTGCGCCGCGAGCTTCAATGCCTGCTCGTTCTTGCCACTCTGCAGCAGGGACTCCACCTCCGCACACGCCTTCTTCAGCTCCATCTCGGGAATCCGGTTGTACCGCTCCGACACCTCCAGCACGCCCGTGCTGACCAGGCCGTAGATCGTCTTCGCGACGTCGAACGCCGAGCGTCCCAGGTCGGCCGCGAGCTGCCGTACGTCGCGGTTGCCATCGATCTCCGCGAGCACCTCCCATTCATCGGAGCGCAGGTCGAGCGGCGTCATCTCGCGATCCGCGTTCGAGGCCATGATCGGGACCGCCTCGGGATTGGGCACCTTCGACTCGAGACGGGTCCACTCGTCGATGCGGCGTGCGCCCTCCATCAGCAGCGACTCGACGCGTACCCTCGCGAGCAGTCGCTGATCTCCCACCTCCGCACGCTCCTCGAACTTGAAGTACCCTTCATCCCACGGCATGACCTCGTAAATGGTCTCTTCCATCTGAAACCGCAGCTGCCGCTCCAGTTCTTCCTCGCCGACGCTGCCCATCTCGAGCAGGATCTCGGCGAGCCGCCGCGCCGGGTCGCCGCGCTGGATCTCCAGGGCGCGGTCGAGCTCGCGCTGCGTCAGCTTGCCCGCCCGGATCAGCAGCTGCCCCAGCCGCCGCGTCGAGCGGCGCCGCACCGCGAACACGATGGCGCCGCGTGTGAAATGGACGATTGCCTCGTCATTCAGGCGGTCGGACCGGATCGTCAGCACGCCCGTCTTGTGGGCGAGCTCCAGCAGCTGCAGCACGTCCTGCAGGCTCAGTTCCGCGAGCGGCCCCTCGATCGCCATGCGTCAGGCCTGCGCCGGTTCCATTCCGGACAGTGCAGCGCGCGCGCGCTTGCTGTGCGGATCGATACGCAGCGCGCGCGCGAACGCGAATCGCGCCTCGGCCGGACGTCCGGTGGCGAGCAGCAGGTCGCCGAGCCGGATGAGCGCATCAGGGCGGTAGGGCTGGATCGTGAGCAGGTCCACGAGCACGTGCACGGCTTCGTGCAGCCGTCCGCGCCCCTCCTCGAGCGCCGCGAGGCCGAACACGGCTTCGCCGTAGGTCGGCAGCACGCGCAGCGCTTCGCGGTACTGCGCCTCCGCTTCACCGGTGCGTCCGATCTCCATCAGCACGTTGCCGAGCACGGTCCGCGCGCGGACGGCGAAGGGATCCTGCGCGACCGCATGCTGCAGCGCCGACTCGGCGCCATCGAGGTCGCCTGCCGCCGCGTAGGCGGCGCCCAGCTGCGTGAGCAGGCCCGAGTCGTTCGGCGCGCTGAGACGAGCCTGCTCCAGCACGATCGCGGCGCGCGCGTGGTCCGCGACGCGGGACAGCACTTCGCCCAGCGTGCGCAATGCTTCGACATCGCCCGGCGCAAGCGCGCACAACCGCTCCGCAGCTTCGACGGCCTGCGGCATGTGGCCCAGATCGAGCAGCGACCGCGCAGCACCATGCAACGCGCGCCGCAGCGCTTCGTCGTAATCGCCTGTCGTATCGCGCGCGATTCCGGCAAGTGCCTCGTCGAAGCGCTCGACCGCCTCGCCGGAAGCGCCGCGGCGGAGGAATATTTCACCCTGCAGCAGCAGCACTTCGATGCGGCTCGCGCCGTACAGCGCAGCGCGCTGGGCGTCCGCGCTCGCCTGCTCCAACAGTCCGGTGGCCAGCGCGGTGCGCGCGGCCGCAAGTGCGTCGTCGCCCGGTGCACGGTCCGCAGTACTGATCGGCGGTTTGGCGGTAACGCCATCCGAGAAGACGGAATCGAGCAGGTCCGGCTGGAAGTCGAAGCTCCGGATAACGTCGCCTCCGGCGACGAGCGCCGTGGCATCGAGCTCGGGCGCGAGCACGCTCGCCTCCTCGAACTGCATGTCGACGAGCAGCCTGAAGCGCGGTGTCGGGATGTAGGGGTTCATCTCGAGCGCCAGCTTCGTCTCGCGGAGTGCGCCTTCGAATTCGCCCAGCGCCGACATGGCGAAGGCGAGGTGGTAGCGCGCTTCCGGCAGCTGCGGATCGATCTCGACAGCCTGCAGCAGCTGCGCCCGCGCATCACCGGGACGGCCCAGCTCCATGAGCAGGATGCCGTAGCCGGTGTGCGCCTGGGCGGAATGGTCGTCCGCGTCGAGCGACCTGTCGTACGCTTCCGCGCTCTCCTCTCGCCGGCCGGCGCGGTGGAGCATGAGCGCATAGTTGCGCCACACGTCGCCGGCGGCGCGTCCCTCGGCCGCGGCGGAACGAAACGCAGTCTCAGCCGTGTCATCATCGCGATGGTGGCGGACGACGCCGAGGTTGTTCCAGGCCAGGGCGTAGTTCGGATCGAGCTCCAGGGCGCGGTCGTACGCTTCCTCGGCTTCGGCGAGATTACCCGTCTGGTGATGCGCGACGCCCAGTTCGTTCCATATCTTCGGGCTGCCCGACTCCTGCTCGATCAGCGTGCGATAGAGGTCGAGCGCAGCGGCACTGTCGCCGCGCAGCAGCAGCATCTCCGCCTGCGCCTGCTGCACCAGGAACATGTCTTCGCCGCGCTCGGTAGCGAGCCGGAACTCGCGCAGCGCCTCCTCGTACAGCGCCTTCTGACGGAACGCCACACCCAGGTTGTAATGCGCCAGCTCGCCGCCTTCCGCCACGCCCGGCGCCGCGCCGCCGCGGCTGCCGACCAGCTCTTCGTAGCGGGCTGTGCTGTACCTGTCTAGAGACAGCCCCGCCTCCGCCTTGGCGTAGCTCGGGTTCAGCTCGGCGGCCCGCTCCGCAGTGACAGTGGCCTTTTCCGTGTCGCCCCGATCGCCATAAACGAACGCGAGCAGGTGGTACGCGTCCGACAGCTTCGGGTCCAGCGCGATGGCCCGCTCGAGCGGTTCCTGCGCCTCCAGGCTCAGCCCGCGATGGTACAGCACCTCGCCGATCAGCAGCTGCACCCGCGCGTTGCGCGGCTCGAGCGCCTCCGCATTGTGCAGCGCGACCATGGCGGCTTCCAGGTTGCCAGCCTTCATCTCGGCCCGTGCGAGCCGCTGGTATACCGTCGCGTCGCGCGGCCGCATTACGAGCAGCTGTCTCAGCACCCGCACCGCGTCGGCCAGCTCTCCCGCATTGAAGTAGGTACGCGCCAGCCGGTCGCGCGCGTCCTCGTCGGACGGATCCTGCTCCAGCCGCTGCTGCAGCTCCGCGGAGACACGCTCGAAGTGGCCGGTGCCGAAGTAGGCGATCTGCAGGTTGCGCTCGGCAACCTGCATGCGCGGATCGATGTCCAGCGCGCGCTCGAAATGCTCTACGGCCTCCTCGAACAGGCCCTTGTTGTGGTAGACGACGCCCAGGTTGTTGTGCGCGCCGGCGTCCTGCGGATTGATGCGGCGGGCGAGCGCACGCAACAGCTCGAGGTCGCGCTGCGACCGCGGCGACGGCTGCGCCGCCGCGGCGCCCCGGTCGGCCCATGGCACCTGTGCGGGGATGCTGTCGCGCGGCCGCGTACTCATCAGCCCAGCTTCATCTCCCGGAGGATCACCTGGAGCGAGGCATCGTCGGGAATGAGCAGGAAGTGCGCGCGGATCTGCTCATCGCCCATGCTCATCTCGGTGTTGATACAGAAGACGAAGTCCTTGTCGTCGCCGAAATTCAGATAACTCGTGGTCATGACGGCGCCGGCCATGTCGATCGCGATCGCGGGCACGGACATGATCAGCAGCATGCCCATGAAGTCGGACAGCGCGTTCAGGTACGCACCCACGATGATGTTGCCGATCTCCTTCAACGTGGATTGATGCACGTCCGTGAAGCCGTCGGGGAACTCGGGTTCGGGACCGCCGAGCAGTATCGATGTGAGCTTCACTGCCGATGGCCCGGGAAAGACCTGAACGGTCCGGCCGGTGACATCGCCGAGCACCTTCATCATCACCGCCGCGACCACCTCACCGGGCTCTCCCAGGATGCTGTCGACTTCCTCCAGCTTGATGATGCTGACTTCCGGCACGCTGATCATGATGACACGGTTGGTCATCTGGGACAGCGCCGTCGCCGCGTGTCCGGCGCCGATGTTGGCCACTTCACGCATCGCATCCAGCTGTGATGCGTCCAGAGAACGCAGGTCCATTCCCGACCTCAAATCACGCTGAGGGGATCCAGCACCAGCGCGGGGCGGCCGTCCGCCAGCATCGTCGCGCCGGAGAAGTAAGGTAGCATGCCCGCCACGGGGTCGAAGGTCTTGACGAGGATCTGCTCGCGGCCGATCAGCTCGTCCACTGCGAGCGCGGCGCGCCGGTCACCCATCTCGGCAATGACGGCGGCTTGCTCGGTGCCGCCATCGGGCGGCACGCGCAGGCGGCGCCGCATTCTGACGAGCGGCATCTGCTCATCCCGCAGCTGCAGCATCTCGCGGCCATCGAGCAGGAACGCGTGCGGCTGCAGTTCGACCGCCTCCGACACGTGCGTCAGCGGGATCGCGTATTCCTCATCGCCGATGCGGACCCGCAGCGCGAGCGCCAGCGCGAGCGTGATCGGCAGGCGGATGTGGAACGCGGTGCCGGAGCCGGGCCACGTCCGCATCTCGATGGCGCCGCCGAGGGCGCGGATCCGGCTCACCACCACGTCCATGCCGACGCCGCGGCCGGAGACGTCGCTCACCTGCTCCGCAGTCGACAGGCCCGCGTGGCTGAGCAGCCGGAACAGCTCCTCGTCCGTCACGTCACCGGAGGCTTCCGGTTCCAGCAGGCCGGCCGCCCGCGCCCGCGCGACGACCTTCTCTGCCGCCACACCCCGCCCGTCATCCTCGACCACGATGCGGACGCTGCTGCGCTCGCGCTCCGCCCATACGCGGATGCGGCCTTTCGCAGTCTTGCCGGCTGCAACGCGCTGCTCCGGCGTCTCGATCCCGTGATCCACCGAGTTGCGCAGCAGGTGAACCAGCGGCTCGCCGATTTCCTCCAGGATCGCGCGGTCGAGCTCGACGTCATCGCCTTCCACGACGAAGTCGACTTCCTTGCCGAGCTTGCGGCTCGCGTCACGTACCACGCGCGGCAGTCGCTCGAACGCCTCCCGCACCGGAACCATCCGCAGTGCGAGCACCTCGTGCTGCAGCAGCTTCACGAGCGAGCCCATGCGCGCCAGGATCTCATCCAGTCCCGCCGGCGTCGCGCTGGCGGCCGGCGCCATGCGGCCATAGAGCACCGACAGCTCGCCGATGCCTTCGGCGATGCCGTCCAGCCGGCGACCGTCCACGCGCACCTGCCGCTGCGGGGCGGCGCTCCCTGCACCGGCAGGCGAGGCCGCCACAGGCGCGGCCTGCGCCGGCGCCACCAGCTCGACCGATGCCACGTCGCCGGCACCCCGGATCGCGGCCTCGACTGCTGCCTCGTCCGCCACCTCGCCCAGGAACACGCTGAACTCCCCGCCGAAATCATCGTCGAATGCGGCGGGCGCGGAGCCGAGCACGCCCTGGTGCTCGGCCAGCGATCGCATGATCAGCATCGCGCGGGCGGCCTTGATGGGTGTGTCCGGGAGCAGCGTGACCCGCGCTGCGAGGCGGGTGCCTTCCGGAAAGCGGACGGGCTCAGCCGTGCCGGGCGCGGCCGAACCTGCCGACTCCGTTGCGGCAGTCGCCGTGGCAGCCCCGGGTGCGGTCGTACCGGGCGGCGTGGCCGCTGCCAGGGCGACGGCGGCTTCGAGCGCATCCGCCTGGCCGAGCAGTGTGTCGATGAGGACGCTGGTGGTCTCGAGGCGGCCGCCCCGTATCTCTTCGAGGGTGTCTTCGAGCTCATGCGAGAGGTCGCCCACAGCGGCGTAGCCCATGGCGGCGGCGAGGCCCTTGAGCGTGTGGGCGGCGCGGAACGCCTCGTCTACGGCGGCCGCATCGGACTCGAGCGCGATCAGGCTGCGATGCAGCAGAGCGACGTGTTCCTGCGACTCAGAGATGAACAGGTCGAGGAAACGGCTGAGATCCATGGCCGGCCTTAGCCGAGGACCCGCTGCACCGCTTCGAGCACGCGCGATGGCTGAAACGGCTTCACAACGAAGTCACGCGCACCCGCCTGGATCGCCTCGATGACGAGTGCCTGCTGCCCCATGGCACTGCACATGAGGATGCGCGCCTGCGGCGACTGCTTCACGATCGCACGCACGGCGTCGATGCCGCCCATGTCAGGCATCACGATGTCCATGGTGACGAGATCGGGCTTCAACTCCGCATACCGCTTCACAGCCTCAGCGCCCGTCTGCGCTTCTCCCACAACCTCGAAGCCGGCGCCCTTAAGGATGTCGGCCAGCATCGAGCGCATGAAAAGCGCGTCGTCACAGATCAGGACCGTCCTTGCCATCTCGCATTTCCTCGGCAGCAGTACTCGTCAGTTAATCAGGTACGGACCAGGTATGCCAGCAACCGTACGGGATCGAGCGCCGTGAAGACGCCGTCATCGCTGCGCGCCGCGCCGAGGACGGCGGCGGCATCGCTCGTCCGCAGCGGTTCCGTCGCCGTCAGCGGTTCCATCCTCGCTGCTGCGACGGCGACGACATCGTCCACCGCGGCTCCGAGCCGCCGCCCCGTCACGTCGAGCAGCAGCAGCCGGTGATCGGCCACGAGACGCGACGCGGGCAGCCCGAGCAGGATGCCCATGTCGAGCACGGTCACGACGCGGCCGCGCACACCGACCAGACCGCACACTTCAGCGCCCGCTCCCGGCAGGCGAGTGAACGGGCGCGGCGTAATGATCTCGGTCACGCTTTCCAGCGGGACGCCGAACCGCCGGTCCGCACAACGGAAAACGACCCATTGCGTCGCCGCGGGCGCTCCTGTTCCGGCTTCGGCAACGTGGGCGGTAGTCGGCACTTGTTCCGCTGAGACAGGCGTTTGCAGCTGCGCACGCAAACCGGGAAAACGCGTATCGGTTGGGGCGCTTGAAGATAGCGACCGTGCGCGGCCGGGGTCAACCATTGAGTGAGGTCGAATCAGCCCATTCGGCGGCAGCCGCGAGATCG
Source organism: Gemmatimonadota bacterium (assembly GCA_040882575.1). Lineage (GTDB taxonomy): Bacteria > Gemmatimonadota > Gemmatimonadetes > Longimicrobiales > RSA9 > SH-MAG3. The sequence goes on from JBBEBA010000030.1 coordinate 114,239, forward strand.
GGCGGCAGCGGCGCTCCGAAGCGCATGGGCTCGCCGGTGCGGGGGTGGTTGAAATGCAGCTCCGACGCGTGCAGAAACTGGCGCTCTACACGGCGTGAGAGATCGATCGCCCAGCCACGGGCGGGTCCGCTCATGCCGCGCGCCGCCAGGCGGCCGTACGTTTCGTCGCCGACGACCGGATGACCGATGTGGGCCAGGTGGACGCGGATCTGGTGCGTACGCCCGGTCTCCAGCTCCACCCGGAGCAGGTCGGCCGCCCGCCAGCGCGCCAGGCGCCGCAGTTTCGTGCGTGCGGTCCGGCCCTCAGCGTGCACGGACATGCGCTTGCGGTCGTTGCGGGCGCGGGCGATCGGCGCATCCACTTCCAGGGTGTCACCGTCAATGTGGCCCCATGCGGCGGCCGTATAGATCCGGCGCACCTCCCGCCGTTTCAGTGCGGCCGACAGCCGCCGGTGCGCATTGTCGTTCTTCGCGACGAGCATCAGGCCGGACGTGTCCTTGTCCAGGCGGTGCACGATGCCCGGCCGCAGTACGCCGCCGATGCCGGACAGGTCGGATACGTGGTGCAGCAGCGCATTGACGAGAGTGCCGGTCCGATGGCCGGGAGCGGGATGCACGACGAGGCCGGCCGGCTTGTCGATGACGATCAGGTCGGCGTCCTCGAAGACGATGTTCAGCGGGATCGCTTCCGCAGCTACATCGCCCTGCACAGGCGCGGGCAGGTCCAGCCTGATGAGATCGCCGGCGGCCGGGCGGTAGCTCTTCTTCTCCACCCTGCCGTTTACCAGGACGCGGCCATCCGCCAGGAGCTGGATCGCGCGCGACCGCGAGAGATCCGGTACGTGGGCAGCCAGCCATGTGTCGAGGCGTGCGCCATCGGCGACTTCTACCGCGATCTCGTGTCGCTCACTGCTCACGTTCCACCCGCTGCTCCTCTTTCCAGAGGGAGAGGGCGAGGATGATGGCGCCCGTCGTCACTGCCATGTCTGCCACGTTGAAGACCGGCCAGCGTACGTCGCCGATGCCGATGTCGATGAAATCCACGACGCCGTTCTCGGAGCGTACGCGGTCGATCAGGTTGCCGATGGCGCCGCCGCAGATGAGCGCGATCGCGACGAGCCGCACGCGGTCCATAGCGGGCGTGTACCAGTACATGCCGATCAGTGCGGACAGTGCGATCAGCGACAGCACGAGGAAGATCTGCCGCGAGTAGACACCCAGGTGTATGCCGAACGCAGCGCCCGGGTTGTAGATGTACGTGAGGCGCACGTACTCGCCGATGACATCGATCTGCTGGTACAGGTGAAAGTACCGCTGCACGAGGAGCTTGGTGCTGACGTCGAGGACCAGCACGCCCAGCAGGATGAGCACGAGCACCGCCGCCTTGCTGCCCGTCCACATCGGTGCCGCATCTCGATCCGCCACGCTCACTCCGGTCACAGTTGCCATTCCCACCCCGTGCTCAGGCGCGCCTGACGCCGATGTGCGCGTCGACGCCGTCGAGATCCACGGCCTGCACCGCGCCCGCCCACTCGGCTGCCGGTGCCGCGCCGCTCACCACGTCCACAGCCAGCGTCTCACTGGCGACGTACGCGCCATGCTGTTCCAGCGCTCCGAGCACGTCGTCGACGCCGAATACGCCCAGACGGATGCGGTCGCTGACTGCGAGCCCCGTTTCCTTGCGCAGGCGCTGGATGCGGTTCACGAGCTCGCGCGCGAGGCCCTCGAGCCGGAGCGGCTCATCGATCGCGGGGTCCAGCGCGAGCGTGCAGCCTTCGTCGGACTCCACAATGAGGTCGCCGCTCGCCGCCTCGATGACATCCAGCAGCGCGGGCTCGAGCGCGTGCGCCGTGCCGCCGACCTCGATCGAGACCGGCTGACCGGCACGAAACGCGCGCAGCGCATCGCCCCCCAGCTCGCGCACCCGCTGCGCGGCTTCCTGCGTGCTGCCGCCGAATCGACGGCCCAGCTCGCGGAAGTTCGGCTGCGCACGCAGCGTCACGAGGTCCCCCGCGGCCTGCAGGAATTGCACCTGCTTGACGTTGAGCTCTTCCTTCAGCACTTCGAGCAGCTCGGCGGACATGATGCCGGGGTCCGGCACCACCGCCTGGAGCAGCCCGAGCGGCTGCCGCACGCGCACCTTGACCTGCTCGCGGGCGGCGCGGCCGAGCCGCGCCAGGATGCGGGTCACGCGCATGCCATCTTCCAGCGTCGCATCGCGAGCGCCCGGCTCGGGGAACGACGCCAGATGCACGCTCGCGCCATCCTTCAGCGCGCGGTGGAGCCAGTCCGCGTGGAACGGCGCCAGCGGCGCGAGCAACCGCGACAACACCTGCAGCACCTCGTGCAGTGTGCTGAACGCCGCGCGCGTGTCCGCCTCGTCACCGCTGCCCCAGAAGCGACCGCGGCTGCGGCGCACGTACCAGTTCGAGAGGTCGTCCACGATGAAGTCGCCGATCGCGCGCGCACAGTGCGTGAGCTGGTACGCGTCGAGCTGGCTGCCGGCCGTATCCACGACATTCGTCAGCCGCGACAGGATCCAGCGGTCCATCACGCCGCGCGCCACTGCGGGCGGGTCCGCGTCGGACGGCGACCAGCCCTCGAGGTTGGCGTACAGCGCGAAGAACCTGTACGTGTTGCCGAGCGTATCGAACGCGCGCCGCGCAGCCTCTCCCAGTGCGGCCGGGTCGAAGCGCTTCGGCAGCCACGGATGGCTCACCGTCAGGAAATACCACCGGATCGCGTCCGCGCCGAACGTGTCGATCGCCTGCCATGGGTCCACCACGTTGCCTCGCGACTTCGACATCTTCTGACCGTCGGCGTCGAGCACGAGGTCGTTCACGAGCACGTTGCGGTACGCCGGCCCGAGGTCCAGCATGGTGCCGATCGCCATCAGCGAGTAGAACCAGCCGCGCGTCTGATCGACGCCCTCGCAGATGAAGTCGGCGGGGAAATGGCGGCGGAACGCGGCCTCGTTCTCGAACGGGTAGTGCCATTGCGCATAGGGCATGGCGCCCGAGTCGAACCAGACGTCCACGACCTCCGGCGTGCGCCGCATCGTGCCCGCCCGGCACGTGCACGGCCACGTCACGCCGTCGATGTACGGCTTGTGCGGATCGAAGTCGTCCGCCAGCTCGCCGGCGAGGCCGGCCAGCTCCGCGAGAGATCCGATCGCGATGGTGTGCGAGGCGTCCGCGTCGCAGACCCAGATCGGCAGCGGCGTACCCCAGTACCGCTCGCGCGAGATCGCCCAGTCGATGTTGCCCTCGAGCCACTCGCCGAACCGGCCAGTGCCGATCTCCGGCGGATGCCACGCGACCTGAGCGTTGTTCGCGAGCATCCGGTCCTTCACCTCGGTCGTGCGGATGTACCACGAGTCCCGCGCCATGTACAGCAATGGACTGCGGCAGCGCCAGCAGTGCGGATAGGAGTGCGTCTCGAGTGAGTAGCGGAACACGCGGCCGCGCTGCCGCAGCGCCTCGACCAGCACCGCGTCCGCATCCTTCACGAACTGACCGCCGACCAGCTCGATCTCCTCGCGGAACCGTCCAGCGTCATCCACCGGCCGGTACAGCGGCAGCCCGTGTCGCTGGCCGGCCGCGAAGTCGTCGGCGCCGAACGCCGGCGCCATGTGCACGATACCCGTTCCGTCCTCGGCCGTGACGAACTCCTCCAGCACGACCCGCCAGGCGTTCTCCTCCCCTTCGTCTCCACTGCCACCCACCAGATCGAACGGCCGCTCGTACCGCAGCCCTTCCAGCTCCGAGGCCGTCCACCGCCGCACGACTCGCGCGTCCGCGCCGAACAGCGCGTCCACCCGACCGGCGGCGAGGATGCAGGATCGCCCGTCACCCTCGCCTCCGCCCGGCACCGCGATCTCGACATAGTCGATCGCCGGATGGATCGCGAGCGCCACGTTCGACGGCAGCGTCCACGGCGTCGTCGTCCAGACGAGGAACGACGTGGCCGGTCGGTCGATGAGCGGCGCCGAGAAGTAGATGGAGGGGTCCGCGACGTCCTCGTAGCCCTGCGCCACCTCGTGCGAGCTGAGCGCCGTGCCGCAGCGCGGACAGTACGGCACGCTCTTGTGCCCGCGGTAGATCAGGCCGCGCTCGTCGAGCTGCTTCAGGATCCACCACACGCTCTCGATGTAACGCGTCTCGAACGTCACATACGGCTCGGAGTAGTCGAGCCAGTAGCCGATCCGCTCCGACAGCAGCTCCCAGTCTTCCTTGTACGTGAATACGCTGTCCCGGCAGACCTGGTTGAACCGGGCGACACCGACCTGTTCTATCGCACGCTTGCCGCTGATCCCGAGTTTCTTCTCCGCCTCGATCTCCACGGGCAGGCCGTGCGTGTCCCAGCCGGCGATCCGCGTGACATGCCGTCCACGCATCGTCTGGTAGCGGCACACCACATCCTTGATCGTGCGGCTCAGCACGTGATGGATGCCGGGCCGCCCGTTCGCGGTCGGCGGCCCCTCGTAGAACACGAACTCGTCTGCGCCGGCCGTCTGCTCGAGTGTGCGGCGGAACAGGTCCTCCCCGCGCCAGCGCGCGAGCGTCGTGTCTTCCAGCTCGTTGGCGCTGGCGGGGTACTCCGGGTACTTCATTCGGCGTTCTTCTCCACCTGTCAGGACCGGTCCTCGAGCAGCGTCGGCAGCCAGTCCTGGTCGTCGTCGTCGTTTTCGTCCGACGCGAGCTCGCCGCCCTCGATCGCATCATCCAGCAGGAGCTCGTCGTCCTCGCTCACGCGGTATCCGGCCGCCGCAGCGTTGCGCAGCAGCAGCGAGGTTTCCTCATCGTCGTCGTCAGTACCGGTGTCGCCGCTGGTGGCAGGGCCGCCGGCCTTCGCCGCATCATCGGCCAGCTCGAACGAGCTCACGCCGTAGCCGGCGTCGTCGTCGGCGGTCGCGGGATAATCGACAGCGGTGTCCAGCAGCTCGCCCGGCTCAGGCTCGTATGGCTCAGGCGCGAACGGCTCGAGGACCGGACGGGCGGCCAGGCCGGAGGGCTCACCGAAGTCGAGGTCGCCGCCGAGCGCGTCGACGTCCCTTTCATCGGGGTCGTCGCCTTCATCGTCGATGCCGGAAGGGTCGAGGTCATCCGCACCCGACGGCGCGTCCGTCAGCGTCAACCCCGCCGTGAACGCGACGGCTGGCGGCAGATCCGGCGTTGCGGCTGCGGGCCGCACGGCCGACTTTGCCGGCGCCGCCGGCGCCGCCGGACCGCCCGCGGCAGCACCGGGTTCGGCCGCGAGCGACGCGGCGACCACGCCGAGCTCGGTCAGCTCCTGCTCGAGGAACGCGCGGTACTTGGCCAGAAACTGGCGCCTCTGCGCGCGCAATCGACGCAGCGCCTCTTCCTCGCGGTCCCGCTGCCGCTGCACCTGCGTCTGGAGGCGGGCCGCCTCCTCGCGGGCAGCCGACCGGAGCTGGGTCGACTCCTGCTGCGCGGCCGACCGGAGCTGCGCGACCTCGTGCTGCACCTTGCTCCGCAACTGCGTCGTCTCCTGCTCGACCGCCTGCTTCACCAGCTCCGTCTCACGCGTGGACTGACGGCGCATCTCTTCCCGCATCTCCTGCGCGGTCACCAGCGCCTCCGTCAGCGCACGCTCCCTCTCCCGGTACTCCGCGACCTGCTGGTCCTGGCGCGTCAGCCGCTCACCATAAGACAGGTTCTCCCGCACGAGCTCCTCCATGCGGTCGGCGACGAGGTCCAGGAAGTCGTCCACGAGCGACGGCTCATAGCCGCGCATGGCGCGCCTGAATTCGCCCTTCTTCTTGCGGACCTCCAGCGGCGTGAGGTCGATCATGGCTCGCGCTCCCCGAACAGAGTGGTTCCGATTCGTACCATGGTACTGCCTTCCTCGATCGCGATCTCGTAATCGCCCGACATGCCCATCGACAGCTCGCGTCCCACCGGCACGCCCTCCGCCGCGCATCGCTCGAGCAGTCCGCGCGCGCCGGCGAACGTGGAACGGACCATTGCCTCGTCGTCCGTGAACGGCGCCATCGTCATCAGGCCCTCGACAGCGATACCAGGCAGCGACGCGACACCCGCGATCATGTCCACCGCGCGCGCCGCCTCGAAACCGCCTTTCGTTACCTCGCCCGAGACGTTCACCTGCACGAGCGCGCGTACCACGATGCCGGCTCGCTCCGCCTCCTTCGACAGCTCCTGCGCAAGACGCAGCGAATCGACCGAGTGGATCATCTCGAAGAGCGTGATCGCGCGACGCACCTTGTTGCGCTGCAGATGCCCGATCAGGTGCCACTCCGGACCGGCGGCACCCGCTGCGTCTCCGGCGCCGGCGGCATCGAATGCCGCGCGCTTCTCCTCCAGCTCCTGCACGCGATTTTCGCCCACATCGCGCAGCCCCGCGCGTACCGCCGCAGCCACGGCCTCCACCGGATGCCCCTTGGTGACCGCGATCAGTCGCACGGCGTCAGCCCGGCCCGCGCGGTTCCTCGCGGCGGCGATCCGCTCCTCGACCCGCGGAAGACTCTGGCTCAGCCGACGATCATACATGGGTGCGGAATTGTAGGACGCGTGCAGCGAAAAAAGAAGGGCCGTGCGCTCTGGGCCTCACCCATGTCCGTACACCACACCTCGAGTCCCTGTCCCGTCGGATTCACGTTTCACGAACACGGTCAACGTTGATGTGCAAAGGGGACCGGTCGCGGCGACCGATCCCCTTCTCACTCACCCGGCGGGCAGATGCCGCGATCGATCTCTAGCGCGCGCTGAAGACGATCGGGATCTCGACCCACACCGGAACCTTCTTGTCACGGTTCAGGGCGGGCGAGAACTCCATCACCTCGGCGACCGCGTCAGCAGCCGCGTCGAAGTCGGGATAGCCGCTGGACTCCTTCAACTCCGTCTTGATGACGCGACCGCTCTCGTCGATGAAGAACCACAGCTTCGTGCTGCCGCCGATGCCCGCGTCACGCAGGAGCGGCGGGTAGTTGCGCACCAGCGCACGCTGCACTTCATCGCGGTTCTTTAGCTCCGGCCGCACCGTCATCGGCGTGAACGTCGGCGCACGCGACAGGTCCGCATCGCCCGTCGTCGACGTGGGCGGCGGCGGCAGGTTGCTCACCGGGTTGGCATCGAACGTGGTCGGCGCGATCGTGATGTCGTCATCGATGTTCGTCGCGCTCACGACCGGCGTCGCCGGGCGAGCGATCTGCTCCGGGGGCGGCGGGATCGTGATCTCGTCCGGGATGTCGACGGCGATCAGCTCATCCGACGAAGTGCTCATGTCGGCCGACGACATGTCCGGGAAGAAAGCGAACAGGACGAGGTGCAGCATCGCGGCGCCCGCGATGGAGTACCAGAACCAGTCGCCGAACCCCCGCTTGAAGCGGTCGTTGGCCGTGTCCACCGTGCTCGTGGTCGGTTCCATTCCTACCTCCGTTCCCTCATGATGCGCTGCTCCAGGTCCGTGTAGAAGGATACACGAACCGCGCCAGCTTCCTGCAGCTCGGCAAGGATCTGATCTACTACCCTGTAGGGGACCTCACGATCCGATCGCAGCATCATGACCGTACCGTTGTTCTCGGCGTAGATCGGTGCCACGTAGTTGGAGACGTCCGGCATCGCGATCAGGTTGTCCTCGATGTAGACGCTGCCGTCCGGCTCGATGTAGATGTGCAGCACATCGCGGCGCGGCTCCTCCAGCTTCTGCGTCGCCTCCGCCTCGGGAAACGTCACATCCCGCTGTTCCTCCTTCGGGAACGTGGTCGTCACCATGAAGAAGATCAGCAGCAGGAATGCCATGTCCGCCAGGGAAGACGACGGGATCTCGCTCGCCGCCTTCGACTTCCGCTTGAGGCCTTTGCCCATCATGTCGGTCTACTCCAGGATCTGTAGTGAGATCTTGTCGGCCTTCGCCGCCTGGAGCTGGTCCAGAACGTCGATCATGAACCGGTACGGGGCATCGGCGGAGGTCATGACGGCAGCGATCAGGTTCGGGTTCTGCGTCACCTCCTGCCGCCATATGGCGCCGATCTCGTTCGCGCGCGCCGGCTGCTCCTGCGGGCTTTCACCGCGCTTGATGGAGATCGTGCCGTCGGGCTGGACCTTGAGGAAAAGGATGTTCTTCGGTGAAACCTCGACCTCGTTGTCCGCCTCCGGGAGCACGATGCGCAGGCCCTTTTCCTCATCGAAGACGGTCGTTACGAGGAAGAAGACCAGGAGCAGGAAGGCGATGTCCGCCATCGAAGCGGTCGGCACTTCGCTCGAAGCCCGGTTCTTCTTCTTCATTATTGCCATGTCAGCTCTCCCTGCTCGGCGGTTACGGCTGGTGATCGGAGTCGGACGCGGCGCCGCGGTCCGGCGTGCCCTTGCCTTCGACGGAGCCGGTCGGCGGAATGGGACTGTGTCTGGGTACACCACCGCCGGCGGCGAGTGCCGCGGCACCCGAGTCGTCGCCGAGGTCCCATACCAGATTGAGCACCTGCGAGGTACCCTTCTCCATCGCGAGGATCAGCGCGTCGATCCGGGTGACGAAGTAGTTGTAGAAGAGGTTGACCGGAATGGCGATGATGAGGCCGGCCGCAGTGGTGATGAGCGCGACCTTGATGCCGCCAGCGACGAGCGTGGCGTCCACCTGTCCCGCGAGCGCGATGGCGCCGAAGGCGGAGATCATGCCGGCGACGGTGCCGAGGAAGCCTAGCAGCGGAGCCACGTTTGCGACGGTCGCGAGGACGGCCATGCCGCGCTCGAGGAAGCCGAGCTCGACGACGCCCGCGGTCTGGATCGCCTTCTCGATGTCCTCGCCGGCCTGGTGGTCGCGCATGCGGCGGAGACCGGAGTACATGATGGCAGCGACGGGACCCGGCGTCTCGGCGGCGATGCGGATCGCCTCGTCGACCCTGCCGGCCCGGACCAGCGTCTCCATCTGCTCGAGCACCATCTTCGAATTGCGGTGAGCCGCCCAGAGCGTGTACCCCTTGGCGATGATCGCGCCGAGCGCGAACAGCGAGCACAGGATGAGGGGGTACATCCAGCCACCGCCGTCGTGGAACAGCGTGAGCAGCGTGTAGCTAATTCCGGTCTCTTCCAAGAGAACACTCCGGGCAACAGTGGTCGGGGTCGCGCGACTTGTGGGGAATGCGTTCGGATCTCGCTGAATGTATTCCGCGTCCGGTAGAGTGTCAACGGCGCCGGATTCAGGGTCCGGCGGTGCTGGGCAGGGCCTCGATCGGCCCGCCCGCGAGTGCCGCGCGGACGCGGTCGAGCTCGACGTTGCGCGACAGCCGGCCGCGGTGTGCGAGCGAGATCTGCGACGTCTCTTCGCTCACCACGACAACGAGCGCGTCCGTCTCCTCCGACAGGCCGAGCGCCGCGCGGTGGCGTGTGCCGAGACTGCGGTCCGCGACCGGGAACTGCGTGAGTGGCAGGATCACGCCCGCGGCGATGATCGTGTCGCCATCGATCAGGACGGCGCCGTCGTGCAGCGGGCCGTAGGGTGCGAACAGGCTGACGACGAGGTCCGCAGCAACGCGGGCCTGGATGCGCGTGCCGGTGTCGGCGTACTCGTCGAGTCCGACGTCGCGCTGGACGGCGACGATGGCGCCGATCTTCGCGCGCGTGAGCCTGTCGATCGCCTCGACGAGCTCCTCCACGACCTCGCGCTCCTCGAGCCGGTTGAAGAACCGGATCATGCGGCTCTGGCCGAGCCGCGCGAGCGCCGCTCGCAGCTCGGGGTGGAAGACGATCAGTGCCGCGATCGCGCCGTACTCGAAGAGCCGCGCCAGGATGTAGCGGATCAGGTCGAGGTTCAGGATGCGGGCGAGGAAGAAGATGAGAGTCAGCACGAAGAGGCCCATCAGCATCTGGATCGCACGCGTGCGGGCGAGCAGCTTCAGCACGTAGTAGAACGTTGCTGCGACGATGAGGATCTGCATCATGTCGAGCGGGCCGGGCAGGAACGGCAGCAGCGCTCCCATCAGCCGGTTCCGGCGCGGCGTATCGCCTCGGCGACATCGAGCGCGCGGCGAGCGGCGGCGACGTCGTGGACGCGGAACAGGCGAGCGCCGAGGAGCAGTCCGGCGACGCACGCGGCGAGGGTGCCTTCGAGCCTGTCCTCGGCGGGCGCGCCGCCGAGCGCATCGCCGATGAAGCGCTTGCGCGACGGTCCGATCAGCACGGGCAGGCCGGGCTCGAGCAGGCGGTGCAGGCCCGCGAGCAGGGCCAGCGAATGCTCGGTGCGCTTGGAGAAGCCGAGGCCGGGGTCGATGACGATCGCCTCATCGGGGATGCCTGCTGTGTGCGCACGCGATATCGCCTGACCGAGCTCCGCGGCGACCACGGGAACGCAGTCGCCGTCGTATTCGGCAAGGTCGTACCGCGCCATCGTCGCGACATCGCCGCGCGAATGCATGAGGATGATGCCCGCCTGGTGCGCGGCGGCCACGGCCGCGAGCTCCTCGTCGAGGCGCAGGCCGGAGACGTCGTTGACGATGGCGGCACCGGCGCCAAGCGCGGCGCGCGCCACCTCGGCCTTCACGGTATCGACAGCGAGTACTGCAGCCGGCCAGCGCCGCGCGACGGCCTCGATCACGGGAACGACACGGGCGCTTTCCGCGCGTACGTCCACGGGTGCGGCTCCGGGGCGGGTCGACTCGCCGCCGACGTCGAGCACATCGGCGCCCTCCTCGAGCAGGCGCCCTGCATGCCTGACCGCGGCGTCCACGTCCGCGTGGCGGCCGCGGTCCCAGAACGAGTCGGGCGTGACGTTCAGAATCCCGACCACGACCGGACGGTCGAGCGGAACGCGTCCGCGCGCAGTGCGCCACTCGAGCGACACGGCGGCGGTTGCGGCCATCAGCGGCGCGGGTCCTGGCCGCCGTCGGCCACGCCCACTGCATCGTCGTCTTCCGCCCGGTTCTGCACGCGGGCCGGCGCCGCTTCGGGCGCGGCCAGCGCGCCGCCTGTGCGACGCAGCGAGTCGGCGAACTCGCGCGCCTGGCGCACGACCTTCGCTTCCGGCAGCGGCTCGCCCGACGCGAGCAGCTCGATGTCCTCGCGGTCGAGCGTCTCACGCTCGAGCAGCGCGTCGGCGATGGTCTCGAGCAGCGGCTTGTTCGCCTCGAGCATCTGCATCGCGGTGCCGTAGGCCTCGTCGAGCAGGCGCTTGACCTCCGCATCGACGCGCTGCGCGACGCTCTCCGACACGACGCGGCGCTGGCCGAGCTCGCGGCCGAGGAAGACTTCGTGCTCCGCATCGCCGATCGCCATGGGACCGATGCTCTCGCTCATGCCGAACTGCGTCACCATGCGGCGCGCGAGCGCCGTCGCGCGCTCGATATCGTTGCCGGCACCCGTCGTGATCTTGGCCGGTCCGAAGATCATCTCCTCAGCCGCGCGCCCGCCGTACAGCATGGCCAGGCTGGCGATCAGGTAGTCGCGCGAGTAGGAGTGGCGGTCCTCCTCCGGCAACGACGCGGTCACGCCGAGTGCGCGGCCGCGCGGCACGATCGTGATCTTGTGCACCGGATCGAGGCCGGGCAGCCGCAGCGCGACGACGGCATGGCCGGCCTCGTGATGCGCAGTCAGCCTCCGCTCGGTCTCCGACAGCACCATGCTGCGACGCTCCGCGCCGAGCATGACTTTGTCCTTCGCGTCCTCGAGGTCCTCCATGTAGACCTTGTCGTGGTCGCGGCGCGCAGCCAGCAGCGCGCCCTCGTTGACCAGGTTCGCGAGGTCGGCGCCGCTCATGCCGGGCGTCGCCTTGGCGAGCACACGTACGTCCACGTCGGTGCCGAGTGGCACCTTGCGCAGGTGCACGCGCAGAATCCCTTCCCTGCCCTTCACGTCGGGCGCATCCACCACGACCTGACGGTCGAAGCGGCCCGGCCGCAGCAGTGCGGGGTCGAGCACATCCGGCCGGTTCGTCGCGGCGAGCAGGATCACGCCGTCGTTCGACTCGAAACCGTCCATCTCGACGAGCAGCTGATTCAGCGTCTGCTCGCGCTCGTCGTGGCCGCCGCCGAGTCCCGCGCCGCGGTGCCTGCCGACCGCGTCGATCTCGTCGATGAAGATTATGCACGGAGCGTGCGCCTTGCCCTGCTCGAACAGGTCCCGCACGCGCGACGCGCCGACACCGACGAACATCTCGACGAAGTCCGAGCCGCTCATCGAGAAGAAGGGGCGGCCCGCCTCGCCAGCGACCGCCCGGCCGAGCAGCGTCTTGCCCGTGCCGGGCGGGCCGACCAGCAGTACGCCCTTCGGCAGGCGGCCGCCGAGCCGGCTGAACTTCTGCGGGTCCTTCAGGAACTCGATGATCTCCTCGAGCTCATCCTTCGCTTCATCGGCGCCGGCAACGTCGGCGAACGTGACCTTCGGCGTATCACCCGTGAGCAGGCGCGCCTTCGACTTGCCGAACTGGAACGCCTTGGAGCCGCTGCCCTGCATCTGTCGCAACATGAAGATCCAGAAGCCGATGATCAGCAGCCACGGCAGCGCCTGCAGCACGAGCACCCACCAGTTCGGCCGCGCCTCGGCGCCCGTGATCGGCACGTTCGCGGCCTCGAGATCCTCGAGCACCGTCTCGCTGTCGCGGATCGGCAGCAGCGTGAAGAACTCCTGCACCGACTCCTGCTCCTTCGGCACCGGCTGGCGCAGGTCACCCTCCAGGCGCGAGCCGTCGATGATCGTCACTTCGGCGACGTTGTCCGATTCGAGCTGCCGCTTGAACTCGGTGTACGTCAGCTCCGACGGCTGTTCGCGGCCGGGCCGGAAGACTTCCGTGATCAGGAAGGCCGTGGCCACAATGAGGACCCAGAAGGAGGCCGTCCGACTGAAGCGGCTCCACTTCGTCGTCTTCGAATCCGGTTTGTTGTCCTGCATGTCCCGTCCTTGAATCCTTACGCGCCTCAGAGACTCGCGATGAAAGGCAGATTCCGAAAGTTCTCACTGTGGTCCAGACCGTAGCCGACCAGGAACTCGTGCGGCGCCTCGAAGCCGACCCAGCGCGCCTCGCGCGCGAGTGCCGGCGCGATCCGCTTGTGCAGGAGAGCGCACAGCTCCAGACTCCTCGGCCCCCGCTGCTCCAGGACGGGTACCAGGCGATTGATCGTCGTGCCGCTGTCGATGATGTCCTCGACCAGCAGCACGTGGCGCCCTTCCAGGCTCGCGCCGGGGTCATACACCAGATTGACCTGTCCGGTGCTGACCGTGCCAGCACCGTAACTCGACGCAACGAGAAAATCGACGTGCACGGGGCGAGCAATCTCACGCGCGAGGTCCGCCAGAAAGATGAACGACCCCTTCAGCAGGCCGAGCACGAGGAGGTCCTCGGCGCGCGGATAGTATGCGGTGATCTCCGCGGCCATCTCCCGCACCCGAGCAGCGATGTCTTCCCTGGTGTAGACGATCCGGCGCACATCACGCCCGCCCGTCCGTTCCAGCACATCATCAGGCAGTACCATCACCCGCTCTCCCGCTCCCCCGCTCCCCCGCTCACTCGCCCTACCGCGATAACGAACGCGGAGCTCCGTTGCGGTAGGGGCGCCGCCGCGCGCGCCACGCCCACCACCCACAGCACGTCTCCTGCCGCGTCGGCGAGCACGGCCGTGTGGCGCCGGCCGGAACGGCCGATTCGCCGCTCCTGAAACAGCTTCTTCAACTTCTTGCTGCCGTACGCGAGGCGGATCCGGTCGCCGGCGCGCCACGCGCGCAGCTCGAGCGGGAAGCGCAGCGAGGAGGGATCGAAACTCGCAGTCTGCGCGGACCCGGCTGCTGCCGATGCCGGCCCCCAGTGCGCCTCGCAGGTGCGGCCACCCAGCACGAACGTGCCGGCGCCCGGTGCCGCGGTGCGAATCTCGAGAGATGTATCGACGGCCGCGGCGCGGTCGTCGTCAGTCGCGTGCACGCGCAGCAGCAGCCGATCGAACTCGCGCGTCAGGCGGACACCGCCGCCGAGGTCGATGCTGCCGCCACTGACGCCGGCGGCGGCGAAGTCCAGCGCGACACGCGTTCCCGCGCGGTCCACGCGGCCGCCGAGCTGGTCTGCCAGGAGGCGCAGCACCCGCGCGCGAACATGCGGATGATATGCGAGCAGTCGATCTCTGGCAAGCGTGAACGCGCCCTCACGACGGGCTGAAACGACCGCCTGCGAAGCCTCCGCAACGACGCCGTGCCATGCCTGCTCGGAAGCCGCGAAACGCTCTGCAGTCGCTGCGATCCGGCGCGCGGCGCCGGGCCGTGCGGCTTCGAGCGCAGGCAGCACGATGTGGCGGATCCGGTTGCGCGCATACCGCGTGTCGGTGTTCGTAGGATCCTCGCGCCAGCTCAGCCGGACATGCGCCGCGTACGCGAGCAGCTCGTCGCGCGCGAACGGCAGCAGCGGCCGCGCGATGCTGCCCCGCCGCGCGGGAATCCCCGCGAGCCCGGCCGGCCCGGTCCCGCGCGCGAGCCGGAACAGCACGGTCTCCGCCTGGTCATCGGCGTGATGCGCGGTGAGGATGGCGCCGGCGCCGTGCTCCTGCTCGACGCGCTGCAGGAATGCGTAGCGCGCAGCGCGGGCGCGCGTCTCGCCGGCGGTCGGTGCTGCCGCGCGCGCGGAGACGAACGGAACGGACCACGCTTCGCAGATGCCTCGTGCCCAGTCGCAGTCGGCGCGGCTGCCTGCGCGCAGCGCGTGGTCGAAGTGCGCGGCGGTCACACGCAGCGCGGGCATGTGGAAGTGCAGCAGGTGAAGCAGCACCGTGGAATCGAGGCCGCCCGAGAACGCGACGATCGCATGATCGACATCGCGCAGCAGCCCGGATCGGACCAGGTGTCGCGCGAGCCGGCGCGGCAGCCCTGCGCCGTGCGGGCGCTTCATTCAGGCGGCGACGCGGCGAGCCCGGGCGGCAGCGGCCGCGCTACGCGCTCGTACAGCACGGCGGCGAGGGTGTCGGGCCGATCGGTGATGAGACCCTCCACGCCCCAGTCGAGCAGGCGGTGCATGTCGGCCGGGTCGTCGATAGTCCACACGTGCACGGGCACACCCTGCGCGGCGAGATCGCGCACGAGACGCTGCGAGATGACGCGTCGCCCGTCCCACTCCTCCGGGATCTGCACGACGTCTGCGCGCGGGCGCGTCCAGCGGCCGAGGCCGAGGCGGTGCTTCACGTAGTAGCGCCTGAGCTCTTCGACGGATGCGCTGACCGCGCCGCGGTACTCCGGAAACTGTGTCCGGTTGCGCACGTGCATGCCAGCGGCGATCACGCGGTCGCGCGCGCCTGACCGCTCGATCGCCGCGAACAGGGGCGTCTGCGCCGCCGCCGCCTTGACCTCGATCGTGAAGCGCATGGTCGGCAGCACCTCCAGCACCTCATCGATGGTGGGAATGCGGACGCCGCGGTCGCGGAAGGGGAAGGTCGCGCCGCCATCGCGGGTGAAACGGTGCCCCGCGTCCAGTGCCTGCAGCTCCGCGAGCGTCAGCCTGGCGACAGTGCCGGCGCCGTTCGTGGTACGGTCCACGGCGGGATCGTGGATCACGACGCAGCGGCGGTCGGCCGTCGCATGGACGTCGAGCTCGATCATGTCGGCCGCCCATACGTCGGCCGCGCTGCGGAATGCGGTGAGCGTGTTCTCCGGCGCCAGACCCGACCCGCCGCGGTGCGCGATCAGCAGAGGCGCTCCCGCCAGGACGGTGTGACGCGGCATCAGTCGTCGTCGAAGCGGGACAGCGAGAAGGGGTCGTAGCCGTCCACCGGCAGGCCGTGCAGGCGGTAGAGCACCAGGTCGATGAGCCGCTCCGTCATCTCGCGCTCGAGGCGTGGCTCCGCGTCCGTCTCGGCCAGCAGCTCGAGGTAGCGGCGTGCCAGGAACAGCAGCACGTCCTCGACGACTTCCGGCCGCGGCGAGGCCGGCGCGAGCGAATCGGTGTTGACTTCCTTCAGCAGCAGACCGTTGATGAAGGCGAGGAAGCCCGGGAACGCGAGCTCCACCAGTTCGCTGCCACCCGCCCGCATCTCCTCCGACGTCAGCTTCTCCCACTCCAGCTCATTCCAGTACAGCTCCTCGGCCTCCTCGCGCAGGAAGCTGCGGCGGTCCTCGCTCACTCCCGACGCGCGCGGCGGCACCAGCGCGTGCTGCAGCACGTGCTCGAGTCGTGCGCGACGCCGCGCCAGGAATACCTCCGGATGCAGTCGACGTTCGCCTGCACTGCTGTCTTGGCCGCTCTCACTCATGACGTACCGGTGCGTTGGGGATTGTCTTCGCGGCAACATATGCCACGGAGCGCGACGACGCTACGCCGCGTGCGCATCCGCCTCGCGCGCGCGCGCGTGGGCGCACAGCGCGTCCGGTGTATGTATCCACTGTATGTATCGCGAATGCGTCCGCGACATCCGCGGGGCTATTCGCGATTCGCTCGTCGTTGGGTCGGCCAGTCTGGAACGAATGGGGGAGGCGAGGCGGGTTGAGGGATCCGGGGTCAGACGAGGACGAGGAGTTGGGTTGATGTTGAGGGCCGAAGGGGTGCGGCGGCTTCGCGTTTCCGGCACCGCGCCAGCCCGAATTCCTCGCCTGTTGTCGTCGCCCGCTTCACTCGCCGGCCGTCACAGTCTGAACTCCTGAAACAGCCGCTTCTCCTGCTCGCCTTCGATGCGCGCCTCGAGCTCGATGTAGGGTTCGAGGCCGCTGCCGGCGAGCTTCTCGCGGAAGAGCTGGTCGAGCTGGAAGACGCCGGCGGAGTTCGACATCTCGATGCTGAGTCGGACGGGCTTCTCGGCGCCGCGGTCGATGTGCACGGCCTCGATCGCCTGGGCGGAGAGCGAGTGAATGCTGACGGACCCCTGGGCGAACGGGATGCGGGAGCGGCCCTTCGCCATGTCGAGTGCATCGGCGATGCGGACGATGCCGGCCTCCATGGTGAGGGGGCGGCCGCCGGCGCGGTGGGCAATGATCGCGTGCAGTACTTCCGACACCAGGATGGCCGCGGTGCGCGGCTCGTAGATGCCGTGCAGCAGCTCCTTCAGCTTGGGTCGGGCGAGGAAGAGCGAGTAGCTCTCGTGGTCGGAGCGGTGGATCGACATGCCGATGTCGTGGAGCAGTGCCGCCGCCGCGACGATGATCTCGCCCTCGCGCTCCGACAGCTCGTAGTTGCCCACCACCGACGGCTGGACCCCGCCCTCGATCAGCAGGCGGTAGAGCTTGACCGCGATGTTCATCACGATCTTGACGTGGACGGGGCCGTGGTCCGTCATGCCGAGCCGCTCGATCGCGTTCACGTTCGCAGCGAGCCACATGGCGTACAGCTCGTCGTCGGCGTTCACACGTTCGATGAAATCGTGCAGCTGCTGATTGTTCCGGCCCGGCACGTTCATGATGATGCGCCGCTCGAAGCGCGCCTCGATGCCGCGGCCGTACGCGACGTCCTCCAGGTCTTCCATTGCGATGCCTCCGGTACAAGGAAAAACGCCACGGGCATGCCCGTGGCGTTTCACCTGCGATGCAGGCGCCGAGGCGGCGCCGGCAGGACTACCGGCCGGGCATCCGGTCGCGGAGGGCGTCGAAGCCGTTCCGCACGGAGCTGGCCGCCGAGCTGACTACGTTCTCCGCCGCGCTCTTCACGCCGCCATTGCTCGACGGTGAAGAGCTGCCGGAGCCAGACTTCTTTGCAGTGGATTTGCGGGCCGCCTTGCGTGCGCCCGTCTTCTTCGCGGCGGACTTGCGGGCTCCCGCCTTCTTCGCGCTGGATTTCCGGGCCGTCTTGCGTGCACCCGTCTTCTTCGCTGTGGACTTCCGGGCACCGGCCTTCTTCGCCGGGGACTTGCGCGCCTTCTTGCGCGCGCCCTTCCGTGCCGTCGACTTGCGTGCCGTCTTCTTCGCACCCGCGCGCTTTGCCGTCTTGCGGGCTCCCTTACGGGCCCCCTTGCGGGCTCCCTTGCGCGCCGTCGACTTGCGCGCCGTCTTCTTCGCACCCGCGCGCTTTGCCGTCTTGCGGGCTCCCTTACGTGCTCCCTTGCGCGCAGTCGACTTGCGCGCCGTCTTCTTCGCGCCCGCGCGCTTCGCCGTCTTGCGGGCTCCCTTACGTGCTCCCTTGCGAGCCGTCGACTTCCGCGCCGCCTTCTTCGCCGGACGACGGGTCGCCTTGCGAGCGCCCTTGCGAGCGCCCTTCTTCGCCGTCGACTTGCGTGCTCCCTTGCGGGCGGTCTTCTTCGCGGCCGAACGCCTGGCTGTCGCCTTGCGCGCGGTCGTGCTGCGCTTGGCTGCCTTGCGTGCGCCCTTCTTCGCCGCAGTTCGCTTCGCGGCCTTCTTCGCGGCCGCGCCGCGGGTGCTGGCGCGCCGCGCTGTCGTCTTGCGAGCGGCTGCCTTCTTCCGCGGCGACTTCTTCGCTGCACCCCGGGTGCTCCGACGTGTTGCCATGTGCACTCCTCAGTTTCCGGTGGCCGAGACGACACCGCGTAGTGCTGCTCGAGACGTCCGCGCATCGTGCTTCGCGCGACTCTCATGAACGCGCTGCCGTGTAACGTTGTGAAAAAGCGTACACGCGTACATCACAAAACACAAGAACTTTCTTGTGCGATGATGTCTGGCGACATCGCGCGAAGTGATGCAGCGGGGCAACCGTTCGCGCGTCGGCGGGCATCACAGAGCGGTCGAACGAGCGGTCGAAAACCATCGCACGAGGAGCGAGACATGATGACATTCGCGCTGCACAGGTCGGTGCTGACTGCACTCGTTTTCATGGGAGAAACCGCACTCGTCGCAGCGCAGCATGTGCAGCTGCCCGTCCGCGACGTGCAGCTGTCGGACGCGCCGGCGGACGTCTGGACGATCGGTGCGATCGAGGGTGCTGACTGGGAGATGTTCTCCGGCATCCGCAGCGTCGCGTTCGACCGCTCGGACAACCTGCACGTCCTCGACGGGCAGAATCTGCGGGTGCTCGTGTTCGACGCTGCCGGCCGGTATCAGCGGCAGTTCGGCAGCCGCGGCGGCGGGCCGGGCGAGTTCCAGGCACCGGTGTCGATGACCGTGCTCGCGAACGACGAGGTGGTCGTCAACGACCTCGGCAATAGGGTCTGGATCATCTTCGATCCGTCCGGCGCGTTCGTGCGCAGCGTGCCCCACCATCAGAGCGTCGGCATGCCGCTGGGCACCATGCACGCGCATCCGCTCGGCATCCTTTCGCGAGCTGCACCGGTCGGCCGCGGACCCGATGCGGCACCAGGCGAGGTGTCCGTGTTCATCCAGCCGCTGGTTCCCAACGCTGCTCCCATCACTCTACTCGGCATCCCGGCACCGCCGCCGCAGGTGATCGACCGGAGCAGCGGCGATGGCGAGCGTCGCATCGCGTCGATCCGGATGGACCCGGTGTTCGGATCGCGCCCGAGCTACGGGGCGCTGCCTGACGGCGGTGTCGCGCTGCATGCGGACACCGAGTACACGGTCAGGGTCGTGGATCGCGCGGGCGGGCCCGTGCGCACGATCACGCGCGCGATCGAGCCGCGGCAGGTGACGGAGGAGGATCGGGAACAGTGGCAGGAGCGTCAGCGCAGCGGCGAAGGCATCTCGGGCAGCACCATCGCGGTGCGGGTCGACGCCGGCGCCGGATCGCGCTCCGTGTCGATCGGCGGCGCGGGCGGCGGCGCGCGCCAGCCTGCGGGCGGACCTGCAATGACGTTCGACCTCGCGAACACGCCGTTCGCCGAGACGATGGCCGTCGTGACCGGTCTGCGCACCGATCCGGCCGGCCGCATCTGGGTGCAGCGGCGCGCTGCCGATGCGACGGACGCGGGCCCGATCGATCTCATCACCGCGGCCGGCCACTACATCGGCACGCTGCCGCCGCAGCCGCTGCCCGGCGCCATCAGCGCGAGCGGCCTCGCCGCATACGTCGAGCGCGACGAGCACGGCGTCGAACGCGTCGCCGTGCGTCGGCTGCCGGCGGGCTGGATGTGAGGCGTGCGCTCACAGCGGTGCGATGCTGCGTGGCACGTGCCCACCTCTCAGTCCGCGCGGATCGCGTCCACGACGGGAATGCCGGCCGCGTAGCGCGCGGGTCCCCACGCGGCCAGTGCACCGACGATCATGAGCACGACCGGCACCGCGGTGAGCACCGTCGCGTCCGTTGCGGGGATGCCGAGCAGCACCGAGGTGCCGAGCGCTTTCGCGGCCTCGATGCCGAGCGCGGTGCCGACGACGCCACCGATCACGAGCTGTGCGATGCTCCCGCGCAGGGCCGTCCACGTGATGCGGAGCGGCGTCGCGCCGAGTGCGGCGCGGATGCCGAGCTCGCGCCGCCGCTGCCGGACCGACCACGCCATCATGCCGGCGAGGCCGACCGCGGCCAGGAGGAGTGCGGCGGACCCGACGGCGATGAAGAGCACGCTGAACGTGCGCTCCGTGCGTCGCATCTCGCGGATCAATGCATCGAGCGGTAAGGCATCGTGGAATGCGACGTCGGGGTCGACAGCGGCGCCGATGCGCGGCAGCTCCGCCGCCACGGTCTCCGTGGCGCCGCTCGCACGCACCACGAGCGACATGCCCCTCTGCGGATGCTGCGCGAACGGGAGGTAGATGCTCTCGGCGGGATCATGCGCCTCGGTGCTCACGCCGACGTGCGGCACCACGCCGACGATGGTGATGGGCATCCGCTCGCCGTCGGCATCGTCGATGATCAGTTGGGAGCCGATCGGATCCCCGGCGGGCAGGTAGCGGTCGACGAACGGCTGATTCACGATCACGACGCTCGCCGCAGGGCAGGCAGCATGCCGGCGCTGAGCGTCGCGAGCAGCAGGCAGCCGAGTGTGAAAAGCAGGACGCCGGCCTCGAGCTGGAAGCTCACCCAGAACGGCAGGAACGGCTCGAGCTGACGCGCGAAGGCGGCGACGCCGAAGCGGGACAGGATCAGCCCGGCGACCGCACCCGGCAGCGCGATCAAAAGCGCCTCGCTCAGCTGCTCGAGCGCCAGGCGGCGACCGCCGGCACCCAGCGCCGCGCGGACGGCGACCTCCTGCGTCCGCGCAATGGCCCGCGCGATCAGCAGATTGGCGACGTTCACGCATGCGATGATCAGCACCAGCGCGAACAGCAGCGTCATCACCGCCAGGATCATGCGGTCGGCCGTCTCGATCATGGACTCCGAGTACGGCATGGCCGCGTACGCGGCGCCCTCCGGCCAGTCGGACTGCAGCGCGGCGACGGCGGGCGTGATCGACGCCAGCTCCGCATTCACGCGGGCCAGTGCAACGTCTGCGGCGCGGCGGCCGAACACATCGACCATCGGCCACGACGCGTCCGATATCGTCGGCTCGAACACGGTCCAGAGCTGCTGGCGCTCCGGGAACGCGAAGCCGGGCGGCATCACACCGATGATCGTGTGAGGCTCGCCGTTCAGCCGGATGCGCTCGCCAACGACGGCGTCATCGCCGGCCAGCCGCGCCTGCCAGAAGTCGTGCGACACGAGAACGACCGGCTCGGCGCCCGGCACTGCGTCGGCCGCCGTGAAGTCGCGCCCGCGGTACGGCTCGACGCGGAGCAGGCCGAACGTATTGGCCGTCACACGCGCGGCATTCCGCTGCTCCGGCAGCGCATCGAACCCCGACACGTCGTAAAGCTGCATCGTGTACGCAGCCACATCCTCGAGCGTGGTCTGCCGATCGCGCAGCGCGGCGAACCAGCGACCGTCCATCTGCAGCATGCCGAACGAGTCGCGCGGGTCGGCGACATCCACGTAGACCAGCAGCTCCGGCTGCGGCACCGGCAGATCCCGCAGCGCGCCGGCGGCCACGGTGAACATGGTAGTCGGTGCCGCGACCCCCATCGCAATGGCGAAGATCGCGCTCCCGAACAGCATCGGCGAGCGGCGCAGCGAACGCAGCGGGATGCGAATAGCGTACGGCAAAGGCATCAGGATCCGACGGTTTCAACGCGCAAATCGGCAATGCTCCGGAAATGGCCTTCGTCAGCAGGGCCGACCAGCACGCCATACTCCAGGTGCAACGCGCTTGCGGCCACGGCAAGATCATTTGCCGGAATCATCCGCCCCTTGCGACTGAGTTCGCCGAACAGCAGCGCCCATCGCTCCGCAACCGCTGCACCGAACTCCACGAGGCCGGTGACGGCGACGAGGGCTTCGATCCGGCGTCGACGTCGGGCCGCGCGGCGCGCCGTATCCGCCAGCGCCGCACCCACCAGCAACTCGGCATACACAATGGCGGGGAGAGCCACGGCCTCCTGCGCGTGCGTGCCGAGCAGGCTTCCCCAATCGGCGTCCTGCCGCTCGAGCGCGACAAGCGCACTCGTGTCGATTACGAGTCCCATGGATTGCCCGGCGGCGAGTCTGCTCGCGAGACCCGCTCGATATCGTCGGCGAAGGCCGCGTCCCTGTCTTCGCCAAGCCATACGTCCATGGCCGCCGCCAGACTGCACGCTCGCCCTTCGCGCACCGGTCCAAGCGTCGCGACCGGCGAGCCATTGCGTTCCACAGTGAATGTTTCGCCGCGGTAGCGGATGCGGCCGAGAATATCGCCCAGCCCGCGGGCGAGGTCGGTAGCCGAAATGCGGAATTCCATAGATGCAATATACTCAATTATGTATTTTACGCAAGAATGCCCAGCGGGATACGAACGGCGGGAAGACAGCGACGTCGACGTACTGGTCGTCGAAGGATCATGCCTGGATCGCAGGACGCTCTACCGGAATCTCTCCGAAGCGAGCCTGCTCCTCGGTCGGGAAGTGAATTCGGTGCGGTACACGGTCGACGCGCTTGCCGACCGTCTTGGCGATCGGACGCACCCCGCCTCGGGATTCGTCCATGACGTACTGAGCAGTCCGAAGGACTGGATCGGCGGAGCGCCAGCTTCCCTGGCACCAGTTGCGACGGTTGCGACGGCAGCGGGGATCTCACGCGAGGCAGTTCTGGGGACGGCGTGACAGCGCACTCCGGTACTCCAGGCGCGGGTGACCTGCCGGACAGGGTACTGAATCTGCTCGAGTCGGACCGGCTGAAGCAGCAACCCGCAACTTCCGGGAGCGTTGCGGCACTCTGGCAGAAGGCGGTAGAAAGTGCGCGTGAGATATTGTCAAATGTTGTGGATTGGGATGATCAGGCGGCGTCCTCCGCGACCTGCCCGCTCTCCATCTGATCGGCCCTTTCCACCCGTACCCCGTTTCTGAACACGACGCCAGCTCGCACGAGTGGAAGCAGTTCGGCGCCGTTGAGCTTGCGCCAACGCAGCTGGGCCATTTCCAGGAGCTTGAACACCATCGTGAGTCCGCGCTGCCTCGAACCAGCCCCCTTCGTGATTCGCTGCCGGAGCCGGACGGTTGCGAATGCCGACTCGATGGGATTGCTGGTGCGAATATGGATCCAATGCTCCGCCGGAAAGTCGAAGTACGTGAGCAACTTGTCCTGGTCGCGCGTCAGCGTGGCGACTGCCTTCGGGTACCTGGCACCGTACTCCTCAACGAAAGCCTTGATGTCCTTCTCTGCGGACTCCCGCGATTCCGCCTTCATGATGTTCTGCAACGCAGCCTTGGCCTTCGGCTGCAGACGCTTCGGCAGCTTGTCGAGAACGTTGCCCATCCGGTGCACCCAGTCCCGCTGCTCGCGCGTCTCCGGCCAGACATCACGCACCGCAGCCCAGAAGCCGAGAGATCCGTCTCCGATCGCCAGCTCAGGAGCGCGCATGCCGCGCCGCTTCAGGTCACGCAACACCGCACGCCAGCTCTCGGCCGACTCGCGGAAGCCATCCTCCACTGCGATCAGCTCCTTCGTGCCGTCCGGCCGGGCGCCCAGGATCACCAGCGTACAGAGACGGTCATCTTCCAGCCGGATGTTCAAGTGAACGCCGTCCGCCCAGATGTACACGTAGTCGCGGTCGCTGAGGTCACGCATGCGGAAGCGCTGGTATTCATCCACCCAACCCGACAGCAGCTTGCTGATGTTGCTTGGCGAGAGTCCGGCCGCTTCGTCTCCCAGCAGCGTCTTCAGCGCCTCCTGGAAGTCGCCCGTCGACAACCCGCGCAGGTACAGGATCGGCAGCACCTCCGCCACCTTCGGCGAACGCCTCATGTACGGCGGCAGAATCGCGCTCGTGAACCGCTGACGGTTTCCCTCCGCATCCGTCCTCCGGTCATTCACCCGCGGCGCGGTGATCTCCACCGTACCCGAGCCCATGGTAACCTGCCGCGCCTGCGCCTTACCATTGCGAACCACCAGCGCGTGGCCCTGGTCGTCGCGCACGCCACGGTGCCGCTCCAGATACGCGGCCACTTCCGCATCGAGAGCAGCAATCAGCATCTGCCGCGCGCCTTCACGCGCGAGATCATCCAGCCCGAGGGACAATCCCTCCGCTTGCCCGTCCGCTCCGTCCTTGACTACCTTCAACATCGGTGGCGTATCCTTTCCCCCGGTCGCCAAACCGGGTGCATGCGTGAATGCTTGTCACATTACGCGGAAGGATACGCCGCCTTTTTCATCCCATCAACTGCCGATCCACAACTTCTGACGATAACTC
>JBBEBA010000031.1:0-2000 GCA_040882575.1 Gemmatimonadota bacterium
GACGAAGCCGACGGAGATCATGCTCGTCGTGGACAGCATGATCGGTCAGGAAGCGGTCCGGATCGCCGAGGGCTTCCACGCTGCGCTCGGGCTGACGGGCGTGATCCTGACGAAAATGGACGGCGACGCGCGCGGCGGTGCTGCACTGTCGGTGCGCGGCGTGACGGGCGTGCCGATCAAGTACGTCGGCGTCGGCGAGAAGATGGATGGGCTGGAGGTGTTCGATCCGTCGCGGATGGCGGGTCGGATCCTGCAGCAGGGCGACGTCGTCGGCCTGGTCGAGAAGGCGCAGGGCGCGTTCGACGAGGACGAGGCCAAGCGGCTCGAGCGGAAGATTGCGAAGGAAGGCAAGTTCGACCTCGAGGACTTCCTCGGCGTCATGAAGCAGATGCAGAAGATGGGTCCGCTCGAGAACCTGTTGAAGATGGTGCCGGGCGTGAACTCGAAGATGCTGAGGGACGCGAAGGTCGATCCGAAGCAGATCAGGCACATCGAAGCGATCGTGCTCTCGATGACGCGCAAGGAGCGGCAGCGTCCCGACATTCTGAACGGGTCGCGCCGGCTGCGGATCGCGAAGGGCAGCGGCCGCAGCGTGCAGGAGGTGAATCGCCTCCTGACGCAGTTCAAGCAGATGCAGAAGATGATGAAGTCTCTGCGCGGGGCAGGGATGGGGAAGGGGAAGGGTATGCCGCGCGGCATGGGAATGCCGCGGCTGCCCGGAATGTTCGGAACCTGAGAGGCACAACGACATGTCCGTAAAGATCCGTCTCCGGCGCACCGGCCGGAAGAAGCAGCCGAGCTACCGCCTCGTGGTGGCCGACACCGCATCGCCGCGTGACGGCCAGTACCTGGACTCGGTCGGCACGTACAACCCGCTGACCAAGCCGGCAGACCTCCGCATCGACCTCGAAAAGGTCGAGAAGTGGCTGGCCGATGGCGCCGAGATGTCGGACACCGCAGCGTCGCTGATCCGCAAGGCGCGGCGTGGCGGCGATGACAAGGTCGCAGTGCGCGGCGTCGGTCCCGACGTTCGCGAGCGTACGGCGAACGTCGTCGCGGCTGCGGAACCGTCGCGCGCTGCGGCACCGGCACGTCCGGGCAGCCGCGGTGCGCCGAAGGCCGCGGCACCGCCGGCGCCGGCCGCCGAGGCCGCGCCAGCCGCCGGGGCCGCCGAGCCGACGGCTGCTGTCGCCGAACCGGCTGTCGCCGAGCCGGCTGTCGCCGAGCCGGCTGTCGCCGAGCCGGCTGTCGCCGCCCCGACGGCCGAAGCGACCGAGCCGGCCGCTGACAAAGCGGAGTAGCTCGTGCCGGCACCGGGTGCGCCGGGGAACCCGCCGGAGCACCTGATCGTCGGCCATATTGCGAAGGCGCACGGGACCCGCGGCGAGCTGTTCGTCTGGCCGCTGACGGATCATCCTGACGACGTGTTCGCGACCGGGCAGCAGCTGTTGCTCGGCGATGAGGAAGGCGCGCTCCCCGGAGACGCGCCTTTCGTCGTGGTCGAAACGGCGCGCGCGTTCAAGCGCGGCCTGCTCGTGCGGCTCGAGGGCATCACGTCGCGAGAAGAGTCCGATGCGGTGGCACGACGCTACCTGCTCGTGCCAGCGGATGCCGTCGCGCCGGCCGACGAGGATGAGCTCTTCTACCACGAGCTGCTCGGCATGCGTGTGGTGACGGTTGCCGGCGGCGACATCGGCGTGGTGCGCGAGGTCTACGAGGCCGTGCCGCACGATCTGCTCGAGGTGAAGGGCGTCGACGGTCGCGTGCGGCTGATCCCGTTCGCCGACCGCCTCGTCCACGAGATCGACCGCGACAACGCCCGGCTCGTGATCGATCCGCCCGAAGGCCTGCTGGATCTGTAGCGTGGTGAGCGGGGGAGCGGGGGAGCGGGGGAGCGGAGGTGGGATGCTGCGGGTCAACATCATCTCGATCTTTCCATCCTTCTTCGAGGGGCCGCTTTCGCTGAGCATTCCGGGGAGGGCGAAGGGGAAGGGGCTGGT
>JBBEBA010000031.1:2100-5752 GCA_040882575.1 Gemmatimonadota bacterium
AGGGATCGGAATACCGCGGAGGTCGCCATGGATATCATGCAGGAAATTTCGAAGGATCAGCTGCGCACTGACCTGCCGGCTTTCGACCCGGGTGATACACTGCGGGTAAATGTACGGGTGCGCGAGGGCGACAAGGAGCGGCTCCAGGCGTTCGAGGGTGTGTGCATCGCGCGCAAGAACGGCGGAATCAGCGAGACGTTCACGGTGCGCAAGGTCTCGAGCGGCATCGGCGTGGAGCGTGTTTTCCCGCTGCACTCGCCGTCGGTCGAGTCGATCACGGTGATGCGCCGCGGCCGCGTCCGTCGTGCGAAGCTGTACTACCTGCGCGCGCTGCGAGGCAAGGCGGCGCGCATCAAGGAGCGTTCGCGGACCTGATCCGAATCTCCCGGTGCGTGCAGCAGACGGATCCGGGGAACCGAAGGGACGCAAACGTCGTCCGAAGACGGCCAGCGGCCGTCGTCGAGCGGAGAACCGGCGCCTGCATAAGCTCATGGAGCTCGAGCAGGAGTACTGGGATCGCGGGCTCACCCTCATCGCCGGTGTCGATGAAGTGGGCCGCGGTCCGCTGGCCGGTCCGGTGCTCGCGGCGGCCGTCGTGCTGCCCCCCAACGTCGCGATCCGCGGCGCAGACGATTCCAAGAAGCTGACGTTCGAGCGCCGCGCGGAGCTGTACGTGGAGATCCGCGCGAAGGCGGTCGCCATCGGCGTGGCGGGCGCGAGCACGCGCGAGGTCGATCGCATCAACATCCTGCGCGCATCGCACCTGGCGATGCGGCGCGCAGTCGCGCGGCTGGGCTGCACGCCGGAGCACGTGTTCGTGGATGGCCTGCCGGTGCCGGAGCTCGGCGACCGCTGCACGTCGGTGATCGATGGTGACGCGAAGGTGCACTGCATCGCGTGCGCGTCGATCGTGGCGAAGGTGGTGCGCGACCGGATCATGCACCTGCTGGCGACGCGGTATCCCGGCTATGGCTGGGAGACGAATGCGGGCTACGGCACGGAGGAGCACCGTGGCGCCATTGTGCAACTGGGCCTGACGCCGCATCATCGCCGTTCGTTCGAGCCCAACAGTCAGCTGACGCTCGAGCTGCTGTAGCAAGGGAGGTCCGATGCACACGGAACATCTGCAGAACGTGTCGGTCGGCCGCGTCGTCGCGGGTTGGCTGGTGGCCGCGGCGGTGACATCGCTGGTCGCACTGGTGCTGGTCGGCAGTGGCATGATGAACGCGGACGCGGAGTCGTCGAGCGAGTGGTGGAGCCTGCTGGCAGTGCTGGCTGGCTTCTTTGCGGGCGGCTTCTTCACCGGGTTCCGCGCGATCCAGGCGCCGGTGCTGCACGCGCTCTTCATCGGTCTGGCGACGCTCGTCGCGTGGGCTGTCCTCAACGCAATCACGGCGGTCCTGTTCGCGGACTGGGACTCGTCGCTCACGCCGGAGTTTGCGATCGGTCTGCTGCTGACGCAGTTCGTCGCGACGGCGCTGGGCTCACTCCTCGGCTACAACGTCGCGCTGCGCGGCAGACCGGGCCTCAGCGAGCACGAGCCCGCCTGACTCCAGCCGTACCGCTCCAGGGAGGTAGATCGATGCCGAACATGCGACCGCGCTCTTCAGCCGGTGCACTTCTCCTCGCCGTGCTGCTGCCGTTCGCGGCGTGCGCGCCCGCGCGAACACCGTCACCACCGGCGCCGGGCGGGAACGCTGGCACTGTTGCAGCGGAAACTGCCGAGCCGGGACGGCTGAAAGTTCTGTTCCTCGGTGACGATGCGCTGCACCGGCCGGTCGAGCGCCTGCGCGACATGGCGACGCCGATGCTCGACCGCGGCATCGCGCTCTACTTCACCACGGACACCGCGGACCTGAACCCGGAAACACTCGCGCGTTACGACGCGCTGCTGGTCTATTCGAACCACGAGCACCTCGGGCAGCAGCAGGAGCGTGCGCTACTCGACTACGTCGCGACCGGCGGCGGCCTCGTTGCGCTGCACTCCGCTTCCGGCAGCTTCCTCAACTCGCCGGCGTACCTCGCCCTCGTCGGCGGGCAGTTCCGCAGCCACCGCTCGGGCGTGTTCAGCACGCGCATCGCAGCGGCCGATCACGAGATCATGCGCGGCTTCGCCGGCTTCGAGAGCTGGGACGAGACGTACGTCCACCAGAACCACAATGACGAGAACCGCACGGTCCTGAGCTATCGCGGCGACGAGCCGTGGACATGGGTCCGCACGCACGGCGACGGCCGCATGTTCTACACGGCCTGGGGCCACGACGGGCGCACGTGGACGAACCCGGGCTTCCAGGACCTGCTCGAGCGCGGCATCCGCTGGGCGGCAGGACAGGACGTGCAGCAGGCGCTCGCCACCCGCACGATCTCGAATCCGCTGCGTTACGAGGTGCTGGACGTGCCGTTTCCTCCGCCGTACGAGGTGCGGCTGGAGTACGAGCAGGCGGAGGGTCGGTCGATGGACCGCGGCGCGAACTACCCGCTGTTCTTCGACCACCAGCTTCCGCTCTCGCCGACGGCGGCGATCGAGCGCATGATCGTGCCCGCCGGGTTCCGCGTCGAACTGTTCGCGTCCGAGCCCGACATCGTGAACCCCATCGACATGACGTGGGATGAGCGCGGTCGTCTGTGGGTGATCGAGTCGCTCGAGTATCCGTATCCGCGGCAGCTCTGGCCGGACGGCGGCGGCAAGGACCGCATCACCATCGTCGAGGACACCGATGGCGACGGCCGCGCCGACGAGTTCACGGTGTTCGCCGACGGCCTGAACATCCCGACGTCGATCGCGTTCGCGAACGGCGGCGTGATCGTGCACCAGGCGCCGCAGACGCTGTTCCTCCAGGACACGGACGGCGACGACCGCGCGGACACTCGCGAGGTCCTGTTCGAGGGCTGGAGCCAGTCGGACACGCACGCGGGCCCGAACCATCTGCGCTACGGCCTCGACAACTGGATCTGGGGCGTGCAGGGCTACTCGGGTTTCACCGGCACGATCGGCGGCGAAGCGCACACGTTCCGGATGGGCGTGTACCGGTTCCGCAGGGACGGATCGCAGCTCGAGTTCCTGCGACGCACGAACAACAACACGTGGGGCTTCGGCTTCAACGAGCGCGGCGACGCGTTCATCTCGACCGCGAACGGCAACCCGAGCACGTACCTGCCCTTCTCGCAGCGACTGAACACGCTGCTGCCGGAGCTCGAGCCGGCGCTGACGGAGCGCATTGCCGATACCGACCGGATCATCATGCTGAACAACAAGTTCAGGCAGGTCGATTTCGTCGGGGCGTACACGGCGGGCGCAGGTCACGGCATCTACACCGCGCGCACGTGGCCGCGCGAGTACTGGAACCGCAGCGCGTTCGTGAGCGAGCCGACGGGGCGGCTGATCGGCGAGTTCAGAATCGATCCCGCGGGCTCGAGCTACCGCGCGCGCCATCCGCGCAATCTGATCGCGAGCGACGACCAGTGGTTCGCGCCCGTCGTCGCCGAGGTCGGACCGGACGGCCACGTCTGGATCGCCGACTGGTACAACTACATCCTGCAGCACAACGCCGAGAGCAACCGCCAGCGCGCCGTGCCGGGCAACGCGTACGCGAACCCGCTGCGCGACCGGCACCACGGCCGCATCTACCGCGTCGTGTACGAGGACGCGCCG
>JBBEBA010000032.1:0-14697 GCA_040882575.1 Gemmatimonadota bacterium
ACGCGCCGCGAGGTCAGCGCCGAGCTCGTCATCGGCGACCCGATCATCTCGCTGCTCGAGGGCGTGATCCTGCCGTGGGGCGAGCCGACCGGTCATCTGCGCAAGACGGTCATTCCGGGCCTCGCCGCGCATTTCGACTTCGATGCGAACCGCCCCTGGGGCGAGCTGCCGAAGGCGACGCGTGACGGGATACTGAACGGGACGGGCCGGAAGAAAGTCAAGTTCCCGTACCGCGAAGGCGGCGCGGCCGGCGCGTACAGCGAGCCGTGGGAGGGTGTGCTGACCAACGTCGCACGCCGCTACCAGGAGACGACGTCCGACTCGGTCCGCGATCAGCTCGAGCAGTTCATGATGACGCTGCCGTGCCGCGCATGCGGCGGCAGCCGCCTCAAGCCTGCGAGCCTCGCCGTCACGGTCGGCGGCCGGTCCATCGGCGACATCGTGCACATGAGCGTCGGCGAGTCGCTCACGTTCTTCGGCGAGCTCGCCGCCTCGGCTTCGCTGCCCGCAGAGATCGCCGGGCCGGTGCTCAAGGAGGTCTGTGAGCGGCTGCAGTTCCTCGTCAACGTCGGGCTCGAGTATCTGACGCTCGGCCGCAGCGCAGAGACGCTCTCGGGCGGCGAGGCACAGCGGATCCGGCTCGCGACGCAGATCGGCAGCCGGCTCGTTGGCGTGCTCTACATCCTGGATGAGCCGAGCATCGGCCTGCACCAGCGCGACAATGAGCGGCTCCTGCACACACTGAAGCAGCTGCGGGACCTGGGCAACACCGTGATCGTGGTCGAGCACGACCGCGAAACCATTCTCGCGGCCGATCACATCATAGACCTCGGCCCGGGCGCCGGCCGGCACGGCGGCCACATCGTGGCAGAAGGTACGTACGAGGAGGTGCTGAAGAGCGACCGCTCGCTCACGGCCGCATACCTGCGTGGCGACCGCGAGATCCCGACGCCGAAGCAGCGACGCACGCCCGATTCGGAAGCGGACCACCTCATCGTGCGCGGTGCGCGCGAGCACAACCTGCGCGGTATCGATGTGCGCATCCCGCTCGGCACGTTCACCGCCGTCACCGGCGTCAGCGGTTCCGGCAAGAGCACGCTCATCAACGACATCCTCTACAAGTCGCTGTCGCGCCACTTCTACAATGCGCGCGTGCTGCCCGGCCAGCACGACGGCATCGACGGCGTCGACCGCATTGACAAGGTCGTGGACATCGACCAGTCGCCGATCGGCCGCACGCCGCGCTCGAACCCCGCGACGTATACGGGCCTGTTCACGCCCATCCGCTCGCTCTTCGCCGAGCTGCCGGAGTCGAAGATCCGCGGCTACTCGCCCGGCCGCTTCAGCTTCAACGTGAAGGGCGGCCGCTGCGAGTCCTGTCAGGGCGACGGTCTCATCAAGATCGAGATGCACTTCCTGCCCGACGTATACGTGCCGTGCGACGTATGCCGCGCCCGGCGTTACAATCGCGAGACGCTCGAGGTCTTCTACCGCGGCCGCACGATCGCCGACGTGCTCGACATGACCGTGGACGAGGCCGTCGAGTTCTTCGACGCGGTACCCAACATCCGCCACAAGCTGCAGACCCTTTCCGACGTCGGCCTCGGCTACATCCATCTCGGCCAGTCCGCCACCACCCTGTCGGGTGGCGAGGCGCAGCGGGTGAAGCTGGCGACGGAGCTGTCGCGCAGGGATACGGGCCGGACGATCTACATTCTCGATGAGCCGACGACCGGCCTGCATTTCGAGGATGTCCGCATGCTGCTCGAGGTGCTGCACCGTCTGGTCGAGCGCGGTAACACGGTGGTCGTCATCGAGCACAACCTCGAGGTCATCAAGACGGCCGACTGGATCATCGATCTCGGCCCCGAAGGCGGCGCCGGCGGCGGCAGCATCGTCGCGGAGGGCTCTCCGGAAGTCGTGGCCGCCAATCCCGTCTCCCACACCGGCCGCTTCCTCGCCGAGCTCCTCGGCTTCGCGCCTGTCGGGTGAACGGGGGAGCGGAGGAGCGGTCGAGCGGAGGATGGCAATTCCCCCGCTCCTCCTCCGCTCCCCGCTCCACCGCTCCACCGCTCTCCAGGAAGGCCCGGAAACCAATGCGTGACGGGACCGTAGGGATGCACTACCTTGGATCCTGCGGGCCAACGCGTTCACCAGCCAATCGGGCCGACGATGACGACACGTGAAGATCTCGAGAGCTACCTGATCCGCATGGAGCTCGACTTCGAAGAGGTCGAAGACTGCCTGTGGGTGATCAACTCGGCCGACGACGGCACGGCGGTCGTGGTGAACTACGCGCCGCCGGTCGTGCTGCTCCGCCTCAAGGTGTTGAATCTGCCGGCCGACGCGGACGACGCGCGGCTCGCGGCGTTCTACCGCCGCCTGCTGGAGCTGAATGCGACGGACATCGTGCATGGCAGCTACGGTATCGAGGCGCAGGAGGTCGTGCTCTCGGACGCGATGGAGCTCGATACGCTGGACTTTTCCGAGCTGCGCAGCAGTTATGAGAGCATGACGCTCTCGGCTTCGAGCCATCTGCCCGAGCTGGCTACGATCATCGAGCAGGCTGCGGGCGCGCCGATCGCCCACCAGGGATAGGACCATGGGAATATTTCACAAGTTGTCGACGCTGCTCCGCTCGAACATCAATGATGCGATCGCGCGCGCGGAGAACCCGGAGAAGATGCTGAACCAGGTGCTCATCGACATGCGCGAGCAGCTGGCGAAGGCGAAGCAGGAAGTCGCGGTCGCGATCGCCGACGAGCGGAAGCTGCGCGCACAGCTCGAGGAGGAGCAGAAGCTTGCGAACGACTGGGAGCACCGCGCGATGCTGGCGGTGCGCGAGAGCCGCGACGACCTCGCCAGGCAGGCGCTGTTGCGACAGCAGGAGCACACGCAGCGCGCCCTGGCCCTCGAAGAGACGTGGAACCGCCAGTCCGGCGAGACGGAGCGGCTGAAGGATTCGCTGCGGCAGCTCAACGACAAGATCGAGGAAGCGAAGCGGAAGAAGAATCTGCTGGTCGCGAAGCAGAAGCGGGCGCAGGCGCAGAAGCGGATCCACGAGACCATGGCCGGACTGAGCGATCAGTCTGCGTTCGACACGTTCGAGCGGATGGCCGAGAAGATCGAGGAGTCGGAGCGGCGCGCGCTCGCGTCCGCAGAGGTTACCGAGGCGCTGAGCGGCGACACGCTGGAGCAGGAGTTCAAGCGTCTGCAGCCTGCCGACCAGTCCGTGGACTTCCGCCTGCTCGAGCTGAAGCAGAAGATGGGCATGAGCCTGCCTGCCGGCAGCGGCAACGCTCGCCGGCTTTCGAGCGGTGACGCCGGCGAAGCCGGCATCGTGAAAGACGCCGAGATCGAGGACGAAACCTGAGCAACCAGCGGCGCCCGTTCGAAGTACTGATCGCGACGATATTCACGCTCCTCCTCCTGCTGTTCCTCTACAGCGTGGCGGAAGTACTGCTGCTGCTCTTCATCAGCGTGCTCTTCGGCATCTATCTGAGCGCGATCACGGACTCCCTTCAGCGGCGGCTCGCGATGCCGCGCGTGGTGGGGCTGCTGATTGCGCTGCTGCTCACCTTCGTGGCAGCCGGCGGCGTGCTCTGGCTGATCGTGCCGCCCGTCCTGCAGCAGACCCAGGAACTGATCCAGACGATGCCCGCGCTCATGGCGGGGTGGGAGACGGATCTGAGGAGCGCCGCCATCGCGTCGCCGTTCATCGAGCAGCTGCTCGGCACGCTCGAGGAGGGCGAGAGCTACACCGGCGCCGTGGTGAGTCAGGTCGGCGGCTACTTCCGCGGTGTGATGCCATACGTCTTCAGCGGCGTCACGTTCCTGATCCACTTCATCAGCGTCCTGGTGATGGGGATCTATCTCGCGCTGCGGCCAGCGATGTACCGCGAGGGACTGATCCTGCTGGTGCCGCCGCTGCATCGCGAGCTGGTACGCGACATTCTGCGGGACCTCGGCCGCACGCTCAAGGCGTGGATCGTAGGACAGATCCTGGCGATGGCCGTGCTCGGCGGACTCACGTGGCTCGGGCTCGAACTGATCGGCGTGCCCTACGCCCTCGCCTTCGGCGTATTCACCGGGGCAGTCGCGATCGTGCCCTTCTTCGGCACACTCTTTTCCACACTGCTGCCTGCCGTTTTCGTGCTGGGCACGGGTGGCGTGACGCAGATGCTCTGGGTGATCCTGCTCGGTGTCGGCGTGCACGCGTTCGAGGCTAACATCGTGGCGCCGATGATCATGGAGCGGCAGGTGCATCTGCCGCCCGTGCTGTCGATCCTGGCTGTGCTGGTCATGGCGCACCTGCTGCACCTGATCGGACTGCTCGTCGCCGTGCCGGTGCTCGCCGTAATCATGGTCGTCGCCCGTCGCGTGTATGTGCACCGCGTGCTCGAAGGGAAGGGGTTCCGGCGCGCCATCCGCGACCGGCCCATCGAGCTGCGGCTGCCGGACGAGAGTGCGGCGCTCATCCATCCCGCGGCTTTCGAGACGACGATCCCGGCGCTGCTGGAATCCTGAGCGGCACGACGCTCATGAGCGCATCGGGCGGCTGGGCGGAGCGAACGCTGCTGCGGCTGAGTCTGCGGCAGCGTGCGGGGCAGCTGGTGATGCCGCGGGCGCGGGCAGAAGACCTCGTGTCCGGCTCGCGGGAACGTGAGCGGCTGCGCGAGTGGGTTGGCGAGCTGGGGATCGGCGGTCTGATCGTGTCCCTGGCGCCGGCCGCTGCGCTGGCCGCAGCGCTGAACGAATTGCAGGCGCTGGCCGGAGTGCCGCTGCTGGTCGGCGCCGACATGGAGCACGGACCGGGACAGATCCTGGAAGGCGGCACCCGCTTTCCGCCGGCCATGGCGCTCGGCGCTGCGGGAGATCCGGTTCTCGCATTCGAGCTGGGCCGCATCACGGCGATCGAAGGCCGCGCAGCCGGCATCCATGTCGCGTTCGCGCCGGTCGTGGACGTCAACAACAATCCGGCCAATCCGATCATCAACACGCGCAGCTACGGCGCGGATGCGGCTGCAGTGTCACGCATGGCTGCTGCCCATGTGCAGGGTCTGCAGCAGCACGGCATGCTGGCGACGGTCAAGCATTTTCCCGGGCACGGCGACACTGTGACCGATTCGCACTCGAGCCTGCCCGGCATCGCGGTCGACCGGGCACGTGCCGACGCAGTGGAGCTGCCGCCATTCCGCGCAGCCATCGCGGCGGGCGCCGCGGGCGTGATGACGGCTCACATCGCGTTTCCGGCTCTCACGGGAGATGACCTGCCCGCGACGCTCAATGTGAAGCTCATCTCCGGACTGCTGCGCGACGAGCTCGGTTTCGATGGCCTCGTGTTCACGGACGGTCTCGACATGGGCGCCATCGTCAATGACTTCGGCGGCGCTGCGGCGGCAGTGCTGGCTGTTTCCGCGGGGGCCGATGTCCTGCTTCAGCCGCTGCCCGATGAGGTAGAGTCGGTGATCGAGGCCGTTGCGGCCGCGGTGGAGCGCGGCGCGATCGCAGGGCCGCAGCTCGACCGCGCAGTGCTCCGCATGCTGCGCGCGAAGGAGCGGCTCGGTCTGCACCTCGCGGGCGGCGCGACCGCTGCCGTGCCCGGTGCGGCGCTCGTGCCGCCGTCGCACGCGGCTGCTGCGGCGCGTGCGGCGCGGCGGTCCATCACGCTGCTCCGCGATGACGCCGGATCGATCCCGCTGCGAGCGCGGCGGATCCTCTGCATTGCCTGCAGCGGAGCACCCGACGCGGGTGCCGGCGACGCGTTGCATGAGGAGCTGTCGGCCGTGCTGCCGGAACTGCGGCGCGAGCATGTCGATGAGGCCGCGGACGCGCGCCGCCTCGACGAGCTTGCCGCTCTCGCCGAAGACTTCGATCTCGTGCTGTTCTGCACGTACCTCCACATCAGCGCCGGCGGCCGGGCTCCCGTGGTCGGACGTGACGCGGTGCAGCTCGCTGAACGAATTGCAGCACGCCGGCCACTCGTGCTGGTGTCGTTCGGCAGCCCCTATGTGCTGCAGCAGCTGCGCGGCGTGCGCACGCAGCTGCTGGCGTGGGCGCCGTGGGAGCCGGCACAGCGAGCTGCGGCGCACGCGCTGCTCGGGCGCGCCGCTATCGAGGGGCGGCTCCCGATCCCGATCCCACCACTGTACGCGATCGGCGACGGGATCCACCGCGCAGCGAACGCACGGGCGGCGGAATGAGTGCGCGCGTGATCATCGGCGTGGACGGCGGCGGTACCCGCACACGGGCCGTAGCCGTGAGCGAGGCGGGTACCGAACTGGCCAGGGTAACGGGTGAGGCGGGACTGGTCGATCCGGCTGATCCGGGCACCGCCGCGGCCTCGGTCGCGCGGCTCGTGATCGCAGTAGCTGCGGCAGCGGGCGCCGAGCTGCCGGTGTACGCGCTCGGCTGCGGCCTGGCCGGCGCCGGCAGGCAGGCGGAGCGCGACGCCGTGCGCGCGGTGCTCCTCACCGAAGGACTGGCGGACCGGGTCGTCGTTGCCGGCGATGCGGCGGCGGCACTGCAGGACGCATTCGGCAGCGGCCCTGGCGTGCTGCTGGTTGCCGGCACCGGCTCGATCGCGTGGGGCCGCAGCGTCGACGGCGAGGCGCGGGTCGGCGGCTGGGGCGCTTTGCTGGGCGATGAAGGCAGCGGCTACTGTCTGGGCGTGGAAGCGCTCCGCGCAGCCGCGCGTGCAAGCGACGGTCGTGCGCCGCCGACGTGCCTCACTGACGCGCTGCTCGCGCATACCGGCGTTGCCGAGCCCCCGGCGCTCATCGCCTGGGCAGCCGCCGCAGGGAAGGCCGCCGTCGCAGCACTCTCGTCCGTAGTGCTGGCGTGCGCAGCAGAGGGTGATCCGGCAGCCGCAGCCATCCGTGACGAGGCGGTGAGGCAGCTCGTGGAGCTCGCGGTTTGCGCGGCCCGCCGGGTGCGGCTCGATACACCGCGCGTAGCGCTGGCCGGCGGGCTGCTCGCGCCGGGTGCTCCGCTGCGCGATGAAGTCGTCGCCGGCATCCGCGCGGCGCTGCCGCGCGCGACGATCAGCGACCGCACGATAGACGCCGCCATGGGTGCTGCGAACCTGGCGCTTGCGTGATCGGCCGCCCTCGCGCCCATCCGCCGGCGTCCGTATCTTCGGCGCCATGCCGAACTTCGCACATGTGAACGAACAAATGGACGAGATCCGGCGCGACACGCTGGAGATCATCCCGGAGGAAGAGCTTGCCCGGAAGCTGGAACGCAGCCGGCGCACGGGTGAGCCGCTCGTCGTCAAGCAGGGCTTCGACCCGACGCGTCCCGATCTGCACATCGGCCACGCGGTCTCGATCCGCAAGTTGCGCACGTTCCAGCAGCTCGGCCACGATGTCGTCTTCGTCGTCGGCGACTACACCGCGCGCGTCGGCGACCCGAGCGGCCGCAGCGAAACGCGGCCGCGGCTCACGCCCGAGGAAATTGCCGCGAACGCTGCGACCTACGCGCAGCAGGTCGGACGGTTGCTCGACGTATCGAAGGTTCGTGTCGAGCACAACTCCAGCTGGCTCGCGCCACTCGATCTGGCGAGCCTGCTCGAGCTGACCGCGACGTACACGGTCGCGCGGATGCTGGAGCGCGACGACTTCGCCAAACGCTACGTCGAGCAGCGGCCGATCTCCGTCATGGAGTTCATGTATCCCCTGATGCAGGCGTACGACTCCGTCGCACTCCACGCGGACGTGGAGCTCGGCGGTTCGGACCAGAAGTTCAACCTGCTCGTAGCCCGCACCGTGCAGGAACGGTACGGGCAGGAGCCGCAGGTATGCCTGGTCATGCCGCTGCTGCGCGGGACCGATGGCGAGCAGAAGATGTCGAAGTCGTACGACAACTACATCGGCATCAGTGAACCGGCGACTGAGCAGTTCGGCAAGGCCATGTCGGCGCCCGACGTGCTGCTCGAGGAGTGGATCCGCCTGGCGGCGCCGCTCGCGCCGGCCGAGCTCGACGAGGCACTCCTGCAGGCAGCCGCGGACCCGTACCGTGCGAAACGTGAGCTCGCCCGCCGCATCGCCGCGCTCTACCACGGCGCTGACGAGGCCGCGGCCGCAGAGGCGCATTTCGACCGCCTGTTCCGCCAGCACGCGCCACCGGAGGAGGTCGCGGAAAAGCGGATCTCGCTCGGCGATGAGCGACTGCGCGTCGCCGAGAGGGGCGGTGTCTGGCTGCCGGGTCTGCTGGTGGCGGCCGGACTCGCTTCGTCGAACGCGGAAGCTGCGCGGCTCATCGAGCAGGGCGCGGTCGCCGTGGACGAGCAGCGCGTGGACGATCGCAATGCAGTGATCGCCGCACACAGCTCGGGTCCGGCGATCCTGCTGCGTCGCGGCAAGCGTCAGTTCATCCGCGTCGCATTCGAGCCGTAGTGTGCGGATTTCGGAGACGCTGTATCTCGGGCTTGGCACCAATGTGGGTGACCGTGCAGCGAATCTGTGCGCTGCGCTGCGCGGCATTGGTGCGATCTGCGTCGTCGATGCGGTGTCTCCGGTGTACGAGAGTGATGCCATCGGTCATGAAGACCAGCCGCGGTTCTGGAACATGGCTGCACGCGGGACGACGCAGCTGCGCCCGGATGACGTGCTCGACCGGCTGCAGCAGCTCGAGCGGGACATTGGCCGCGTCCCGACGTTCCGCATGGGTCCACGCATCATCGACATCGACGTGCTGCTCTACGGGCGGCACGTCATCGAAACCCCGTCGCTGCGCGTGCCGCACGCGGGTTTGCCCGACCGGCCGTTCGTGCTGCGTCCCCTGCTCGATATCGAGCCGCGGCTCGTCCATCCCGTCAGTGGCGAATTCCTGCTCGACCGGCTGGCCGCAACGGGCGGCGCTGCAACGCTGCAGAAGGTAGGGACCGCGCATGAGGTGCTGGGTGACTGCGTCGATACGGGTTGAGCCGGGAGTGCGACTTCCGGCATTGGTGGCCGCGCTCGTCCTGGCCGGTGCGTGCGCTCCGGCCGACCCGGAGGCCGGGGCACAGCTGACGGATGCGGGCACGCCGGCCGAGCTGCGCCCGCTCGTGGAGGAGCTCGTTCCGCGACTGGAGCGGCTGTCGGGACTCGACCGGGAGGAGACCCTGCGCGTGCGGCGGCAGACGCGTGCGGAGGCGCGCGCCTATGTCGAGCAGCGGATCGAGAAGGAGATGCCGGCCGAGCTGCGCGAAGGCGTGCGCCGCACCTACGCGGCGCTGGGCCTGATCCCGGACACGCTCGATCTGGATGCGCTGCTGCTGGACCTCTACACCGAGCAGGTGCTCGGGTACTACGACCCGGGCACGCGCACGCTGTATGTGGTCGAGGGCGCGGACCCTGAATCTCTGCGGCCTGTGCTTGCCCACGAGCTCGTGCATGCGCTGCAGGATCAGCATACGGACCTCGACTCGATCGTGGGCCGCGAGCGCGGCAATGACAGGCAGAGTGCTGCACACGCGGCCATGGAAGGGCATGCAATGGTCGTGATGTTCGCGGTGCTGGCGGAGCAGGCAGCTGGCGCCACAGTCGATCCGGTGGAGCTGGCGAGTCCCGCGGTTGCGCTCGGTCCGGCGCTGGCCGCTCAGAACGAGCAGTTCCCCGTGTTCCGCCGCGCGCCGCGGATCATACAGGAAACGCTGCTGTTCCCCTACCTCGGCGGTGCCGAGTTCGTGCACAGCGTGTGGACTGCCATAAGCCCTCAGCAGCGCTACCCGGCGCCAATCGATTCACTGCTGCCGCAGTCGACGGAGCAGGTGCTTCGGCCGCTCGAGCGTTTCGTGCAGCACCGTGACGCGCCGACCGAGCTGCGGTTCGATGCTTTGCCCGGTCGCATGGTGTACGAGAACACCCTCGGTCAGCTCGAGACGGGCATCCTGCTGGAGCAGCACCTCGGCGCCGCAGCGCGCGCCTACGCGGATGGCTGGGACGGTGACCGCTACGTGCTCGTATCCGATGAGGCAGGCCGGGATGTGCTCCACTGGACCAGCGTGTGGGATTCAGATGCAGCAGCCGATGCGTTCGCCGCCGCATTCGAACGCGCCGCCACGCTGCGCCCGCGCCGCGCGGTCACGATCGAACGCATTCAGGTGGATGGCATGCCGGGTGTGAACGTCACGGATGCGCCCGCGGGCGGGCCGCCGGTTGCGGCGCGGCCCGCCGCGCGGGTGACCGTGCAATGACCGGTTTCACCGTCGGCATAGAGGAGGAATACCAGCTGGTCGATCCCGCGACGGGAGCGTTGCGCAGCCACGCCTCGGAGGTGCGCAGCGACGACTGGACGGGTGAGCTGCTGGCCGAACTGCAGGAAACGACCATCGAGATCGGCACCCCCATCTGCACGTCGATCGGCGAAGCGGAGTCACACCTCCACCGTCTGCGCTTTCAGGCGGGCACCGTCGCCGGTGCGCACGGCCTTGCCATCGTCGCGGCCGGGTTGCACCCGTTCAGCACGTGGGAAGGGCACCAGCGCCCTGCCCTGGAGCGGTACAGGGCAATCGAGGCACGCTACGGCCGGATTGCGCGCGACGAGCACATTTACGGGATGCACGTGCATGTCGCAGTGCCGGACGGCGCCAGCCGGCTCGGCCTCATGAACATCGTCCGGCGTTTCCTGCCGCACCTGCTGGCACTCTCGGCGAGCTCGCCGTTCTTCGAAGGCAGCGACACCGGCTTCGCGTCGTTCCGCTCCATTCTCTGGCGGCGCTGGCCGAACTCCGGAATGCCGCCGCGTTTCAATTCCGACCAGGAGTTCGAGACGTACATTGAAACGCTGCTGGACGCCGGCGTCATGGCCGACCCGTGGAACCTGTACTGGAGCATGCGTCCGCATCCCCGTTATCCGACGATCGAGTTTCGCGTGACGGACGTCTGTCCCAACGTTACGGACGCCGCCGCGATCGCAGCGCTGGCGCGCGCACTCGTGCACGCAGCCGCGACCGGCACGCTGCTCGATGATGCGCTGGAGCACACACCGCCGACCATGGAGCAGGAGCTGCTGCGGATCAATGAATGGCGCGCCGCGCGCGACGGTCTCGACGCGCGCGTGATCGAGGTCGCCGACGGCACGCATCAGCCGATGCGTGCCGCCATTCGCAGGCTGGTCGATGCGGTGTCGCGCAGCGCCGAGCAGCTCGGCGACACGGGCTCGCTCACACACATCGAGACGATGCTCGAGCGCGGCAGTGCCGCAGACCGCATGCGGCGCCGTCACGCGGAAGGCGGCGGGCTGACCGACCTCGTGGACTGGCTCGTTCACGAGAGCCTCGTCGGGACCGGACTCGACCGTCGCGCGGCGCAGCGGGAGCACGGATGAGCAGCGACGAAGTCCTGCGCGTGGACGTGCCGCCGCCGGAGCTGCGGCCGTACGAGATCCGCGTGCGCGCCGGTATCCTGGACGAGCTGCCCGCTCGCGCGGCGGCCGCAGCGCCCGCTGCGGCGTACGCCGTCGTCATGCCCGATGACGTCGCGGCTCTCTACGGAGAGCGCGTGCGCGATGCGCTGAACCAGGCCGGTCTGCGCGCGGAGCTGCTCGTCATTCCTGCCGGAGAGGCGCACAAGACGCGCGCAACGTGGGCCGCAGTGACGGATCGTATGCTGGCACTGCGCTTTGGCAGGGACTCCGCGGTCATCGCCATCGGCGGCGGCGTCACGGGCGATGTCGCGGGTTTCGTCGCGGCTACCTACATGCGCGGCGTGCCCTGCGTGCAGGTGCCGACGACGCTGCTCGCCATGATCGACGCTTCCGTCGGCGGCAAGACCGGCGTGGACACCGATGCAGGCAAGAATCTGGTGGGTGCGTTCCATTCGCCGCGCCTCGTGCTCGTCGACCCGCTCGTGCTGCGCACGCTGCCCCAGGCAGAGCTTCGGGCCGGCATGGCGGAAGCCGTCAAGCACGGCGCGATCGCCGACGAAGCATACTTCGCGTGGATCACGAGCCACGCGGACTCGCTCCTCGCGCTCGAAGCGGAGTCGCTCGAGCACCTCATCTCGCGCTCGGTCGAGTTGAAGGCGGGGATCGCCGCGGAAGACCCCTACGAGCGCGGCCGCCGCGCGATCCTGAACTTCGGCCACACCGTCGGTCACGCGCTGGAGCTGCAGGCGGGATACGCCATGCCACACGGCTTTGCTGTCGCGGCGGGCATGGTCGCGGAGGCGGCGCTCGGCGAAGCTGCGGGTGTGACCGAGGGAGGGACGCGCGCGCGCATCGTCGATGCGTTGCAGGCGCTCGGCCTGCCGAGTGCGTCGC
Source organism: Gemmatimonadota bacterium (assembly GCA_040882575.1). Taxonomy (GTDB): domain Bacteria; phylum Gemmatimonadota; class Gemmatimonadetes; order Longimicrobiales; family RSA9; genus SH-MAG3. The sequence continues at coordinate 12,247 of JBBEBA010000032.1, forward strand.
CCGTACCGGCCGACGCGACTGCGCTCATCGCTGCGATGCGACTGGACAAGAAAGCGCGCGCCGCGGAGCCGCGTTTCGCGCTGCTGGAGCGCATCGGCCAGGCCGCCGCCGCGCCCGCAGGAGGCTGGACTCATACTGTCGCCGCGGACGTGCTGGAACGCACATTGACGCAGGCGGCAGAGGGCGATCCCGTCGTTTGACGCGGTTCCGGGCCTCGCGTATCTTGCTGCTGCCTCACACGACGCCCGCCAGGGCGTGTCTGGGAGCAGTGGCAGGAACAGTCTCGGAGGGTTGATGGCGCTCGCAGAGCGCGTCGCAGGCCGGTCAGTCGCGCAGGTTCTGGAGGAAAACGCGAGCGAGTATCCCGACCGGGTATTCATCGTGTTCGGCGACAGGCGCATGACGTACCGGCAGGTCAACGCCCGAGCCTCCGCGCTTGCAGCCGCGTTGCACGAGCTCGGTGTCGAGCGCGGCGACCGCATTGCCCTGGACCTCCCCAACTGGCCCGAGTTCGTCATCTCCCTGTTCGGCGCTGCCAAGCTGGGCGCCGTGATCGTGCCGCTCAACCCGCGCTATACGGTGCCGGAGCTGCAGTACATGCTGCGGCACTCCGAAGCGACGGTGGTCGTCAGCGCCGAGTCGTTCAACGGCGTGGACTACCTCCAGCTCTTCGAGAATTTCCTCACTTCGCTGCCCGACCTGCAGTACGTCGTAACGGTCGGCGAGGAAGATCTCTGGTACGACGACCGCATCTATCAGTTCGAGGATCTCGTGTCGAGCGGTGAGGGGCGGGACGTTCCGCTGGTCCAGGTCGATCCGGCAGAGGACACGTTCGCCATCGTCTACACCTCCGGTACCACGGGCAAGCCGAAGGGCGTCGCACTGACGCACCAGAACCTGCTCATGACGGCCGCGGCGACTGCCGATTCCGTCGCGCTGACTGCAGACGATCTGATCTTCGGCGTGGCGACGGTGTTCCACGTGTTCGGCCTCGGGCCCGGCCTGCTCGGCACCGCGCTGGCCGGCGCGGGCCTCGTGCTGCAGGAGCAGTTCGATCCCGCGGCCGCGCTGGATCTGATCGAGAAGCATCGCGTCACGGTGCACTACGGCGTGCCTACGGTGTACATAACGGAGATGCGCGAGAACGAGAGCTCCAAGCGCGACCTCTCGTCGTTGCGCGCAGGCATCGTGGCGGGTGCTCCGATCGGCGACGAGCTGGTCAGGCGCATCCGCAACGAGCTCTGTCCCAACCTGTGCGTCGCGTATTCGCTGACCGAGACATCGTCTACGGTTTCGATGACGCGGGTGGACGACCCCGAACAGAAGGCAGTCTTCACCGTGGGCCGGCCACTGGCAGGAACGGAGCTCCGGATCCTGGATCTGGATGGCACGATCCTGCCCGAGGAAAGCCTTGGCGAGATCGGCATCCGCGGGACGGGCGTGATGAAGGGGTACTACAGACAGCCGGGGGAGACGGCGCTCGCGTTCGATGAGGACGGCTTCTTCCTGACGGGTGACCTCGGCATGATCGACGAGGAGGGTTACCTTCATATCGTCGGCCGTCGCAAGGAGCTGATCATTCGCGGCGGGTTCAACGTGTATCCCCGCGAGGTGGAAGACCGGCTGCACGCGCACCCTGCGGTGCTCGATGTGACCATCGTCGGTCTGCCGCACGAGGTGCTGGGCGAGCAGGTCTGCGCCTGCATACTGCCGGTCGAAGGGGCGATCGTGACCGGCGAAGAGATCAAGGACTGGTGTCGGAGCACGCTCGCGGACTACAAGGTCCCGGACATCGTGCGCTTTTTCGATTCCTTCCCGCTCACGGGTAGCGGCAAGGTCCGTCGCGTCGAGCTGGCGCGCATGGTCAGCGCCGAGGAATCGAGCCGACGCCCGTAGCGCACGCGGAGATCGACGAGCGGGTCATGGGGATCCGCCTCTCCGGGCGCGTGATGTAATGCGAAGCTGCTTCGACTGGTCCGCGGGAGCGGCGCTGCGATGAATCCGCGATACGATCGCCGGTTCATGCAGTGCCCCTGGCCGCGAAACGGCGAGGCGGCCTCGCCAGAGAAAGTTGACACGAGGCACATGACAGCACAATTCGCACGGGCCCCGCAACGCGGCCGGCCAGCAGGCGGCACACCGATCCACGAGCCGCACGCCGCGCTCCTCATCGATTTCGACAACGTCACGATGGGGATACGCAGCGACCTGACCAAGGAACTGAAGAACCTCCTCAACAGCGACATCATCAAGGGCAAGGTCGCCGTCCAGCGAGCCTACGCGGACTGGCGGCGATACCCGCAGTACATCGTGCCGCTCGCCGAGTCTTCGGTGGACCTGATCTTCGCGCCGGCCTACGGCAGCGCGAAGAAGAATGCGACTGACATCAGACTCGCGATCGACGCGGTCGAGCTCGTGTTCACGAGGCCGGAGATCGGTACCATCATCCTG
>JBBEBA010000032.1:14797-34819 GCA_040882575.1 Gemmatimonadota bacterium
GATCGACGCGGTCGAGCTCGTGTTCACGAGGCCGGAGATCGGTACCATCATCCTGTTGTCGGGCGACTCCGACTTCAGCAGCCTGGTGCTCAAGCTGAAGGAGTACGGCAAGTACGTCATCGGCGTGGGCATCCGCGAATCGGCCTCCGACCTGCTCGTTCAGAACTGCGACGAGTACTACTCGTATTCAGCGCTGACCGGGCTGACGCGGGCGGGTGAGGAGCAGCCGGTCGTGAGCGAGGACCCCTGGGAGCTCGTCGCGCTCGCCGTCGGCCAGATGGTGGACAACAATGATGTCATGCGATCCGACCGCCTGAAGCAGGTTCTGCTCGAGCTGGACCCTGCATTCGATGAGAAGGCGCTCGGCTTCCAGAAGTTCAACAAGTTCCTGCAGGAGGCGGCGACCCGCGGTTTGCTCGTGCTGCGCAAGCAGGAGAACGGCCAGTACGACGTCGGCGCGGGCGATGGCGAGCCGGTTCCGGCAGCGGCCGACAGCGAGCAGCGCGAGAGCCGTCGCAGCCGCGGACGCCGCGGGCGCGGAGGCCGTCGCGATGAGCCGCGGCGCGACCTGGCCGATGACCAGCCGGCAGTCGAGCTGAGACCTGAGTCGGTTGCGACCGGCGAGGAGGCAGAGGAGCCGCCATCGCCGGCACCGGTCGCAGACGCTGCCTCGTCGAAGACAGCCCCGCCGCCGAGGGCAGAGCATGAGGTTGAGATGGAGCCCGTTGCAGCGGCCGTTCCGGCCGCTGCCGCTCCGGCCGCTGCCGCTCCGGCCGAACCGGTTCCGCCGCGGGAAGCGGCGGAGGCCAGCGAGCCGTCGCCCGCGCGGGAGAAGTCGGCGTCGAGGGCTGCAGCCAGGGGCAATGCACCGGCCGCGACCACGGATCTGAAGGCAGCCTACTCGCTGCTGCGGCGGGCGGCGACGGACCTGGTCAGGAAGTCAGGCGGCTCGGCCCGCGACTCGGATGTGAAGCGCCGCATGCTGGAGCTGGAGCCGGGGTGGGATGAAGCTCCGCTCGGCTTCAGCAAGTTCAGCCGGTTCCTGCGCCAGGCGCACGATGCCGAGGTGGTCACACTGCGGAAGGGCGAGTCCGGCAACTACGATGTGGTGCCGGGCAACGCCGAGGTGCCGGCGGGAGAGGACGAGCGCGGCGGTCGACGCGACCGCGAGCGGAGCACACGCGGCCGCACACCGACGGAGGAGCAGACGGCAGCGGCGGCACGCGATGCCGCGCCCGGGACGCGGCAGGAGGAACGGCCGACACGCACAGCGGCGGCAAAGGAGGCCCCGGTCGCCAGCGCGGCCGCCGCGGTGGCAGGAGCAGCGCCGACGCCGTCGTCAGCCATCGGGTTCAGGCGTGGCTCGCGCGGCCGCTCGGCGCCGTCGGGTCCGCCGCCGCTGCTGGACGGACAGGCTGCAGCGGTGTCGAAGCCGCCGACAAGGACGGCACATGAGCCGGCGCAGGAGGCGCAGCCGGCCGCAGCCGAGACGTCGTCAGCCAGGAAGATCCGGCCGGCAGCAAGGCGGGGCGCAGCAGCGCCCGTGCGCGCGGCCGCAAAGTCGAACCATTCGCCGGCCAGGTCCAATGCGAAGGCGCCGGCCAGGACAACGGCGCGAAAGGCGGCGCCGGCGAAGGCACGCTTCGACGCCGCGTCGCTCGGGCTTCCTACTGATGCCGGTGAAATCGCCAGCTACATGACGAGCTATCCGGGTGTCGGACCCAAGTCCGTGCAGGCCCTGATCGACACGTTTGGCGCCGCCAAGGTGTTCGACGCGCTCGAGACACAGGCGGACCGTGTGCGCGACGTGATCACCGGCGCGCGCGGCGATCGCCTGCTCGAGGCGTGGGCGGACGATGTTGCGGCACGCCGCGCCGGCCAGACGCCGCGCCCCGCGGCTGCAGCCGCCGCGGTGAAGGCTGCCAGGCCGGAGCCCGCTCCGGATGAAGCGCAGCCCGCGGATTCGGCGGAGCGGAAGAGCCGCAGCCGGCGCAGTGGCCGGCGCGGCGGTCGAGGCAGGCAGTCGCCAGCGAAGTGAGCCGCGGCAGGTGAGACGGACTCGGCCGAACGGGGCACCGGCGCGCGGGGCAGTGCGCGCCGGTGCCCCTTCCTCGTTCTGGTACGCGCGGCCCGCTGCGACGGTCGCGCGTGACCTGATCGGTGGCATGCTCGTGTCCACAGTCGATGGCGTCGAAACAGCCGGACGCATCGTCGAGACGGAAGCGTACATCGGCCCGCACGACGATGCGTCGCACGCGGCCGAGCGCATCGGGCGCACTGCGCGCAACGCAACGATGTTCGCCGCGCCAGGCATCGCGTACGTGTACCGCATTTACGGCATCCACTGGTGCCTCAATGTCGTGACGGACGCCATCGACTTTCCCGCCGCCGTGCTCGTGCGCGCAATCGAGCCGTTGCGCGGCATCGAGCACATGCGCGCGCGACGGTCCGCGGGTCAGAAACGGCTGCCCGACCGTGCGCTCGCGAGCGGGCCGGGCAAGCTCGCCGCCGCGTTCGGCATCACGGGTCGGCTCGACGGTCACGCGCTCGATCGAGCACCGCTCTGGATCGAGCGCGGCGTTGCGGTCGGCGATGAATGCGTGAGCGCGGGCCCGCGCATCGGCATCACGCGCGCTGTGGACTGGCCGCTTCGTTTTTGCGAGCGCGGCAGCGCGTGGCTCTCGCGTGCGCCGTGAGCTGGCACGGCATCTGCGCCTCCGGTGGCGTCTGATACGCTGAATTCCATGCAGTAGAGGGAGGCATACATGGCCACCGTTCCAGGACCACGCCCGGATCGCCCGTTCCCGCCGCCCGGCGTACCTGCCGTAGAGCCGCGACGCGACCCGGAGGAGCAGGAAGAGGAGCGCCGCAGCGCACCGGGCGAGACACCTTCCTGGGAGCCGGAGCCGTACGATCCCGAGCGTGAGCAGGTGGAGCCCTCCATTCCCGCGGCCGTGCCATGACCGTCGCGCGCGGCGGCCGCAGGTCGGCCGCCCGCGCAGCCCCTCCTGCTGGACAACATCCGAAGGCCGCGCCTACATTGGCGCCGGTTTTTCCCCGGGGAGATGAAACGTGAAGGCAGTCGTATGCATGAAACGCGTGCCCGACACGGAAGCACGCATCCGCATCGCCAGTGACGGCACGGGCATCGACACAGCCGGCATCAAGTTCGTGATCAGCCCGTATGACGAGTTCGCGCTCGAGACCGCGCTGCGGCTGAAGGAGGCGAACGAGGGGATGGAAGTCATCGCACTGACGCTCGGCGACAGCGCGGCGGCAGAGCAGCTGCGCAGTGCACTCGCGATGGGCGCCGACCGTGCCGTCCTGCTGAAGGGCCAGCCCACGCTCGACGGCCTGGCCACGGCGCGCGCTCTTGCGGCCGAGGTGAAGGACATCGGCGCCGATCTCGTGCTGCTCGGCATGAAGGCCGTCGACGACGATCAGCAGCAGGTCCCGCAGATGCTTGCGCATCTCCTCGACATGCCGTGTGTCACGGTGGCGTCGAGCGTCGCGCTCGAGCAGGGCGCCGCCGTCTGCCATCGCGAGATCGAGGGCGGCGTCGAGGTCGTGGAGGCCGCGCTGCCCGCCGTCGTTTCGATCACCAAGGGCGAGTACGAGCCGCGCTACCCCTCGCTCAAGGGCATCATGGCAGCGAAGAAGAAGCCGCTCGAGGAGAAGGATGCGAAGCTCGGCGAAAGCAGGATCGCGGTGCGCGGGATGAGCCCGCCGCCGGATCGGCCGGCCGGTCGCATCGTCGGCCAGGGCGCAGACGCAGTGCCGGAGCTGGTCCGGCTGCTGCGCGAAGAGGCGAAGGTGCTCTGATGGCGAACGTGCTCGCAGTCGTCGAACAGCGCGATGGCGCGCTGCGCAGGATCTCCGAAGAAGTCGTGACCGCTGCGCGGCAGGTTGCCGACGCGGTCGGCGGCCAGGTGCATGCGCTGCTGATCGGCGGCGAGGGCGGCGCGGAGTCGCTCGGGAAGTTCGGCGCGGATACTGTGTTCGTCGCTTCCGGCGACAGCGTTGCGGGCTACGTGCCCGAAGTGTTCGCCGCCACCGCTTCGGATCACATCCGCGGCGGCGACTATTTCGCCGTGCTGTTCGGCGCTGGTGCGCAGGGCAGGGACCTGGCCCCGCGCGTAGCTGCGACGCTCGACCTGCCGCTCGCCGGCGACGCGACTGCGCTCGACGTCGAGAATGGCGAGCTCGTCATCACGCGGCCGGTGTATGCAGGCCGCGCGTTCGCACGCGTGGTGCTGAACGCACAGCCGCGCCTCGTCTCTGTGCGGCCGAACGTTTTCCGCCCGCAGGAAGCGGCCGGTGCAGGAACGGTGGAAAGGATCGCGGCCAGCGACGCGGCGGTGCGCATCAGGGTGCGTGAGACGAAGGCGTCATCGGGCGGCGCGGTGGATGTCGGCGAAGCACCGATCGTCGTGAGCGGCGGCCGCGGCATGAAGGGGCCCGAACAGTGGAGCCTGCTCGAGTTGCTGCGTGATGCGCTCGGCAGAACGGCTGCGCTCGGCGCCTCACGCGCGGTCGTGGATGCAGGCTGGCGGCCGCACGCGGAGCAGGTCGGACAGACCGGCAAGACCGTGTCCCCACAGCTCTACTTCGCCGTCGGCATCAGCGGCGCCATGCAGCACCTGGCAGGCATGCGCAGCGCGAGCACCATCGTCGCCATCAACAAGGACCCGGACGCGCCGATCTTCAAGATCGCCGACTACGGCATTGTGGGAGACGCGCAGGAGGTGCTGCCGAAACTGACGGAAGAGATCGGGAAGCTCGGCCGCTGAGCCCACCTATTCAAGCGGCGTTGGGAAGCATATTGGGAATTGTCTTGTGCAGGCGAGCACGAGAACCGTGAGGCGGCGTGCTCCTTTCTGCCGACAGCAGGCATCTGGGTTCGCCGTCGGAGAAATCAGCGATAGACGTCCCGCCGGTGCCCGATCCGCACTACCGTGACCCTCAACTCGCGATCGAAGATCTCGTAGAGGATGCGATAGTCGCCTTGACGCAGCCGGTACTTCTCCTCGCCACTCAGCTTCTCGCTGCCGGCCGGACGCGGATCAGGGCCTAGACGCTCGATGCGGTTTGCAATGCGTTTTCGATCCCGGAGGGGGAGGGCTTCGAGTTCCTTCGCAGCGGATCGCGTAATACGGACGTTATAGCTTGCCACGCCGCTTCAAGTCGCGAACGAGATCCTCGAACGCGAGCGTCGGCTCGTTTGCCCGCTCGCGAAACGCTTCGAGGTCATCCGCATCTTCAGCGAGCGTGTTCCGCACTGCTGCATTGACCAGGTCGGAAATGCTTTGCGCGGTCTCGGCGGCCTTCAGCCGGAGCGCCTTGTGCAGGCTTTCGTCGAAGTAGACAGTTGCTCGTTTGGAGTTCCTCATGATGCGATGTTAACGTCACAACGTCAAAACGTCAATCTACCTGTCTTTGCGTCGCAGCGTCGCCAGCACCAAACCGGCCGCGGATCAGGCGCGTCCCGCCCGGCGTCACCTCGAGCACGAACATGGTCGAGTATTCCGCATCCGCCAGGTCGGGCATGCGCGGAGCACCGAGCGCGGCGGCCATGGCCGGAACCGTGTTGGAGTGCCCGACGACCAGCACGGTCTCGCCTGGATGCGTCGCGCGGATGTGCGCCGCCATAGCGTTCGCTTCCTCGTCGACGCTGCGGCCGGCGACCGGACGCACCTGCGCGGCGAGACCGAGGCGCTGCGCGAGCGGTGCCGCGGTCAACTGTGTGCGTGCGAACTCCGTGACGTAGATCGCGGTCACTGCCGCATCCGCCAGTGCGTCGGCGAGGTCCTGCGCGCGCGCGGCGCCCTGGGCGCTCAGCACGGGATCCCGGCTCCCGTCCGCCTTCTCGGCGTGCCTGACGAGGATCACGGTGGTCGTCTGAGGCGGGTGATCAGCCTGGGCGTATGCGTGTGCGACCGCGATCAGCAGGAACGCCAGCACCATCAGCAGCGTCTTCGCCACTGCGCGAATCTCCGTCATGTGGTCACATTCTCCGGTAGGAAGGTCCGCTGCCGCCTTCGCGCGGCGTCCAGCGCGGTCCGAGCACGTCAGTCGCCTTGCAGTCGATGCAGTTCGCGGCGTTCACGGTCAGGCTGTCGCCATGCTTCTCGTACACCCCGGCCGGGCACATGTGCGCATAGAACTCTGCCACCGCCGGCGGTATGTCCTTCCCGACGATGAGGTGCGAGGGGATGTCGTCGCGCGTCGCGTTGCCGGCCTTGAACACGGCATCGAGCTTCGAGAATGTCAGCTTTCCGTCCGGCCTGAGCGCCGGCGCCGGCGCGGCGTCATCCAGGCTGCGCGGTTCGGCCGCGTCCGTGTCCGTCGGGATGCGGGCGCCGGGGAACACGCCGTTCGTGATCGTCATGATCACCGATTTCAGGCCGCCCGTGTAGAAGCCGCCCTTGAACGCGAGCCGCATGTTGCGCCGCCGGTGCAGGTCAGACGTGATGAAGCTGTCGTCGACCGCGCGGTCGTATGCCGCGAGCGACGACCCCGAGACGTCGCCTTTCTTCAGCGACTCGAAGATGGCGCGCGCGGCGAGGATGCCGGACTGTACGGCGTAGTGAACGCCCTTGAGCGAAGCGACCTCGACGAAGCCGGCGGCGTCGCCCAGCACCACGACGCCGTTGCCGCTGCGGCGCGACGGGATCGAGTGATAGCCGCCTTCCGGGATCGTCTTTGCGCCCCACTCCACCATCTCGCCGCTCTCGAGCTGGCCGCGGAAGAGCGGGTGCGTCTTGAGCTGCTGCAGCAGCGCATGCACATCGAGACGAGCGTTGTGGTAGTCGAGGCCGACGACGAGGCCGAGCGCGATGACGTTCGGCTCGAGCGGGTACATGAAGCTGCCGCCGAACGCGTCGCCGGGCAGCGGCCAGCCGAGCGTGTGCACGATCGCGTCGAGCGGCTGCTTCGTCTCCCAGATCTCCTTCACGCCGAGCGCGTAGATCTGCGGGTTATCGGACGTGATGCTCTGCCACTCGTAAAAGGCCTGCGCGAGCGAACCGCGCGTGCCGTCCGACAGTGCGACCACACGCGCGGTGATGTCGGTCGGGGGCTGGTAACCGCTGCCAGGCTGACCGTCGCGGCCGAGCCCGGTCGCCGTCGTGCGCACGCCGATCACGGCGTCACCCTCGACCAGCAGTGATTCCGCAGGGAAGCCCGTGAACACGTTCACGCCGAGCTCCTCCGCCCTGCTACCCAGCCAGCGCACTACCTCGCACAGCGACGCGATGTGGTTGCCGTGGTTCTTCATGGTTGGCGGCGTCGGTATCCGGATTGCGCGGCGCTCGCGCATGAGATAGACGCGTTCGGCAGTCACGGGTGCGCGGAACGGGAAGTCGCCGTCGCTCAGGTCGGGGAACAGTGTGCGGAACGGGCCGGGGTTGATCACGGCGCCGGACAGGGTGTGTTCACCGAGCGCACCGGCCTTCTCGAGCACCGCGATCTCGACATCGCCGATGCCGCCGCCGATCTCGTTGTCCTGCTTCACGAGTTTCGCCAGCTCGATTGCGCCAGCGAGTCCGGCCGGCCCGCCGCCGACGAACACGACGTCCATCGGCACCGCGTCGTCACCGGGGGCGTCGCGAACGATGAAGCGGTCTACCGGCAGCGCCGGCTGCTGCCGTGCCGGCACGATCATCTCACCTTCACCCATAAACCCTCATCTCGTCAGCTCAGTTCGCGGTGTACAACGGCACAGCCCGCGCCAGCTCGCCGCGCGGCACCATTGCGGTGTCGATCGGCATGATCAGCAGCGCGTCGGCGGCGGCGACGGACGTCAGAATGCCCGAACCCTGCGGGCCCGTGAGATAAGCGACGGGGATGCCGTCGTCGCCATCCTCGAGGCGTACGCGCAGGAACCGGACGAGGCCCGGCGATGCGGCAATGTCGGAGCCCGCACGCACTACGATGCGCGTCGCCTCGACGCGCGCCTGGCCGAGCATCGCGCGGATCGCGGGACGCACCAGGATCTCGAACGTGACCAGCACCGAAACCGGGTTGCCCGGCAATCCGAACACCGGCTGAGGCGCGCGTCCCGGGCGCCGGATGATGCCGAACGAGAACGGACTGCCAGGGCGGATCTTCACGCGCCAGAACAGCGTCTCGCAGCCGATCTCCTCCAGCGCGTCCTTGACGAGATCGTGGTCTCCGACGCTGGCGCCGGCGGTCGTGATCAGTGCGTCGGCGTCGCGTGCACCCTCGAGACGCGCGCGCAGGTCGGGCATTTCGTCGCGCGCGATTCCGAGCGGCTGCGACTCACAGCCGGCACCATGCAGCGCTGCCGCAAGCGCCGGCGTGTTGGAGTCGATGATGTGCGTGCCCGCGACCACGTCGGCGATCCGGTCCGGACCCACCAGCTCATCGCCCGTGGCGAGGATCGCGACGCGCGGGCGTCGGCGCACGAGCGGGCGTACGTGTCCGATCATGGCGAGAACGCCGATCTCCGCCGGCCTCAGCAGCCTTCCGGGGGCGAACACGCTTTGTCCGGCCTGCAGATCCTCACCGCGCATGCGCACGTTGCGGCCGGCATCCATGGCGCGAACGACGGCGACCCGACCGCCGTCCAGCGCGCGCGTGTGCTCCACTCGCACGACCGTATCGGCACCCGCGGGCACCGGCGCGCCGGTCATGATACGCGTCGCCTCGCCGGGCACGATCGCGCGCGCCGGAAAGCCGCCGGCTCTCACGTCATCGACGACGTGCAGCACCGCCGGCCGCGCGTCGGTGGCGTCGCGCACGTCGGCTGCGTGCACGGCGAAGCCGTCCATGGCGCTGTTGTCCCACGTCGGCTGATCCACCGGCGAAACAACGGGCTCCGCGAGCGTGCGAAAAGCGGCGTCTTCAAGCGGAACCTGCTCCGTGCCGACCGGTGATACGTGCTCGAGGATGATGCGCAGCGCTTCCTCGATCGTCAGCCAGTCGGCGATCCGCATGGTACTCAAGGCTCAGCGGCGGCGTGACGCTCCGCATCGAGCAGATCCGCCGGAGTGTTCAGGTTCCTGAACAGCAGCGAAGGATCCCCGAACGCGCGCACCTGCGCGAGCGGGATGCGTGTCACCGCGATGTCGGAGTGGAATCCGATCATGCGACCATCGCCACGCGCCGCGGCAGCTTCGATGGCAGAGATGCAGGACGTCGCATACCAGGCGCACAGCGGCTCCACGCCGCGGGGCCCCGCGCTTTCCGGCAGCACGGCGTCCGGAGCAACGGCGGGTTCCGCCGCGTCGAGGATCGCGCGCAGCAGTGCGCTCTCGACGAAGGGCATGTCGCAGGCGACGACCAGCGCGCCGGCGCAGCCCCGCTCCAGAGCCCAGGCCAGCGCGGCGTGAACGCCCGCGACCGCGCCGACGCCGGCGAGGACGTCGCTCCGCCACGGCAGTGCGATCTCGTCACCGAGAGCGGCGTCGTTCACGATGGCGACAATGTCAGCAGCAGCCACCACCGCGCGCAGCGCGCTGGCCACGCGATCGACGACACGCACACCGCCGACGCGGGCGAGGGCCTTCGGCGCGCCGTAGCGCGTGCTGCGGCCGCCGGCAATGATTGCGCCGAGCGCCCTGGTCCTCACGCGTCGTCCCGCGCGCGCGCTGCGCGCTCCACAATCGTAATGCCGTACGCCGCCGCGATCTCGTGCGCGAGCGTGGTGGCAATGCTGCGGCTCGCAATCCAGCGGATGCCCACGCGTGCGCATTTGAGCGCAATGGCTCCACTGATGCGCGAGGTGAGGACGAGGCCGAGCCGCTCCGTCTCGGTGCCGGTCGCGAGCGCGAGGCCGATTGCGCGATCGACGGCGCAGTGGCGCGCAACATCGGTTGCCACGTGCGTCAGGTCTGCACCGTCGGACAGTGCCGCGGCGTGGATGCCGCCTTCCGGTGCGGCATCGACGCATGCTGCGAACAGTGGTCGGAACAGGAGCTCGACGCGGGCGGGGGCCGCAGGCGCGTCCGTTCGCCGCGGAGGTGGGTCACAGTCCAGCACGTGGCGCAGCCCGCAGCCGTGCTGTGTCTGGTGGCGGCGTTCGCCGAGTGCGACATCCACGCGTGCGGCCTCGATCTGGACCTCGACGCCGCGCGCATCCGCCGGGCCGTCGGCCGGCGTCAGTGCGAGCACGGCCGCAGCATCATCGATCCAGCCTTCGGCCAGCAGGTGTCCGAGCGCGAGCGCGTCGCGCTGATGCGGCGAGCAGGACAGCGCGACGCGGCGCACGCCGTTGATCGAGATCCAGACAGTGGTCTCCTGCACGGCGGGCTCGGCGCTCAGCCGGCGCCGATCAGGACGCCCAGCAGGATGTAGGGAATGAAGCCGAGCAGGGCCGTCGCAATGGCGCGGCCGGTGCCGAAGTCGAGCGCCTGCCGGATCGCGATGACGCCGGCGACGAGCACCCACAGGCCGACGACGAACGCGACGACACCTCCGAGCAGCGGCACGAGCGCGAGCGCCATGAGCACGCCGGGCGCCTGCGCGAACCCGAGCGTGCGCAGCAGCTCGCCCCAGGTCGCGGTGCCACCGAGGACCTTGTCGCCGATCAGGTACGTGATCCCGGCCCAGAGCAGCCAGCCGACAATGGCGCCGAACAGGCCGCCGATCGCACCCTGCGCACCATCCCCGATCCCGCCGATGGCCGACGCGAGCGCGACGATCGCCACCACGCCAGCCGCCTGGGTCGTCGCAGTCGTATCTGCCTCCACTTCCTCGTAGATGGCGATGTCCAGCCGTGCTGCGCCGATCATGCGTTCGGTGAACGAGTGGGTTCCGACGACGTTCATCGCTGCCTCCGGTCAGGGGTGCGTTTCGCGGTGCCAGGCATGCAGCGCCGTCGCCTTAATGTGCGCGGTCGCGGCGCTTCCGGCCACCAGCCCGAGCGATTCCATGCTGCGCCGCGTGACCAGCGCCATGAGGGTGACCCCGTCGCCGCTCAGGCGCACGTGTGTCAGGGAGCCTGTCGGTACGATCGTGTCGAGCCTGCCGGTTACGCGGTTTACGGCGCTGGTCCGCGGCTCGTCCCCGGCCGCGGACAGCGTCACGTCCTCCGGGCGGTACGCGACGACGGCGTCGGTGCCGGGGCCGAGGTCTCGTGCGGTGCGCGTCGCCCACAGCAATGTCCCCCCGGCGATGCGCACGGCCACGAGCTCGTCATCCTCGGCCTCCACGACCCCATGCAGCAGCAGCTCCGCGCCCGTCAGCTCTGCGACGAAACGGGAGCCCGGTCGCAGCAGGATATCGTCCGGCGAGCCCGTCTGCGCCACCCTGCCGTCCTGCAACACCACGACGCGGTCGGCCAGGCCGAACGCCTCGGCGGCGTCGTGCGTGATCAGCACGATCGCGCCGGCGCGCTGCCGCGCGACACGCTCGAGATCACCGCGGAAGCGTCGCCGGATCATGGCATCCAGGTTCGCCGTCGGCTCGTCCAGCAGAAGCACAGTCGGCTCCGTCACCAGCGCTCGCGCCAGCGCCACCCGCTGCGCTTCGCCGCCGGACAATGTGTGCACCGGCGCATCCGCGAGGTGCTGCAGCTCCATCCAGCCGAGCGCTTCCTCCGTGCGCCGCCGTCGCTCCCTGCGCGCAACCCTGCGCGCACGCAGGCCGAAGCCGATGTTGTCGCCTACGGTGCCCGAGAACAGCAGCGGCCGCTGGAATACGCCGGCTAGCTGCGCGCGTGCCGCGGCGTCACCCGGCCGGGCAGCGCGCCCCGACAGGCGCACGGTGCCGGCGTCCGGCGACTCGATCAGCAGCAGCAGACGGAACAGTGTGGACTTGCCTGCGCCGTTCGGGCCGACGACCGCGACCACTTCGCCGGCGCGGACCTCGATCGCATCGACGTCCAGCACTGTGCGTGCGCCGTACCGCCGCACCAGCCGTTCAGCCCCGAGCAGGACGTCTACCATGATCGCCGCTCAGCCGTGAGCACGGCTGCGCGACCCTGCTGTGCATGCGTCAGCGCGACGTTGATCACGAACGCGAGCGTGAGCAGGATCAGGCCGAGCGCGAGGGCCGTCGCAAAGTTGCCGCGCCGCGTCTCGAGCACGATCGCCGTCGTCATCACGCGCGTCTCGCCGGCAATGTTGCCGCCGACCAGCATGACGGCGCCGACCTCCGATATCACCGCGCCGAATCCCGCGACCACTGCAGCGCCGATGCCGAGCCGCGCCTCGCGCAGGTGCATCCAGAGCGCGAGCGCCGAAGATGCACCGAGTGCGCGCGCCTGCAGTCGCACGTCCGCCGGTACCGCCTGCACCGCGGCCAGACTGATGCCAGCGACGTAGGGCGCGGCGAGCACCGCCTGCGCAACCACCATTGCCGCCGGCGTGAACAGCATCTCCAGCTGACCGGCCGGTCCTGCGCGCGAGAGCATCATGTAGACGAACAGCCCGACGACGACGGGTGGCAGCGCAAAACCCGTATGGATCAGCGCGACGATGAGAGCGCGGCCGCGGAACCGGCCCATGCCGACGGCGATGCCGACAGGCAGGCCCAGCAGCACGCCGAGCAGCACCGCCATGCCCGAAACGCGGAGGGACAGCAGCACGACGCTCAACACGTAGCTGTTGCCGTCGCGCACCAGCCGCAGCGCCTCGATCAGGCTGTCCGTGAACAGGGTCATGCCATCAGGATCCCGTGTCGCGCGCGGGCACGAACAGCGGCTCGCCCGGGTCCGAGCCGAACGTCCGGATGACGGCAGCGCCGGCATCGCCGGTCAGCCATTCGGCGAACACGTCGGCGAGTTCGGGATGGCGCGCGTCCCGGACGGTGATCACGCTGTAGTCGTTGCGCAGTGCCGGATCGCCTTCGAACACGACATCGAGCTCGAGCGCGTCCCGGAGTGCGACGAACGTGCCGCGGTCCGTCAGCGTGTACGCACCGCGCTCGGATGCGATCATCAACGTCTGACCCATGCCCTGGCCGACCTCGATGCGGTGCTCCGACGACGCCGCCGCGTCCGCCAGACCCGCGTCCCGCCAGAGCCGCAGCTCCCGTGCATAGGTGCCCGAACTGTCACCGCGCGAGACGAATGAAGCGCGACCGGTGTGGAGCAGTCGCATCGCTTCGTTCACATCGGACGCGCTGCCCACGCCGACAGGATCGGCGGGAGGGCCGGCGATGATGAATACGTTGTGCATGACCGGCAGTCTGCGCCGCCCGTGGCCGGCCCGCATGAACGCCGCCTCATCGTCCGGGGAGTGGACGAGCAGCACGTCGGCATCACCGTTCCGCCCGAGCGCAAGCGCTTCGCCGCTCCCGACAGCGATGACTTTCACCGCGCTGCCGGCATGCGCGCGCTCGAACGCAGGGATGAGCACGTCGAAGAGGCCGGAATCTTCGGTGGACGTGGTGGAGGCGAGGACGATCTCCTCGGTGCGGTCGGCGCAGGCTGCGATGCAGGGAAGCATCGTGAGAAGACCCAGCTTGATGACGAGCCGGAAGCCGGCGCGGCCGCTGACCGGGCCGCGTCGGCAGAGTGCCGTGCGCGCTAGTGGTTCTCCTTGTTCCAGGTGCCCTCCTGGACTGGCGTGTCGGGTGGATTGTAGATGTGCCCCCGCTCGATTGCTTCACCCATGTCATCCGTACCGTACTGGTCCGCGGCAGTGTCGCGCAGCAAATGCTCGGCACTGTCTTCGGTACGGTCGGCGCCTCCGCTCGCGCCGCCGCCGGTCGCGTAGACCTGTGCGTTTGCGGAGTCCGCCGGCTCGGGTTGCTGCAACCGCACGAGCTCGTCGATCACGAGCTCGTTTTCCACTGCGCTGACGCCCAGCACGTCGCTCAGGACATGCTCGATGATCTGGAACTCCGCTTCCGTACCCACCCGCCCGCTCACAGTGACGATTCCGTCCCTGACCACCAGGTCGAGCCCGTCAGCATCGAGGTCGGGGTGCCCCGCGAGCTCTTCCCGCACGAGCTTTCTCAGCTCTTCGTCCCCCAGCGACTCGATGTCATAGAAGTCTGCGCCGTCCCGGACCATGCTTGCCTCCGATCAGAAATGGACTGAAATACCTGCTGAGACGAGGTAGTTCTGTTCCCATTCCGACGCCGGCAGCGTCCGGCCATGCTCCGTCAGCAAAAAGGCCTCCGGCACTTCCAGCTTCCACAGGACGTTGCGGGCGTCGAGCCGCACGCCGATGCGCGTCGAGGGGAACCATTCGACTCCGGCTCCCAGCTGTCCGGCGAAACTCGTGCCGTAGTCGAAGCGTGCGTTGCCCGGAACGTCTGCATCCAATTCCGATGCGCCGGCCAGATCCACGGCAGCGCCCAGGCCGATGACCATGAACGGCTGGAGCGAGTGCCACGTGCGTGTTCCAGTCACGTTGAATCGCAGATTCGCGAATGCGAGCAGCAGGTTCATGTCCGCTTCGCCGAGCGGCGTGAAGACGGAGTCCGCCTGCATGAAGGTGGTGTCGCGAACGGTACGGTTCGCCGGCGCGAACGCGATCTCGACGCCCGCCATGAACGGACCCGTGACCTGGATCGCCCAGTCTGCACCGATGATCGGACCGGTCTGCGGACCGCCACCGATCCGGCCCTGGCCCGTGCCGAGCTGACCCGCGCGAATGCCCGCATACATGTTGTGATCCAGGAACCTGAACGGCGATCCGATCTCCTGACCCGCCGCCGGTGCATTGGGAAGCGCTGCCAGCGACGCAGCAATGAGCAGAACGCAATGTACCCGATTCATCGTTTGCCTGATCCTCAGAGTCTCCGTGATTCCGGCCCGGAAGGTAGACGGCGCGTGAATCCGGACGCAAGCCGCAGCGTGCGGTTCGCGCGCGCGTCCCGTTGACTGCCTTCGACCGTCTCGTCTACTATTCAGCGTGCAACCCAACCGTACGTCGGGCGCAGTGCGCCTGCTGCTCGCCACCCTCCTGGTGTCCTCATGCGGCGAGAGCGGCACGGGGCCGGGTGAGGCGCGCGTAACGCTTACAGCGATCGGCGGCGCATTGATCCATGCGCCGCCTTCGCTCAGGCTGCCGGAGCCGCTGCGCGTGCTGGCGCTGGACGCCGGCACGCAGGCGCCGCAGGCGGGCATCGAGGTCGAGTGGCAGATCACCGGCCCGGCCACGCTTGCCGCCGGCATGTCGGTCACGGACGAGTACGGCGTAGCGGAAATCATCGTGACGAGCCGGGAGCTGGGCACGTCCCGGATCGTTGCGACGACCGGGCGGCTGCAGGGACCGATGTCGGAATTCGAGCTGCGCACGATTCCGCGTCCCACCATCGAGGGGATCAGTCCTGCCATGGCGGCACCCGGCGCCGGGATAATCATCACGGGTACCGGTTTCAGCACCGTGCTGCATGAGAACATAGTCACGTTCGACGGCGTGCAGGGCGCGATCACCGCGGCGACGAGTACCGAGCTGCGCGTCACCGTGCCGCCCTGCCTGCCGGCGCGTACGCTGGCGGTGCGTGCGGGCGTTGGGTTCGCGCTCAGCGAGGCGCAGCCGCTCGCGAGCACGGGCAGCACGGCGGGCACGCTCACGATTGTGCCGGGGGATGTGCGGACGTTCTCGGAGCCGTCGGCGCTGACGTGCATCCGACTGGAGCATGCCCGCGACGCGCTGTATCTGCTGGTGACCAACAACGTGACGTCAGGGTTCGGGCCCCCTGCCTGGCTGAACCTGCACGCACTCGGTGCGGATCCGGTCGCAGCGCTGATCTCGCCGACTGCGACCGGCGACGACTTCGCCGCCGGCTGGGAGACCGGGCTGCGGCTGCGGGAGCGGAGTCTGCTCGCCGGGCCGACGACGCGCGAGCTCGTCGAAGCGCCCGCCGCGCCCGTCCCGGTTGTGGGCGACCGTCGCGAGTTCAACGTCCTGAACGCGGAGCAGGGGTTCGACAGGATCCAGGCCGTCGCCCGAGTCGTGTCGGATCGCGCTGTGCTCTACGTCGATGAAGCTGCGGCCGGTACTTTCACCGATGCCGATCTGCTGACGTTCGCCGACCTCTTCGACGATCCGATCCATGCGACCATCGTCGGCGTCTACGGCGAGCCGTCGGACATTGACGACAACGACCGCGTTCTGATCGTGTTCACTCCGCGCGTCAACGCGCTCACGCCGCGCTCCTCGGGGAGCTTCGTTGCCGGATTCTTCTATGGCTGTGACCTCGTGAGCCGCAGTCGCTGTTCGGGCACGAACCGGGCCGAGGTGTTCTACAGTATCGTGCCGGATGCAACCGGTGAGTGGAGCGATCGCCGCTCGCTCACGACGGTCATGGCGTCGGTGCCGCCCGTCCTCGCGCACGAGTTCCAGCACATGATCAACTACGCGCAGCGCGGCTTCAGCTCGGAAGAGCTGTGGTTGTCTGAGGCACTCGCGCATATGGCTGAGGATCTGGTGGGCGAGGTCTTCCTCGAGCGACAGGACGACGCTGCGGCTGCGACATTCTTCCATGGCAACCGCGCGCGTGCGCGCCAGTACCTGTTCGAGCCGGAAGCGTTCAGCCTGGTCGCCCGCGAAGCACCGGGCACACTCGGGATGCGCGGCAGCGGCTGGCTGTTCCTGCAGTACGTGCGGGGACACTACGGCGGCGACGAGCTGTTGCGCCGGCTCACATCCGGCACACGGTCCGGCGTCGCGAACATGACGGCGGAGACAGGCCAGTCGTGGGAGCAGCTGATTACCGATTTCGGGCTCGCCCTCTGGGTCGATGACGCGCCCGAGCTCGAGGCGGTCGTCGCGGTACGGTACACGTTCGCGGATTTCAGCCCGCGCGACGCCCTGTATACCGCCGCGACGCCGATCTACCCGCTTCAGCCGGCCGTGTTGTCATGGACCGGGTTCTCGGCGCGCCTCGTCGTGCCGCCGTCCAGCCAGGCCTACCGTCTGGTGCGTGCGCCCGATGCACCGGCGGCGGGCGCGCTCAATTTCGCTCTGGTCGAGACCGATGGCGCGCCGCTCGCGACCGGCTCGGGCGTGCGTCTGACGATCTTCAGAGTCCGCTGATCGTCGCGCCCGCCGCGAGTCGTGCTTCGGGCGTGTAGGCGGAGACGACGGGCCTGCCGTGGAGGTCTGCTCCGCTCCGGACGCCCAGCAGCCAGAGCACGGTCGCAGCCGTGTCCACCGTCCTCACCAGGCCGTCGAGCTGACCCGAAGCCAGGACACCCGCGCCCCACGCGATCCACGGGATCTGCATGTCGGCGTCGCTGTCATCGCCGTGGCTCCGGCCGTGGCCGCCGTGATCGGACGTGACGATCACGCTGTAGTTGCCTTCGCCGTACGCATCGTCGGCAGCCTCCAGGATCTCACCGACCGCGCCGTCGGCGCGGCGCACCGCCCACCCGTACGCGAAGCTCATCCAGCCGATGCTGTGTCCCGCAGCGTCCGGCTCGGCCAGGTGGACGAAGACGAGATTGGGGCGACGATACCGGATGTAGCGCGCCGCCTGCTCCACGGTTTCCGCCGCCGAAAAGACGCTCAGCCCTGTCGGCGCCTGCGCGTGGTCGAGCGTTCCGGGTTTGTTCAGGTGTTTCAGCTTCGACTTGCTGAAGAAGGCGGCCGTGCTGAACCCCGCGATCTTCACGGCTTCGAACACCGTCTGCACCTCGACCGCACCGGTCTCCCCGGTCCGGTCCGTGTTCCATGTGATCCCGTGGACCGCAGGCGGTACACCCGTGAGCATCGATGTATGCGATGGCAGCGTCCTGCTCGGGGTGATCGTGCGTGCGCTGAGCGAGTACGAACCCTCCGCCATCAGACGCTGCAGCACGCGCGCGTCGTAATCGGCGATCGCGTCCGGACGCAGGCCATCGATCGAGATCACCACGACGTGCGGGGTTACCGCGCCTGCGTCCGAGGCAGCGGGCCAGCGAGGTTCTGCGGCTCTGCCCGGCATCACGAGCACGGCGAGGCCGAGCGCAGCGGTGGCGGCTGTCGTCCGGATCAAGGGCAACGCATCTCCTGCGATGGTCTGAACGCGGATTGTTGCGGAGTACCGAGTGAGTATAGCGGGTCCGCGTAGTCCGCTCAAGCGGCTGCAGCGGCGCGGCGCGGCGCTGATCCCCGGCCGTTCGCGCGAGTGCCCGCGGCCCCTCACGTTGCGCGCGGGCGGCTCGGCCTCGCCTGGGCGATGGTGATCCCGCCGATGATGATGGCTGCGCCCAGCACCTGTCCGGGCAGTGGCACCTCCCCCAGGTGCGCCCACGCGGCCAGCAGCGCGATGACCGGGACGAGGTTGGAGTACGTCGCCGTTCGCGTGTTGCCGATCAGCCGCACACCGTAGTACCAGATGAGGTATGCCACGCCGATGCTCAGCGCGCCGGAATACACCACTCCTGTCCACGCGCGGCCGGACACGCTGGCGATGTCCGTGGTGAGCAGGGCGGGCAGTCCGGTGATACACAGGATCACGGCTCCGACCCAGAGCGTCCATGCAGTGAAGCGGACGGAGCCGTAGCGCCCGATCAGATCGCGGCTGCCCACCGTGTAGAGGGCCCAGGAGCAGGTGGCGGCGATCATCAGCGCCTCGCCGAGCAGGCTGCCTCCCTGCTGTTCGCCGCCACCGCCGGCGAACACGACGAGGGCAATGCCGGCGCAGGTGGCAAAGACGCCGACCCACGCGCGCGGTGTGACGCGCTCGTGTCCGAGCATCGCCGAGAGCAGAGCTGTCACGATCGGTGTGCCGGCCAGGAGCACGCTGGCGGTGCCGGCGCGGGTGCGATCGAGGCCGAAGATGAAGAATTGCTGGTAGAACGCGTTGCCGAGTATGCCGAGGCCGATGACTCTCCAGCGGTCCTGCGGCGCCGGCCAGTCGATCGGCCCGCGGGAGCGCAGCAGCACATACACGACGAGCGCAGCGAGAGGAAACCGCAGCGCGTTGAACGCGAGCGGCGACAGTTCCGTGAGGGCGGCCTTCGCGACGGAGAAGTTGATGCCCCAGATCACGACCATGAGGAAGAGCGCAGCGTGCGCGCGGCTGATGCGGGGCAGGTGTATCATGGCGGCGGAAGATCCGGATCGGGAGGTGCGGCCGCAAGAGCCGGCAGCGGCTTGCGTTCGCGTCGGAGCCGCACGTACCTTCGCCGCGTCGCACCTGGACGCTCCGCAAGCCATGGCTGTACATCCCGATGGCAGCTCGAGCCGTGGCGGACATCGAGGACGTGGCCGAGGTCCGTCCGGTGTCCGCCGACCGGACACATTCGGGTGAGCGGCAACGCTGCTCGCGAAAGGAAAAGGAAACATGACGCCGTCGCATCTGTTCGAAGGCAAGCGCGTGCTCATATTCGGCGTTGCCAACGAGCGCAGCATTGCATGGGGCATTGCGGAGGCTATGGCGAAGCACGGCGCCAGCTTCGCATTCACCTACGCAGGCGAGATGTTCGAGCGCCGTGTTCGTCCGCTCGCGGAGTCAGTCGGCGCCGACCTGGTCCTGCCCTGCGACGTCACCGACGACACGCAGATCGACGAATGCTTCAGGCGGATCCGCGAGCACTGGGACAGTATCGATGTGCTCGTGCATTCGGTCGCATTTGCCAACAAGGAGGAGCTGGAGGGCCGCTTCCTCGACACGTCGCGCGCAGGATTCCTGAAGGCGCACGAAGTGAGCGTCTACTCGCTGGTGGCACTGGCGCGTCACGCCGCGCCGCTGCTCGTCCCGCGGCAGGGCAACATCGTGACCATGTCGTACTACGGCGCGCAGAAGGTGGTCACGCACTACAACGTAATGGGTGTGGCAAAAGCTGCACTCGAGGCGAGCGTGCGCTATCTCGCGGCCGATCTCGGTCCAGACGGCGTTCGCGTCAACGCGATCAGTGCGGGCCCGATCAAGACGCTGGCCGCTGCCGGCATCCGCGATTACAAGGAGATCTTCCATGCGGCCGAGCGGCGCACGCCGATGCGCGCGAACGTGACGAAGGAGGATGTCGGGAGGGCCGCACTCTATCTGTGCAGCGAGATGGGCAGCGGTGTGACGGGCGAGGTCCTGTACGTGGACAACGGCTACAACATCATGGGGATCTAGCTGTCGTCCGAGGGCCTGTACGGCTGCCGTTCGGGCGGCCGTGTCGCGGCC
>JBBEBA010000033.1:0-34430 GCA_040882575.1 Gemmatimonadota bacterium
CGGTCGCCGTAGATGCCGACCGCCGATGCGGAGAACAGGACCCGCGGCGGCGCGTCGAGCGACGCGAGTGTTTTCGCCAGGAGCGTGGTGCCCTGAGCGCGGCTCTCCCGGATCCTCCGTTTTTTTGCCGGCGTCCACACGCCTGCCAGGCTCTCGGCGGCGAGGTGGATGACGAGATCGTGCGCTTCGAGTCTGCCGGCTTCGATGACGCCCTGCTCCGGATGCCACACGATGCCGCGCTCGCCGTGAGGCAGACCGGAATACGATCGCACGATGCGCGTCACCGCATGCCCCTCTGCTCGCAGGCTGCGCGTGAGGCGCGTACCGATCATGCCGGTCGATCCCGTGATTGCGACCTTCATGGGCTCCGCCTAGCGGCTCCGCTCCAGCGTGACGTCGTGATGCTCGCGCGCGCGCTCCTGCACGGCCTCGTTGCGCATGGACTCTTCGTACTCTTTCACGAGACGCTGCAGCATTTCGGCGCGACGCCGGTACAGCCGCTTCGGCTTGCGGGGCGAGTGGCGTGCCAGCGCATACGCGGTGAGCAGTGGCAGCGAGATCGTCGAGTCCGTGTAGCACACCACCGCATCTGGCAAGCGGTCCGGATCGACCTTGCCCCAGCTCACGGCTTCCGCAGGAGTAGCGCCCGACAGACCGCCCGTGTCCGGTCGCGCATCCGTGAACTGCAGGAAGTAGTCGTGTCCCTTTTCCTCGATGCCGAGCACTTCCTGGATCTGCGGCTCCGTCTGCAGCGCGAAGTTCTTCGGCGAACCTCCGCCGAAGATGACGATCGCGCTCTTGCCGCCGCGCCGCTTGCCGTCCAGCACGATGGCGGCAGTCTCGTTGACATCGGCGTTCACGTCGAACTGCATCTTGAGGCCTTGCAGCGCGCCGGCGGCGACGTTCATGCCGATCGACGAATCGCCCGGCGAGGGCGTGTATACCGGCACGTCATACTCGTGGCAAGCTGCGAGCAGCGATTTGCCGGACTGGCCCAGCGCCTTCTGTCGTTCCGCGACGTACCTGCCGCAGAGCCAGTGGAATTCGGCGCTCGACATCGTGCGCTGGAATTCCTCCGCGCGGATGATCCTGCGGAAGAACGCGTCGGTGTCGAGCAGCACGGAGTAGTCGAAGAAGATGTCGTAGATGCGCACCACTTCTTCATCCCGCAGCGCGACATCGGACACGTGCGGGCTGCCCTGCCGCATCTCGAGACCCAGTCCGAAATGGGTGTCGTGGTAGAGGTTCGCACCCGTGGAGATTACCCAGTCGATGAACCCCGCCTCGATCAGCGGGACGAGCGCGCTCATGCCGAGACCGGCGGGCGTGAGCGCGCCCGTCAACGTGATACCGACCGTGACATCATCCTCCAGCATCCGCTGCGTGAACAGCTGGCAGCCTTCGCGGAGACGGCCGCCGTTGTAGGACAGGAAGGCGCTGTCGATCAGGTCGGCCGCAGAGATCCCGCTGCCTATCGGCTTCGGCTCGATGCGCGCGCCACTCAGGTACCGGCTCTTTGCCATGCTCGCTCGTTCTTGCGGGTGATTCGCTTCGTCACGGCAACGGCCGCGCCCGCGGCCCGCCCGCTCCGGTGTCGCGCAGGTCCCGGCGCAAGCCACCGCCGCGCACCCGGGCAGCAATGGACTGGCGCTCCGCCTCGGCGCAGCTCTTTTCGTAGCTGTCGAGAATCGTGCGCACCGCCTGCTCGGGCGAGTCGGTCAGCACGAGCAGCTCGAGGTCCGTCTCCTTGATCTTTCCGTCGGTGAGCATCGTGCCTTTCAGCCAGTCCAGCAATCCGCCCCAGTAGTCGGCGCCGAACAGCACGACCGGGAAGTTGCGCACCTTGCCGGTCTGAATGAGAGTGAGCGCTTCGAACAGCTCGTCCATGGTGCCGAAGCCGCCAGGAAAGATGACGAAGCCCTCCGCGTACTTCACGAACATGGTCTTCCGGACGAAAAAGTACCGGAAGTTCACGGCCGTGCGCACCCACTCGTTCATGCCCTGCTCGAATGGCAACTCGATGTTGCAGCCCACGGACTCGCCGTCCCCCTCTGCCGCGCCCTTGTTCGCCGCTTCCATGATACCGGGACCGCCGCCGGTGATCACTGCGAGGCCCGCCTCCGCCAGCAGCCGCGCGGTCTCCTGGGCCGCCCGGTAGTAGCGGTCGCCCGGGAGTGTTCTGGCGCTGCCGAACATGCTGACGGCCGGTCCGACGCGCGCCAGCGTGTCGAAGCCCTCGACGAACTCGCCCATGATGCGGAATACGCGCCACGAGTCGGTCGTCGGCTCCGGCTCACGACCCCGCCCGTGCTCTCTCGAGAGCAGCCGCTCGTCTTCGGTCTCCTGACCGGGCGCCTTCTGAAAATCCGTCACCGGCACGGGCGGCTGCGGTGGCGGCGGTGTCGGCGTCACGGGCTCGCGCGCCTTGCTTCGATCGATCATCTGTGTGCCTCCTCGACCCCGAACATACGTCGGCTGCCGGGCGCACGCTTCCTTGTCATGTCCGCGTCCGCCACGTATTCTCCGCCCATGCAATGTCCTGTCTGCGCCGCTGCGGCGAGCGGCAGCTTCTGTTCCTCCTGCGGCGCATCCCTGCGTACGTCGGGCTGCATCCACTGCGGCACCTCGCTGGTGCCGGGTGCTCGCTTCTGCACGCAGTGCGGCGCAGCGACCGCAGCCGCGCCCGGCGACGCCCCACCGGGCGCAGCCCCTGCGCGTGCGAACCTCGTGCCCTGGTACGCCGGCGGCGCAGTGCTGCTCGCGATCGCCGCCGTGCTGGCGCTGCCGCTGCTGTCGTCCGGCGACGCGGAAACCACTGCAGTACGCGCGCCGCTGAACGCGCGTGGTGCGCAGGGTACGGCGCCGCCGCCGCTGACCGGCACACCGCGCGAGCAGGCGGACCGGCTCTTCAATCGGATCATGCAGGCGCACGCGTCGGGTGATTCGGCAAGCGTTACCTTCTTTCTGCCGATGGGCATCCAGGCGTATCAGCTCGCTTCACCTCTCGATGACGACGGACTGTACCACCTCGCCATGCTCCACGCGGTTGCCGGGGACGCCGCCGCGGCTCTGGATGCGGCCGGACGGATCCTGGAGCACAGCCCGGATCATCTGCTGGCTCTCGCCGTCGCCGGCGAAGCCGCTGAAGGGGCCGGTGACGTCGAAGCGGCGCGTCGCTACTACGGCCGTCTGCTCGCGGTCTACGCCGATGAGATCGAGCGCGGCCTGCCGGAGTACGAGGACCATGCCGCGATCCTGCCCGAGTACCTCGGCGCCGCGCAACGTGTCACCGGTCGCTGACGTACCGTCGGCCACGTGAGGAGCATGCGTCGTACTCTGCCACTTCTCCTCGCGCCGCTGCTTGCAGCTACGTTCTCTGCCGCTTCGCTGCAGGAAGCGCTGCGCAGCATACAGCCTGCGCGGATCCGCGCGCACCTCGCTTTCCTCTCCGACGATCTGCTCGAGGGGCGTGCGCCCGGCACGCGCGGCGAAGCGCTCGCGGCACGATACATCTCGGCGCAGCTCGCGCTGTCCGGTGTGGAGCCTCTGCGCGGCCGCTACCGTCACGACGTGCCGCTCATCGGCTGGCGGCCGCTGCCGGCCAGCATTGCGCTCGCCTTCAGTCGCGACGGCCAGCGCGCCGCGCTCGACTATCCGGCGGACGCGGTTCTCTGGCTCGACAACGGCGCAGACACCGCGGTTGTCGCCGCCGATCTCGTATTTGCCGGCTACGGCACCGTCGCGCCCGAATACGGGTGGAACGACTATGAGGGCCGCGATGCGCGGGGGCGCATCGTTCTGGTGCTGAGCGGCGATCCGCCCGCGCTGCCAGGCCAGCCGCTCATTTTCGAGGGTGCGGCACTCTCCTACTACGGCCGATACACCTACAAGATGGAGGAGGCTGCCCGCCAGGGAGCCGCCGGTGTGATCATCGTGCATACCGATGAAGGTGCCGGCTACGGGTGGGATGTCGTTCGGAGCTCCTGGACGAACGAGCAGCTCGCGCTGCCAACAGACCCGGCGCGCGCTTCACCACTGAAGATGCAGGGCTGGATGACCTTCGATGCAGCGCGCCGCGTACTAGCGCTCGGCGGCCTGGACCTGAACGAGCTGTTCGTCCGTGCCGCACGGTCCGATTTCCGCGCCACGCCCACGGGCATTGCGGCGCAGCTTCGCGCAGGCGGACGCGTGCGCCGGTTCACGGGCACCAACGTAGCCGGCATCATGCGCGGAAGCCACGCGACACTGCGCAACGACGTCGTCGTCTACACCGCTCACTACGACCATCTCGGCATCGGCGCTCCGGTCGCCGGCGACTCCATTTACAACGGCGCCTACGACAACGCGAGCGGCGTTGCGCTCCTGCTCGAGATCGCCGGCGCGTTCGCCGCACTGGACACCATGCCCGCCCGTTCCGTGCTCTTCCTCTTCACGACTGCGGAAGAGGCAGGGATGCTCGGCGCCACCTGGTACACCCGCCAGCCACTCATTCCGCTCGCCCGCACTGTCGCTGCACTCAACGTGGACGGCGCCAACGTCTGGGGTGAGACCGACGACGTCGCGGCGGTGGGGTTGGAAAGATCCACGCTCGGCAGCGCGTTCGAACGACAGGCCGCCGCTCTCGGTCTGCGCGTCGAGGGCGAGCGATCGCCCGCTCAGGGCTTCTACTTCAGGTCGGACCACTTTCCGTTTGCGCGCGCCGGCGTGCCTGCACTCTATCTCGACCACGGAACCGCGTTTCGCGGCCGATCCGCCGCATGGGGCGACTCCGTGCTCACCCGCTACCAGACGCGCAGGTACCACAGCCCGAGCGACGACTTCGATCCGGCGTTCGATCTCGCCGGCGCCGCCCAGCAGGGCAGACAGGCGTTCCTCGTCGGGTACGACGTCGCCAGCTCGCCGGAGCCGCCCCGCTGGTATCCAGGCGCCCGGACGTTCGCCCGCTGACCAGTACCGCCTGCCGCCCAGTTCTGCCGTTACAGCCCCGTCGGATGGTCGATGAACTCCCACGGCAGGCCGTAGCGCTGCGCCAGATGCGCCGCCAGCGCCTTCACGCCCCAGGTCTCCGTCGCATAATGGCCGCCGTAGTACACGTTGATCGAACCTTCCTCCGCATCGAAATGCGTATGGTGCGGACCTTCGCCCGTCACATACGCATCCAGTCCCGCTGACAGCGCCTCGCCTATCAGCCCGCCTCCGCCTCCGGTCAGAACCCCCACCCGCGCCGTCCTGTCCGGGCCGAACAGCATCATGTGTACCCGCCGCCCGAGCACGTCGTCCAGCCGCGCAGCCAGCGTCTCCCGCTTCACATCCAGATCACCCCAGACGCCGACACCGCCCGCAAAACGGCCCCGGATCTCGATGCCCAGCGCTCGCGCCAGCACTGCATTGTTCCCTACGTCTTCGTGCGCATCCAGCGGCAGGTGGGCCGAGTACACCGCGATGCCGTGGTCCAGCAGCGGCTTCAACCTCCGGTACCGCCGGGCCGTGACCCTCGGGTCGCCGTCCCAGTACAGACCGTGGTGGACCAGGAGCAGGTCGCACCCCAATCGAGCTGCCTCCCCGATCGTCCGGGCCGAGGCGTCTACCGCCGCGCCTATCCGCGTGACGCTCCCGGCGTTCTCCACCTGCAGCCCGTTGCGGGCGTTCGGGGCATCCGCCAGGTCGTGGATCCGCAGGTATTCGTCGAGGTACCCCGCCACGTCCTCCAGCCTCGCATCTGCCATTATGACACCCCCGGCGCCCGGCCGTTCCGCCGATAAACGCATGTGGAGAAGTAACCCCTAGTTTTCCACAGGCACATGGTCAGAAATCAGGCAATTTGCGTAAGTGGCAGTGATACAACGAGTTAGGACATTCCCACTATTTGTGGACAAGTCGGTGTACCGCTCCCTGTTCACACCGTTGCGGCGGGCGCGGGCGCCGCTTCCGGTGCCTTCTTGCGCTCGGCGACCTCGCCGATGTGCACGGTTCCGTTGACGCGGCCGCCTTCCTCGAGCTTGATGCGACGGGCGCGGATCTCACCCTCCACGACGCAGCTCGCCTGTAGCTCCAGCCGGCTGTCGGCGACGACCGCGCCGGTAACGCGTCCCCCGATGATGGCGTCCTGGGTCACAACATCGCCGAGGATCACGCCGTCCTTCCCGATTACGACCGCTTTTCCTGCGCGGACGGTTCCTTCGACAGTGCCTTCGATGCGAAGCGTGCCCTCGGTCTCGCAGTCGCCTATGACCCGCATCCCGGGGCCGATGATGGAGATGACGTTGTCGCGTGCCTGCTGCACGGTGTTCGCTTCCTTCGCCATGTCGTCATTGTCCTTCGAGGGTTTACTGCTGAAGATGGCCATTGGTGCCGCCTCTCTCGTTCAATTCACGTCCGACGAACCTCGTGGGGTCGACAGCCCTGCCACGGAACCGGACCTCGAAGTGGAGGTGCGGGGCGGTGGACCGTCCGCTGGATCCGGTGAGCCCGATGACATCGCCGCGCCGCACCTGGTCGCCCGCGCTGACGAGCAGGCGGGAGGCGTGGCCGTACACGGTCTCGAGCTCCCCGCCATGGGCGAGCACGACGTAGTGGCCGTACACATCGTCCACGTCCGCCGCGCGCACCGAGCCGTCGCCCGCGGCCCGGATGTACGTGTTCTGCGGAACGGCGATGTCGAGGCCGGCGTGCCTCGAGCCGCCGTCCCGGAGCGACCGGGTCACATAGCCGCCCGTGGACAGAGGCCAGAGGTCCACGAGCGACAGCAGTCCGTCCGCCCCCGTGTCGCCATCAGAGGAATCCGGTCCCGCGCCGTTGCGGAGAGGCGGCAGCACCGGCACCGAATCTCCACCTGCCGCGTCGGCGCCGAGCAGCTGCCGCACCCGCTCGTACTGAGCCTCGACCTCCTGAAGCGTCTGGGCCAGCTCGACCACCCGGGCGCGCTGCGCTTCCAGCTCCTCAAGGTCGCGCTCGAGACCCGGCACGCGGGCGGCCTGCGCCATGATCGGGAAGAGAAACGCGAGCGAGGCCGCAACGAGCAGGAGCAGCGCCACTCCCGCGACGACGAGCACCTTCAGCCTGGTGTACGAAACCACGAAGCTGCGCGTCTCCAGATCGCCGTGCGGGACGACGATAACCGTCAGGTGACGGTCATCGCCCGGTGAGCCCGTATCCTCAGGAAACGACATCGGTCGCCGACTGCCCCGCGAGGATCTCGAACAGGCGTTCGAAGTCCTCGGCACTGAAGAATGGGATTTCGATCCTGCCGCGGTTGCCACGCGAGCGGCGGATCCGGACCTCCGTGCCCAGCGTGCGCTGAAGTTCCTCCTCCAGCATTCGCTCCGCCGAAGGGCGAGCCTGTTCCTTGTGTTCACTCCTGCGAACGGGCTGCCGGGCGCGCTTCACGTGCGACTCCACCTCGCGCACGCTCCACTCTTCATCGACCGCCTGCCTCGCCATCTCGGCCATCCGCCTGTCGTTCTCCAGACCCAGCAGCGCCCTTGCGTGCCCAGCGCTCAGTTTGCCGTCGCGAAGGAGCTGCCGCACCGACGCCGGCAGCTGCAGCAGTCGCATTGCGTTCGCGACGGTAGACCGGTCCTTGCCAACAATGTCGGCCACGGCCTGCTGCGTGAGCGAGAACTCCTCCGCCAGACGCTCGTAGCCCTCCGCCTCTTCCAGCGCGGAAAGCTGCGCGCGCTGCAGGTTCTCGACCAGTGCCAGCACCAGCAGCGTCCGGTCGTCCACGTCCCTGACCACAGCCGGAATCTCGGTCCATCCGAGACGCAGGCTCGCGCGCCAACGCCGCTCACCGGCGACCAGCTCCCACCGAGCGGTGCCGCCGGCCGCCGATGGCCTCACCACGATCGGCTGCAGAAGGCCATTCTCACGCAGCGATGCCGTGAGATCCTTCAGTTCCTCCTCCGAGAACTCGCGCCTGGGCTGGTAGGGGTTCGGCGCAATGCTCGAAACCGGCAGCGACCGCGCCTGCAGGTTCGCTCCCCCATCCACGCCAACCCCCCCATCCTCACCCAGGTACTCGCCCAGCAATGCGCCAAGTCCCTTGCCGAGCCGGTCGCGCTTCATGCGATCTCTCCGTCTGCCCGCGCAGCGACACCGTCGAGACTGATGACTTCCCGCGCGAGCGTGAGGTAGCTCTGCGCCCCGGCCGACAGGATGTCATAGAGGACAATGGGCTTTCCAAAGCTTGGCGCCTCGGCCAGGCGGACGTTCCTGGGGATCACGCTCTGGAACACGCGGCTGCCGAAATACTCCTTCGCCTCGTCGGCCACCTGCCGCGACAGGTTCAGCCGCTGGTCGTACATCGTGAGCAGGACACCTTCGATCTGCAGCTTAGGGTTGAGGTTCTGCTGCACGAGCCGGACCGTGTTCAACAGCTGCGACAATCCCTCCAGCGCATAGAACTCGCACTGGATCGGGATCAGAACGGTGTCGGCAGCCGCCAGCGTGTTGAGCGTGAGCAGCCCCAGTGATGGCGGGCAGTCCAGCAGGACGTACTCGTACTCGTCCCGCACGGATGCGAGCGCCTTGCGCAGAATCAGCTCCCGCCGGGATCGGTCGACGAGCTCCACCTCCGACCCGACGAGGTCCTGACTGGACGGCACGATGTCGAGGTAGGGGAAATGCACGCCGCGCACGCGGACATCGGCTACCGGCATGTCGTCTAGGAGCACGTCGTAGATCGAGCCGGCCAGGCTGGCGCGATCGAGCCCCATCCCGCTGGTCGCGTTGCCCTGCGGATCCATATCGACGATCAACGTGCGGCGCTCCGCAACGGCCAGTCCGGCGCCTAGATTGATGGCGGTCGTCGTCTTGCCAACGCCGCCTTTCTGATTCGCTATCGCAATGACACGCGACATTCGCCTCCCAGGCCCGGAAAGATGTGAGGGGCGTGAATATACCGGGACCGGCAGTTCGGGTCAAAAAGTGAAGCGTGAATCGTGAAACGTGAATCGTGAAACGTGAATCGTGAAACGTGGGGCGTGACGTGAGGCGTAAAGGGGACGGGGTCCGGCCCGGAAGGTTGTTTCACGTGAAACAACCGATCGAGAGCACCATGCGCCTCGCAATGCGTTCGGTTACGTTTCACGTTTCACGATCCACGCTGTTTCCCCTGGCATTGTTCCACGTGAAACATTCTCGCATCCATATCGTGGCATACGGCGCCGTACAGGGCGTGGGGTTCCGGGCATGGGCGCGCGGGGCGGCGCGACGGCTCGAACTGTGCGGACGCGTATGGAACCGCGGCGATGGCGCGGTCGAGATGGAGGCGGCCGGGCCGGCCGACGCCCTGCGACGGTGGCAGGACCTGGTGCATGCGGGTCCGCCGGGCGGGCGAGTGGACCGGGTCGAGGAGCTGCCGCCGGGGTGGGAGGCGCTGCCCTGCCCCTTCGACATCACTTACTGATGGGGGTGCTCCGGCCGGAGTCCGGGCGCGTGGCCTGGAAGCGCTGCCGCTCGCGCATGATCTGCACCTGCTGCGGCAGGGACGCGAAGTTCATGGCGGCGTAGTAGAGGTTCAGGCCGGAGGCGAAATTCAGGAAGATGACGGTCATGAACAGGGGCATCGCGTACATCATGAACTTCATCTGCGGGTTGATTTCGGTCATGGAGCGGCCGCTCAGCCACTGCATGAGGAACATGCTCACGCCGAGCAGCACGGGCAGGATGTAGAGCGGATCGGCGCGGGACAGGTCCGGCAGCCACAGGAACTCGACGCCGCGGAAGGCGATAGTGGCCTGGAACACGAAGAAGAGCGTGATCAGGATGGGCAGCGGCACGAGCATGGGCAGGCAACCGCCCATGGGGTTGAAGCCTTCCTCCTTGTAGAGGCGCAGCATTTCCTTCTGCAGCTTCTCCGGCTCGGCCTTGTACTTCGCCTGGATCTCCTTGAGCTTCGGCTGGATCTCCATGTTCTTCATCTGGGAGCGCATGGCCCGGGCGTTGAGCGGCCAGAGCAGCAGCCGGATGAGGACGCCGAAGAGGACGAGCACCCAGCCGTAGCCGATGCCGAGCAGGTCGTGCATGCCGAAGAGCGCCCACTGGATGGCGTGGCCGAGAGGCCGCAGGATCGGCCTGAACGGGCGCCAGCCGAACGGGTTGACATCGCTGAAGCCATTGCCGAGCCGCGCGAGGCGCGCCGGCTCCTGCGGCCCGATGTAGAGTCGGAACGAGAAGCTTCGGTCGGCGGCAGGTACCAGGGTGGCGGTGAGGTCCGCCGCGAACTCCTCCGGTACGGGCCGGGCGACGACGCCTCCGAACCTGCTGTCCAGCGTCGGATCGGTCAGTGCCGCGGCGACGAAGTATTTGTTCTTGACGGCGACCCAGTGGAGCGGCCCGTTCGAGACGCGCTCCTCGTCGATCGTCTCTAGGCGCACGCTGCCGATACCCTCGCGCTCGTTGTTGAACACGTACGCGAGTAGCCGCTCGTCCTCATTGGTTTTCGCCTCGTTCATGGCGAGCGTGCCGGGCAGCCGCAGGTGCAGCACAGGCACCTGGTCGCCGGTGCCGCTGACGGCGATGCGCACGCCGATCACGTAGTCCGCGGGGTCGAACGCATAGCGGATCGCGACGTCGAAATCTGCACCGTCATGGAGCAGCTCGAGCGTCTGTGGGGCGCCGGCGGCGCCTGAGTTGAACGACGTGTCCGGCCTGACTGTGAACGGCAGGCTGCCCAGCGCGACCTCGCGCGTACCGATGCGCAGACCGTAGGAGAAGAGCGGCACGGCGGGCACCGCGAGCTCGACTGCGGTCGCGCTGTCCGACGTCTGGGACGCGAACTCGAGGAGGCGCGCGCCGAGCACTGCGCCGCCCCGGGTCGCAATACGGTACTCGAACAGGGGCGAAGAAACGACGAGCGTATCGCCCGCGGCACCGCCCGCCGCCGTGATGGCGGCCGTGGCCGCCCCGGTATCGGCAACGCTCGTGCGCGTCACGTCTTGCGCCGGAAGCAGCGAGTCGGCCGGGCTGCGACCTGCGTCGATGCCGGTCCGTGCCACCGAGTCAGGCGCGATCTCCGGGAGCGGGGGCTGCGGCGGTGGCAGCAGCAGGTTCGTGACGACCATGACGGCGATCATCAGAACCACCGCGAGAAGAAAACGTCCGCTATCCATCGATCGTATCACTCATTGGGTCAGGGGCGCGCATCGGCGGACCATTCAGGGTACCGGGTCATGGCCCGTACGGCTCCAGGGGTGACACCGGGCGAGTCGTCGTGCCGCCAGCCAGCAACCCCTGCGCGCACCGTGGCGCTCCACGGCCTCGATGGCGTATGCGGAGCACGTCGGCGTGTACCGGCACGCGGGCGGCAGCCACGGAGAAATACCCGCCTGGTAGCCCCGGATGATCAGGATGACTGCGCGCGCGAGCATTGGCGGTCCGTCCATTGAACGAGCTCATCTCGCAGCGCGGCGTACGATGCGCCGTAGGCCTCCCGTCGCGCCCGCACCAGCACATCCGAAGCGACTCCGGCCGCCTCGAGTCTGGGCAGCACCTCCAGTCGGAGCACTTCCCTGAGACGCCGCTTGATGAGGTTCCGCTCGACGATGGTGTGGCGGTGTTTCGGCACCACCAGGCCGACGCGGGGATGCAGCACGGGGGAAGGGGAGTCGAAGACGTCCAGATGGGCCGTCCCGCTCCTCTTCCCCCGCCTGAAAATCATGCGGATCTCCGCGCTACGCGTGATCCTCTGTGCGCGCGGCAGTCGTCGTCCCCCTCCATCGGGCCGGGACGGCGCCACCCGGCACCGGTCTACTGCTTCCCGCCGACGGAGACGACCAGCTGCTTGCGGCCGCGCCTCCGGCGCCGGTTCAGAACCTGCCGGCCGGCCTTCGTCGCCATGCGGGCGCGAAAGCCGTGCTTGTTCTTCCGCTTCCGATTGTGCGGGCGGTACGTTGGCATTCCCATGGCACGTCTCCAACTTCTGAAATCCTGGCCAGCAAAGATTTCAAGTATACACGAGCCCGTGCGCACCGGTCAAGGTGGGGAGCGGAGGAGCGGGGAGCGGCGGAGCGGGTGCAACAAACGGAAATCAGCCGAGCTGCCGCCGCTCCCCGCGCCTCCGCTCTCCCGCTCCCCACCCCGTTTGACTTATCCACAGGCCGCACCTAACGTGTCTTCCCGTTACGCCGCAGACCCGCCGCGATAGGCACGATGGAGTTGACCGCAGCGGAGGCCTGGTCCCGCATACTCGAGCGAGCCAGGCCTTTGCTTCCCGAACACACTTTCCGCATCTGGCTCGAGCATACGGAGCCGCTGGCGCTGTCGCAGGAGGAGCTTGCGGTGGCCGCCGGCAGCGACTTCGCTGCCGAATGGATCGAGGACAAGTATGGCGATCTCCTGACGGAAGTCGCGCACCGAGTGCTGGGCCGCAGCATCGCGCTGACGTTCCAGCACTCGGTGCGCGATGGTGCGGGCGGAGCGCGGGTGCGCGTGACGCGGGCCGAGCCGGAGCCGGCGCGGGCGCAGCAGACGGGCCCGACCGACGCGACGGCCAATCTACCGCCGGGCGGCGTGGTGTTCGGCTCACCCCTGAACGATCGGTACAGCTTCGACCGGTTCGTCGTAGGCGCGAACAACCAGATGTCGGCGGCTGCATGCCGCGCGGTGGCCGAGGCGCCGGCTCGCATGTACAATCCGCTGTTCATCTACGGCGGTGTCGGACTCGGCAAGACGCATCTGATGCACGCGATCGGGCACGTGCTGCTGGCACGCGACGGCGGGAAGCGGGTCGCGTACGTGTCGAGCGAGCGGTTCACGAACGACCTCATCGCGTCGATTCAGGAAGGCCGGATGTCGGATTTCCGACGCCGCTACCGCGACATCGACCTGCTGCTGATCGACGATGTGCACTTTCTCGGCGAGAAGGAGCGGACGCAGGAGGAGTTCTTCCACACGTTCAATGCACTGCACGAGGCGCAGCGCCAGATCGTGATGACGAGTGATCGGCCGCCGAAGGAAATTCCCGGGCTGGAGGAGCGGCTCGTCTCCCGTTTCGAATGGGGCCTCGTCACGGATATCAAGCCGCCCGATCTGGAGACGCGCGTCGCGATTCTGCGCAAGAAGGCGGAAGACGACAGCATCTCGCTGGGGGACGAGGTGCTCGACTACATCGCACGCAACTGCCGCTCGAACGTGCGCGAGCTCGAAGGAGCAGTGATCAAGCTGCTTGCGTACTCGTCGCTCACGCGCCGGGAGGTGACGCTGGATCTCGCGCGTGAGGCGCTGGGCGGCGTTCTGCGGGAAGGACCGGTCGTGCCCGTCACTGCCGATCTGATCCGCGGGCGTGTTGCTGCCGAATGGGGCGTCTCCGTGGACGGGCTGATGTCCAAGAAGAGGACGAAGGAGCTCACGGTTCCGCGCCAGGTAGCCATGTTCCTGATCCGCGAGCTGCTCGATCTTTCGCTCGTCGAGATCGGCGCGCTGTTCGGCGGCCGCGACCACTCGACGGTGATCCATGCAGTGAACAAGGTCGAAGAAGACGTCGCCCGCGATGACGGATTCAGGGCGCGCGTCGAACTGATTCGCGACCGGCTGGACGGGTGAGGACAGGCTGTGGACAGAATGTGCACCGTGTGCCGGCGCTCCACAGCCGCACCGGCAATGTGGACGGGGCTCCGGTTGTCACCCGCGCATGCACATTGTTTCCACAGCGGCGTGCCGGCCACTGGCTGTACTGACACACCGGGTAGCGGGGATCTGGAGACGGTAGTCAACAGTCCCACATCCCCTACTACTACGACTATATGGATACATCTCTCTAAGAGAAGTACGTTCGGTGTGGGAAACGCGCGAATACAGCGCTCAACGTGAGGGGTTCATGAAACTCAAGATCACGCGGGACAACCTGCAGCAGGGTCTCGCGGCTGTCGGCGCGAGCATCCCGACGCGAACGACGCTCCCGGTGCTCTCGAACATCCTGATCGATGTCGGTGCGGATCGAATTGCCATGTCGGGCACGGACCTGGACATCGCCGTCAGTGTATCGGTGCCCGCGGAAGTGGAGGAGCAGGGTTCCCTCACGGTGCCGGCGAAGAAGCTGCAGGAGATCGCGCGGGAACTGCCCGAGCATCCGGTACGGCTGACGACGAAGGGTGACCGTCTGGAGCTGACGTGCGGGCGCGCCACGTTCAAGCTGAACGGCATGTCGCGGGACGAGTTTCCGACGTTCCCCACGGTGGACTTCACGAGCTCGTGGAAAGTCGAGGGTCGTGTGCTGCACGACCTCATCCGGCAGACGTCCTTCGCCGTATCGACGGAGGAAAGCAGGCCGATTCTGAACGGCGTCCTCTGGCAGCTGGACGAGAACGAAATGCGGATGGTGGCGACGAACGGCCATCGTCTCGCACGGATCCGCGTCCCGCTCCAGCCGGTGGGCGCGCCCAAGGCCGATCTGATCGTCCCACCCAAGGCGCTCGCGCAAGTCGAGCGGCTGTTCGCGGCCGATGACGAAATCGAGGTTGCGCGCAGCGAGAACCACATCGGCTTCCGCAAGGACGGCACGCAGGTATTCACCCGGCTGATCGAGGGGCCGTACCCCAATTACGAGCAGGTCATCCCGAAGGACAATGACAAGTTCGCGATCGCCGACCGCAATCAGCTCATGCAGGCGCTGCGGCGGATGGCCGTCGTCGCGAGCGACCAGACCCACCGCGTCCGGCTCGGCTTCACATCGAACACCGTGCGCTTCTCGGTGGAGACGCCGGACCTCGGCGAGGCACACGAGGATCTCGAGGTCGAGTACAGCGGAGAGGCGATGGACATCGGCTTCAATGCCAGTTACCTGCTCGAAGTGCTGCGGTACATGCCGACGGACGAGGTCAAGGTGGCGTTCCGCGCCCCGGAGCGCGCGGCCACCATCGAGCCGGCCGGCGCAGCGGGCGAGGTGCCCGACTACCTGTGCCTGGTCATGCCGCTGCGCCTGCTCGACTGACTCTTGAATCCGAGGCACGAGGGCACGGCCTACCCGCTGCTCCGGCACCTGACTCTGCCGCTGGTCGCCGTCACCACGGCGGCCCGCGGCCGGCGCAACGGGATGATCGCCAACAGCGCGCAGCGCGCTTCGCTGGTGCCACGCATCCCCCGCATCTCAGTCTACATATCGAAGACCAATTTCTCGCACGACCTGGTGTACGCGTCCGGCGTGTTCGGTATCCACCTGCTCCGCAACGACCAGTGGGATATCATCCGCGCACTCGGGCTGCGCAGCGCCCGCGACGTTGCCGACAAGCTGGACGATTTCGACACGCGCACGGGATCCTCGGGCTGTCCCCTCGTCGAGGAGTGCGTCGCCGCGTTCGAGTGCCGGGTCATCAACGCGATGGATGCGGGTGCCGCCACATTCTTTCTGGGCGACGTCATCGACATGCGGGAGGAGGAGCCGGGTCCGGTAATGACCAGCGGGCATTTCCGCCAGCATGCGCCGCCCGATCTCCTGGCCGAATACGAAGCCCGTCTGGCCGCCGCCCAGGCGGCGCTCGAGTCGATCACCGGCACCATCACGCCTCGGCCGTGGCCCGGGCCGTCCTGCAGTCCCTGAGCGGCCCCTACGCGTCGAGCAGCTCGCGTGCAGTGAACAGCGCGATGACCGCGTGGCCGAGCGCCTCGATGCGTGCGCGGCCGCCCTCCTCGCGGTCGACGACGGCGAGCACGCCGACCACGCGCGCGCCGGCATCCTCGACCGAGCGGATCGCGCGGAGCGCGCTCTCGCCTGATGTGATGACATCCTCGACGACCAGCGCGCGGCCGCCTTCGCGCAGGTTGCCTTCGATCAGCCTGCCGGTGCCGTGCTCCTTGGCCTGCTTGCGCACGGTGAACGCGTCGATGGTCCGACCGGCCGCCGCCGCGGCGTGGGCGATGGCGTAGGCGACGGGATCGGCGCCGAGAGTGAGCCCGCCGACCGACTCCGGTGCCCAGCCCGCGGCGTCGATTTCCGCGAGCGAACGCCGGCCGATGAGCAGCTGCCCGGACCCCGCCATGGTCGTGAGCCGCGCGTCGATGTAGTAGGTCGAGTGCGCACCGCTCGCCAGCACGAAGTCGCCGACCCTGATCGAGCGCGCACGCAGCAGCTCGCGCAAGGTCTCGCGCTCGTCGCCCGCGATCACTGCGTTTCCTCCCACTCCTCGGAATGCGTCGCCATGGCGAACGCGTCGAGCAGATCGAGCGCTGCCGCGACGGCGCTGTCATCCAGCGGCGACGCGCCGTCGCCGGCCCACTCGACGAACTCGATGAACCGGTCCTCGTGCTCGGCGCCGCGGAAGATCCAGGCGTGTGCGCCGGCCGACTCGACGGCACGGCGCGCGGCCGCCCAGGCGAGCAGGTACTCGTCCGACCGATCGAGTGGCACGTGCCGGCGCGACATGTACAGCCGGCGCTTCAGCGCAGCAGCCATACGAACCCGACGATCATCGTGAAGCCTCCGGTCACGCGGGCGAGGAGCCGGGCCAGCCGGACCGAGCGGTCCGCGGTACGTCCGGCGACGAATCCGGCGAGCAGGCCGTACACGGCCATCCCCGCGATCGTGCCGGCGCCGAAAACCACGAGGAAGAATATGCCTGCGAGGGCCGAATCGAAGCCGGCCACGGGGATGAGCGCGACGGCGGCGCCGGATCCGGCAAAGCCATGCAGCAGGCCGACCACCGTTGCCGCGTGCGCATGCCCGTGATCATCGACGATCGCGTGCGAATGCAGGTGCGCGTGAACCACGCCATCGGCGTGGGTGTGGCTGTGCGCGTGAAGGGCAGCAGCGCCCCGTATCGTCCAGACGCCGAGACCGATCATGACCGCGCCGACCAGCCGCTCGAGCCAGCGCGTCGATGCCGCCGGAAGCTGAGTGGCCAGGAGGATCAGAACGGTACCGACGACCAGGATCGTACCACCATGCCCGAGCGACCAGCGCACGCCGAAGCGGACGGCGCTGCGAATGCCCGGCCGTCGCACTGCGAACGACGTGACGGCAGCCACATGGTCGGCCTCGAGCGCGTGCAGCGTACCGAGCAGCAGCGCCGTCGCGTAGGGGAGGAGCAGTGCACTCATGCCATGGAACTACCCTGCAGCGCGGGCGTCGTCAAGCGTTCTGGTGTGGAGCGGAATCGCGCCTACCGCCGCCGGTTGATGCGACGCTCGAAGACGACTTCGTCGCTCACGATCATGTAGCGAATGACCTGCTCGCGCGCCTCGGGAAACGCCTCGAGCCGGTCCTTGAACCGGTCGTTCGAGACGACCTGAGCATCGAGCTCACGCGCGAACGAGAGGATGAAATAGTCTGCGTCCGTGCCGGCCGGCGCCTGCCGGATGTTGCCGGCTTCCACCATCCGCTCGTAGCCGGCGCCGTCATCGATCTCAGGCGCGGCCGCTCGTGATCTGTGCAACGAGCTCCGCGTTGTCGGCCGTTCGGCGCATCCGCGCGAGCAGCTGATCCATCGCCTCGGGCGCCGACTGGTCGGAGAAATCCCTGCGCAGCTTGTGCGACGCCTGGAGCGCTTCGGGTGACAGCAGCAGCTCCTCACGCCGCGTGGCGCTCGCCGTCAGGTCGATCGCCGGCCAGATGCGCCGGTCCGCCAGCTCCCGGCTGAGGATCAGCTCGCTGTTGCCCGTGCCCTTGAACTCCTCGAAGATCACTTCATCCATCCGCGAGCCGGTGTCCACGAGCGCCGTCGCGATGATGGTGAGAGAGCC
The DNA here is from genome assembly GCA_040882575.1 of Gemmatimonadota bacterium. GTDB lineage: Bacteria > Gemmatimonadota > Gemmatimonadetes > Longimicrobiales > RSA9 > SH-MAG3. The sequence continues at coordinate 17,674 of JBBEBA010000033.1, forward strand.
GCCGCCCTGTTTCGGATCGATGTTGCGTGCACTGCCGAGCAGCCGCTTCGGCTTCTCGAGCGCATTGGAGTCCAGCCCGCCCGTGAGCGTCTTGCCGCTGCTGCGCTCGTTGGTGTTGTAGGCGCGCGCAAGTCGCGTGATCGAGTCCAGGATGATCACCACGTCCTGTCCCATCTCGACCTTGCGGCGCGCGCGTTCCAGCGTGATCTCGGCCACACCGACGTGGCGGTCGGCGGGATGGTCGAAGCTGGACGCGACGACTTCGCCGTAACCGCACATCTGCATCTCCGTGACTTCTTCCGGCCGCTCGTCCACGAGCAGAATGAAGACCGAGGCTTTCGGGAAGTTCTTGACGACGCCTTCGGCGACGGCCTGCAGAACCATGGTCTTGCCCGCCTTCGCAGGGGCCACGATCATGGCGCGCTGGCCTTTGCCGAACGGGCAGAACAGATCGATGATCCGGTTCGTATGATCGCTGGGCCGCGCGTCCAGCGTGCACTCGAGCACGAGCTGGTCCTTCGGATGCAGGGCGCTCAGTCGATGGAACTCGGGCCGTCCTTCCAGGTCGGCAGGCGGCTGACCGTTGACGGTCCTGACATCCATCAGCGGCGGATTCTTGCCGCGGCCCGGCGATGGCCCCGCCTCGCCCTCCACCTCGTCGCCCGTCCGCAGGCGGAACCGCTGTATCAGTTTCTGCGGGACGTAGACATCGCCGTCCGTGGGGAGGTAGCTGTGCTCGGGGCGTCGAATGAAACCGGCGCCGCCGGACGTGATGTCCAGTACGCCGGCCGTCTCTGTGCTGCTCACGTTGTCGTTTCTCTCCGGATCTCTCTGAAGGCGTGGCGCGCCGGCTGCGCGCCAGTCGCCGTGTGCCAGTCCCGAACGCGGGCGGGGCTCTGCTGTCGGGGTCTAGACCTGCGCGTAATCCTCGATCGGTATGCACGCGCAGATCAGGTTCCTGTCGCCCGCCGCGCTCTCCACGAGGCCGACCGGCGGCCAGAACTTCTGCTCCCGGGTCCACGGCGCCGGGTACGCCGCCCGCTCCCTGCCGTACACGTGCGGCCATTCGTCGGCACACACCGCGTCCGCCGTATGCGGCGCGTTCCTGAGCAGGTTGTCTTCGCGGTCTGCCGTGCCCAGCTCGATCTCGCGGATCTCCTCGCGAATGCCGATCAGCGCTTCGCAGTACCGGTCCAGCTCCACGAGCGATTCGCTCTCCGTCGGCTCGATCATGAGTGTGCCGGCCACGGGGAACGACACCGTCGGTGCGTGGAAGCCGTAATCCATCAGCCGCTTGGCAATGTCGCCCGCCTCGATGCCCGAGCCGCTGCGCAGCGGGCGCGGGTCGATGATGCACTCGTGTGCGACGGTGCCATCGCGGCCGGTGTACAGGACCGGGTAGTGCTCCTGCAGACGGCGGGCCATGTAGTTCGCGGCGAGGATCGCGATCTTCGTGGCGCGGGTGAGGCCGGGGCCACCCATCATGCGAATGTACATCCACGGAATCGGCAGGATTCCCGGGCTGCCCCAGGGCGCGGCCGATACTGCCCCGATCGCCTTTGCGCCTCCGGTCGGGACGACTGCGTGTCCTGGCAGGAACGGGGCCAGGGCCGGTGTGACGCCGATCGGGCCCATGCCGGGCCCGCCGCCGCCGTGCGGGATCGTGAACGTCTTGTGCAGGTTCAGGTGACAGACGTCCGCGCCTATGTCGCCGGGCCGGCAGACGCCGACCATCGCGTTCATGTTGGCGCCGTCCATGTACACCAGGCCACCGTGCTCGTGGACGATCCCGCAGATCGTGCGGATGCCTTCCTCGAAGATACCGTGCGTGGATGGATACGTCACCATCAATGCGCCGAGGCGGTCGGCATGCTGCTCCGCCTTGGCGCGCAGATCCGGAATGTCGACGTTGCCGTTCGCGTCCGTTTTCACGACCACGACCCGGAACCCTGCCATCACGGCCGATGCCGGGTTGGTACCATGCGCCGACTGCGGAATCAGACACACGTCCCGAACTGCACCCACCCCCGCACCCGCACCTCTGCCCCTCTGCGCGTCTGCGTGATACGCGCGGATGACGAGCAGTCCGGCGTATTCGCCCTGTGAGCCGGCGTTCGGCTGGAGCGAGATCCTGGCGAATCCGGTGATCGCGGCGAGCCAGCCCTCGAGCTGGTCGAACAGCATGCGGTAGCCCTCCGCCTGCTGGGGCGGCGCGAACGGGTGCAGGCGCGCGAACTCCGGCCAGGAGATCGGCAGCATCTCGGCCGCCGAGTTGAGCTTCATGGTACACGATCCGAGCGGGATCATGGAATGCACGAGCGACAGGTCGCGCGACTCCAGCCGGTGGATGTAGCGCAGCAGCTCGTGTTCGGCGCGGTAGCGGTGGAAAACGGGGTGCGTCAGGAAATCCGATGCACGGGCGAAGGGCGCAGCGAAGGACGCGTCCGAACCGGCCGTCTCCAGGTTCGATGCGCGGATCGGCTCGCGTCCGCCGACGGCGAACGCGTCGATGACATCGTCCACGTCGCTCGTGTTGACGGTCTCGTCGAAGGCAATGACGATCGAAGTCTCGCCGAGCGGGCGCAGGTTGATGCCACGCTCGCGGGCCGCGGCCAGGATGGTGTCACGCCCGGCGCCGGCGTCCACGCGCACCGTATCGAAGAACGGCACGTCCCCGGTCGCGTAGCCCATGCGGCGCAACGCGGCGGCGAGCGTGTGCGCATGACGCGCGACGCGTGACGCGATCCGCTTCAGGCCTTCGGGTCCGTGATAGAGTGCGTAGAAGGAGGCAATGACCGCGAGCAGCACCTGGGCGGTGCAGATGTTCGATGTCGCCTTCTCGCGCCGGATGTGCTGTTCCCGCGTCTGCAGCGCCATGCGCAGCGCAGGTTGACCGCGCGAGTCCTTCGACACGCCGATGATGCGGCCGGGAATCTGGCGCCGGTATTCGTCCTTCGTCGCGAAGAACGCGGCATGAGGGCCGCCGTAGCCGAGCGGCACGCCAAACCGCTGCGTGTTGCCGACAACGATATCCGCGCCCCACTCGCCGGGCGGCGTGAGCAGGGTGAGCGAGAGGAGGTCAGCCGCGACGGTGACGAGCGCGTCGGCGGCATGCGCGCGCTCGGCGAAGTCGCGGTAGTCGAGCACCGTGCCATCGGACGCCGGGTACTGGAGCAGCACGCCGAACACATCGTCGGCGATGTCGAACGTCGCATGGTCTCCTACGACGACCTCCCAGCCGCGGGCGGCGGCGCGGCTCTGCACGACGTCGATCGTCTGCGGGTGGCACAGCTCGGACACGAAGAAGCGATTCCGGCCGCGTCCCTTCACGGCGGCGCACATTGCCATGGCTTCCGCCGCGGCAGTCGCTTCATCGAGCAGCGATGCATTGGCGATGGGCAGAGCGGCGAGATCGATCACGACCGTCTGGAAATTCAGCAGGGCCTCGAGCCTGCCCTGCGCAATCTCCGCCTGGTACGGTGTGTACGCCGTGTACCACGCCGGATTCTCCAGCACCTTCCGCTGGATCACGGGCGGCGTGATCGTGTCGTGGTAGCCGAGCCCGATGTAGGAGCGGAACACGCGGTTGTGAGCCGCAATACCGCGCAGCTCGCGGAGCGCCTCGTGCTCGCTCGCGCCGTCCGGTATTTCGAGCCGGCTGCGCATGCGGATGGAATCGGGAACGGCCACGTCGATCAGCTCGTCGAGCGAGCCGTAGCCGATCGTGTCCAGCATGCGCTGAACCTCATCCTGGCCCGGTCCATTGTGTCGACGCTCGAACGAGAAATCGTAGTCGGAACCAGTCTGCATCGGGGTCGTCATCTCTACGGGTCCGTTGGGGCGGAGTCAATGATACTAAGATGGTCGTCAAGCCGTTCATTGTGCCGGCGGCTTCCGGCTGTTACCCATTGCCTGTACATCCTGACTACTCCTGGAGGGACGATGTCACGCAATTTCAGAGCTCCACTCGCCGCAGCGATCCTCGCCCTGGCCGCCGCGCTCAGCGGCGCCGGCACCGCACAGGCACAGGTCGGCATCGCGCTGGGCGGCGGTCCATCCTTCCCGCTCGGCACGCTCGGCGAGTCCGTGGAAACCGGTTACAACGCGCAGCTCTCGGCGACGCTGTCCGTGCCGCTGATCCCGATCGCCGTGCAGCTGGACGGCATGTTCAACCAGTTCCCGGCGGAAGGAGAAGGCGGCGACTACCGCATCCTGTCCGGCAGCGTGAACGGCGTCCTCAGCATGCCCTCCATCGGTATCACGCCGTACGTGATCGGCGGCGTGGGATTCTACAACAGCCGCTACAGTGACGACCCGGGCGCTGGCCCGGACAGTGAGAGCTCGACCGATGCGGGCGTCAACATCGGCGCCGGCGTCCGGGTCGGGCTGGCCGGCCTCGCCGTCTTCGGTGAGGCCCGGCTGCACAACATTTTCAGCGATGGCGATTCGCAGCGGTTCGCCCCGGTCACACTGGGCGTCCGCTTCTAGTCCCAGGACACCAGCGGCGGCGCGACTCCGCAGGCGATGTACGCGCAGCGTCATCGATCTCCTGCGGAGTCCGTGCGCCACCTGACCTCCCGCCTGGTGAATCCTGCCGGGCCGCCACGGCGGCAGCACGGGGCCCTAGCCCGGCCCGGTCTCGTAGCCGTCGGCGTCGAACGCGACGTCGAGGCCCCCATGTCCGACGGGGTCCCTGCCTTCGCGCGTGCGCGCCTCGTCGAGCGCCTCGAGCAGTTGCTCCGTGGACAGCTCATCGATCGAGTCCGCCAGGTCCGCCCTCAGCTCCTGCCCCGACTGGTTGCGGAACAGCGTGCCCTGCTCCGCCTGCTGGATGACATCCCAGCGCTGGCCCCTCGAGTCCGTGACGATCCGCTGCGGCATGGCATCCTCCATTCAGTCCGATGCTCCTGTCCGTGGCAACATGCCTGCCAGAAACCATATACTTCTGGAGCGGACGGACCATCATGCCCGGAACAACGACCTTGAAGGCACCTGCCGGGAAGGCACCTGACGGCCCGACGATCCTGCTGGTGGACTGCGATCAGTTCTTCGTGCAGTGCGCACGGCTCGCCGACCCGGCGCGGGCCGGCCGTGCACGACTGCTGCTGGTCGGCGGCTCCGCGGCCGGGCGGGGCGTCGTCACGTCAGCCTCATACGAGACGCGGGCGTACGGCGTTCGATCGGGCATGCCCACATCGCGTGCTCTGCGTCTGTGCCCCGACGCACTCGTCGTTCCGGTACCGTCAGCGCTGTGCCGCGAAAAGAGCCACGCGGTGCGAGCCGCGCTGAAGGAGTTCACGCCGGTGGTAGAGCCGGCATCGATCGACGAGGCGTATCTCGACATGGCGGGCACGGAGCGCCTCTACCACCACGAGGCGCTCGCGGACACGGCGCGGCGCATCCAGGTCGAGGTACTGCGCACTGCCGGCATCCACGTCAGCCTGGGGGGCGGCACGAACCGGCTTGTTGCCAAGCTCGCCGTGACGCGAGCGAAGCCGGCAGGTGTGCACGTCGTTGCCGCCGGTGCCGAGGCGTCGTTCCTCGCGGAGCACGACATCGCCGATATCCCCGGTGTCGGTCCGGTACTGTCGGCCGAGCTGCTCAGGTACGGCCTGAAGACGGTGCCGGACGCATTGGGTCTGGAAGTATCGAAGTTCACGGCGCTGCTCGGCGAGCGGCGTGGCACGTGGCTGTACCGGCGTCTCCGCGGCATCGATGACACGGGCGTCGGCTCACGCCAGCCGGCGAAATCGCTGTCGCGTGACGAGACGTTCGCGCATGACCTGAACGCGGACCGGGAGCTGGAGCGTGAGCTGAGGCGGCTCGTCCGCCGGCTGGCGGCCGACCTGCGCGACGATGGTCTCCGTGCGCGCACTATCACCGTGCGCCTGCGCGACCACGACTTCCGTACGAGGCAGGCCGCGCTGACCGTGCGGGATCGCATCAGCACCGACCGCGGCATCTACGGCGTGGCGAGGCCGCTGCTCGCGCGCCTGCGTGCCGAGCGGCGCGTGCCCGCCCGGCTGATCGGTGTGGCGGCATCCGGCCTGGCGCCGGCCGGCGCCGAACAGGCCACGCTGTTCGATGCTGAAGGCGCGCTCGAATCGGAGCGGGACCGCCGGCTCGCGCGTGCGGCTGACCGGGTGAGACAGCGGTTCGGCGCCGACTCGCTCAGCCCTGCCGACCTGCTCGAAACGTGATGCGTGAAACGTGAAACGTACCGTACGTTCACGTTTCACGATTCACGTTTCACGTCGTTGGCTACGGACCAGCAGCCTCGATCTCCCGCTGCACGCGCAGGAACCTGACGAGCGAGCGCCCGGCGTTGCGGATGTGCTCCCGCAGGAGTGCGGTGGCCATTCGTACCTCACCGCCGCGCAGTGCCTCGCAGATGGCGCGGTGCTCGTTGCTCGCGCGCAGTTCGCCACCCGTCAGCTTCAGTTGCAGCCGCATGTAGCGATCGCTCTGGTTGTGGATCGTGGACAGCATGCCGAGTGTGAGCGGGCGGTTGGCGGCGGACAGGAGCGTCGAATGGAACTCCCAGTTCAATGCACCCCACTCGGCCACGTCGCCTTCCTCGAAAGCCCTGTCGTATGCCTCGAGCACCGTTTCGGCGCGCCTGAAGTGTTCCTCCGTCAGATGCGGCGCGGCGCGGCGCAGCAGCCCGCCCTCCAGGATGGCGCGCAGATCGAACAGCTCCTCGATCTGGCTCAGCTCGAGTGTGGACACGACCGCGCCATAGTGGGGGCTGAACGTCACCAGCCCCTCCACCTCGAGCTGGCGCAGGGCTTCGCGGACCGGTATGCGGCTGACGCCCAGCTCCGTGGCGAGCGCGTCCTGGCGCAGCGGCGCGCCCTCGGGGTAGTCCCCCCGCAGTATGTTCTCCCGGAGCACCGCAACGGCCATCTCGACGATACTCTTCCGCTGCACCGCCGGCCTCGCTTCGGCGATGCGGGAGACAGGCTTCATCGGGAACCGCCCGAAGACGTCGCGCGCGCCCGCTGCTGCTTCTGCGCTTCTACCATCGCCGCGACGTCGGCGAGCAGCGCGCGCGCATCGTACACGATGCCGTCCTTGATCGTGTAGCGAATGCCGCCGACCCGCTCGGTCGTGCCGGTCTCATCATTCAGGCGAACGGCGCCGGTGCCGAACAGCACCTTCAGATTGGCAATCGGGTTCTCGCCGACGACGACGAGATCGGCCAGCATCCCTTCCCGCACCACGCCGATCTCGGGCTCCTCGCCCTTCGGCTCGTACAGCGCCTGCGCACCGTGCAGTGTGGCGCCGCGAATCACCTCGAGCGGATGGAAGCCCGCCTCCTGCAGCAGCTCCATTTCCTGAATCGTGCCGAAGCCGTAGAGGTTGTAGATGTAACCGGCATCCGAGCTCACGGCGACCCGGCCGCCGATGTTCTTGTAATCATTGAGCATGTCCATCCAGACACGGTAGAAGCGCTTCCACGACGCTTCCTCCCATGTCGTCCAGTCGAAATAGTAGGAGCCGTGGTTCGCGCGGCTCGGCTCGTAGTAGTCCCACAGCGTCGGCAGCGTGTACTTCTCATGCCAGTCGGCGGTGCGCGCGCGCATCACGTCGCGACTGGCCAGGTAGGCGACCATGGTGGGATCGAGGATCGTGCCGAGCTCCTTCAGCTCCAGCAGCAGAGCCTTCCACTCATCGCTGCCGCGGGGATGGATCAGGTTCCACTGCTGCGCAACCTGGCCGAAGCGGTGCTGCTCGTTGTTGTAGTTCATGTCGACGGGCCACGGCTGCACGTCGAAGCCGTCGTAGAGCGCCTCGAACAAACCGTAGAAGTGCGTGATCGTGCCAAGCCCCATCCGAGCCGCGTCGAGCGCATTCACCTGGGCGACGCCCCGCTGCTCGAGATGAGCTACGCTGCCGAGTCCGAGCTTGTTACCCTCGTCGATCAGGGCGGCCATGATGCTCGGCGGGTGGGCGACCAGCTTCATGCCGTCGATCCCCGCCTCCGCCGCCCACCGCACCCATTCCCGCGCCTGTTCCGGCGTACGCACCGGTCCGCGGTCCCAGCCCTGGCCCGGCCGCTGGTAGACCCACATGCGTGGCGCCGTGATCTCGTTGCGCGCGCTGCGTGCCTGCTCGCTCTGCGAGAACTCCACGGGACCGAACTCAACCCCGCGGCCGCTCGTGATGCCGTGCGCGAGCCACAGCTTGTACACGTATTCCGACTCCGGCGTCTTCGTCGGGTCGCCCGTGTGCAGGTGCAGGTCGATGAAGCCGGGCATCACGTAGTGGCCGTCCAGCTCCAGCACGCGTGCGCCCGCCGGGACCGGGCGGTCCTGCCGCGGCATGCCGGGCGTCGAGGCTGGGGTGATGCTCGCGATTCGGTTCCCTTCGATCGTGACGTCCATTGGGCCGATCGGCGGACCACCCGTGCCGTCGATCACGATCACGTCACGCAGGATCAGCGTCTCGAACGGGCCCTCGCCTTCGGCGCGCGGCGGCGCCGGCTGCTGCGCCTGGGAGACCGTAGAAAATGAGAGCAGCGCGACCAGGGGTAGGGCTGGCCGAAACACGATCCTGCACAAATTCCTGAGTTTCACGCGATCCTCCGCATAGCAGGTCTCCGTCCGGGCTCCCGTCCGTGACCGCGGATGCAGCCGGGCAGCGAGCAGGTGATTGGCATTCGATGGGGGTTCTGAATCGGTACTGGCGCGCGGCGCTCCCGACCCGGATATTTTATACGGTCCCACGCCCACAACGCAACAGCCGCCGAATCGTGCCCTCACGACGGGCAGCGCCGCGGCATCGTCCGGAGGTTGGCCAATGAAAACGCACATCCGCGCCGTACTGCCTGCGCTCCCGCTCGCACTTGCGCTGCTGGTGCCGGGAGGGGTGCAGGCGCAGGGCACAGCCGTCGATTACCAGCGAGCGGCCGAGCTGCAGGACCGTCTCGCCGGCCTGACCGTGGACGTGGTGCAGGAGGCGAGCTGGCTCGATGGCGGGCGTTTCGTATACAGCAGGACGGTGCAGGGTGGCCACCAGTTGCTGCTTGCAGACGTGCGCACGCAGGAGAAGCGGCTGGCGTTCGACCATGCGCGCGTAGCCGCGGCGCTGACGGCGGCGGGCGACGACGCGTACACGGCGGAGACGCTGCCGTTCAGGACATTCACATTCGCTGACGGCGACAGGGCCATCGCGTTCACCACCGGCGGCGGCCGCGGTGCGCCGACGGCCCGCTGGCGCTGCAGCATCGACACGTATGCATGCACGGTCGTGCCTGCAACGAACGAAGTGCCCGCGTGGGGTGGCGGCCGCAACGACGACGACGCTGCGCCGCCGGCGCCGGTCGCTTCGCCCGACGGCCGGCTGGAAGCGTTCATCCAGAACTACAACGTCGCGGTGCGTGTTCCCGGCACGGACGAGGTGCGGCTGCTGAGCCGGGACGGGTCGGAGGGCAATGCGTACGAGCGCAACTCGCTCCGGTGGTCGCCGGACTCGAAGCGGATCGCGGCGACGAGGGTGCTGCCGGGCTACCGGCGGATGGTGCACTACATCGAGTCTTCGCCGGACGACCAGCTCCAGCCGAAGCACACGGAAGTATTCTATCGGAAGGCGGGCGACGTGCTCGACTTCGTGCAGCCGGTGCTCTTCGACGTAGCAGCGGGCCGCCCCCAGGTCATCGACAACGCGCTGTTCCCGAACGCGTACCAGTTGTCGCGCATCGAGTGGCGTCCGGACGGCAGAGCGTTCACGTTCGAGTACAACGAGCGCGGCCACGAGGTCTATCGCGTGATCGAGGTCGATGCGGAGACGGGCCGCGCGCGCGCAGTGATATCGGAGGAGCCGGAGACGTTCTTCAGCTATCGTCCGGCGAACGGCGGCCTGACGGACTCGGGCACACGGTTCCGCTACGACATCGAGGACGGCCGTGAGGTCCTGTGGCTGTCCGAGCGGGACGGCTGGAAGCATCTCTATCTGTACGATGGCGCGACGGGCCGCGTGAAGAACCAGGTGACGCAGGGGCCGTGGGTCGTGCGCGCAGTGGACAGCGTGGACGTGGCGAAGCGCCAGGTCTGGTTCCGCGCCAGCGGCCGGGCCGCCGACCAGGATCCGTACTTCACGCACTACTACCGCGTCGATTTCGACGGCTCGAACCTCGTCTCGTTCACGGAGCAGGTGAACGGCAATCACACCGTCACGTTCTCCCCGGATGGCGAGCACTACCTCGACCTGTACTCGCGTGTGGACTCGCCGCCCGTGCTCGAGCTGCGCCGCACGAGTGACCGGCAGCTGGTCATGACCGTGGAGAGCGGCGACATGTCCGCACAGCTCGCGACCGGCTGGCGGCCGCCGGAGGTGTTCACGGCGAAAGGCCGTGATGGCGTGACGGACATCTGGGGCATCATCGTGCGGCCGACCAACTTCGATCCGGCGCGCAGCTACCCCGTGGTGGAACAGATCTACGCGGGCCCGCAGGGCTCGTTCGTGCCTAAGTCGTTCAGCACGTACTCGCAGCTCCAGACGCTGGCGGAGCTCGGCTTCATTGTCGTCCAGATCGATGGCATGGGAACGGCGAACCGGTCGAAGGCCTTCCACGATGTCGCGTGGAAGGACCTCGGCGACGCCGGCTTCCCCGACCGTATCCTCTGGCACCAGGCCGTCGCCGCGAAGTATCCCTCGTACGATGCGACGCGCGTCGGTCTCTACGGCGGCTCTGCCGGCGGCCAGAATTCTCTCGGCGGCCTGCTGTTCCATCCCGACTTCTACTCGGTCGCTGTGTCGTCGGTCGGCTGCCATGACAACCGGATGGACAAGATCTGGTGGAACGAGCAGTGGATGGGCGTGCCGGATGGCGAGCATTACGATGCGTCGTCGAACGTCGTGAACGCGCACAGGCTACGGGGTGACCTGCTGCTCGTCGTCGGCGAGCTGGATACGAACGTGGACCCATCCTCCACGATGCAGGTCGTGAACGCGCTCATCGAGGCGGACAGGTACTTCGACCTGCTCGTCATCCCCGGCGCCGGTCACGGATCCGGCGGCGACTACGGCACGCGCAAGCGCTACGACTTCTTCGTCGAGCACCTGCTCGAGGTTCGGCCGCCGGCCCGCAACCATGCCGTCGTAAGCGCCGAGGACGACGACCCGTCCGCCAGCCCGCTGCCTCCGGCCGAATGGGACCTGCCAGCCGAGGAGCGTGAGCCGGACTTCTTCGACCGGCCCGATCCCGCTACGGAGGTGTGGGGTCGATGATCGGGTCACGCCGGGCAGCCCGAACCGCTGCCAGGCGCCCTTCTGAGCTCAGCGCCTCAGCGTGATCTCGATGACACCGTCCGGGTGACCCATGCCGAACCGGTTCGCCGCCTGTGCGGTCGGCCAGTACTTGATCGACTCGACGGTGGAAGGCGGCAGGTTGCGCAGGTATTCGGCGCCGCCCACCTGGCTGCCACCGATCACGATGGTCGGGCCGCTCGAGCCGCCGCCGCTGACGGACGTCATGCCGCCGCTGTTGAACCACTGCGGCCGCATCCGCTCGATCAGGCGAAGCAGGTCCTGCTCGTCGGATGCTTCGATCTCCGCCCGCGTCAGCTCATCGCTGCGGCCGGAGATGCCGGTGCCGCCACCGGACGCGCACGCGGTCGCGAGCCCCGCTGCGAACAGGACGGCGAGGAACATTCGAAACTTCATGGGAGACTCCTGGTGCGGTGGACAGGTCAACTGGCGGATCAGGTCGCCTCGGAATAGTGTATACATTACCACGCCCCGGCACCAGACCTTCGGAAAGCATTTCCTATCGTGACTGAAAATCGCACGTACCGCACCCGCGGCGCTCTCCTCGCCGCCGCCGCCCTGGCCGGTTTCGCCGCGCTCGTCAGCGCGGGGCCGAATCGCTACGGCCATTCCGACCGCGTCGAACGACACATGCTGCCTGCCGTCTCCACCGGGCCGCAGGATCCCGCGTGGAGCCCGGACGCGCAGTGGATCGCGTTCTCCATGCGCGGCGACATCTGGAAAGTCCCCGCCGCCGGCGGCGTAGCGATCGCCCTCACGCAGGGTCCCGGCTATCACTTCGAGCCCGCGTGGAGCCCGGATGGCCAGCGCGTGGCGCTGTCATTCGACGCCGGCGACGGCAACCTGGACGTCGGCATCGTGGACGCCGACGGCGGCGCCGTCCAGCGCGTCACCACCGGTGCGCAGGTCGACGTGCAGCCCGAGTGGGGCGCCGACGGGCACACGCTCTACTACGTGAGCGCGCAGGGCGGCCGCTTCCGCATCCACCGGCGGGATCTCGCCACCGGCGCCGATACCGCCCTGCTGAACGGCATCCAGCCGGCAGTCTCGCCGGACGGCAGTACGCTGGCGTATGTCGCGTCGGTGCGCGGGCATTCTGGGAGCGGAGGGCTGTGGGTGCAGGAGCTGGCGGGCGGCGAGCCGCGGCTGGTGCGGTATGAGGAGACGGAGTACCGCATGAAGCCGCAGTGGACGGCGGACGGCAAGGGGTTTCTGTACGTGTCGGACGAGAGCGGCGAGCACGAAGTCCGGATCATCGCAGCGGATGGCGGCAACCCGACGATCCTGACCGCGGATGCGCGGGACGAGTTTTCGCCGACGCCGAGTCCGGACGGGACGCGTTTCGCGTTCGTATCGAACCGTACCGGGCCGACCGAACTGTACACGGCGCCCGGCTATGGCGGCCGGCACTCGGCGTGGGAGCCGGTGCAGCTGGCGGAGCGGCGGGCGGGGCAGCCGACGGGTCGCGTCCGGTTGCGGGTGCTGGGTCCGGCCGGCACCGTGGTGCCTGCGCGTGTCTACATAGATGCGAGCGATGGCCGTTCCTATTCGCCGGAGGGCGGATTCCACCGGGTGATGGCGGCGACGGAGCGTCACTACTTCCACACGTGGGGTGAGTCGGAGGTGGTGGTGCCGGCGGGCCGAACGCGCATCGAGGTGCTGCGGGGCCATGAATACCGACCCGTCGCAGCGGAGGTGACGGTCGCCGCCGGCGGTATCGAGGCAGTGACGCTGCGGCTGGAGCGTCTGCTCGATCTGCCGGCGCTGGGCTGGTACTCGGGCGACACGCACGTGCACGACCTGCATCAGGGCCGCTTCGGGCTGGACCACGAGGCGTTCTACCTGCAGCTGACGGCGGAGGACCTGCACCTGACGAATGCGCTGATCCACATGGACGGCACGCGTATCATGGGGCGGTGGGATGACCTGACGGGCGAGCCTCACCCGCTCTCGACGGACGATCACATCCTGCAGTACGCGCAGGAGTATCGCGGCTCACTCGGCCACATTGCGTCGCTCGGTGTGGACGAGTTCTTCCTGCCGTTCACGGGCGGCGCGGGCAGCACGGCGTACGCGCAGCCGACGCTCGATCTGGGGTACATCGACGCCGCGCGCGAGCAGGGCGGCATCGCGGGGTTCGTGCATCCATTCACGTCGATCGTCGAGGAGCCGGGCGACGCGGCGAACTCACTGATCGCGCTGGACGTCGCGCTCGGGCGCGGCGACTTCTACGACATCGGCGCGCTGTTCTCCGACGAAATCGCGTCGGCCGAATTCTACTACAGGCTGCTGAACGCCGGCTTCCGTATCGCGGCGACGGGCGGCACCGACAACTTCTCCGACGTGTGGCGCGACCCGCCGCCCGGATCGGACAGGACCTACGTGCAGATCACGGGACCGCTGACCGTGCAGAACTGGCTGGACGGCGTGGTCGCGCAACGCACTTTCATGTCCACGGGTCCGCTGCTGCTGCTCGAGGTAGAGGGCCGCTCGCCGGGCGAGGAGGTCGCGGTGGCCGCGAACGCTGCGGGGTCCGTCGAGGTCGAGGTGACGGCCGTGTCGATCGCGCCGATGGACAGGCTCGAGATCGTGGTGAACGGCGACGTCGTGGAGACGGTGGAGTCGCGCGACTCGCTGCGCATCGAGTTCAGCGGCAGTGTCCCGGTGCCCGCCGGTGGCTGGGTCGTCGCGCGCGTGATCGGTCCGCCGTCGAAGTACGTGGGCGACAGCTACGCGTACGCGCACACGAGCCCCGTCTACGTGGTGCGCGGCGGCGCAGGATTCGTCTCGGCGGAGGATGCGACGTTCCTCGCTGCATCCGTGGACGCGCTGTGGGCACGCGTCGAGGATTCGGAGTGGCGGACGGACGCCGAGCGGGACGCGTTCCGCGCGGCTGCAGAGGAAGCGGCGGCGGTGTATCGCGGCATTGCCGCGAGGGGATCGTCGCAGTAGCAGCGACAGACGCGGGATTCAACAAGAGAACGAAGGAGCGACGAGTGCGCGGAACATCACTGACGCTGTGCCTGACGGCGGCGTGCGTTGCGGTGCTGGGCATGCCAGCGCCGACCGCCGGCCAGGTTCGAGCGGACACATCGAGTGCGACGGTCCAGGACATCGCGGCCCAGCGCGCGGCCCTCATGCAGCTGCGCAAACAGGCGCAGGCTCTGACGAAGGCGCTGAACGAGCTGATCGCGGCGCTGCCGCCCGCGCCGCCGGCGCCGCGCGAGCGCCCGGCCATGGTCGCGTGCCCGTGGCCGATGCCGCCGGTGACTGCCGTCGCGACGCCGGAGGAAAACGCATCCCCGCGCGGCCGCATTCCCGACTGCGCGCCGCCCGGATGGCAGCCGCCGGCGGAGCTCGCGCCGTACACGGCGCCGCCGCTGCGGGAGGACCGGCCCACGCCGGTCGTCGCTGATTACCTCGAGTACGCGATCACCGAGCCGCCGCCGGAGATAGTCGCGCGGTTCGATCTGGACACGACGTACTACAGGAAGTACGCGGACGCGAATGGCTACCCGATCCTGGCCTCGGCGAACGTACCGGACGCCGCGCTCGCGATCGTGCGCGACCAGGTCAACTACATGATGGGGCACCGGCCGGACATCCTCGCCACGATGATCGAGCACAACGCGCGCATCGGCATCATGGCGGAGACCGAGTACACGATGGACATCCCCGAGCAGCGCGACTGGACGGTGCCGAAGTACCTGGACCCGCGTCTGACCGAGGGTGAGCGCAGGAGCTACTACGAGCCGGGCGGACTGGGCTCGCGCTCGCCGGAAGGCTACTGGAACGGCCGCGCGCGCGGCATGGGCGGCACGTTCACGACGTGCGCCGCGGAGAACGTGCTCGGCTACTACCGGACGCGGTACTGGGGAACCAACATCTGCGTGCACGAGTTCGCGCACGGCATCATGGGCGCCGGCATCGGCAATGCGGACCCGGAGTGGTTCCAGGAGATCGTGGACTCGTACAAGGCAGCCAAGGCGGAGTGCCGCGTCACGGCCGAGGGATACGGCGGCAACACGTTCAACGAGTACTGGGCTGTCGGCCTCGAGTGGTACATCGGCAATGGCGGCAGGGACCGCGCGGCGCTGAAGCTGGCCGACCCGACGCTGTACGAGCTGATCACGCGGCTCATCCCCGAGGACAGGGATCTGCCGGTGAGGGCGAACGTCGCCAGGCGCACGCGTGAGGATCTGGAGACGTACGTCCGCGATCGCAACCCGGAATGGTGGCAGCGCGAGAAGCAGCGCGAAGCGGCAATCGCCGCGGCCAGCGAGTCGCGCGGCGGAGCCCAGGAACGCCGCGGCGGCGGTGGCGGCGGCGGTGCGACGGCACAGCGCTGCGTACCGGTGACCACGGGCGGATGACAGCGTCCCGTTGCGCGAAACCTGCGCCCGTGCCGCGGCGGGCATTCGCAACTCGCACGACGGGCGATGCGCCAGACGACTGAGGGAGACGACGATGTTCCGCCTGCGGCATATCATGATCGCTACGCTGGCGCTGCCGTTCCTCGGCGCGTGCAGCGAACCTGTGACCCCGCCGGTCACCACGCTGAGTGCGCGTCAGGCGCAGCAGATGGTCACCGCGCTGCTCAATGAAGTTGCGGCAGCGACGGCGGCCGCGCACGGTGATCCGGATGCTGCGCTGGTGGCTGCCGGCGGTGCGGCCTCAGCGGCCGGCGCGGCCGCCGAGGAGTACAGCTTCGATACGAGCTGTCGGGGCGGCGGCCGCATACACGGGTCCGGCGACGCCTGGACACTGCTCAGCCCGAACGGCACCGGCACGCAGTCGATGAACCTGCTGTATACGCCCGTCGGATGCGTGATCGATGCCGGCGGCCTGGAGCTGGTCGTGGATGGCGACCCGTCTCTCACGTACGACTGGAGCGCGAGCTACACGAACAACGTGCGCGTGGGCGACATCCTGTTCAACGGCCGCGGCAGCATCAGATGGAGCGGCGACCGCACCGGGTCATGCCTCGTCGACTACACGATCACGATCCCGCCCGGGGGTACCGGCATCATGTCCGGGATCATGTGCGGGCAGGATATCGGCGGGCCGCTATGAGGTGGCCGCAGTCCACAGGGAGATCTGACATGAAGCTGCGATGGGTTCTACCCGTGCTGCTGGCGGTCGGATTCGCCAGCGCGTGCTCGTCTGCCACGGGCGCGGCGACCAGCCGCAACGACGACATCCTGACGCGCGCGGAGCTCGAGGCCGCGGACCAGCAGGACCTGTATCGCCTGATTGAACGCGTGCGTCCGCACTGGTTGAACACCCGCGGGCCGACCTCCTTCAGCGGAGCTACCACAGGACCCAATGTCTTCTTCGACGGCGCTGGCGTCGGCGGGACTCAATACCTGCGGAACATGCCGCCTTCGGCGGCCGAGGAGATCCGCTACTGGCCATCAGCCCTCGCCGCCTCACGGTTCGGCATGGGGCACCCCGACGGCGTGATCGACATCAAGTCCAGACGGTAG
>JBBEBA010000034.1:0-25519 GCA_040882575.1 Gemmatimonadota bacterium
AACAAGGGCGAATAACAAGGGCGAATTACGGGGGCGTCTAACGGGGGCGTCTACGGGGCGACTTGCGGGGGCGGTGGAGGGGCGGGGGGGCGCATGTGGTGCCTGGTCAGCGACGGCGTGAGGTGATGACTATGGCGCCGTTGTCGTGGCCGATGCCGAAGAACATGGGCGCCTCGATCGGGTCGAGGTACTGCACCGTGCCAATCCACGCGGCGGGGATGCCGCGCAGGGCGGATGCAGTTGAAATCGAGGCCTCCTGGCCGCCTGACATCCGCATGCCGTCGAGGTAGACGACCACCCCGGTGGGCGCGCCAGTCAGCCTGGCGCCGCCGCGCAGTCGCAGCCAGTGCGGACGCGTGAGCTGAATCAGGTCGAGCGCGCTGGTCTGCGCGCCAAAGCGGATCTCATCGGCACTCAGGGTGTTCGACGGACGCGAGCCAGGCGTCGCATCACGGGGGCGGGTGGACTGCGCCGTGCCTTCGGCCACCAGGGCGTCGAGCCGGAATGCGCCGCTCAGGCTGGCCGCGACATGGTCGGGATCGGAGATGGGCATGCGACCGCCGCCAAACACGAGCGCGCCTTCCTCGCGGATCGTGCGCAGCTCCTGCGGGCCGCCCGCGTCGGTGTAGCGTCGCACCTGCGGCACGCGCAGGCGCCAGCGCACGATCTGCGGGATGCCGGCCCGGCCGGTCCGGTATTCGACGAGCCCGCCTGCCCCCGCAGGCCCGGCGCCGGCCGGCGCGCGATAGTCGAACTCGACCGAGTGCATCGTCGTCGTCACGCTGTCGATCCAGATCGTGCCGGCGAGGTCTACTTCGGCGCCGTTTGGCAGCGGCTCGAAGGCGAGGCCGACGCGGGGTGTTTCGGAGTCGCGGACGACGCGGGTGACGCAGTGTCGCCGGCCGAATGCGTCGGACAGCAGTGCCTCGGCCGTTGGTGCGACGTACGCCACGCCGCCGTCCGTCGCGACGCCGAATACCGCGCGCTCGCGCATCTCCAGGGGCGGTGCAGGGAAGGGAATTGCGACGCCGTCGAATTCCTCCGTCTCGGCGACGCCGAGCTGCGCGCCGTCCTGGGCGAGCTCGCGGCTGTAGTACACGCCAGTGACGCGGTCAGCCGCATCCCGTGCGGTCGTCCTGCCCAGGCTCGAGCGGACCTGCTCCCACCGCAAGGCAATGCCGGCGGCCTCGCTCGACGCGGCGTCGCAGGCCTCCATTGTCGAGGCACCCCGAACGCCGGGCGGATCCTGCGCGTGCGCCTGGAAGGCGGCCAGCGGCAGCAGCAGGACGGGGATCGCTGCGTATCTGTGGACAGAGTCCATGCGTTCGACGGGCTGAGGGAGCAACGAAGTTGCACGAGCCCGGCGTCATGTGCAATCCTTTGTCTCATGGAAAGTCTGGCCCGCCTGCAGGATCGAGCCGCCGCCGCACAGGCGCATGCCCAATCGCCGCACGCGTTGCTGCCTGCGTTCCTGCTCTGCCTTGCGAGCTGCGCCGAGGCCGAGCCGGCGACGCAGTCCATCCTCTGGCACCGTGACATCACCGGTGTGCCGATCACCATCAATAATGAACCGCTGCACGCCGGAACATGGACGCTCGATTCCGCGGCGGATGTGATCGTGCTCGCTGACGCCGGCGCTGAGCTGCATGCTGTCAGCGATGTGGCATTCCTTTCCGATAACCGCATCGTCGTCGCGGACCACGCGAACGCTCAGGTCGTCCTGTTCGACAGCACCGGCCGGCCACTCCGCAGGATCGGTCGCGCCGGAAATGGACCGGGCGAGTTCCGGTCGGTCCGGCGAATTCGTGTCGGGCCAGGGGATACGATCACGGTTCTCGATCCAATCCATCGAGTCCTCCGCTTTGAGGCCGGCGGCGAATCCGCGGGGCAGCAGCCGTTGCCGCAGCGCGCGCTGGAGACCCCCATCAGTTCGTATCCCTGGCGGCACGTATTTCCCCTCGGAGAAGGCAGAGTGCTCACGGCCCTCGATGAGCGGCCAGTCGAGACGGAACACGGTCGGCCGCTCTGGCTGTATGGTGTAATGCAGCCCGGAGGCAAATCGGTCATCGACACCATCGGCTGGTTCCCCGGTCCGCTGCAGAGCGGTCCGGCAGCCGAAGCGAAAGCGTTCGTGCAGGCCTCGCCGAACACACTCTTCGCTGCTGGAAGCACACACCTCTACATCGGCGACAGCCAGACATACGAGATCGGCCAGTACGACATGCGCGGGGAGCTCCTGCGCCGCATCCGCCGCATTGCCGAGCGCGTTCCGGTGAACGCGCTCGACCGCGAATTCGCGCTCGACTGGCTCGAGGCGCGGCCGCCGCCGAATGGTGGCGCAGACGTTGTATTTGCGCCTTCGCATCCAGCCTACAGTCAGTTGCTCGTGGATGCGCAGGATCGGTTGTGGGTCCACGAAGCGCCGCGCGATCCGAAGCGGCAGTATCAGAACTGGGCGGTCTACGACACAGCGGGCACGCTGCTCCGGGACGTCGTTCTGCCGTTCGGCTTCGATCAGGTACGCGCCATCGGAACGGA
Source organism: Gemmatimonadota bacterium (assembly GCA_040882575.1). GTDB lineage: Bacteria > Gemmatimonadota > Gemmatimonadetes > Longimicrobiales > RSA9 > SH-MAG3. The sequence goes on from JBBEBA010000034.1 coordinate 2,539, forward strand.
CCGTGTCCTCTCGCGTTCGGCAAACGATCTGCTGATCCCGGTCCTGCGCGTCCATCGTCTGGCAGATCAGCACATGCACTGAAGACCGGAGGACCGATATGTCGAAGCCTGTCACTTTCGCAACGTTTTTCGTCGTGATGCTCACGGAGCTTGCGGCGCTAGCGCCGATGCGACTTCACGCGCAGGAGTCGCCCGCGCTGGTCGCACTCATCGGGGCCACGCTGATCGACGGCACGGGTGCTGCCCCGATCGCGGACGCGGTCGTCGTGGTGCGGGACGGGCGGATCGCGTGCGCCGGGACGCGCGCGGCGTGTCCCGTGCCTCCTGGATTCGCGACGATCGAGGTCGCCGGCCGCTGGATCATGCCCGGCATCGTCGACGCGCACGTGCACTACTCGCAGACCGGCTGGGCGGACGGCCGGCCTGATGCGCTGGACATGCGCGAGCGATTTCCGTACGAGCGCACAGTCGCAGAGCTCCGCGATCCTGCGCCGTTCTACCGCTCCTACCTGTGCAGCGGCGTGACTGCGACGTTCGACGTCGGCGGATATCCGTGGACGTGGGATCTGCGCGCTGACGCCGAGCACTCGACGACGGCGCCGCACGTCGCCGCCGCTGGTCCGCTGCTCTCTACGCGCGACCACTGGCTGAACATGCCGGCCGAGCGGCAGTTCATGCACATCGCGACCGACTCCATCGTCGAGGCAGGCGCTGCGTACCTGATCGCGAACCGCACGGATGCGATCAAGGTCTGGTTCATCCACGGCCCGAACGCGCCGGACTCCGCGGACTGGTCGCGCCGGGTCCGCCTCGCCGGGGAAGCTGCCCGCGCGGGCGGTGTGCCACTCATCGTGCACGCGACGGGTCTGTGGCAGGCGAAGCACGCGCTGCGCGCGGGCGCGAAGCTGCTCGTACACGGTGTCGCCGACGAGCCGGTCGACGACGAGTTCATCGCGCTCGCGCGTCGCGCCGGTACGGTCTACACACCCACGCTCGTCGTGACGAACGGCTACCGCCAGCTCGCCGCGCGCAGTTTCGATGACGACGCCTACGGCGGCGGCATGGCGTGCGTCGATCCTGCCACCCGCGCGAAGGCGTTCCTCACCGATTCGCTGCCCGGCGGTCAGCCGGACGAAGTCGTCGCGCGCAATGCGCTCCGCGCCGCGGCGAGCTTCGAGCTGGAGTCCGCGAACGTGCGACGGCTGCACGCGGCCGGCGTCCCGGTCGCGATGGGCACCGATGCGGGGAACCCGCTCACGCTGCACGGGCCGTCCGTCTACCTCGAGATGGAGGCGTTGCAGGCAGCCGGGCTGTCGCCGATGGCTGTGATCGTCTCTGCCACACGCAACGGCGCACTCGCCATGGGCCGCGCCGACGATCTCGGCACGCTCGAGCGCGGCCGGATTGCCGACCTGCTCGTGCTGGGTGCGGATCCGACCGCAGACATCGCCAATGTCCGCACCGTCGAACGGGTCATGCGCAACGGGCTGCTGCACGAGCGCAGCGCGCTCGAGTTCCGCTGAGGACTGCGCAGGCGGCGGCCTCGCGAGCGGGCGCGGCGCGGCAGGTGAATCGACCTCGGCCGGCTACATTCTCCCGCAGTGGTCACTTGGACCTCTGCGGGGCCGGCCGGCTGCGCGCGTCGGTGCGCAGCGCAGCGCATTCGCTAAGGCTGACGACGTAGTTCAATCTGCCCGGGACATGCACGACACGATGCAGTCAGGCCGGAAGCCGGATCAGGAGGAGGCACAGAGCTCGCTCGCGGCATACCGCGCGAAGCGGTCGCCGGACACCACGCCCGAGCCGTTCGCCGGCGTCGGGTCGGAATCCGGCCGCCTCTACGTCATGCAGAAGCATGCTGCGCGCAACCTGCACTACGACCTGCGCCTCGAGCTGGACGGTGTGCTGAAGTCGTGGGCGGTGCCGAAGGACCCGTCGTATGATCAGTCGATCAAGCGCGCAGCGTTCATGGTCGAGGATCACCCGGTCGAGTACGCGAAGTTCGAGGGCGTCATCCCGAAGGGCAATTATGGCGCGGGCGAGGTCATCGTCTGGGACCTGGGCACCTGGGTGCCGCTCGAGGATCCGCACGCCGGCCTCGAGAAGGGCAAGCTGCTGTTCGAGCTGCACGGCCATCGCATGCGCGGGCGCTGGACGCTCGTGAAGGTGAAGCGCGGCGAGAACGAGTGGCTGCTGATCAAGGAGCGCGACGTGCTCGAGGGTCCGGACCGCGACGACTTCACACACGACTCGATCCTGACGGGCCGCACGCTCGAGGACCTCCGTGAAGGACGCGACATCGGCGCTGCCATCCGCGTCGAGCTCGATGCGCTGCCGGCGAAGCAGCGCACCGTACACGCACGCGACGTCGAGATCATGCTGGCCGACACGCGTCGCGAGGCGTTCGACGATCCTGGCTGGGTCTTCGAGCTGAAGTACGACGGGTACCGCATCCTCGCCGAGCACGACACAGCACGGCGCGATGAGCCGGTTGCACTGCTGTCACGCAACGGCAACGAGATGACTGCGTCGTTCCCGGAGATCGCCGACGCCGTAGCCCGGCTGCCGTTCGACCATTTTGTGATCGACGGTGAGGTGGTGGTGCACGACGCGGCGGGGCTGCCGAGCTTTCAGCGGCTGCAGAAGCGTGCGCGGCTGACGCGGCCGGCCGACGTGCAGCGCGCGGTCGCGGAGCTGCCGGCGACGCTGTACGTGTTCGACCTGCTCGCGTTCGCCGACCGCGACCTGCGGCCGCTGCCGCTCACCGAACGCAAGCGCATCCTGCGCATGCTGCTGCCGAGCACGGGACTGCTGCGGTTCTCGGAGCACGTCGCGGCGACTGGCATCGCGTTCTACGGCGTCGCGGAATCGCTGCAGCTCGAGGGCATCGTCGGCAAGCGCGCGGACGCGCCTTACCGCGGTGGCCGTTCGCGCGACTGGGTCAAGATACGCGCGAGCAGGACGGACGACTTCGTCGTCGTCGGGTTCAAGGCGTCGAAGAGCACGCGCGATGCGTACGGCTCACTCCACATCGCGCAGTACAACGGTGGCCGGCTCGTCTACGCCGGGTCCGTAGGCACGGGTCTGACGCCGAAGCATGTCGCCGATCTGCGCGCGCGCGTCACGTCCACTGCGACACGCGTCGTCGAAGGTGCGCCCGCAGCGAAGCAGGATGTGTGGGTGGAGCCGACCGCCGTCGTCGAGGTGCGCTACCTCGAGTGGACCGACGCCGGGCAGCTCCGGCATCCCGTATTCCTCCGCGTCCGCGATGACAAATCCGCGACGGAATGCGTGCGTGCGCGCGCGCTGGACGATCCGGACACGAAGGAGGAGCCGGAGACTCCGGCAGCGGCGCGTCGTGACGCTGTCCCCGAGCCTCAGTCCGAGCCTGGCCCCGAGCCGCGCCGCGTCCGCTTCACGAACCTCGACAAGGTACTGTGGCCGGAGGACGGCTACACGAAGGGCGATCTGATCCAGTACTATCGCGCGATCGCGCCGTGGATGCTTCTCTACCTGCACGACCGGCCGGTGGTGCAGACGCGGTTCCCCGACGGGATCCACGGCAAATCGTTCTTCCAGAAGGACGCGCCCGAGTGGGCGCCGTCGTGGCTGCGGACCGAGACGGTGTGGAGCGGCGGCAGCGAGCGTGAGCTGCGCTACTTCATCGCCGACGACGTGCACGCGCTCGAGTACCTCGCCAACTCCGCATCCATCCCGCTGCACGTGTGGAGCAGTCGTATCCAGTCGCTCGAGAGACCGGACTGGTGCAGCCTCGATCTGGACCCGAAGGGCGCGCCGTTCGAGCACGTGATCGCCGTGGCAAAAGCCGTGCACGCGCTGTGCGACGAGATCGGGCTGCCGAACTACGTGAAGACGAGCGGATCGAGCGGGCTGCACGTGCTGGTCCCACTGGGCGGCGTGTGCACGCACGAGCAGGCCCGACTGCTCGGCGAGCTGCTCGCGCGCGAGGTCGTGACGATGCTGCCGGACATCGCGACCATCGCGCGCGTCATCTCGCAGAGGGAAGGGAAGGTGTACGTCGACTACCTGCAGAACGGGCACGGCAAGCTGCTCGTCGCGCCGTTCTGCGTGCGGCCGCTGCCGGGGGCGCCCGTGTCCACACCGCTGCGCTGGGGCGAGGTGAAGAAGGGGCTCGAGATCCGGAAGCATACCATCCGGACGGTGCCGCGTCGGATGGCGAGGATGGGGGATCCTGTGGCAGCGGTGCTCGAGGATGCGCCGGATCTGGTTGCGGCGCTGGCGGCGTTGCATGGCCGGACGGCGGGAGGAACTGCGGGTTGAACGGTCGGGGGCGGCGGAGGGGACTGTTGAGGCTTCATGGGTAGGACGTGGAGGAGGAGTTGGGTTGAGGGGCGGGGAGGGGGCCCGCTCCTCCGCTCGCCCGCTCGCCCGCTCCCCTTCAGTTCTCTCTCAGCGCGGTCCCGGGGTCGAGCGCGGCGGCGCGGCGCGCGGGGAGCCAGCTCGCGGCGAGGGCGGTGGCAGCGAGCACCAGGATGACGGTGCCGAGGGTGGCGGGATCCATCGCTTTCACGTTGTACAGCTGACTGCTGATGACGCGTGCGAGCGTGGCGGCGCCGGCGATTCCGGCTGCAACCCCGACAGCGGCGAGCAGCATCGATCGGCCGATGATCATGCCTACCACCTCGCCGCGGCGCGCGCCGAGCGCCATGCGGATGCTGATCTCGCGTGTGCGTTGCGTCACGGAGTAGCTCATCACGCCGAAGATGCCGATCGCCGCGAGTGTGAGTGCGAGCGCGGCGAAGAGCGCGAGCAGCGAAGTGTAGAAGCGCGGTCGTGCTACGGCTTCGGAAACCACCTCCTCGAGCGGCGTGAAGTCGCTGAGCGGGATGTTCGGATCGAGCGAGCGCAGCAGTGTGCGCAGGTTCGGCGCGAGCACGAGCGGGTCGCCGGTTGTACGTGCGACGATCTGCAGGCTTCGCGTGGTCCATTGATCATAGGGTCCGAACAGCTGCGGCATGGCGGGCGTGGCGAGGTCGCGCTGGAGCACGTCGGAGACTATGCCGACGATCTCGAGGTTGCCCCCTCCCACTTCGACGAAGCGGCCGAGGGGATCCTCGCCGGGGAACCAGAATGCGGCGCCGGTCTCACTGATCACGGCGACAGGCGGAGCGTCGGTGCGATCCTGCGGCGAGATGTCGCGGCCGCGGATGATGCGCGCGCCGATCGCATCGAAGTAGCCAGGCGTCACGCCGTAGTAGCCGATCTCGGCGTTCACATTCTCCGGCGGCGGCGGTGCGCCGACCACGGCGAAGTTGATGAGTCCGCCGCGACCCTGCAGCGGTAGCACACTCGTGCCGCCTGCGGCCGTGACGCCCGGCATTGAGCGCACGCGCTCGATCAGCGGACTCACGAAGCCACGGACGTGCGTCCCTTCGGGGTAGCCGATTGCGTCCATGGACACCCTGAACGCCACCGCATGTTCGGCCGTGAAGCCCGGATCGACCTCCATCAGCTCGACGAAGCTGCGAATGAGCAGACCTGCACCGACCAGCAGCACGACGGCAAGAGCCATCTCGGCGACGATCAGTGCAGACCGCGCGCGCTGACCGGCCGCCTGCATGCCGCGCCCGCCCTCGCGCAGCGACTGGGCGAGACCGGCGCGCGTGGCCTGGAGCGCGGGCAGCGCACCGAACAGCAGGCCGGTCAGTACCGCAGTGCCGAGGGTGACGAGCACAACCGTTCCATCGACGCCGACGTTATCGAGACGCGGGATGTCCGCCGGCTGCGCAGCTGCGAGCGCACGGGTGCCCGCCCACGCGACGGCCAGACCCGACGCGCCGCCGAGCACGCCGAGCACTACGGATTCCGTCAGCATCTGTCGCAGGAGACGCCCGCGTCCGGCGCCGAGCGCGGCCCGCACCGACAGCTCGCCCTGCCGCGCCGCCGCCCGCGCGAGCAGCAGGTTCGCGACGTTCGCACACGCGACGAGCAGGACGAATCCGACGGCACCGAGCAGGATGAACAGCGGCCGGTGCACATCGCCGAGAATCGCCTCGCGCGCCGACCTCGCGCCCATCCGCAGGCGCTGGTTCGTGGTCGGGAACTCCGCCGCGAGCTGTTCGGAGACACGCAGCATGTCCGCCGCCACCTGCTCCTCCGTCAAGCCGGCGCGCGCGCGCGCGAACGTGTCCAGGTACTCACTGCGACGGCCGTCGACCGCCGTCGCACTGAACGACTCGTCCTCGATCAGCGGGAAGTAGACGTCCCTCGGCTCCGGCAGTGTCGCGTCAGGTGCGAGCACGCCTGCCACCGTGTACGTGCCGCCGGCGAATGTGAAAGAACGGCCCAGCACGCTCGCATCGCCGCCGAACTCGCGTTGCCAGAATCCATTGTCCAGGATGGCGACGTTGCCGCGGCCCGGCGCGTGATCCTCCGCAGAGAAGCCGCGGCCCAGCGCAACGCCCAGGCCCAGCATGTCCAGCAAACCTTCACCCAGCGCGGCGCCGACCACTTCCCGCGGCTCTCCAAGACCGATCAGCGGCGACCGCATGCCGGCGCTCGCGACGACTTCCTCGAACACGCGGTTCGCTGCGACAATGCTCGCGAAATCCGGCGCGGAGATCGCGTTGTAGCGCTGCCCATCCGGGTAGATCATCTGGATGTTGTAGAGACGGTCCGCGTGCGCGTACGGCAGCGGCTGCAGCAGGACGCCGTTCACGACGCTGAAGATCGCGCTGTTCGCGCCGATCCCGAGCGCGAGCGTCAGGATGGCGACGACGGCGAAACCAGGGCGATGTCGCAGTGAACGCAAGGCGTAGACGACGTCCTGCTTCAATTCTGCGGTGTACTCGCTCCGCTCCATGCGACGCCCGTGCCTTTCATCGATCGTGATGCATTCCGCGCGCAGATCGGCAGCATCGCCGAACCGCTTCAGCGCCAGCTCCCGCGCACGCTCCGGCGTCTCGCCGCTCGCGATCAGCTCCTGCATTCGCATGTCCACGTGGAACGACAGCTCCTCGTCCACATCGCGGTCTGGGTCCGGTCCGAACAACCCGCGGAATCGTCGCCACCCGCTCATGCCCATGTCCTCCTCGCGTCCCCGACTACGGCAGCGCCGGTGCGTCCAGCGCCGAGAACACCGCCTTCGCATAGCGCCGCCAGCTCGCCGTCTCCACGCGCAGCTGCGTTCGACCCAGCGCCGTCAGCGAATAGTACTTCGCGCGCCGGTTGTTCTCCGATACGCCCCATTGCGACTCGACCCAGCCCCGCTCCTCCAGCCGGTGCAGCGCCGGGTACAGCGTCCCCTCCCCAACCGCCAGCGCGTCGTCCGTCGCGAACTGGATCCACCGCGCTACGCCGTACCCGTGCGCCATCCCCCAGCTCAGCGCCTTCAGCACCAGCAGGTCGAGCGTCCCGCGCAGTATGTCCTGATCCGCAGCCATGCGGCGATCCTTTCCATCGGGTTTCGTTGGGACCACGATGTCGCTGCGACCCAGCGGAAGTCAAGGGGAAGCCCCCCTCCACGTCCACGTCCGACCCGTTAATCTGAACCCACCACGTCCCCACGCATGCGAACGAATGGAATGACGATGAACGCGACCGAGCTCGCGATTCCGACCCCGAACGGCAACGTCCCCGCCGTCCTCCTTCGACCCCGTGAAGTCGAATGGCTGTACGTCTTCGCCCACGGCGCCGGCGCCGGAATGCGCCACGCCTTCATGACCGCTGTGTCCGAGCGCCTGTCCCTCCGCCGCGTAGCCACGCTGCGGTACGAGTACCCGTACATCACAGCCGGCTCGCGCCGCCCTGATCCCGCGCCGAAGAACGAGGCAGTCACGCGCGCCGTCGTCGAGTTCGCCGCCGCGGCGTACCCGGATCTGCGCCTGTGCGCCGGTGGCAAGTCGATGGGCGGGCGCATGACATCGCAGGCGCAGTCCGCGGCGCCGCTCGAGCGCGTCGAGCGACTGATCTTCACCGGCTTCCCGCTGCACCGTCCTGGCGGCCCGGACACGAAGCGTGCGGAGCATCTGCACCGTGTGCGCATCCCGATGCTGTTCCTGCAGGGCACGCGCGACACGCTGGCGGATCTCGGGTTGATGCGGCAGGTGGCGTCGGAACTGGGCGAGAACGCGACGCTGCACGTCGTGGATGGTGCCGACCACGGATTCGCGGTGTTGAAGCGGAGCGGCAGGACGAACGACGAGGTGCTGGACGAGCTGGCCGACACGATCCAAGATTGGGTGCTGTGAGGTTCTTGTCATCAGCCGGCACGGCACGTTTGCAGATGCGCCATTTGTCTCTGGGTCACGGCACAATGACACACCGCCGTACTGCCCGGAAGGTCCCTCTCTTCCTTGCCCTCGTCTTCGCACTATGTGAAATTGCTGACGGCTTCACTCCCGGCCACGGTCGTTGACTTCCGAGTTCGCGAAAGGGCATTCTATTCAACGTTGGTAAGACTCGTCAGCGTGGCAGCCCCGTTCAATCAGGCCAACACGGAGGTGATCATTCCGTCGCCCGGATCCGGAAATTCGACCCTCGGATCGAAGGCGGCGCACACGCGGTGCGCAGGTACCGTATTGATCATCGATGACGATCAGGGTGTTCTAAGGTCAGTAGGTAGGTACCTGCGCCGTCAAGCGTACTTGGTCTTCACAGCACCCAGCTTGCGAGATGGGTTTGCAGAATTGGAGCGCCGAACCCCCGACCTGATCATGCTCGACCTTTATTTGCGCGACGGCCATGGCTTCACCCTTCTCAAGCATATCCGCGCACTGAGCGACCAGACTCCAGTGATTCTAGGTGGAGCCACGTGTCACAGGGTGCAATCTAACGACGCTCGGTCCGCTCAGTGCGTTTTTGAGACATCCGTTCAGTTTTGCGATGGTGAGTTTGGTATATTCGACGGAGAAGAGAGGAAAACCAGCGTACCTGAGTAGGCGAAGAGGCGAATTTGGTCAGGGTGATGCGGGGCAAGATCGGTTATCGGACGAAGGTCCTGTGTATCTTCAGCTGTCTTCTGGCCGCGACGGCTGCGGGCTGCGACCGCCGTTCCTTTGCAGTATCCGATGCTCCATGCCCACCAGCCGGTCGGATAGCGCTGCAGTATGAAGCGACGCTCGGCATGGACGCGGGTGCATATTCTCCAACTTCGCGAGCGACAGTAGCGCTGGACGGACGCAAAAGGTATCTCGTCGCACCGACGCATACTGCCGGAACGATCGCCGTATACTCGCGGGAAGGGAGGTTCCTGGAGCCTTGGGGCGAGGCAGGCGCCGGTCCCGGCGAGTTTCGGGAGATCGTTGACGTCAGGTCTACACTGAGTGATTCGGTTGTAGTTGCAGATCAGCGGATAGCGCGCGTTTCAATTTTGGACTCGTCAGGGTTGTTTCACCGCGCGCTTGCTATTCGGGGCACGGTGCGCCGGGCTTTGCACTTGGGAGGCGATTCAATTGTAGTGCATGCGCAGCCATTCCCCGGTTCGCCCCCCCTATCTCTCCAGATATTCTCCACGGGGCTTGAACCGGTAGCTTCGTTCGCCGAGATCGACTCGTCGCGACCGGACGAAGCCGCTAGAGAGTTGGCTGTAACGGACTCGTTCATTGTTGCAGCCCGTCGAACGGAATATCTGCTTGAAGTGTTCACAAGGTCTGGAGATCGTGTGGCGGAATTACGGCGGCGAGTGGAGTGGTTTCCGAGATTGCGTGGCAGCAGCGCAGCCGGAAGCCGTCCTCAGGTCACCACCATGGAAGATATCGTTGGCGACTCAGCCAATACAATCTGGACTCTGGCGTGGCGCGTAAACGACGATGCGGAACGCTTCGTCGCTGCGGCACTCGAAGAAGCCGGAGACACGCGCCGTGGCTTGGGCGTTGCCCTACAGGATTCCGTATACGACTACTATCTGGACAGAGTCGATTTGAGAAGCGGATGCTCAACGGGTACTGCCAGGCTTACCACCGGCACATTCAAGGGATTCGTTGCGCCGGGCTATTTGTATAGCCTGCGAGAGTTGAGCAACGGGATGCTCGTCATAGACACGTGGCGGGCCGTGCATTCACAGTTCAACAGGAGCGGTCCCGATGAATAAGATGAGTTTAACGCTCGCGGCGGTATGTGTTCTCACGGTGGGCGGCATCGCGACGTCGCAGCCTCCGGCCGAGTCATGCTTCAGCTGCGACACAGACTGGTTCTGCTGTTCGGAATGCTGGCTGTGGGATGGGCACATGCACACGATGCTCGGTTCGTGGCCCTATGATGGCTACAATACGTATCACGAGGAATGGCACTGTGATAACTGCGCTGACGCTCACGACGGAGACGAGTGCGACGCAAGTCTCGCGCTGTCGACTCAGCTCAGCAATGGAGTGGCGCAGGATGTCGATATCTCGGAAATAATCAGCGAATATCCCGACTTGGTTCGAATCGATGCCAAGAATGGAATGCTTACTGTTCTGGATTGCAATGACGGCAGCGATTTCGCTGAAATCGTGCTAACGCCCCGGCAGGCTGCACGCCTGCGAGCGGCGCCAAGCTGAACCGTGGGCGGCCCGCCGGCCTGACAACGGGTGCCCGGCGAGTCCATTTGCCAGTCCGGGAATGTTCGTACACGGTAATAAGTGCGCAGAGAGTGCTGGTCGTCATGCCTCACTGGAGCGTCGGGGACACCGGGATGTGGAAGAACTCGCGCGCGAGTTTCGGCCCCACTCCCGCGTCCTCGTGCTTGAAGTACACGAATGCATCGGTCCACGTCTGCGCCGCGATCCGCGTGCGCCACTCAACGAGCTCGTCGCCGGAATACTCGACCTTGCGCAGCCGCACGTAGCCCCAGTCCGCCGTCGCGACGAACGGCGTCTCTTCCTCCTCCGTCTGCGCGATGCACAGCGCGATGTTGTGGCCGCGCATCAGATCGAACACCGCGTCGTCGTGCCACGACTCGTGGCGGAACTCGATCGCCGCGCGCACACCCGCGGGGATCAGTGCGAGCAGTGCGCCGAGCCGGTCGAGATCGATCTTCAGGTTCGGCGGCAGTCCGAACAGGATCGGCCCGCGAGCGGCGCCGAGCGCCTCCGTCACGCGGCACAGGTACTCCACCGGCTCCGTGACCTCCTTCAGTCGCCTGCTGTGCGTGATGACGCGCGATGCCTTCAGCGCGAACATGAAGCCGGCGGGCACCTGCTCCGCCCACTGCCGCAATGTCTGCTCGTTCGGCAGGCGGTAGAACGTGTTGTTCAGCTCCACCGTGTCGAACTGGCTCGCGTAATACTTCAGCATCCCCGCTTCCCTGATGGTCTCGGGGTAGAAGCTGCCCTTCCAGGCCTTGTACGAGAAGCCGCTGGTGCCGGCGAGGAGTCGCATGTCGGGAATATGCGACTCGGATTTCCCCCGCGAAACCGCCAGTTGCCTCGCCGAGTCAGCTTCAGCCCGGGCACCCTCCCACCCTCCGCGCCCCTCCGCGACTGAATCCGTTCCCCTTCCCCTCAACCCTCCCCTCCCCCCCGAAGCGGCCCCGGGGTTGCACAGCATCACCGCCCAGGGCATTCTGCCCCCCGTCACCCTCCACGGAGGCTGCCTTGAACCCAGTCGCTCGCCGTCCGCCACAGGCTTCCGCGCCCGTCGCACTCGCATTCCTCGCCGCGTGCGCAGCGCCCGCGCAGGACGTGCCGCTGCCCAACCCGACGCCGGTGCCGGTCGAGGTGGCTGTGAGCGATACCGCGCGTCTGCCGGGCGAGCCGCCGGCGCATGCGCCGGGACGCGTGCCGTCGCCCGGTCCGTACGCGCCCGGGTTCGACGCGCTGCATTACCACGTTGCGTTGGAGCTGCCGGAGCGCGGCACCGTGATCCGTGCGACGACGACGGTGGACGTCGCGCTGCTCGCGCCGCGTCGGGACACGCTGCGTCTCGACCTGACGGGGCTGCGCGTCACGCGCGTGGTAGTAGCGCGGGGCCGGACGGCGCAGCAGACGGACGCGTCGTTCCGGCAGGCTGACGGCCGCCTGTTCGTCGCGCTGCCGGCCGATGCGCGCGCGGGCGACACGGTCCGCGTTGCGGTCACCTACGACGGCTCGCCGGACGATGGTCTGATCATCGGCGAGAACGTACACGGCCGGCGCGGCGCCTTCGGCGACAACTGGCCGGACCGCGCGCGTTTCTGGATCCCGTCGATCGACCATCCGAGCGACAAGGCGACCGTAATGTTCGAGGTCCGTGCGCCGGCCGGTTGGCAGGTGGTCGGCAACGGCCGGCGCGTGGACGTGTCCGGCCGCCCGCTGGGCACGACGACGGCCGCATCCGTCGCGCCCCCGGCTGATGGTGTCTGGCGCTGGCGCATCGACCAGCCGATCCCGACCTACCTGATGGTGATTGGCGCCACACCGTTCACTACCACATCGATCGACGACTGCGCCGCTGGCGGCCGCGTGTTCGCACGCACCAACGCCTGCGTGCCGACGGGGTTCTGGTCGTTTCCCGAGGACAGCGCGAATGCAGCGCGCATCTTCGCCCGGGCCGACCGCATGCTCGAGTACTACTCCGGTCTCATTGCGCCCTTCCCGTACGCCAGGCTCGCACACGTACAGTCTGCAACGCGTTTCGGCGGGATGGAGAATGCCGGCGCGATCTTCTACTCGGAGCGCGCGATCGCGAACGGCACGCTCGGCGAGGGCACGGTCGCGCACGAGATCGCGCACCAGTGGTTCGGCGACGAGGTCACGCCCGCTCGCTGGGCCGACCTGTGGCTGTCGGAGGGATTTGCAACGTACTTCGGCGCACTGTTCTTCGAGGATGCCGACGGCGCCGAGCGGTTCCGCGAGATCCTGCGAGAATCGTGGGACGAGTACCTGCAGTCGCAGGTGACGGACATCGCAGTCGTCGATACCGTGAGCACTCCCGGCAATGACCTGCTCGAGCTGCTGAACGCCAACTCGTACAACAAGGGTGGCGCGGTGCTGCACATGCTGCGCGGCGTGGTCGGCGACAGCGCGTTCTTCGGCGGGATTCGCGCGTACTACGCGCGTCACGCGCCGGGCAATGCGACGACGGCCGACCTGCGCCGCGTCATGGAGCAGGCCGCCGGCCGCGATCTCGGCTGGTTCTTCGAGCAGTGGCTGTACCGTCCCGGCCACCCCGTGCTGCGCGTGAGCCGCGAATGGAACCAGCAGGCCGGCGAAGCGGTTATCCTTGTAGAGCAGGTACAGAAGGCGGGCTGGCCCGTGTTTCGCCTGCCCATGCAGATCGAGCTGCAGACGGCCGGCGGCACGGTGCGCAGGCACATCGAGCTGGTGGACCGCCGCACCGAGCTGCGGTTCCAGCTGCCGGACCCGCTCACGGGCGTGGTGCTCGATCCGGACGGCTGGGTGCTCGGCGTAGTGGAGCAGTAACCCCATTCATGGAGACGTGAAGAACATGCAGCGATATCCCGAGATAATGATTGCGCCGATGCGGCGCGAGGTGACCGAGCTCGGCGCCGAGGAATTGCGCACGCCCGAAGCAGTGGATGCGTTCCTCGATCGGGCGAAGGAGGGCACTGCCGTGATCGTCGTCAACTCCGTCTGCGGCTGCGCGGCCGGCAGCATGCGGCCCGGACTGACCATGGCGCTGGAGCAGGGCGCGCGACCGGATGCGTTCGGCACCGTGTTCGCCGGCGCCGACATCGAAGCGACGGACCGGGCACGGGAGCGCTTCCGTCCCTACCCGGCGTCCTCGCCGTCGATCGCCGTGTTCCGCGACGGCGAGCTGGCGGTCATGCTCGAGCGGCAGCACATCCAGGGGCACCCGCCGGAAAGGATCGCGAACGCAATCGCCGACGCACTCGGCTCGGCGTCCGCCTCCCGCTGACCGTGACCGACGAAGCGTCCCGCGCGGCCGCCGCCGGCCAGCTCACGGTGGTCGCGCGGTTCGCGCAGCAGCTCGAGTTCATCGTCGCGGTCGACAAGCTGAAGAACGTCGCGCGCCAGACCCGCCTCACCGACGACTCGCGCTGGGAGAACAGCGCCGAGCACTCGTGGCACATCGCGGTCATGGCGATGGTGCTGCACGAACACGCGTTCGCGCCCGTCGATCCGTTGCACGTCACGCGACTGCTGCTCGTGCACGACATTGTCGAGATCGACGCCGGCGACACCTACTGCTATGACGTGGACGGCCATGCCGACAAGGAGGAGCGCGAGCGCTGCGCCGCCATCCGGCTGTTCGGCATACTGCCTGACGATCAGTCCTCCCAGTTCCTGGCCCTGTGGGAGGAGTTCGAGGCGATGCGCACGCCTGCGTCGTTGTTCGCCAACGCGCTCGACCGACTCCAGCCCTTCATCCTCGGCCGGCACCGCGACAACGGCGACTGGCACTTCCGCGCAAAGACCCGCGAGCAGATCATTCAACGAATGATGCCCGTCCTTACTGCCTCGCCGCAATTGTGGCCCTGGGTGGAAGCCGTGATCGATGAGGCGTTCAATAGCGGACGATACGGTCGTGAAATCAACGAATGAACATCGTGAAACGTGAAGCGTGAATCGTGAAACGTATTTCGTTGTTACGGATACGATTCACGCTTCACGCTTCACGATGTTACCAGCTTGTCCGCTACCATTTCAGCAATCGCAGGGGCAAACTTGAAGCCGTGGCCGGAGCAGGCGCTCACGATCATGACCTGCTCGTGCGCGGGGTGTCGATCGATGATGAAGTGGTGGTCGGGCGTGTTCGTGTACAGGCAGACGCGCGCGTCGAGCACCGTTTCCGTGGAGCCTGGCATCCACGCCTCGAGCAGGCCGCGCAGCCGCGCTTCCTCCGCCAGCGATATGGTGTCGTCGTATCTGTCAGCGGTGACGATGTCGCCTTCGTGGTGGATGCCTGCTTTCACGCCGTGCCCGATGTCGGGCAGCGTGTAGATCATCCGGCCGCGATCGTACTCGAGCATGGTGACGGGACAGACGGACGCGTGGAACGCATGGCTGCCATGGACTGGGCGGAACCAGTGCGGCACCTGCCGTTCGATGGTGAGCGGCAGCTGGATCGGCGCGTCAGCGATCTCGCTCGCGAGCACCGGGTTCAGCCACGCGCCGGCGGCGATCACGAGCTGCCGCGCACGCAGTGTACCGGCTGACGTCTCGACGACGACGTCGCCGCGCTGAACGCCCCAGGATGCAGCGCGCGAGCCCGGCCGCAGCTCCGCGCCGTAGCCGCGAGCGAGCGCCAGCATGGTCCTGATGCACGGATCGACGAGCAGCATGCCCGCGCGCGGCTCGAAGACGCCGGCGTGGTCCGGCACCGGCAGCAGGGCGGGGAAGCGCCGGCGCATGGTGTCCGCATCGAGCAGCTCGTGCTCGAGGTTGTGCTCGCGCGCGCTGGCGAGCGCACCGCTGACCAGCTCGCCGTCGCGGGGCCCGGCCATGAGCCCGCCGGTGCGGCGGTACAGCACGGTGCCGGTGAGCTCCTCCATGTCCGACCATAGCTCGTATGCGCGCTGGACCAGCGGCACGAAGAGCGGATGCTCGTAGTAGGCCTCACGGATGATGCGCGTGCGTCCGTTCGAGGAGCCGTGCTCGTGCGGTGGCTCGCGCATGTCGAGCCCGCACACGCGCAGCCCGCGCTGAGCCAGCTCGAGCGCCGTCGCCGCGCCGTGCACGCCCAGCCCGAGCACGACGACATCGAGCTCCCGCATCAGCTCTTCGGCATGATCCCGCTGAGCGCGTCCGGCCGGTCACCCTCCGGCACCGGATCTTCGCCGGGATTCACGAAGATGTCGCGTTCGAGACCCTGCTGTCGCTCGTAGAGTGCCCGGTAGAGCCCCCCCGCCCTCCGCCCGGCCCCGCCCCGCTCCTCCGCTCCCCCGCTCCCCCGCTCCCCATGCAGCAGCTCACGATGACGCCCGCGTTCCACGATGCGGCCGCCGTCCATGACCAGAATCTGGTCGGCGCTCTGGATGGTGGAGAGGCGGTGCGCGATCACGAACGTGGTGCGGCCCTGGCGCAGCCGCTGCAAACCGTCGCGGATCAGCGCCTCGCTCTCGCTGTCGAGGCTGGATGTGGCCTCGTCCAGGATCAGGATGCGCGGGTCGGCGATGATCGCCCGTGCGATCGCGAGGCGCTGCCGCTGACCGCCCGACAGCTTGACGCCGCGTTCGCCGACGATCGTGTTGTAGCCGGCCTCGAAGCGGTCGATGAACTCATCCGCGTTCGCGACATGCGCCGCGGCCGCGATCTGTTCGTCGGTCACGTCAGGCCGCGCGTATGCGATGTTGTCGCGGATCGTGCCATCGAACAGAAAGTTGTCCTGCATCACCACGCCGAGCTGGCGGCGGTAGTCACGGAGCCGGAGCTGACTCAGGTCGCGGCCGTCCACGAGTATGCGGCCGCCGTCCGGATAGTTGAACGCCATGATCAGGCCGATCAGTGTGCTCTTGCCGGCGCCGCTCGGGCCGACGAGCGCCGTCGTGGTTCCGGCGTCCGCATGGAACGACACGTCGTGGAGCACGGGCGCGCCTTCGCGGTACGCGAAGCCGACGTTCTCGAAGCGCACCTCGCCGACGATGTCGCCGAGCGGCTCGCGCTTCTGATCGTCCGCATCCTCCGTCGGCACATCGCGCAGCTCGCGTATGCGGTCCAGACCCGCGAAGGCCTCCGTGATCTGCGTGCCGATGCTCGCAATGCTGACGAGCGGCGCAACCATCATCCCGACGAGCACGGTGTAGAACACCAGGTCGCCGGGCGTCATGGCGCCGCTCAGAGCGGCGCGGCCGCCGCCGACCATGATGATGAGGCTGATGGCGCCGACAATGACCGTGGACAGTGACGAGACGAGGGATGTGCCCGTGATCGTGCTTGCGATATTGCCATACAGGCGCATCACGCCATCCCGGAATACGCCCTCCTCCCGGCCCTCGGCGACGTAGACCTTGACCAGCCGCACGCCGCCGAGCGTCTCGCCGAGGCGCCCGGTGACATCGGCGCTGATCTCGTTTCGCTGCCTGAAGATCGGGCGCAGACGCTTGAACGCCGTCGCCATGATGCCGGCGAAGATGAGCAGCATGACCACCGTGCCGAGCGTGAGCTGCCAGTTGAGGTAAAGCAGCCAGCCGAGCGCGACCGCCGCCGTGAGCAGACCGCCCACGAGCTGGATGATGCCGGTGCCGACGAGGTTCCGGATGCCTTCGGGATCCGTCATGATGCGCGAGATGAGCACACCGGACCTGGTGGAATCGAAGTAGGACGTCGGCAGGCGCAGCACATGGTGCTGAACGGCGACGCGCAGCTCAGCGATCGCACGCTGCGCGGCCACGCTGACCACGCGCGCGACGGCGAACGAGGTTCCGGCCTGCACGACGGTCGCGGCCAGCACGGCGAGTGCAATGGGGATCAGCAGATCGGCGCGGCCCTGCCCGATCACATCGTCGATCAGCACTTTCGTGCTGGCGGGGAGCACGAACGCGGCCACGCGGCTGATCACCATCAGGCCGAGTCCGATCGTGAGCGTCCGCCGGTGCGACCGGATCAGCGCCCACGCCTCACCCTTCACATTCGCGAGCTTGACCTTAGCCATCCAGTGCGGAGCCCTCCGGCTCATCGTCCGAGTACCGCTGGTGCAGCTTGACCGGTTTCGCCGACCTCGACTTCATCTTCAGATTCAGCATCTCGACGAGCACCGAGAACGCCATTGCGAAGTAGATGTACCCCTTCGAGATGTGCTGACCGAAGCCTTCCGCCATCAGCGTCACGCCGATCAGCAGCAGAAAGCTCAGCGCCAGCATCTTCACCGTCGGATGCCGCTCGACAAAATTACTGATGGGTCCCGCGAACGCCATCATGAACCCGACCGCAACGACGACCGCGGCGATCATGACGGCGAGCTGGTCCACCATGCCGACGGCAGTGATCACCGAGTCGAGCGAGAACACTATGTCGAGCAGCAGGATCTGGAAGATGACCATGCCGAACGTCGGCGGCACCTTCCGGGACGCTCCACCTTCCTCGCCCTCCAGCTTCTCGTGGATCTCGAACGTGCTCTTCCCGACCAGGAACAGGCCGCCAATGATCAGGATCATGTCGCGCCCGGAGATCTCCTGACCGATCACAGTGAACAGCGGCGCCGTGAGCTTGATGATCCAGGACAGCACCAGCAGCAGCAGGATGCGCATCAGCATCGCCAGTCCCAGACCGATCAGGCGTGCGCGCGGCTGCTGCTCGGCCGGCAGCTTGCCCGACAGGATGGAGATGAAGACAATGTTGTCGATGCCGAGCACGATCTCCAGCAATGTCAGCGTGCCGAATGCGATCCATATGCCGGGGTCGGTGATCCATTCCATCTGGTTTCTCGCAGGTTCCGGATGTGCGGCGTCTCAGCGGGCAAGCTATTCGGCTGCTCCGACCGCCGCCAGCAAGGCTGTGGCACGGCTCGTGCCCCTGCGGGCTGCTCACACTCGAAGGGACCACCGGATGATCATCGACTGTCACGTCCATCTGAACCGGTACGGCGAAGAGGAGCCGGCAACGCTGCGCGCGCGGTACGATCGCCTGCGCGCGGAGATGGACCGGCACGGCGTGGGCTACGCTCTCGTGCTGTCGAGCTACATCGGCAACGGCGACCGGCCGACCACGGCGGAGATCCTCGACGTCGTCGATGACGACCCGCGCATCGGCGTGGTCGCCGGTGTCAGCTACCTGAACTACCGCGCCGCCGATCTGGCCGATATGCGCGTCCAGCTGAATGAAGGCCGGATCAAGGGACTGAAGCTGTATCCGGGCTACGAGCCGTTCTACGTGCATGATGCGCGCATGCGCGTCGTCTACGAGCTGGCTGCGGAGTTCAACGTTCCCGTCATGATCCACACGGGCGACACGTACGACCCGAAGGGGAAGGTGAAGTACTCGCACCCGATCGAGGTGGACGAGGTCGCAGTCGATTTCCGCGAGGTCACGTTCGTGATTTGCCACCTGGGCAATCCGTGGATCACGGATGCAATGGAAGTCATCTACAAGAACCCGAACGTGGTTGGCGACATCTCCGGTTTCACGCTCGGTCACTTCGAGGAGCGTTTCGAGCGGTTCATGCTGCAGCAGGTGAACGAGGTCGTCGCATTTGCTGGCGACCCGTCCAAGCTGCTGTACGGCACGGACTGGCCGATCTGCGACATGGGCAGCTACATCCGGTTCGTGAACAATCTGCAGCTGAAGCCGGAGGAGAACGAGCTGATCTTCTGGCGCAACACGGCTCGCCTCTTCAACATCGAGCTGCCGGCAGAGCGGTCGGAGGCGGCTGTCACGACGCCATGACGCGGAGCGTGCGGACGGTCGAGATCATGGACGAGCGGGAACCGCTCGCGGATGCTGCGCTCGCCGTCATCGAGGAGATGTTCGCGCCCGGTGAGCGGCAGCCGCTCGCGGAGCTGAGGTCGGAGATCGCCGAGCGTCGCCTCGGCATGCTGTCCAGCTACAACTTCCATCTGATCGCCGCGCTCCACGACAGCGACCCGGAGCCGGCCGGCGCGATAGCCGGCCTCTACCTCGACGGCGTGAATGCCGGCTTCATCACGTACCTTGCCGTACGCAGGCAGCATCGCGGCCGTCGGATCGCACGCGTGCTGCGGCCGCACCTCATCGAGGTCTTCCGCGCCGACGCGCGCCGCGCCGGCCACACGGACCTGGCGTGGGTGATCGGCGAGATCCGCGCGGACAGTCCGTGGCTGAAGCGGCTCGTGCGCACGCGCGGCGCGATCCCGTTCGACCTCGAGTATTACCATCCCGGGATGTCGCTGATCGGCGCCGAGTCGTACATCCTCTACCGCCAGCCCGTTGCCGACGAGCGGCGCGAGCTGCCGGTATCGCTCGTGCGACGGCTGCTGTACGCGATCTACCGGCGCGCGTACCGCTCGCGCTATCCGCTGCAGCGCGACACCTTCCAGCACATGCTGCAGCAGCTCGAGGGTCGCACGCAGGTGGGCGTGCACCCCGGGTTCACTCACCTGCTGCCCCCGGCAACCGGCGAGGCGCCGCGAACGTCGTGACAGGAGCGGGCAACCGCCTTAGCTTCCGGCCATGGGTCCCCACGAGCGCTGCGGGCCGCGCCGCCTGATCGTAGTGCTAGCTGTCGCCGCGTTCACGACGGCGGCCGCGCCCGCGCATGCCCACATCCAGCTCGACAGCGCGTCGCCGGCGCCCGGCGAAGTGCTCGACGGGATGCCATCGCGGCTGCGACTGCTGTTCTCCGGATTCCTCGAGCCGCGCTACACGCAGCTCACGCTGATTGCACCGGACGGCAGCGATGTCGCGACGGGCCCCGTCGTCTTCATTGCGGGCTCGGACCGCGAGTTCACTGTGTCGCTCGGCCGACTCCGGCTCGCGGGTGTCTACACGGTGCGGTGGCGCACGGCCGGTGCAGACGGTCACGTGCTCGAGGGGTCATACACGTTCACGCTCTCGCCGGCCGCCCTCCCGCCCGATACGCTGCCGTCGGACACGCCCTCGGCGAGTCCAGCGCGGATCGGCGCCCGGGATTCCGCGGCTGCGACCCACGACCATGGCAGTGCGGGCGAGTCGCGGTCGGGCAGTGCGGTCAACGTGGCCGCGCGGCTGCTCCACTTTGGTTCACTCCTTCTGCTGATCGGCGCGCTCTCCTTCCGCACGCTGCTGCTGCCGCGCATCCCGGAGGGAGCCGCAGTGGCGGAGCTGAAGCGCCGCGCGTGGCGGGTGCTCACCGGGGGCGCGCTCGTGCTCGCGATCGCCATGGTGCTGCGCCTGTGGCTGCAATCGAGCGCGCTGCACGGCGCGAACCGCGCATGGAGTCCAGCGCTGCTTTCGATCATGCTGAACGACACCGGCTGGGGCCGAGCATGGCTCATGCAGGCACTGCTGTTCGCAGTGCTCGGCGCGGCGATCGCGTGGGCGAGGCCGCCGCGGGACCGCAGTGCCCTGTTCCTCGCCGTCCCGGCAGCGATCGGCCTCGCCGCTATACCCGGCCTGTCCGGCCACGCCGCCGGCGTGGGCGAAGCCGCCTGGCTGGCCGTCATCAACGACACGGTACACGTGACCTCGGTCGGCGTGTGGCTCGGCACGCTCTTTCTGCTCGCCGTCGTGTCGCTGCCCGTGCTCGTCGGCGGTGCGCGAGCGGACGGAGACGGTGCGCACCATGCGGCCGGCGCCGTGCATGCGTTCTCGCCGATCGCGCTCACCGCCGCTGCCGCGGCCCTCGCGACCGGCATCATCAACGCGCTGTTCCACGTCGATTCCTTCGGTCAGCTCGCGTCGACGGCCTATGGGCGTGCGCTGCTCGTGAAGACGGCCGTCGTCCTGCTCGTGCTGCTGCTGGGCCTGATCAACTGGCGAGTGATCCGGCCGCGCCTGGCCGATCTGGCATCGCTGCATCGGCTGCGGGTGGCGGCGTTCATCGAGTTGTCGCTCGCGCTGCTGGTCCTGCTCGCCACCGCGGTGCTCACGGGTCTGCCGCACCCCTAGTCCGATTCCGGGAAAGCCCGTCCCGCTGCCACGACAGCGCGGTGCCGGCGGGCTGCCGCCGCGGATGTGCTAACCAGTTGATGTGCAACGTATTGGCTGAGCGGCCCACGAGGGAATGCGCATTGCCCCACCAGGATGCCGCGGGTCCCGTGGCAACGGTTTCGCCGCGCCGCGCATCTGACTGGAACAGCCCGACGCCCGCCCGCAGACCGGGGCGATGCGTCGGCTCGCGAATCCAGGACGACAGTCGGCACGTAGGGTAATGCGCGGATCGACCAGCAACGCGACCGAGGAGGATGCCGTGTTCCGTCTCCATGCCTTCGCCATGCCGCTCACGGTGTTCGTGACGGTGGCCGACATTCCGACCATACCGACGCTGCACATGCCGGCACCGACGGCCAGCGGCATCGTCGCGGCCGCCGATGGCACCGTGTACTTCGTCGACAGCTTCCGCAACACCGTATGGAAGGTGCATGCAGGTGAGGCGGCGACGGTCTTCGTTGCGGGGCGGAACGGCCAGGCGCTGCAGCTCGACGCCGACGGCAACCTCTACGGCATGCACGAGCATGACGACGATGTCGTGTTGTGGCGCGCCGACGCCGCGGGTACGGTGACGGCCGTGGCGCGGCCGCACGTGCCGGCTCATTTCGGGCATGCGTTCGTGCTCGCGGACAACGGTGACATCATTGGCTCGAGCGGGACGGGCCGCCGTTCGGGTGTGCGGCTGTGGCGTGCGAACGATCGGGAGAGGCACCTGCTCGCGGGGGGCGAGTGGGGTTTCCAGGATGGTGCAGGCGCGGAGGCGCGCTTCTTCCCGATCGGCGGCATGGCACGCGCACCCGGCGGCGGTCTGGTCGTCACGTCCGGTGCGACCATCCGCCGTGTCGCGCCGGACGGCAGCGTCACGACGGTCGCGGCGGGGCAGCCGCTGCTGAGCCCGAAACGCAGCTTCCTGTCGCGTCTGTTCGGCGACGTGCAGGGCCACCTCACCGGTGTCGCAGTGGGCGACAGTGGCGAGATCTACGTGACGAACAGCGCCCGCGGTGCCGTCATGCGCGTGGACCGGAACGGCGAGGTGGTGGAGCTGTCGAACGCGTCGGACGGCTGGTCGCCGACGGGTGTGGCGGCGGCGGGCGGCTCGGTCTACGTGCTCGAATACGGCCCCGGTGTGCGCGTCAGGCGCATTGATGCGGCCGGCAGGAGTGTGATCCTCGCCATCGTCAGGTCGGATCCGATCGCCGCGCTGCCGCTGCAGGGTCGGTTCCGGCCTCTGCCCGCCTGAACACTTCCTCGAACCACTGCATCGTTACGTCCGCGGCCGCGTGGGACGCCAGCACCGGCGTCCCGCCGAGCTCGCGGATCCATTCCGCATCGACCTCGTCGAAAACGCGGATCAGCGTCGGCACTCCACGCGCGAACTCGAGCAGCCTGCGGTTGTCCCGAGGGCGTCGCACCGTCGACGTGATCATGCGCGCGCGGTCGGCACTGGCACGTCGCAGCAGGTCGATGTCGGATGCATCGCCGCGGAGGCACGGTATCTCGGCATCGCGCAGGCGCTC
>JBBEBA010000034.1:25619-34272 GCA_040882575.1 Gemmatimonadota bacterium
CGATGTCGGATGCATCGCCGCGGAGGCACGGTATCTCGGCATCGCGCAGGCGCTCAACCACGACCGGGTCGTCATCGATGACGAGCACGTCCAGCCCGGTCGAGAGCAGCGTCTCAAGCAGCGGCATCCCGGTGGAGCCGGAGCCGAGCACGAGCACGTGACCCTCTTCCGGCAGGTCGCGGTCCGTACGGCGACGGGACGGCGGCACGCGCGTGGGCCTGAGCCGCATCAGCCACCACGCGACCGGTTCCGCCGTCATGAACGGCGTGAGCAGCATGGTGAGCAGCGTGACCAGCGCAATCACGGTGAACACCGACTGGTCGAGCTGTCCCGCAATCATGCCGAACAGTCCGATGACCAGGGAGATCTCGCTCGTCTGAGCGAGCAGCAGCCCGCTCTCGAGCGCAGCACGCGTCGACATCCCTGCTCGTTCTGCGATCACCATCACCAGCGGCGGCGTCACCAGCACGACGACGAGCACCAGCGCCAGCGCGTGACCGAGCTGGAGCAGGCTCGGCACGCCAATGAGCGCGCCGAGTGCAATGAAGAAGAGGGCGGAGAAGAATTCCGTGATCGAGCCCAGGTGTGTGCGCGCCATGCCGCTCAGCGGGAAGCGTGACAGAGCCACACCGGCCAGGAAGGCGCCGGTGACGAGCGGCAGCCCGAGCGCATCGGACATTCCGACAAAGGCGAAGAGCACGGCGAGCAGCACCAGCAGCAGCACCTCATCCTCGTCGTCCAGCCGCTCGATCAGCGGCGCCACGTAACGGAACGCGAGCAGCGCGATACCCAGCAAGGCGACCGTCGCGGCGAGCCCACGCGCCACCGCGATCGGCCCGTCCGGCAGGTCCGTCACGATGGGGATCAGCAGCAGCACGAGCAGATCCTGGAGCAGGAGCACACCCAGCACGAGGCGGCCGAACGGTTCGAACAACTGGCGCCTGCGCTGCAGCAGCCGGACCACGACCAGCGTCGAGCTGGCCGTGAGCGCCAGCGCGATGTACGCCGACTCCACGAGCGCATAACCGAGCGCTGCCGCTGCCGCGAGTCCCACGACACCGAGCACCACGAACTGAAGGCCACCGACCTTCGCCGCTGCCTGCCGCTGCGCTCGCGTGCGGCGCGGGTTCAGCTCCATCCCGGTGACGAACAGCAGCATAATCGTGCCGAGGACCAGCGCGTCCTCGATCAGTCCGGTCGGCAGCGTATCCGTGAACGCGAGGGCGAATCCGATCACGAGCAGGATCGGTACGGCAGGCACTCGCAGCAGATGTGCGACGCCGTACGCAGCCGCGGCCGCGAGCAGGAGGATGCCGATGCCGATCATCAGTCGAGCACGCCCGCAGCGCGCATGCGCTCGGCTATTTCCCGCGTACCGTCGTGCTTCGACACGATCACCCGCGCGACGCCGATATCGACCAGCTCGTCGATGAGCGATGTGTCAAACGCGTGGATGGCCGCCGGTACGCCAGCGCGCCTGCACCTGTGGGCCAGCAGATTGTTGGTGTCCTCGATCTGCAACGCCGACATCACGAGCAGCGCCCGCTTGTAGCCGGCCTCCTCGAGCACGGCGAGGTCGTCCACGGTACCGACCAGCGTGCGGCCGCGCACCCGATTCAGCTTGCCGGCGTCGGAGTCGATGGCGAGGACGGTCTCCCCCTTATCCGTCAACAGGGCGGCGAGACGGCTGCCTAGCGTGTTCATGCCGACAACGATCACGTGACCGCTGAGCACGGGGTCGGCGTCCTCTTCATCGATGCCCCTTCCTCCCAGCAGGCGCAGCAGCCCGCGCGCCTCCGCGCGCTCGACCAGACCGTCGCCGTCCAGGATCAGGTAGGCTGACGCGCTGATCGTGATGAAGCCGGCAACCGTGATCACGGACATCATTTCCGGCCCCAGCATCCCGGCCGAGAGTGCCAGGCCGCAGAGGATGAACGAGAACTCGCTCATCTGCGCCAGTACGAGTCCGGCGCGGAACGAGCTGCGCGCGCCGTAGCCGAGACGATTCACCGTCACCATGATGATGACCGGCTTGACCAGCAGCACGACCACACAGATCGCCAGCACGAGCGGCCACATGTCGAGCGCCGCGCCCGGCTGCGTCTGCAGACCGAGCGACACGAAGAAGACGGCCAGGAAGAAGTTGACGATCGGCTGCACGCGCCGTCGCAGTGACTCGGAAAACTCGAGCTGGGCCAGGCTTACACCGGCAATGAACGCGCCGAGCTCCACCGACAGGTGCGCCAGCTCGGCCGCGACGATGAACAGGAAGCACCATGCGAGGCTCCAGATGAACACCGTGTCGGCGGACCGCTCCACCGAGCGGAACAGCCGCGGCAGCACGTAGCGCGCGGCGAGCGCGGCCGCGACCGCGAGCCCGGCCATGCCGGCGAACGCCTTGATCACGCCGGCCGCAATGGCGCCCGCGTCCGAGTCGCCCGGCCCGCCCAGTCCGACGAACAGTGTCAATGCCAGAATCACGGCGACATCCTGTACCAGCAGAATGCCGACGCCGATGCGCCCGTGCAGCGAACCCAGCTCCCGCTTCTGACCCAGCAGCTTCACCACCACGACCGTGCTGCTGAACGTCATGCCGAGCGCGACGACCGCGGTCTGCGGTGCCGGCAGGCCGAACAACATGGCGACCGCACCGCCGATCAGCGCGGTGAGCACGATCTGCACGGTGCCGCCGATCACGGCCACACGACCGACGCCGCGGATGTGGTCGAGGTTGAGCTCGAGTCCGACCAGGAACAGCAGCAGCGCGATGCCCGTTTCCGCGATCAGCTCGACCGGCTCGCTCGCCGTCATCAGACCGGTCACCGGTCCGAGCAGCAGGCCGGCGGCCATGTAGGCGATGAGCGTCGGCACCCTGATCAGGCGCAGCAGGAGCACCATGAACGCGGCGGCGAACAGGATGAAGCCGAGGTTCTGAAGGATCAGGAAATCGGTCAACGAACTCCGTCGGTCTGGTAGGCGATTTCTGCGCAGGCGATTTCTGCCCCAATTTACGCGTATGAACGCCGCCGCGCATTACGGGGCGTGCTATTGACCGGCGCGCCGGCGCGGTTCATTCTCATGGGAAGCCGACACCGCACGACCATACCCCGACCCGTTTCCCGGAGACTATGAAGATGGTCCAGAAATCCCTGTTCGCCGCCCTGGCGTTCCCCGTAGCTCTGGCTGGTTTTGCGGAGCACGTTACGGCGCAGGCAGTGCCGATCAGGCGCGGCAGCGAAGCCGCGCAGCTCGACATCCGAGCGGCGGGTCAGCAGAGCATCCGGATCACGCTTCGGCCGCTGAGCTTCACGGACGAGTTCCCTGAAACGCCCGGGCTGAATGCGGATCGGACGTACCCCGCGCCGGTGATCACGCTGCGCGAGGTCGGCGCGCCGGTCACGCAGCGCGTGGGCAACCTTCAGGTGACGGTGAGCGGCTCACCGCTGGCCGTCGATGTGCGGACGGCAGCCGGCGAGCCGGTGCAGAACCTGGTCTTCGCCGACGACGGCAGCATCACGTTCGACGTGGGCAATGCACCCGTGCTCGGCATGGGCGAGGGCGGCCCGCAGCCGGAAGAGGACAACTGGGCGCGCGATCACGAGATCGAGTTCGACCGCCGCGGCCGGTTCCATGAGATGCGGCCACGCTGGCAGTCGAACGCGTACGGCTCGCGCAACCCGGTCGCGTTCCTGATCGGAACGGGTGGCTGGGGCATGTACGTCGCCACGCCGTGGGTGCAGGTGAACCTGCCCGAGAGCGGGCGCGGCACGCTGACCGTCTGGGAGCGGCCGCCGGAGCCCGGTGATTCCACGCCGCGCGGCTACACCGCGCAGATCCAGGGCAGGCCGCCGGCCTCGCAGCCGACCGACGTGTTCGATGCGTTCATCTTCGATGCGCGCGATCCTGCCGGCATGATGAAGGACATGGCGGACATTGCGGGGCGCACGGTGATGCCGCCGAAATGGGCGCTCGGCTACATGCAGTCGCACCGCGAGCTGCGCGACGACAACATGGAGCCGGAGGCGCTGCTGATCGACGTCGTGGACACGTTCCGCGAAAAGCAGATCCCTGTCGACGCCGTGATCTACCTCGGCACCGGTTTCACGCCGACCGGCTGGAACACGGAACAGCCGTCGTTCGACTTCAATCCCGAAGTCTTCAAGAGCGATCCGGAGGAAGTGCTCGACGAGCTGCACGAACGGAACGTCAAGGTGGTCGTGCACATCGTGCCGTGGCGCCGCGATCGTCTGCCGACACTGCGCGGCACGGTCCCGCCGCAGCCGGGCGAGCAGCGCGGACCCGGGCACATCCTCGACTACTGGCAGGAGCACGTCAACCTGGTCGAGACCGGCGTGGACGCGTGGTGGCCGGACGAGGGCGACTGGTTCGACCTGTTCGAGCGCATCAAGCGGCATCAGCTCTACTACCAGGGCCCGCTCTCGACGACGCCGAACGTGCGGCCCTGGAGCCTGCACCGGAATGGCCACCTCGGCGTCGGCCAGTGGGGCGGCTGGGTCTGGTCGGGCGACACGAACGCGACGTGGAAGACGCTCGAGGGCCAGATCGCCGTCGGCATCAACCACTCGCTCAGCCTCGCCCCGTACTGGGGCTCCGACACCGGCGGCTTCTACACTACGTCCGAGCTCGATGGCGAGCTGTACGCGCGCTACTTCCAGTTCTCCGCGTTCAACCCGTCGTTCCGCTCGCACGGCCGCATCTGGCGGCTGCGCCTGCCATGGGGCTGGGGCCTGCCGGAGATGGGTCACCTCGAGGGCCAGCGCGATCCGCCGCTGCAGTCCGCGATGAACAACCAGGCGATCGAGCCGGTCGCGCGGAAGTACGCGGAGCTGCGCTACCAGCTCATCCCGTACACGTACACACTGGCGCGCGAGGCATACGACACCGGCATGCCGTTCATCCGCGCACTGTGGCTGCACTACCCGGATGACGCGCAGGCGCGTGGCATCGGCGACCAGTTCCTGTGGGGTCGCGACCTGATCATCGCGCCCGTCTACACGAAGGGTGCGACGTCGCGCGACGTGTATTTGCCAGCGGGTCAGTGGTACGACTGGTGGACGAACCAGCAGCAGGCAGGCGGCCGCACGGTCACCCGCCCCGTGGACCTCGCCACCATGCCGATCTACGTGCGCGCCGGCGCCATCATCCCGTTCGATCCGGTGCGGCAGTACATGGAGCAGGAGGTCAGCGGCCCGACCACGATCAAGGTGTTCCCTGGCCAGAACGGCGAGTTCACGATGTACGAGGACGACGGCATCAGCCTCGACTACATCGAGAACCGCGGCACGTGGACGCGCATGACGTGGAACGACACTGCGCGGACACTCACGATCGAGCCGGGAACGCCAGCAGGTGCGACGAACGTAGATCGCGGCGCACGCTCGTTCGTCGTCGAGCTGCCGTCGGGTGTGAGCCGGACCGTGCAGTACAACGGGGCGCGGGTTCAGGCGACGTTCTAGCGCCGCACGGACAGGCTGGAGTGACGGTTCGGGGCTTGCAGCGAGTTCAGCTGCAGGCCCCGTACCTTATGTAGGATTTGGCGTGCAATCTCCCCACGTGCGTTAGGTAGGTGCCATGCGTAGAATCGCGTTCCTGCTCGCCATACTACCGGCCGCGTGTGAGGGAACCTCACCTGTCGACCCGACAACAGCCACCATCCGCGTCGTTTCCGGCCACATTGGCGTGGACACGATCGACGCGCATCTGCCGGACCTGATCGTCGCGATTGTCGATGCCGGCGGCAAGCCGATGCCTGCTGTGGAGGTCGAGTTCGAGGCGGTGGATGAGGGGCCGCAGGTCCACTTTACCCATCCGGTCGGCGCGCCCAGCTCCGATTTCTCGGCACTGTCCGATGGACGTGGGAGGGTTCGCGCGGGCATCAAGCTCGGCGACCGCGTCGGCAGCGCCAAATTGATCGTGCGCGTGCCGAGCAGCGGACACCAGGTGACGGTGGGATACTACGTGCTGGCCGGAGCGCTCGCAGCCATCCGCTTTACACCGTCGGATACCGCCCTTTACGTGGGTGCCGATGTTCACATCAGCGCGGTGGCCACTGATCGGAGCGGGAATGATCGGCCGGAGCCCGTCACACTGTCGACCCCGGACGGGAGTCCGATTGCTCTTATTGGGAACACTGCACGCGGGGTGGCGTTCGGACGCGCTCAGATCAACGGGCGAGTGGAGGAAGTAAGAGGTGAAGCGGCCATAAGTGTCGTCCCCGATGGTGTCATCGCCTTGCGCAACGTCCACTACAACGGGGACGGAGGGATCATGATCATGAATATGGATGGCTCGGGCGTTCTGAACCTGGAACCAAGAGTAACGCCGAGAGTGGCACTTCTGCGCGACCTGGAATGGGATGCGACGGGCGGTCATCTGATGTTCTACGATGAAGAAGCGGTGGGCGCTGAGCTATGGAAAGTGGACCTGCACAACCAGTTCGCCCCCTTGTTCACCGTTCCGCCAGCCCTCGGAAGCCTTCGCGCCGCCCGTCCGAGCCAGGACGGGGAATGGGTCTACTTCACGTCGTTGGATCTCCGTAGTGGTGCGAAGCTGATGTGGCGTGCTCGTCGGGACGGTTCACAACCCACGCGGCTTACCCCGGGAGGCGACGCTCCCAACTTCCAGAACGACGAGCACCCGTTCCCTTCGCCGGACGGGCGGTATATCGTGTTCGCCACCGACCGCGCGCCCTTTCTGCTGGGCGGCCCTTTCAAACTTCTCCGCCTGGATCTGGCGACCAGTGAAATGCGGGAGTTGAATGTGCGGGGAACGCACCCACGCTGGTCACCGACCGGCGAATGGATCGCGTACCACCGCGACTATCGAATCTGGCTTGTCCGCCCGGACGGAAGCGGTGAGAGATTGGTCGGGCCATCGCAGTATCAGGAGCGCTTCGCCTGGTCGCCCGATGGCAAGTGGATCGCCGCATCGCGCGAGGGTGGGCCCGTCATCGATCTCGTCGAGGTCGAAACGGGGCTGGTGCTGCCGCTCAACTTCACAGGTTTCTACGACGAGCCCGCGTGGCGGCCCGCCGTGCCGGTGGAGTGATTCCCACCAGGATCCGGAACGCCCTGGTACCTCCAGGTCGCGCCGGCGCTGGCGTCGCGCAATTCTCGCTTCTTCGCGATCCTGGCCAGCAACCCGGATCCAACGGCAGAGACTGCGCTCATTAGTACGCCGCACGGACAGGACGGCGTTAGCGTTCGGGGCTTGCAGCGAAATTCAGCTGCAGGCTCCGAACTTTATGCAGAAGTCAGGCGATGAAGTCGGGCGATGAGGTCGGGCGATGAAGTCTGGCGACTTGAAGACACGCGTTCGTCGCGCGCGAGGCCGGCGTGAACGATCAAGCATGCGGGGGGCCGCTCCACCGAGCCGGTTGGCGATTTCCGCCCGCTGATGCTATATCTGGATCGAATCCTACCTCAGACACAGAACAGCTACGCCCGGAGCGCGTTTTTGCGCGATTCATGGGTTTCTATCGTATTCTTCAGTGCTTCATCGGCGGCACCTGGCGCTACGAGCGCGTCCATTCGTCACTCGCCCGAGTCATTCGTTCTGTGACTCACGGGCACGGAGTGCGGTCTCGAACCTGTTTGCGCGGCGTGCGAGCCCGCTGGAGGGGTCGGGGTGTTCGACTGATCAGACTGCAAGTGGGTGCGGCTACCAGGGTGGATGGACAGCGCCCGTCGCAGTGTTGCGCGCGCCGGTCAGTTCTGGATCGTCCTGTGGCTCGCGCTCTTGCAGCGGATCTGCGGGTGTGCAAACGTGCGGCCGGCGCCGGGATTCAGACTTGCCACACGCAGCTTACTGAGCGTTAGCTGGCCCCACCCTTAGCACTTGATATTAGTAACGGGCCGCGTTATGCTTCGTCGTGATCAAGAGCTTTTCCGATCGCGGCACCGAGCGCCTGTTCAAACGGGAGCCCGTCCGCCGGTTCCCGACTGACCTGCGCCGGGTCATGCTGCGGAAGCTCAACGTCCTGGATGCCGCTGAGTCCCTCGACGATCTGCGCTCTCCGCCGGGCAACCGGCTTGAGAAGCTCCAACGGGATCGTGCGAGTCAGCACAGCATACGCGTTAACGACCAGTGGCGGATCTGCTTTACCTGGGCCGACGGCAATGCCCATGATGTAGAGATCGTGGATTATCACTGAGGCGACTATGGCTACCCGCAAGCTAGATCCCATTCACCCAGGCGAAGTTCTGTTCCATGAGTTCCTGGAGCCGCTCGGGCTATCTCAATACCGCCTGGCGCACGACATTAGTGTGCCGCCGCGTCGCATCAACGAGATCGTTCACGGTGCGCGGTCGGTGACGGCCGACACTGCGCTGCGCCTTGCCCGATACCTCGGTACCTCT
Source organism: Gemmatimonadota bacterium (assembly GCA_040882575.1). Taxonomy (GTDB): domain Bacteria; phylum Gemmatimonadota; class Gemmatimonadetes; order Longimicrobiales; family RSA9; genus SH-MAG3. The sequence goes on from JBBEBA010000034.1 coordinate 33,998, forward strand.
GAGCGGTTCTGGCTGAACCTCCAGGCTCGCTACGACCTCGAAGTGGAGCGGGATCGGCTCGGCGACCGCCTCAAGAAAGAGGTCATAGTTCTCGAGAGGGCCAGCTAACAGTCCGGTGAAGCTGGCAGGCAGATGAGCCGCTCGTGAAGGCGCTGGCAGCAACTTGCAAGCAGTTCGGATGTGAAGGCGCTGGTGTGGCCTGCAGCTTACCGCAATGGCGGTTAGCAACTGTATTGAAAGTCAAGCATGTTCGAACCTCCAAGGTTCACCGGTTC
>JBBEBA010000035.1:0-5449 GCA_040882575.1 Gemmatimonadota bacterium
TGGATCATGGCAAGCGTCAACCCGCGCATCGTGAGCGCGATCGAGGAAATGGACCTGGGCGCAACGATTGTGGACGCGCTGGAGATGGCACGGTCCAACCTGGGCTGGGGGCGAGTCCGCGGCGTCTACGCGCTCACCGACGGCCGCTGGTTCATCGACGCGCAGCACTAGCGTTTCGGCGGTCGGCCTCAGCGCATGCCGTCCACGTGCACGTGCATGCGCCAGCGCCCGCCATCCAGCGGCCGTGCGAGATCCAGGCGAACGAGGCCATCGAGCACGCTGATGCCCACGCCAGCGGAGCGAAGCGGTCGCGCTTCGAACACGTCACGACGATCGCCGGCGTAGCCGACATCGCCGAAGGCGGCGATCCGTATGCTCGCAACGCCGTAGCCCAGCTCCGCGCGGCCGCGCCAGAACGCCTCGCCGCGGGCGGCCGCAAACGGGTAGCCGCGCAGCGTGCTCGAGCCGCCGAGCAGCCAGTCCCGCTGCGCGGGCGCGTCGCCGACGCTGCTGCCGCCGGCCAGCTCCGTCGTGAGCGCGAAGCGTCGCAGAGGGATCGTCGACTGAAGTCGCAGGGCCGGACGGACGAATGCGTAGTCGCCGGTCTCCCCATGCAGCTCGAGCTCGGTCGCCCAGCGGAACGCGCCCGGATCGACGCCGCCGCTCGTGCGCAGCCGCACCGTCGCGCCGAGCTGGTCCACTGCATCCGCGACGAAGTTCTCGCGGAATGTGCGGTCGTCGTCGATCATTTGCGACACGCTGAAGTCGGTGTGCTTCTCGACAGCCGTCTGTCGCTCCGCGAAGAGGCGCACGTCGAACCACGGCGCGCGGGCGTCGCCAGGTCGCACGATCAGCTCGGCGCCGGCGGTGCGAAAGTACTCGTGCTCGTCGCGGCCCAGGAACAGCGCGTTGAATGAGCTGCCGAGCGAGAACGGGTTGCCCGCTGAATCCATCGCAGCGAGCCGCGAATAGGCAGCGCCGCGCGCGTGCAGTGCACTGCCCGGTCGGGTGACACCGAGCTCGCCGCGCAGCCGGCGGTCTCCCGTGCCGATCCCGAGCTCCGCGTCCGCGAGGATCCGGCCGAGATCCATGCGCGCGCCGATCGCGACGGATGCGCCTTCCACGCGATTGTAACGCAGGTCCGACGGGATCCGGAGCTGCGGCGTCCCGAGCTGCCAGAACACGGACGGAATGCGACGGAGTCCGGCGGCGATCGCCTCCACCTCCGACAGGTCCAGCACGCCTTCACCCGCCGAATAGATGCTGCCGGGCAGCAATTCGCTCGCGAGCAGCTCGTCGGCTTCGGCTCTCGTCACGATGAATGTGCGGTCGCATTCCCCGGGAACGGCATCGCCCGCCATTTCTCGTTCGAGTCGTTCCGCCGCGCGCTCTGCACGTCGCACCGCCGTGACGCTGTCGCGACGGGCCATCGCCGCGGAGTCCGGTGTGCTACCTCCGACGTTGATGCTCATCGACATCTGCGGCCGGCAGGGCCGTGACCGCGTGCTGTCCGCCGATGCCGAGATGCTCGCGAGAGGATTGCCGGCGACGTCGTAGTCCGAATAGCGCCGCTCGAAATGCACTGGCACGGCGAACCGGCCGACGCGCATCACGCCCGCCGCCGCAATGCTGCGCGGCATCCACCACTCGAGGTCCCACAGGCCGTATTCGATCGCGATGTGGTCGAGCTCTGCCGACGTCTCCGGCATGACGGCAAGCATCACGCGACAGGCGATACCGCAGCCGTCATCCTCGTCGTCGTCCCCATCGTCATCACTGTCGTCGTCGTGAATGGTGACGGCGGGGTCGTAGCGTCGGCTCTGACGAAAGTAGACCTGTACGACGCCGTGGGACGCGGCGTCGATCCAGAAGGATCCGACGATCAGCTGCGGGTCGGGGCGTCTCGCCCGGATGCGCAGCTCGTGCAGACGCACGGTGCGGCCATCGGGCAGCGTGATCACGCTGCTGTCGCCCATCTCGTAGCGGTAGTACTGCTCGCCGCCCGGTGCCAGCGGATGCCGCAGGTCCGTGCTGTCGAGTCGCAGCATCATCTCGGACCCGACGGGGTCGAATGCGAGCGAGGGCATGTAGCTCTGGAGGTCGGCGGGAATTCCGACTGCAGTCGAGAACGGCGGCGCGACATCGCGCGCACCGAGCACCTCCACGCGCACCGTGTCGAGCGTCCAGTCGATGCGCGACGCGGTTTCGCGGCGGAAGACCAGCCGCTCGGCAAGCCCGGCACGTAGTCCGACGCTCAGCCGCTCGACCACCGTCGCACTGTAGGCGCTGATCCGCGCATCGTACAGCGCGCGTCGCGCCCGGGCCTGCCGCACGAGCTCGCGCGTGCGCTCGCTGTCGTACGAGTCGGCAGGGACCACGCGTGCGGCCGTGTCCTGCACCGCCTGGCCATGCACCTGCACGCCCGACATTGCGCACAGGACGATCGCTGTCAGAAGGGCCGCCGCGGTGGCGGGCATCGTCCTCGGGCATGGCACGGCTCGTCTCATCTGCCCTCCTGCGGGGAACGCACGCAGCTCCGTACTGGGTGCTTCAGGAAAACGAAAAAACCGCACCATCCGTGACGGTGCGGGTTTCTGCTCGCCGCCCGGCCCGTGAAGCGGGAGTCCCGCCGTCAGGTCAGTTTTCACGCCTGGACATACTTCCCTGACTCATAGCCGTCGAAGAACTTGAGGGCCAGATCATTGGCCGTGTTGATTTCGAAGAGGCCCTGCTCCGAATCGAAGAAGTAGAACCTGCCCCCTTTATTCGCAGCGCCCAGCGAGTCTTCGTCCCTACCGTGTTCTCGCACGCGTACAGCCTGGTACCGGGCATGGGATGCTCCTCGCATTGGCGATAGACGATGTCGCGGCAATGGTCACGGTACGCACCTGAACATCCGATTACAAGACGCCAAGGAAGCGTGCGCTGACGCCGGGCGTCGAGGATGGCAGGCGCCCGAGCGACGCCCGCGCCCTCCAGGACGTCCGCCACGTCATCGTTCGACCGCGATGATCACGCCGAGGTGCTCGGCGTGCTGCGTTCTGAATTGCGTACCGCGCGGGCCCGAGCACGGTGTCGGACGCGAAGCGCAATGCACAGGCTGAAACAATAAGCGCCGCGACATCGGGTTTCCCCTGGTTCGAACGGGCGGCCCCATTCTCCACAGGGTTCCTCTCCGGGCCGACCTGCCAACTGTCAACAGCGGGTGAAAATGTCCCACTTTCAGCGGGTGAAAGCGTCCCACTTCGGCGGGGGTGAGAAGCCCCTTAATGTCTGCGGGCCTCCCGCCTTTTGGGTTTAGTTTCGGCCGGCTCTGCGGAGTCGGCGCTCAGGGACCGCCAGAGTTCGGAGTGTTGCCTCATCCGGTAGCTGTTTCCTCTGATATTGACGATGTGGCAGTGGTGGACGAGCCGGTCGATCAAGGCTCCGGCCATAACATCGTCCGAGAAGACATTGCCCCATTCCTCGAAGCTCTTGTTCGAGGTCAGGATCGTTGAGGCGTGTTCGTAGCGCCGGCTCATGAGCTGGAAAAAGAGCATGGCGCCAGTCGGGGTGATCGGAAGGTAGCCGATCTCATCGACGACGAGCACCGCCGGGTGCGTCAGGGTCTTCAGGCGTGCCATGAGCCGCCCCGCTGCCTGGGCTTCCTCGAGGGACGTGATCAGGTCCGCCAGCGTGCCGTAGTAGACGCGACGACCGCTCTGTGCGCAGGCGATTGCGAGACTGATCGCGAGATGGGTTTTGCCGACGCCGGGAGGTCCGAGCAGGATCACATTCTCGCGCCGCTCGACGAAGCCGAGCTCGTGCAGTGGAGTTGACCCCTTTCCGTGGACACCTATTCTCTACGGAGAGAGGAGTCCAGAATGCCGAAGTCCCGACCGCCGATCCACTCGAGTTCAGACAGCGCATGGTGGAGCTCGTTCGAGGTGGCCGCAATCCTGATGAACTGGCCGAGGAGTTTGAGCCGTCTGCACAGGCTATCCGGAACTGGGTCAAGCAAGCGGCTCTCGACCAGGGCATGCGCAGCGACGGCCTGACGACCGAAGAGCGCGACGAGCTGCAGCGCCTGCGGCGCGAGAACAAGCGGCTCAAGTTGGAGCGCGAGATCCTAAAAAAAGCACATCGCTATACTTCGACCAGATCCCCGTTCTGACTCATAAAAAAAGCGTCTCGTGACTGGCGCAGTACCTGTCGGCGGGGATCGCTGCCCTCGACTTCGGCTCTGACTGGAAAGACGGGCGTGTTGACCCGATGTGTTTACGTCAGCCGTGGTTTGACGGGAGTAGCCCTTCGTCTTCAGCAGGAGTCGCCGTATGCGAATCGTAGCCGGGGTCGATTGCCATAAGAGGTCTCACACGATCGTGTTTCTCGACGGGCTCGGTCAAGTGGTTCAGCACCTCACAATTCCCACGACGGCCGATGGCTATGAACAAGCGCTCATGGTCGGAGACTCACTCGGCTGTGTCGAGTGGGGGGTGGAGGGCGCTGGGTGCTACGGGTTCGCCTTCGCCGTGTACGCAAGCGCTCACGAGGCGGTGGTCGTCGAGGTGCCAGGCGCATTCACAAAGCGTCATCGGAGGCATGCAAGCCAGCGGGGCAAATCCGACGCTCAGGACGCGCGTGCGATCGCCGAGGTCGTTCTCCGTGAGCCGGATCGACTGCCGAAGTTCTTCCTCGCTGCCACCCAGCGGGCGCTGCGGCTTCGCTATGACCAACGAGATCGGCTCGTCCGAGAGCGCACTCGCGCCGTAAACCGCCTGCGTATGGGCGCGATACTGCTTGGGGTGACGGAATTGCCGACCGATCTCACCACCGCAAAAGCAGCACGGCGAATCATCACCCAGGCGAGGGGTCTACGCGAGGCCGTCCAGCTTGGTCCCGCGGGGGCAGCGATCGTGGATGAGATCGAAGAGGCGGCAGAGGACGTCTTGCGACTCAACGAACGGATAAAGGGGGCTGAGAAAGCCATTCGGCCGCTCGTGCGCAAGATCGCAGCCGAACTGCTCCAACTCCACGGCGTGTCCGACGTGGTGGCTGCCGGCTTGATCGGACACGCGGGTGACATGCGCAACTACCGGAACGCTGCCGCGTTTGCCGCGAAGTGTGGAGCGGCCCCAGTCCCCTGCTCAAGCGGGAGAAACACGGCCATGCGCGTGAACACTGGCGGGGATCGCCAGCTCAATCGCCTGCTTCACACGATAGCGCTGACGCAGGTGCGCACGGAAGATCACGAGGGTCGCCGCTACTATGATCGTAAGCGAGCAGAGGGTAAGACGCATCTCGCGGCTCTGCGGTGTCTCAAACGCGTTCTGGCTGGAGTCGTCTACTATCGCTTGCGCGCTTCAGACCAAGTCCTGAATCGTGTTGATGCTCAGGACGGGCACGAGCGCGACAGGACATTAGCCGTTGCCGCGTGAGCTCCGGCGGCAGGGATAGACAAAGACGGTGC
>JBBEBA010000036.1:0-3581 GCA_040882575.1 Gemmatimonadota bacterium
CCGCCTGACCCACCCTGGTGTGCGTGTGCGTGTGCGTGTGCAGTGTGCGTGTGCGTGTGCATGTGCGTGTGCATGCTGCCCGTGCCCGTAGCCCGTGCCCGTAGCCCGTGCCCGTGCGGCCGTACTGCCGATCCCCGCCTCACCCTCCCCGCCTCACCCTCCCCGCCCGCCCCGCCGCAAGCACCCGATCCAGCGTACCCGCAAAAGCCTGCTTGTCGCGACTGCCGTATGGCGCCGCTCCGCCCGTCTCGACGCCGGAGCCGCGCAGCGACTCCATGAAATCGCGGATCGACAGGCGCTCGCGGATGTTCTCAGCGTCGTACAGCTCACCGCGCGGGTCGATCACGGTAACGCCCTTCTCGACGAGAATCGCTGCCAGCGGGATGTCGGCGGTTATCGCGACGTCGCCCGGCGCTGCGTGGTCGGCAATGTAGCGGTCTGCCACGTCCGGTCCGCCATCGACGCGGATGCTGGTCACGTGCGGGTTGTGCGGCGACGCAGCCATGCGCCTGTTGGCGACCAGCACCGCGGGCAGGCCGAGGCGTCGGGCGGCGCGGGCCACGATGTCCTTCACGTCGCGCGGCGCAGCATCAGCATCGATCCAGATCGTCACTCGCTCACCCGCCCACGCGCGCTACCGTCACGGTCACAGTCTCGCCCGTGACGCCGCGCGAGGCGGGGCCGGCGAGGAACAGGACCACGCTGGCGACATCGTCGCGCGCGACGAACCGCGTTCCGACGACGTCGCCGGCTGCCGCGCGATTCTGATCGGTGTCCATGAGGCCGGGCGTCACCGCGTTCACGCGCACACCCGTCGCCGCTTCTTCGAGCGCGAGTGTGCGCGTGAGCGCGAGAACCGCCGCCTTTGCCGCGCTGTACGCCGCCAGACCTGCGACCGGCTGGTCGGCGGCGAGTGATGCGAAGTTGACGACTGCGCCGTGCGACTCACGCAGCAGCGGCAGCGCAGCGCGGCTCATGCGCAGTGCAGTGCCGGCGTTGCGTTCGGTCTCGTGTTGCCACTGCTCCGGAGTGGTGTCGGCCACCGGAGCGACGATGCTCAGGCCTCCCGCGCTGTTGACGAGCGAGTCCAGGCGGCCGAACTCGCGCCTCACGCTCTCGACCACGCTCTCTGCGGCGCCAACCGCCGACAGGTCCGCCTGCACGCCCTGCACGCGCCCGTGCACGGACAGCTCCTCCGCGAGCGCGTATATGTCCGGAGAACGGCTCGTCACCATGACCCGGGCGCCAGCCTGCGCGAACCGCGCGGCGAGGGCGTAACCGAGCTGGCCGCGCGCACCGACGCCGGTGATGATGGTCGCGTGATCCAGCATTTCATCCTCCCCGCGGACGTGGTGGGGGCCGCGCCACCGGTCCAGCAGCGATGTGAGCGACAGCAATACAGCGGCGCCGTAGTATATCCCCTCTGGCGCAGTATTCTGGATGAGCACTGCGGTTGCGAGCAGCACGCCGGTGGCCGCACCGGCGACGGCCGCCGGCGCGATCCCGCCTGCGGCCGCGCGGCGCAGTCGAGCCCGATCGCGGGCCTGCAGCCCGGCGAGGAGTGATCCCGCGGCATAGGCCGGCAGGGCCAGCAGCAGCAGCACGGCGACGGCACCGCCGAGCGCGAGCGACCTGAACGGCGCGCGCGCGCTCCAGAATGCAGCGAACAGACCAGCCGCGATCAGCATGATGATCGTGATGGTCCAGCGCGCGCGCATCGAGACCTGACCGGCGCCATCCCGAGCAGCTTCTGCGTCCGGGGTGCCGGCCCAGATGCCGGCCGCCACCGCCATAACGGTTGAAGATACGAGAAGACCGGCCGCCCTGATGAAGCCCTGGCCCGTGTAGAGCAGCAGCGCAGTGCCGCCCGCGGCAGTGGCGCCGAGCGCAGTGCCGATGGCGAGCGCGGCCAGCGCGCGGGCCGTGTGTCCGCGACCTGGCGACCGACCGTCGTCCCCTGACGTCACAGCGTGAGACGGCTGTAGCCGCCGCGGTAGTAGACCAGGGGCTCGCCCTCGACCGCGTCGCCGGCCACGACGCGGCCGATGAAAATGGAATGGTCGCCGGCCTCGATCGCCTCATGGACCTGGCAGTCCAGCCACGCGAGTGCCGAGTCGAGCACGGGCGCGCCCGTCACCTCGCTGTGGTAGGCGATGCCCACGAACTTGTCAGCACTGTCGTTGCCGGCGAACCGTCGTGCGACGCGTTCGTCGTCCTGCGCGAGCACGTTGATGGAGAAGAATCCGGCGTCGCGGATCGGATCGTGCGAGTCGGCTGCACGTTCGATGCACGCGAGCACCAGCGGCGGGTCCAGCGACACCGATGCGATCGCGTTCGCCGTGAGGCCCCGCGGCTCTCCCGCTGCGGTGCTCGTGGCGACGATCGTGACTCCGGTCGTCCAGTGACCGAGGATGCGTCTGAATTCGAAAGGCTCGACCCGCATCGGCTCAGCATCAGGCGTGGTGTTGCGATTTCGCGGGCCCGTAGATTGCCAGCGAAGAGCGCGAGTTCGTACTTTAGCCGGGGTCCTCGTGAGGTTGGAACAGGGTGCAGCCATGAAGCCACTACTCCGGAACGCCCGCGCTGCGGTCGGATTCATTGTAATCCTTACCGCCGGCTGCGACAACGTGAGCTGGGGTGGGGCCGACCTCGCCGTAGTGCCACCCCCGCCGAAGGCGAGCTCCGCGCCCGCCGACTCCGGTGACGGTGGCCTCGAGCCCATGCCGGACGCTCCCATCCTCTACTACGTCGCGCGGTCCGCCGCCGGCGCGTTCATGACGCCCGTCGGCCAGATAACGGGCGACTCGCTCGCGCCGATCCGGTCTTCAGGCGACGCCGCGACCTACGGCACACGCTTCATCGCCGAGTTCCTGCGCGAAGGCGCCGAGTTCACGCTGTTCAGCGGCGGCCGTCGCGCGGGCACGTTCCTCGTCCGCGACGCCGCATTGCCCGGGACGCCCGCGTGCCCGCTGCTGCCTACGGCTTCCGGCGCGCTCGAGCTTTCGGGCGACATGACAGCGACCGAGTTCCTCGCGCTCGCCCGCGCCGACGCGCCCTCGATCCAGCCGCGTGCAGCACGCGTCGAAGTGCCGAACCGGCTGCGCATCGTCGCACCCATCCTGGCCGAGCGCATGATCCGTGTGCGTGGCGCGACGCTGCCCGGCAACTGGCAGACCGCGATGGAGCAGCTCACCGCGTTCCCCGTCGCCAATCAGCCGAACCCCGCGTTTACGGCGACGTTCCTCGTCGGCGACACGCTCGGCCCCGGAATGGACAATGACGGCTATTCCCTGTTCTTCATCGGAGTGCCCACCGCGTCCCAGACCGGTTACGACACGACGTACGTGAACTTCCGGAGCTATCCCGAAACCGGCAAAGCCGCGCCGCGGGTCATCGACTACCTCGACTGGAATCGCGACGAGGCCGCCGAGGTGCTGATGCAGGTCTACGGCGTCAATGACAGCTGGTTCGAGGCCATCGGTCGCACCACCAGCGGCACCTGGCGCCGCATCTTCAGCGACCGCTGCGAAGAAGGCGGCCGTACCCTGACCGCTCCGATCCCTGCCCCGCCCGATAGCGTT
>JBBEBA010000036.1:3681-107296 GCA_040882575.1 Gemmatimonadota bacterium
ACACGCACACGCACACGTTTCAAAGTTCCCACCCGCTCACCCGCTCCCCCGCTCCGAAGAAGGCGGCCGTACCCTGACCGCTCCGATCCCTGCCCCGCCCGATAGCGTTGCTCAGGACTGACGGGAACGACGGGAAGCGGTAGCCGCACACGCACAAAGGCGTTTCGCACACGCACACGCACACGCACACGTTTCAAAGTTCCCACCCGCTCACCCGCTCCCCCGCTCCCCCGCTCCTCCGCTCCCCCTCCTTGCCGCGAATCATCCCGGCCGGTAGCTTCCCCCGACACATCACGAACGGGGCCTTCCGGAAGTCCGGTGAAAGACCGGCGCGGCCCCGCCACTGTAAGAGGCCCGGTCAGATTTCTGACCGGTGTGGACCGCCCGAATGAACCACTGGACCGCGTAATCGGTCTGGGAAGGTGGGCGGCTCCGCCTCGAGCCAGGAGACCGGTTCCGTTCGTGCCCGATTGAAACGACCCTTCCAGGGAGGGGTCCGGGTACGCACGAGGCGTCTCATTCGCCGCGCGTTCTGACCCGTCCTTCCCTGCTGCAGGGAGGAGACGGGGTTTTTGTTGCGGCTCATGATGGTCGCGCCGCGCGCACCTCACGGGAGGACGCGCGCGGCGTTGAGGCTCGCGACGACGGTCGCGCTGCTCGCGACGGCACTGACGGCATGCACGGATGCACCGGGCACGTCTGGATCGGGGACTGCGCGGTCGCCAGGGCCATCCGCGGAGACGGCGGTCGAGGTCGTCGACGATGCGGGCCGGATCGTTCGCCTGGATGCGCCGGCGCGCCGGGTCATCTCGCTGATTCCCGCCCAGACCGAGATCGTGCACGTGCTCGGTGGCGTGGACCGCCTTCTTGCACGCACGCAGTGGGACACTGACCCGCGGCTCGCGCATCTCCCTTCCGTCGGCAACGCGCTGACGCCGAGCGTGGAGTGGCTCGTCGCGCAGCGGCCGGACCTCGTCATAGCCTGGCCGGACGGCGCCGCGCGGACGGTGGTGGGCAGGTTGAGCGATGCCGGGCTTCCGGTCTACGCATCGCGCGTCGAGTCGCTGGACGAGATCGTCGCAATGATCGCGCGGATCGGCACGCTGCTCGGCCGGCAGTTCGCTGCGGACTCGCTGATCGCGAGTGTGGAAGCGCAGCTCGACAGTGTCCGTGCGGCCGTCGCCGGCCGCGAGCGCCCGGCGGTGCTCTATCTCATCGACCGGGATCCGGTCATGGTGGCCGGTGCCGGCACGTTCGTCGGCCAGCTCGTCGAGGTCGCCGGCGGCCGCAACATCTTCGCGGACCTCCCGCAGTTCTACCCGCAGGTCTCGCTCGAGGAAGTGCTGGTCCGCGACCCTGATGTCATCATCAGGCCCACCGTGCGCCCGCGCCCGAACGCCGCCGCCGCGCTGCGCGGGCTGCCCGGTTGGCGTAGTCTCCGCGCGGTGCGTGAGGGCCGCGTCTACGAGATCGATGTCGACCTCTACAACCGTCCCGGCATCACTGTCGGCCGCGCTGCCCGCGGCCTCGCCCGGCTGATCCACCCCGAGGTGTTCAGGTGACGGCGCGCTTCCTCGTCCTCGCCGCCCTGGTCGTGCTCGTCGGGCTGCTGGCAATCACCGTCGGCGCGGGCGGCGTGCCGCTGCGAGATGTCCTCGCCGCGCTCGGCGGAGGCGGTTCCGATACCTCCCGGATCATCGTGCTGCAGCTTCGTCTGCCGCGCATCCTGCTCGCACTGCTCGCCGGCGGCGGGCTGGCGCTGAGCGGTGCAGTGTTCCAGGCGCTGCTGCGCAATCCACTCGCCGAGCCGTACGTGCTTGGCATCGCAGGCGGCTCGGCAGTCGGAGCCGTTGCGGCCGTGGTGCTCGGCTTCGCGATCGTGCCTGGCGTGCTGCCGATCGCGGCTTTCGCGGGCGCACTGCTTTCCATCGCTGTCCTTTTCAGGATCGCAATCGGCGTCGGCCGCGTCCTCGATGCACGCGTGCTGCTGCTCGCCGGCGTCGTCGCTGGTGCGTTCTTCAATGCGATCACGCTGCTGCTGCTTACCTTCGCCGATGTCGAAAGCTTCAGGTCGGCGATCTTCTGGACCATGGGCAGCCTGGCCGGTGCATCCTGGCGCTCGGTCGGCGTGCTCGCGGCCTATGTGCTCCCGGCCGCGCTGCTGCTGATCGCCCTCGCCCGGCCACTCGACCTGCTCGCGATCGGCGAAGACACCGCCCTCTACCTCGGGACCCGCGTCGAGCGGGTGAAGATCACGGCCTACGTCGCGGCCTCGCTGCTCGTCGCAGCGTGCGTCGCGGTCTGCGGAGTGATCGGGTTCATCGGGCTCATCGTGCCGCACGCGCTGCGCCTGGTCCGGGGCTCCGACCACGCGTTCCTGCTGCCTGCGTCGATGCTCGGCGGCGGCATCTTCCTGCTGCTCGCCGATACCGCGGCCCGTACGATCCTCGGTCCCGCGGAGCTTCCGGTAGGCGTCGTCACGGCCGTCGTCGGCGTGCCGCTGTTCCTCGTGCTCCTTCGACGGACGGTCCTGTGAGCGTCTACCGAGCGGACCGCCTCACGTTCTCCTACCGTCGCGCTGCGGCGCCCGCGCTCGCCGGCGTCTCTTTCGATGTGGCAGCGGGTCGCATGCTCGCAGTACTGGGCCCGAACGGATCCGGCAAGTCCACGCTGCTGAAGCTGCTGCTCGGAGCGGCCCGGCCTGACGCGGGCATTGTTCACTACCGTAGCCGCCCGCTCGCGGCGTGGTCCCGGCTCGAGCTCGCGCGCGACGTGGGCGTGGTCACACAGTTCGAGGAGATCGCGTTCCCGCTGACCGTGCGCGCGCTCGTCGGCATGGGTCGTTACCCGCACCTCGGGCCGTGGCGCCGTGAGGGAGGGTCTGACCGCGACGCGATCGATCGCGCACTCGACCTGTGTGATCTGGCCGGCCTCGAGGACCGGCCGGTCGACACCCTCAGCGGCGGCGAGCGTCAGCGCGCACGGCTCGCCCGGGCGCTCGCGCAGGAGCCCGGCACGCTCGTGCTCGATGAGCCCACCGCGTCGCTCGACATCGCGCACGAGATGACGCTGTTCGACCTGCTCGCCAGGCTAGTGCGCGCCGACGGCGTCACAGTCGTGCTGGTCACACACAACATCAACCTGGCCGCCCGCTATGCCGATGAGCTGCTGCTGCTCGACCGCGGACAGCGCGCTGCCGCCGGTACACCCGCCGCCGTCATCACGCGCGACAACATCGAACGCGTCTACGGCTGGCCCGTTTCCATCTTCGATCACGCCGCTCCCGGCCACGACCGCGGTGCGCCGCAGGTGGCCGCCCTCACACAGTTCTCCCGAACGGACAGGTAGCCATGAGCACATCGCGCATACTCACGCTCGCCATCATCGCGCCCGGACTCCTCGCGGCACCCGCCAACGCTGCCGCCCAGGAGCGGCCGGATACGTTCCGCCTGGAACAGCTCGTCGTCACCGCCACGCGGTCGCCCATGTCGCGTGCTGCGATCCCCGCTTCGGTGACGGTCATCGACCGGGCGCAACTGGAGGCGCGCGGCAACCACTTCCTCGACGACGCACTGCGCAATGCGGCCGGCATCTCCATCGCCCGGACCGGCTCGCGCGGCGGTGTCGCATCCATCTTCATGCGCGGCGGTGAGCCCGACTATGTGCAGGTGCTGGTCGATGGTGTGCAGATCAATGATCCCGGCGGCACGATCAGCGTAGGCAACATCACGACGGCCGACATCGAGCGCATCGAGATCGTGCGCGGCCCGGCGAGCGTGCTCTACGGCAGTGATGCGGTCGCAGGTGTGATCAACATCATCACGCGCTCCGGCGGTGACGGCGCGCGCATCGATGCGCAGGTCAGCGGCGGGCGCGGCGAACGCGTTGGCGATCAGGCGGACGGGTCGTACGACACGGTGGACTGGAGTGCCGGCATGACGGGCTCGCTCCGATCGATACGCTACGGCGCCACGGCGAGCGGCAGCCGCTCGGATGGCGCATACGCGTTCAACAACGAGTACGAGAATCGTACGTTCGGCGGCAAGTTGCAGTACGCTGGCTTGCGCGCCGACGCCTCGCTGTCCGGCCGCTGGGTCGACCGTACGTTCCACTATCCGACCACCGGCGCCGGCGCCGTCATGGATACCAACAAGTTCTCGGATGGCGCGCTGCGCACGATCGGGCTCGATGCCGGCTTCCATCTCGGCGATCGCGCGGAGCTGCGCGGCGCGTTCGGCGCGCACCGCGCCGATGACGGCGAGGAGGACCCCCGTGACGATCCCGCAGACGATCTGTCAGTGTTCCGCTCCACCGTCGAGCGCCGCTCGGCGGATCTGCGGCTGAATGTGCAGCTTCCGCGCGGCGCCGTCGTCACGCTCGGCGCGGAGCGCGAGTGGCAGGAAGGCCTGAGCACGCTGCACAGCGAGAGCAGCTTCGGACCGTTCGACAGCCGGTCCGACGACACCCGCGACAACACCGGCTGGTATGCACAGGCGCTCGTCACGCCGTCAACGCACACCACAGTCACCGCGGGCGCGCGCGTGGACGAGAACGACCGCTTCGGCACGTTCGAGACGTTCCGCGCCGGCATTGCACAGCACTTCGGCGCGCTGCGCCTGCACGGCGTGTTCGGCACCGGTTTCAAGGAGCCGACGTTCTACGAGAATTTTTCGACCGGCTTCGTTCGGGGCGATCCGTCGCTGCAGCCGGAGGAGTCGCGCAGCCTCGAGGCGGGCATCGAGCTCGCGCGCGGCAGCCTGCGCGCCGGCATGACTGCTTTCGATCAGCGGTTCCGCAACCTGATCCAGTACACGGGCTCGCCGCCTTCCGCCGAAGCGCCCAACTACTACAACATCGGTGAGGCAGTGTCGCGCGGTGTGGAGATCAGTGCCTCGGCGCCCCTGACCGGGCGTCTCGCCGTCAGTGCCGCCTATACGTTTCTGCGAACCGAAGTCACGGACGCCGGCTTCGGCGAAGACCCGCTGTTCCAGGCAGGGCAACGGCTGATCCGACGGCCCGCGCACCAGGCGAACGCGACGCTCGACGCGCAGTTCGGCGCGCGCACGCGCGCCGGCATCACAGCGCACTATGTCGGCGGGCGCGATGACCTGGACTTCACCGATCCCGAACAATGGCAGGGTATACGAGTGGCCCAGCCGGCATACGGCACGATCGATCTGTCACTCGAGCGGGGGCTCGCCACCGGCGCGTCGGTGGCTACCGTCTTCGGGCGCGTCGAGAACGCGCTGGACGAGCGCTATCAACCGGTCTTCAACTTCCCCGCGCCCGGCCGCCTGTTGATCGTCGGCCTGAGGGCGACGCTCGCCCGCTGACTGCGGCGGCGCACCTCACCAGGAGGGTGCGGCCGCGGCCTCTTCGTGCAGCGTGCGGTAGCTCTCGTACCGCCCGGTATCGACTTCGCCGCCGTCGATGCCGGCCCGCACGGCGCAGCCCGGCTCATGTGTGTGGCTGCATGACCGGGTGAACCGGCACGACGGGATCAGCTCCCTGAACTCCGGAAAGCAGTCGGCCAGCTCTTCGGCCGCCACGCCCCAGAGCCCGAGCTCGCGCAGTCCCGGCGTGTCGGCCACGTAGCCGCCACACTCGAGCGGGATGAGCACGGCGGTCACGGTCGTGTGCTGGCCTTTGCCTGCCGCCTCGCTGACGTCGCCGATTCGCAGCCCGAGCCCTTCCTGCACCGTATTCAGCAGGCTCGACTTGCCCACACCCGACGGGCCCGCGACGACGCTCCGCGCACCGCACAGCAGCCGCTTCAGCTCGTCCAGGTTGTGGCCGGTCTTCACGCTGGTCCGTAGCGTCTCGTAGCCAGCGGTTTCGTACGGTGCGAGGAATGCCGCCGCGACATCGTCGCCGACCAGCTCGACCTTGTTCAGAACGATCACGGAATCGAGGCCGTTCGCTTCGGCGAGGACCAGGAAACGGTCGAGCAGCCGGCGGTTGGGGGTCGGCTCGGCTGCCGAGAAGACGACGACGACGCGATCCATGTTCGCGACGATCGCCTTCGCCTTCCGGCCGTGGCCGGGTGCGCGACGCGCCAGCACACTGCTGCGCTCCGCTACGCTTTCAATGGTGAGGGAGCCGTCGGGCTGGGTATCGACTTCCACTACGTCGCCGGCAACGACGCGGTCGCCGGTCCGCTGCTCGAGCTTCAGGCGCTTGCGCAACGAGGCCTCCGCCACCATGCCGTCCGCCAGCTCGACGTCGTAGACGCCGCCACTGGCTCCGAGCACGGTAGCGGAGGCCATGGGGTCAGGCCGCGAAGCTCTCCAGCGCAGTGCCGAGCTCGCCCTCGCGCAGGCGGCGCAGCGCACGATCCCGCAGCTGACGCACTCGCTCGCGCGTCACGCCGAGCATGTTGCCGATCTCCTCGAGCGTGTGTTCGCGGCCGCCTTCCAACCCGAAATACAGGCGGACCACCTTCGCGTCTCGAGGCGTGAGCGTCTCCAGCGCGCGGTCGATGTGCTCTGCGAGCAGCCGGTCCTCCACGTCCTGCTCCGGCTCGTGCGCCTCGTCCCACATGAAGCGCTCGACCAGCTGGCTGTCATCGCTGTCGCCGATCGGCGCATCCAGCCTGATCTCCGCCGAGTTCAGCGTGGACAGCGATGTCACAATCTCCGGCGTCAGCGATGCCGCCTCAGCCACTTCCTCCAGTGTCGGGTCCCGCCGCAGCTCCTGCTTCAGCCGCTCCCGTTCGCGGAAGATGCGCGCCAGGTCGCTCGCCCGGTTCAGCGGCACGCGGACCGCACGGCCCTGGTTCGCCAGCGCCGCCAGGATCGCCTGGCGGATCCACCACACGGCGTACGAGATGAACTTCACGCCCTGCCCCGGATCGAACTTCCGCGCAGCCGTGACCAGCCCGACATTGCCTTCCTGAATCAGGTCGATCAGCGAGACGCCGCGGTTCTGGTACTTCTTTGCCACGCTGATGACGAACCGCAGGTTCGCGCGGACCAGCTGCGCAACCGCATCCTCGTCCCCGAGCTGCGCTCGCTTGCCCAGCTCGATCTCCTGGTCGCCCTTGAGCAGCTCGTGCTGACTCACCTCACGCAGATACTGATCGAGGGCCGACCGATCCTCGGCCGTCCCCGAAAAACCATCGAGGCGCGCGGGCTCACGACGCTTGCGCCGCTTCCGTGCATCCGTCATTTCCGTCATATTACGAATCGCCCTTCCTCATACTGCCCTCAGGCCAATCGGCGACGTCCTGCTGCCCGCCGATTCTCCATGCAAGGATTCTGCCCCCGCACCATCGCGGCTGGGCCTGTAACCCCCCACGCGCGTACTTGGTTCCGGAATGCGTCTTGCCTATCGAACCTGCGCGGAATCGCCCGTTTCTGACCACATTCGATCAGGAGCAGGACCCATGGTGGAGCCGGGCGATTGAGGCAGGCGCCCGGGCGCCCGGAGGCTACTGTCTGATCGGCGTTCCGAGAGGCTGCGGCCTGGTCGGCGTGACCGGGTCCGCCTGCGGCGACGCTGTGGCGGCGACGCGCGTCGAATCAGCCGCCAGGAGCGCCTCTATCGATGGCGGCGCCGGCGCTCCGCCCTGTGCCACGGTCTTCCGCAGATCGATCACATCGGCTCGGAGCGCCTCGACTTCCTCCAGCAGAATCGGGCGCGCCGCGCCGGTCTGCAGCAACGCGAGCACGCGGTCCGCCGTGGACTGGACCTGTCGCAGCCTGGAGCCGAGAGTGTACTGTTCGGAGGGAATCCATTCGAATGGCATGCGCGCCTGCAGGAGACGGTCGGAGACGGCCTCCGCGCGCAGGAAATACTCCTCGCCGTCACTCTCCATGCCGGAAATCTGCGCATTGGCGAGGTACTCGTCGAGCAGCTTGAGCATTTCGTCGAGTGGCATCCCCGGATCGACCGCGGCCATCACCTCAATTGCGGCGTGCTCCGCGTCCTGCGTGGCCGTACCCGCGCCGCCGCGGGGCCCGCACGCGGCAACGCTCGACAAACTGATCAGCAGCATGAATCTCATGGGTCTCCAGCGGAGTGGCAATCGGCGTGCCTGATGTGACGGAACCGGGCCGCCGCCTGATCTGGCGCAGCGCCGCGCTGACGGACCGCGGACGCAAACGGCGGCGCAACGAGGACGCGTTGCTGGTTCTTCCGGACTCCCGCATATACGCCGTCGCCGACGGCATGGGCGGCCACGCGGCCGGTGACGTCGCGAGCCGTCTTGCCATCGCCGCCCTCGAGACGACGTTCCGCCGCCCGCCGTCGCCGCTGATCCACGGGCCGGCACTCGCGCGGCGCCTCATGGCCGTCTTCGATACGGCCAATGCCGCGATTCTCGAGCATGCGGCAGTGCAGCGCCAGTGTGCAGGCATGGGCACCACGCTCACGGCCCTGTCGCCTCTCGCCGCTTCGCCACAGAGCGTGATCGCACATATCGGCGACTCGCGCGCCTACCGTCTCCGAGGTGCCGAGCTGAGCCAGCTGACCCGCGATCACACGTGGGTCCAGCAGCAGGTCGATGCCGGTATGCTAATGCCGCACGAGATACGCCACCACCCGCTGTCCAACGTGCTCAGCCGCGTGCTCGGCACCGCGGCCGTGGGCCCTGCCGACACCTTCATCGTTGACGTTCTGCCCGGCGACATCTTCATGTTGTGCTCGGACGGGCTCACCACGATGCTCGAGGATGCCGAGATCCGGACCCTGCTCCGGAACGGCGGCCCGCTGCCGACCCTGGCCCGGTCCCTGGTCGATGCGGCGAACGCGCGCGGCGGGCTCGACAATGTGACGGTAGTTCTGCTTGCGCCCGATCCCGACACTCACAATGCAGCGGACGCCGCCGCGCCGAGCACCGCCACGGCCCCGCCCATGAAATCGAAGTACCGGTAGATCCGGTGCCGCTGCGGGTCCAGCGGAAGCGTTGGATCCAGCTGTGCCGCCGCGGCGCGGGCCTGCTCGAGGTTTCGCGCCACCGACACGTCCGCGCCGGGATCGAGGGCTTCGACCACGTCGGCCGCAGCGCCGAACATGAGTACCACGCTGTCGGCGGAAACGACCGCTCCCGGCGGCGTGGCGCCGACCCGGGCAGTGAGCTGATCCGCGCGCGCGACCAGCACGGAATCACCGCCCTCGCTCGCCAGCCCGCGCACGGCGGCTGCGAGGCGTTGCAGTCCGCGCACCGCGTACGCGCCTGCGGGATCCCGCTCGAGCACGACGGCCGAGTCACGCACCCATGCCTGGAATCCGGCGGCCGCGACAGGGCCGCCGGCCTCCGTGGCCGGCGCCGACGGAGCCGACGCCTGCGACTGCCCGATGGGCACCGAGCGCTCGGCGGGCGGCGGGTCGCTCAGCTGAGCCACGACCCACACGACCAGCGCGAGCAGGACGATCCCCAGCACCCAGGGCCAGAACATGCTCTCCTGCTCATCGGGCAACCGCGCCACCCGTTCTCCCGTCGGCATGAGCCGCGACCGAGACGATGTCGGCGTCGGACTCCGACACGTCCGCATCAAGAACCTGTACCGCGACCCAAACCAGCAGTGCGAGGATCAGAAGCCCGAGGATCCAGGGCCAGATGCTGCGCTGCTTCTTCTGAATGCCGATCTCTGCCACGTGACTCTCCATGATCGTGTCGAGCGCGCCGGTCTGCCCGCAGCTGATGCCTGTCACCTGCACCGTGCGCGCTGCCATTTCATGCAATCGGCGTTCCGCGTTTGCAACGCGTCCCGGGCTTTCGTACCTTCGCCGATTCTGCCGGGAATAATCGTGAGGAGGTCGTCGTGTCGGTCCTGCAATGGGAGTATCTCGGGAACACCGCAGGCGCGTGGCTCATGGCCGTGCTCGTCGGTGTCATCGTCTATGTCGGGCTGCGGACGGTGCGCGGTCTCGTGATCCGCCAGCTCACCTCGCTGTCCGCACGCACCGAGACGGAAGTGGACGACATCGTCGCCGTCGCGCTGCGGCGCACCAAGCTGTTCTTTCTCGCCTTCCTCTCGTTCTATTCTGCGACGCGCGTGCTGCTGCTGCCCGCACAGGCGGACGTCATGCTGCGCTACGTCGGCGTCGTCGTCATCATCGTGCAGGCAGCGCTCTGGGGCAATGTCATCATCAATTCCGCCATACGCCGCCAGATGGCGCAGCGCATGGAGGAGGACGCTGCGACTGCGACGACAGTCAACGCGATCGGTTTCATCTCGCGCCTCGCGTTCTACACGATCCTGATTCTGCTCGGACTGAGCAACCTCGGCATCGACATCACGGCGCTGGTGGCCGGGCTGGGCATCGGCGGCATCGCCGTCGCGCTCGCGCTCCAGAACGTGCTCGGTGACCTGTTCGCGTCTCTGTCGATCGTGCTGGACCGCCCGTTCGTCATCGGAGACTTCGTCATCGTCGGCGACATGTCCGGCACCGTTGAGTACATCGGCCTCAAGACCACGCGCGTCCGCAGCCTGTCCGGAGAGCAGTTGATCATCTCCAACGGCGACCTGCTGACAGCCCGCATACGCAACTACCAGAAAATGTCGGAGCGCCGCATCGCGTTCACCATCGGCGTCACCTACCAGACACCGCGTTCTCTGATCCAGCGGATCCCCACGATGATCCGCGAGGCCGTCGAGCTGCAGGAGGACGCCCGCTTCGACCGCTCTCACTTCGCGACGTACGGCGACTTCTCGCTCGCCTTCGAAACGGTGTACTACGTGCTGAAGCCGGACTACGCGGTGTACATGGATGTGCAGCAGGCGATCAACCTCGAGATCCTCGCACGGTTCGAGGCGGCCGGAATCGAGTTCGCCTACCCTACGCAGACGCTGATCATGCAGCATGGCGGCGCGTCCTGATTACACGCCTCGGTCACCATGCGTCAGCCGTCCGTCTGCGGCCACCGCCCCGCATCCCAGCCGATGCCGCGGCCGTTCACGCCCCATACCTCCACCACGTCGCCGTCTGCGAAGGGCACCCGCGCCGACGGACCTGGGGACACCGGCACGGTCGTGCTGTATTTTTCGGAGCCATCGGCGCCGAGCACGCGCACGCGGTAGCCGGTCACGTCGCGCTCGGGCAGCGGCTCCCAGCGAATGAGCACCTGGCCGGACTCGCCGGTAGTCTCTGAACCGAGAATCTTCGGCCGCGACGCCGAGCTCGTCAACTGCACCAGCGTCGCCACAGTCGTCTTCGCCACTTCCGCGACCAGCTGATGATCGATTGTTTCCAGCACGTCGTGGGTCTGGTGGTAGTGGGGGTTGCCGAGGATCGGGTAGCTGCCGATGCCGCCCACGATGTCACCATACGCTTCGTAGTACGCGTGCGCGTCCGTGCTCTTGTAGTACTTCGCGTCATAGGTGATCAGGTCCGTGAACAGGAACGCCGCGGCATGCTGAACGTCGCGGATGCCTGCATTGGAGTAGCGGATCGTGTTGTCCAGCCGCTGATCATTCGCGTAGCCGATCATGTCGTTGTTCAGAGCGCCGACCAACCCGTCGCCGGCGGCGACGGCGCGTCTCACATACTCGCGGCTGCCCAGCAGGCCGGCCTCCTCGCCCGTGAAGAACGCGAAGTGAATGGTCGCAGGCTGCGGCCGGCCGGCCAGCACACGCGCTGCTTCGAGCAGGGCGGCCGTGCCGCTCGTGTCGTCGTCGGCGCCCGATCCGCGCTCGACCGAGTCGAAGTGACTGCTCACCGTGTACAGCACGTCGGGATGCACGGTGCCCGGCAGCTTCGCGATCACGTTCGCAGTGCGCACCGTCGTCCCCGAGCCGCGCGGGCGCGGGTCGAACCACTGCAGCTCGGGTTCGTAGCCGAACTCGCGCAGCTTCGCAACCAGATAATCGATCGCTTTCGCGTTGCCAGGCTGCGTGATGTACTTCGAGTCGAACTGATACAGATCGTGGGAGTAGCGGTAGGCGCGATCCTTCGAAACATCGTCTACCGCCTGCCGCACGCGTTGCTCGAGACCGGCAAAGAGAACACGACCGTGCTCGCGCAGCCGCTGCTCATCCGCCAGCTGGCGGCGCACGCGCGCGCGCACATCATCGACCGTGACACGACTGCCGAGGTCCAGCACGTACACGCCCCGCTCCGGCGACACCGTGTCACCGTCCCGCTCCGCAACGATCAGCACTTTCGACCGGTCCGGCGACGGGAGCCATTCGTATTCCGGCGCAACCGTGCGCACGCTGTTGCCGTGGAACAGGCGCGTACGCTCCGGGGCAGTACTTGCGAGCGCACCGGCCTCGAGGTCGCGCGGCGGCAGCGTATACACGTACGACCGGCGGTGACGACCTTCCCCGATCACCGCGAGCAGAGTCCGGTCGTTGTCGAGGAACTGCGGCATGAGGTCGTGCTGCACGTCCCGCGTGACTCTGAGCGGAGCGCCGCCGGCAGCGTCCACGACGTACAGATCCCAGTCCTCGCGCGGCATTGCCTGGTACGCCAGCCGCCTCCCGTCGGGCGAGAGCGCCGGCGCGGCCAGCGGGTGATCCGCCGTCACAGCCGATTCGGGATCGGCGCCGACGCGCAGTACCGAGATGGTGAACGTGCCTTCGTCCTCCCTTACGAAGGCGACCGTGCTGCCGTCCGCCGACGCCGTCACCTGCGCACCTTCCTGTATCGTTGCTGCCCGCGCGTCCTCGATCGCGAAGGTCTGTCGGTCCACGACGTAGAGCAGCCGCCCGTCGGCGAGCCAGACTGGATCCGTCTTGGGCCCCGTCACCGCCGTCACGCGCCTCGGTGCGCCATCGCCCAATGCGTATACGTGCGCGGCCGCACCGTCGCCGGCGAGGACATGGACGACACCGTCACCCGGATGCAGGAGGATGGAACGAACCTCGAGATCTCCGACGTCTAGGATTCGCTCACGGTCCGTCCGCAGATCGCGACTGATGACGCTCGCCGCCGACCCCGGCCGCGCCTCGCGCATGTAGACGGCGTTGCCCGCGGCATCGAGCTGAACACCGCGTCCACGCACGGTCGTGGTCGCCCGCACGCCATCGGGCCCGAGGGCAGCGATGCGGGTCACCGTTGCCGGCTCCGCGCCGGTCTCCCACGCTACGTGACGGGAATCCGGTGCCCATCGCGGCAATCGGCCATCAGGCGTCAGCTCGGTCGTGACATACAACTCGCCTGTCATCAGCGCGATCGGCATGACGTGCTGGTGCGGGTCGGGACCATCCAGCAGAGCGGCCGCGCGGCGCAGCGCGTCGGGGTAGTCTCCTCGCTCCCAGG
Source organism: Gemmatimonadota bacterium (assembly GCA_040882575.1). Classification (GTDB taxonomy): domain Bacteria; phylum Gemmatimonadota; class Gemmatimonadetes; order Longimicrobiales; family RSA9; genus SH-MAG3. The sequence continues at coordinate 16,888 of JBBEBA010000036.1, forward strand.
CGTAGAAGGCGGAATCGAACGCCGCGACGCCGGTCGGCTGTCCGGCCTGCGCCCCGGCAGCGTCCGGAAGGAGCAGCAGCAGGGTCGCAGCAACGGCTGTGATGCGGTTCGAGCGGGGTCCCGGCTGCGTCATTGCGCGCCCCTTTCGGCAGATCGCGGGCCTTATCGCGGGTTGTGATGGATGCCACACGATGTTGCCGCCGGCCCGCGCGCGCAACCGCCGGCGCTTGTGCAGGGGCGCCGCGCAACGCATGATCTCGCGACGCATCGACGAGCACGTCACGGAGGCTGCTGTATGAATCACATCGAAGGCGCCCGCGTTCTGATCACGGGCGCCAGCTCCGGCATCGGCGCAGCCTGCGCCCGGCGCTTCGCTGCCGCCGGAGCCGAGCTGTTCCTGTGGGCGCGTCGCGCCGATCGTCTGGAAGGGCTCGCGCAGTCGCTGCGCTCCGAGCACGGCGGCACCGTGCATGTCGCGGCCGTCGATGTGCGGGATCGCGCTGCCGTCTTCAAGGCAGGTCACGCGCTCTCTGATGCGGGCAGTGCGCCGCACGTTCTCCTCAACAACGCGGGTCTTGCCAGCGGCCTGGATCCGTTCCAGAGCAGCGATCCCGAGGACTGGGATCGCATGATCGACACGAACGTGAAGGGCCTGCTCAACGTGACGCGGGCGGTGCTGCCGGCCATGATCGCGCAGGGACGCGGCCACGTCATCAATATCGGCAGCACGGCCGGCCACATGGCTTACCCGCGCGGCAATGTGTACTCGGCGACCAAATACGCCGTGCGTGCGCTGACGGAAGGGATGAACATCGACGTCGCCGGTACGCCCATCAGAGTATCGAGCGTTGATCCCGGCTTCGTCGAGACGGAGTTCTCGACCGTGCGGTTCCACGGCGATGAGCAGCGTGCAGCCAAGGTCTACGAAGGGTTTCGCCCGCTGTCGGCCGACGATGTGGCGGATACGGTCTGCTATGTCGCCGGTCTGCCGCCGCACGTGAACATCATCGACGTAGTGCTCGTGCCGACCGCGCAGCGCAACGTCTACGTCGTGGACCGGGCCTGACACACTGCGCCGGTTGCGGCTGTCCTGCAGACGCGTATTCTTCCCCGATGGCTGTTGCTCTCGCGATGATACTGCTGCACATGCTGGTGCATGCGCCGGCTGTCGCACAGGTGCCGGAAGACGGGCCTGTGCCGGAGCAGGAGCCCGACCGGTGGGCCGCCGCGCTCGACCTGGGTTTCGCTGGCTCGAGCGGCAACAGTGATCTGACATCGCTCACGACGGGTGTGCGTCTGAGGCACCTGGAAACACGCTCCTACAAGCTGGAGTGGAGCGTGGCGTTCACGTACGGCGAGAGCCGCGGCGAAGTCGTCGCGCGCAACCTGCAGAGCAAGCTGGATTTCGACGTTGGTCCGGCCGCGACCATCTCGCCGTTCGTCTTCGCGTCGGCGGAGCGCGACCCGTTCCGGCGCCTGGACCTCCGCACACGCACGGGATCAGGTGTGAAGTACACGTTCTACGACGAGGACCCGGGCGAAGCGTCGCTCCGGCTCGCGGCGCAGTACAGCAGGGAGAATTTCACGGGCAGCGAGGATCCCCGCATGGATGGCGGTTGGAGCATAGAGTTCAGCGGCAACCGCGAGCTCGGCGAATCGATGAAAGTCGAGAACTCGACGACGTTCGATCCACTGTTCGACAATTTCGGCGACTACAACGTCGAGGCTCGCTCCGTCGTGAGCTCCCGGATCCTCAGCCGCCTCGCACTGACACTGTCGCACACGTACAGCTTCGACTCGACACCGGCGCCCGACGTCGGTCGCACCGACCAGCGCGTGCAGGCCGGACTCACCATAGACTTCTGAGAGGGAACACACCATGGCGAACCGCACCGCCACCATCAGCACCAACCACGGCGAGTTCACGATCGAGCTGTTCGAGGATCTCGCGCCCGGTACGACGAAGAACTTCATCGACCTGGCCGAGAAGGGATTCTACGATGGCCTTTCTTTCCATCGTGTGATCCAGGGCTTCATGATCCAGGGCGGCTGCCCGCAGGGCACCGGCACCGGCGGACCCGGCTACAAGATCAAGGACGAGTTCCATCCCGACCTGCGGCACACCGAGGCAGGCATCCTGTCGATGGCGAACGCGGGCCCTGACTCGGGCGGCTCGCAGTTCTTCATCACGCTCGCTGCAACGCCCTGGCTCGACAACAAGCACGCCGTCTTCGGCAGGGTGACGAGCGGCATGGATGTCGTCGAGAAGGTCGGCAGCCTGAGGACTGGCGCGCAGGACCGGCCGGTCGAGCCGGTCATGATGGAGAGCGTGTCGATCTCCTGAGCCCGCCGCTCACCCGAGCAGGGCGTCGCCCGCCCCGAGCCGGGCGTTCACCTCGTCGCTCGAGAGGTGCGCCAGCCGGGTGAGCATCGGCGGTGCGACGGACCGGCGCTCGCCGCCGGTGTAGAGGCGGAGCACCCGCGCGGAACGGTAGAGCTCATCCGCGACGCGCGGCAGGCCGATCAGCCCGGCGCGGCCAGCCGGGCCGAGGCGGATCACGCCGCCCTGCCGGCGCTGCAGCAGCAGATGCAGACCGAACATTGCCGGCTTCTCCGGGAAGTCCAGGTAGACGCCGTGCTCGACCGACAGCTCAGTCGCAAGCCTCTCCTCGACGCGCCGTTTGAGCCTGGAATCCGTGTGCAGCCACACCGCCGGGCCGTCCGCCGCCGCATCGGCCAGCTCGCCCGCACTCACTTCGGCCGCTCGCTTCGGCAGCTTGCGGCTGCGCAGCGCCGCCACACCGTCCGCCACCCTCCGGGGTGCACCGCCCGCGTCGGGGTCCGCACGCGTGCCCAGCAGGTGCATCAGCGCTTCATCGGTCGCCCCGACGAGCTCGTCGGCCACGATCAGCCCGTGCGCGAGCGCATCCGCGACGACGCGCTTGTACAGCACGGTCGCTGCGCGTACTGCGTGGTGCCAGTATACGTTCCTGAACATCTGGTACTTCGCGAACAGCAGAGACTCGAGTGCGGCAACTCCCTTCTCGATGACACCGATCTCGAGTCTGCCGGTCGCGGGATCCTCGAGCAGCGTGAGGCTGTGCAGCAGACGATCGACATCGACGTCGCCGTAGGGTACGCCCGAGAAGCGCGCATCGCGCTTCAGGTACTCGATCTTGTCGAGGTCGAGGCTGCCGCTGACCAGACCCTGCAGCGGACTCGCCGACGTGCCGCGGATCAGCGACTCGACCCGGGTCGCCGCGTCGGGCGCGACGTCGCCGAGCAGTGCTGCCAGCTCGGACTCGGCGAGGAACCGGCCGACGAGCTCCTCGTGCTGTCCCGGTATCAGACCGGGCTCCAGCTCCTCGAGCGCGTGGGAGAACGGGTAGTGCCCGACGTCGTGCAGCAGCGCAGCCAGCACGATGACACGGCAGTCCACGGGGTCCACATCGTTCAGCGCACCGCGGGCGGCGAGAACGTCGAGTGCACGCCGTGCAAGGTGGTAGACGCCGACGGCGTGATCGAACCGCGTATGTGTCGCGCCCGGGTACACCAGGTGTGCGTGGCCGAGCTGCTTGATGTAGCGGAGTCGCTGGAAAGTCGGAGTGTCGATGATCGCGCGCGCGACTGGATCGATATGGACCGTGTCCCATAACGGGTCGCGGATCGTGATGGCGCCGCTCATCGCTGGCGCGGCCGGTGCCGACCGCGGCGGGCCGCAGCGCTCACGCTACTTCGCGGGGCCGGCCTGGATCACCGCGCCGCTCACGCCGTCCTCGAACTTGCGGAAGTTGTCGCGGAACATTTCCGACAGGGTAGCCGCCTGTTCGTCGTACGCGGCGGGATCATCCCATGTGGATCTCGGATCCAGCACGCCTTCCGGCACGCCCGGCACCTGCTGCGGGATATGGAGACCGAACACCTGGTCCGGCCGCGTCGCGACCTCGTCGAGCTCGCCCGTGAGCGCGGCCGCGATCATGGCGCGCGTGTACGCGAGCTTCATGCGCGCGCCCGAACCATAGGCGCCGCCCGTCCAGCCGGTATTCACCAGCCACACCCTCGCACCATGCCGCGCCAGCCTGTCGCCCAGCATTCGCGCATAGGTCGAAGGCGGCAGCGGCAGGAACGGCGCACCGAAGCAGGCGCTGAACGCAGCCCTGGGCTCCGTGACGCCGCGTTCCGTGCCCGCGACCTTTGCCGTGTAGCCGGACAGGAAGTGGTACATCGCCTGCTCCGGCGTGAGCTTCGCGATGGGCGGCATGACGCCGAACGCGTCGGCAGTCAGGAAGATGACGTTGCGCGGGTGCCCGCCCATGCCGCTCGCGACATGACCATCGATGAAGGTGATCGGATACGACGCGCGCGTGTTCTCCGTCAGCGAGTCATCATTGAAGTTTACCACGCGCGTGTCCTCATCCATGACGACGTTCTCGAGAATCGCACCGAACCGCGTGCTCGCAGCGAAGATCAGCGGCTCGCCTTCGGCCGACAGGCGGATGGCCTTTGCGTAGTTGCCACCCTCGAAGTTGAAGACGCCGCGGTCGGACCAGCCGTGCTCGTCGTCGCCGATCAGTGCGCGCTCCGGATCGGCCGACAGCGTGGTCTTGCCCGTGCCCGAGAGACCGAAGAACAGGGCGCTGTCGCCATCGCGGCCGACATTCGCCGAGCAGTGCATCGGCAGCACGCCTTGCTGCGGCATCAGGTAGTTCATGACGGTGAAAATCGACTTCTTCAGCTCACCGGCGTAGCGTGTCCCCCCGATCAGAACGATCTTCTGACCGAAGTCCAGCACGACGAACGTCCCAGACCGCGTGCCGTGCAGTGCAGCTTCGGCCTGCATCTCGGGCGCGTGCAGGATCGTGAAGCCCGGCTCCATGTCGTCCCGTTCGGCCTGCGGCGGCGTGATGAACATGTTGTCGGCGAAAGCAGTATGCCACGCGCTCGGGCTGACGAGCCGCACGTTCAGGCGATGTGTCGGATCGGCGCCCGCGAAGAAGTCCGAGACGTAGAGATCCTGCGTCGCGAGGTGCGCCCGCACGTCGCCGAGCAACCGGTCGAACTGCCCCTGCTCCAGCGCCGCATTGACCTTGCCCCACCAGATCTGCTGCTCGCTCGACGGCTCGCGTACCACGAACTTGTCATCCGGCGAGCGGCCGGTATGCGGACTGGTGACTCCTGCGAACGCGCCGTTGCGGGTCAGCCGGCCCTCCCCGCGCTGCACCGCGTGCTCGATCAGAACTGCCGGAGCCAGATTCCTGTATACCGCCGCGCCGGCCTTGATGCCGTGCCTCGACAAATCCGCTGCTGCCGTCTCTGTTGCCACGCCTATCCTCGATTGCGAGAGTGCCGCAAAGGGCTAGCCTACGCCGCGCCGACGGCGCCTGTCAAGCGGCCGACGGCCTGCGTCGTCGCGCGCGGGCCTTGAATAAGTGGACGCGGTTCCGGTATTGTCACGCCGTGTCATTTCGCGGTCTCGTCCCGTTCCTCGCAGCGCTGCTGTCGGCCCCGGCCCTCGCGCAGACGCCGGTCCGGCCCGCCGCGCCGGAGCCGTGCGCGGCCGGGCGCATCAGCTACGTCTTCGTCGACAACGCATCGATCTTCGACCTGTCCGAGGAAGACCTCGACCGACGCTTCCTCTGGGCTTACCGAACAGCGAATCGGCTGCACAGGCGCACGAAGGAATCGATGATCCGCCGCGAGCTGCTGTTCGAACCAGGCTCCTGCTACGACCCCTTCATGCTGTCCGAGACGGAGCGCCTGCTCCGCAGCTACCGGTTCCTCTCGACAGTCGACGTGTTCGGGGTGCCGCAGACGGACGGCACGCACCATGTCATCGTGGATACACGCGATGAATGGAGCACGCGCGTCGACGTGAGCGTGAGGACGAGCGGCGGCTTCGGCATCGAAGGCATGCGGCTGACCGAAGACAATCTGCTCGGCACCGGGCAGTCGCTGGGTCTGTTCTACTTCGAGCGCGAGGTCACGCGCGACTACGGCGTGTCCTACCACACGCCCCAGCTCTTCGGCACTCGCTGGGATGTTACGGGCGCGCTCGGCAGGAGCCGCGCTGGCACATTCGTGCACGAGGAGGTCGCCTATCCTTTCGTCGCCGAGGTCAGCCGCTGGGCCGGTCGGCAGACGTTCCGCCGCGATGATCAGTTCTTCGAGTACATCCTGGACGCAGGCGACGCCGGGGATCGCCCGCGGCTGCTGCTCCCGATGCGTGAGCAGGCCTTCGATCTGTCGGTGCTCCGCAGGATCGGGCGGCGCGGCAACATGGCGCTGGTCGGCGCCGCGCTCAGCTATCAGGAGCTGAGCTATCCCGGCGAGCTGCAGCTGGCCGAGCGTGATGCGTTCGATGAGCGCGTCCCCGCCGGCGACTCGCTCGCCGCTGTCGTCGCGCCGCAGCGGGAGGTGCTCGACAATATCCGCGCCTACGCTCTGCTCGGGCATCGCAACGTCTGGTGGGTCCGCCGCCGCGGCCTGGACAGCATGCGCGGGCAGGAAGACATCCGTCTCGGCGCCGAGGCCATCCTCGCGCTCGGTCGCTCCATGCCTTCCATCGAGACCGACGACGACCTGTACTCGATGCTGAACCTGTACGCAGGCTTCGACATCGGTGACGTCCTCGTCATCGGGCGCGCCCGCGGCGACAGCCGGCGCGACCTCACCGCCAGCGCGCTCCAGCCGGAATGGGAGGACGTCTACGCGGACGGCGATGTGCTCGCCTACCTGCAGACACCCGCGCTGCCGCGTCAGACGCTGTTCTTCCGCGCAGCGGCGACCGGCGCCTGGAACTCGCGCACGCCTTTCCAGCTGACCCTCGGCGGCGACTACGGCATGCGCGGCTACGCACGCGACGAGCTGCCCGGCGGCCGGCGGGTCGTGCTCACCCTCGAGGATCGCTTCTTCATCGGCTGGCCGCTGCCGGACGTGCTGGACCTCGGCGGCAGCGTCTTCGCCGATGCGGGCCGCGTATGGCCCGGCGATGTGCCGTTCGGCACCGACTCCGGCTGGCGCACCGCGGCAGGCATCGGCCTTCGCGGCTCGTTCCCGGCGGGAAGCAGATCGATCTACCGGATCGACATCGCCTGGCCCATCCAGGCAGGCACGCGCTTCGGTGACTTCCGCGTTTCCGTGTCCCTCGGCGAGATCCGCGGCCACAACCCGCGCGAGCCGGATAAGCAGCTCATCAGGTCGCGCACCCAGAACATCGGCGGCGACCTGTTCACCTTCAGGCGCTGATGCGGCCCGCGCTCTACACCGCGGAATGGGTGGTGCCGGTCACCGCCCCTCCGGTACACCGTGGTGGCGTGCTCGTCGATGAAAGGGGTGCCATTGCCGCCGTCGCGCCCGGCACTGAGCTGGACATCGGCAGCGACGTGCTGCACGTCGCGCTCGGCGACGCAATCCTGCTGCCCGGACTGATCAACACCCACACGCACCCGGAGCTCGCCGGCATGCGCGGGCTCCTCGAGGACCTGCCTTTCGAGCAATGGATCACGCTGCTCCGGCGCGCCAGGGTCGGCGCCTCACTGGACAGCGCCGACTTCGCCGCGGCAGCTCGCTGGACCTGTCTCGAGGCACTCGCCGGCGGCGTCACGACGATGGCCGCGACGGAGGATTCCGGCGCTGCCATGGGGGCGATGCAGGAGGCCGGCCTGCGCGGTACCGTGTATCGGGAGGTATTCGGCCCCGCGCCTGCGCAGGCGGCAGGCGTGCTGGAGATCCTGCACGCGCGTGTGGGCGCGATGCGCTCGCGCGAAACCGATCTCGTGCGGGTCGGCATCTCGCCGCATGCGCCGTACACCGTCTCCGATGTACTGTTCGGCCTCGCGGCCCGCTACGCGATGACGGAAGGGCTGCCGGTCGCGGTCCATGCTGCGGAGTCCGCTGCTGAGGCCCGTCTCGTGACGTACGGCGACGGTCCGCTCGCCAGCGGCCTGCGCCGCCGCGGCATCGACACCCCGCCACGGTCGCGCTCGACCATCGCGCTGCTCAACGAGACGGGCGTTCTTGCGACGCGGCCGCTCCTCATCCATTGCGTGGGCGCAGACGCGGCCGACATCGAGCTGATCCGCGACTCCGGCGCCGCCGTGGCGCATTGCCCCATCGCGAACGCGCGGCTCGGTCATGGCGTCGCTGCCGTACCGGAGATGCTGGAAGCAGGCGTGACGGTAGGCATCGGCAGCGATTCCGTCGCCAGCAACAACCGCATCGACTTGCTGGAGGAGGCGCGCGTCGCGCAGCTCGTGCAGCGCAGCAGGCTCGCCTCCCCGTCCGTCATGACGGCCGCCGAGCTGCTGCGCATGCTCACCATCGATGGTGCGCGTGCGCTCGGCCTCGATTCCCGCGTCGGCTCACTCGACGTCGGCAAGGACGCCGACCTGTGCGCAGTGCGTATCGAAGAGCCGCACACGCGACCGGTCCACGACCCGCTCGCAACCCTCATCTTCAGCGCACGCAGCGCCGACGTCGTGCTGACTGCCGTGCGCGGCCGCATCCTCTACCGCGACGGCGTGTGCCGCACCCTCGACGCAGCAACCGTACGGCCGCGCCTCGAGGACGCGGCCGCGCGCTTGCGTGCCGCCCGCGACGACGCCGTGTCCGCCCATGCGTGAACGGCTCACCGATGTGCCCGAGCTCCTCGATGCAGCTCATCACGACAGCGCGGAGCTGGAGCAGAGCCTTGACCAGGTCGCCGAGGTGAACCGGCTGCTCGGCGGACGGCGGGCGGTGCTGCGCACGCTGGCGCCGCTGCTTCGACTTCATGGCATGCTGCGCATCCTCGATGTCGGGACCGGCTCGGCCGACATTCCGCTCGCGATCGCACGCCGGCCACGCGCCGCGCAATCTGCCGTGCAGATCACGGCCACGGACGTGCATCCGCAGATGCGAGAGGTAGCTGCGCGCCGCACGGCAGGCACCGGCATCGCCATTGGCGCAGCAGACGCGCGCGCGCTGCCGTACCGCAGCGGCTCGTTCGATGTCGTGCTGCTGTCGCTCACGCTTCATCATTTCGAGCGGCCCGACCAGATAGCGACGCTGAGGGAAGCCGCACGCGTCGCGAAGCACGCTGTGCTCGTCAACGAGCTTGAGCGCTGCGCGGCAAACTACCTCGGCGCGCGCTTCCTCGCCGCCACCCGCTGGCGCAGCAATCGGCTGACGAAGCACGACGGTCCGCTCTCGGTGCTGCGCGCGTTCACGCGTACCGAGCTGCTCGAGCTGGCCGACGCCGCCGGCCTCACCGTCCGCCGTCTCGAGCGCATGTTCTTCTTCAGGCTCGTGCTGCTCGCTGACGGCGCTGTCGATCACCGCATCTCATGAACGCCGCATCCGTAATCGTTGTGGGCGCCGGTCCGGCCGGCGCCACAGCGGCGCTGCTGCTCGCCCGCGCAGGCGTCGACGTGACGCTCATCGATCGACGCACGTTCCCGCGCGGGAAACCGTGCGGCGACTGCCTCAGCGCCGGCGCGACCGAGGTCCTTCGCCGCATCGGCGTGCTGGACAGGGTCGAGGCGCTGCCCGGCGCGCGCCTGCGCGGCTGGCGCATCGTCGCACCCGATGGCCGCTCGTTCACAGCACACTTCGATGAGGGTACAGCCGGCGCCGGCGCGTTCGCCATCGAGCGCGCCGTGCTCGATGGCGCACTCCTGGATGCCGCGGTCGATGCCGGCGCGCGTTTCATTCCGGATCAGGCCGTCACAGACCTGCTGTACGAGGACGGCCGCATTGCCGGCGTGCGCACACGCCGCCTGTGCTTCCGTGCCCCGCTCACGATCGGCGCGGATGGGCTGCGTTCCGTCATTGCCGCCCGTTTGCACGCCGTGAGCCGACCCGCACGGCTGCGCAAGGTTTCACTCACGATGCACCTGCCCGCGCTTCTCGACACGCACGACATCGGCGAGATGCACGCAGGCGACGGCATCTGCGCAGCCATCGCACCCGTCGCTCACGGCGGGACCAGGTGCAATGTGACGGTCGTGGCCGACGCCGGCCGTTACGGCCGCGATATCGCACGCGATGCGCACGCGTTCTTCGCAGCTGCAGTACGGTCCCTGCCAATCCGCGAGCGCGTGGACCTGCACGGTCTGCGCGACGCGCCGATCCTCGGCAGCGGTCCGTTCGATCGACCGGTTCGCACTGCCGTATTCGATGGTGCTGCGCTCGTCGGTGACGCAGCCGGCTACTATGATCCGTTCACCGGACAAGGCGTGTTTCAGGCGCTCGCCTGCGCCGAGCTGCTCGCGCCGGTAGCGGCACGGGCGCTCGCACGGCGCGACTGTTCCTCCGCTGCGCTGCGCCCCTATGCTGACGCGCGCACTCGACTCCTGCGCAGCTCGCGCATCGTTCAGCGCGGAATCGAATTCGTCCTCGCGCGTCGCCTGCTCGCCAACTTCGCCATCGGTCGGCTCGCTCACGCGCACGAGTTCGCCCGTGCCGTCATCCGCGTCACGGGCGATGTCGCGCCGGCCTCCAGCTTGCTTTCGGGTCCATCCCTCCTCAGCTTGATCAGCCCGCCCCACGCGACCGGGAGCAGTACATGATGAGGATCGATGAACGGTTCATTGCGGCTCCGGCGGAGGATTGCTTCCGCGTGGCAGCAGATGTCGAGCGCTGGCCCGCCATTCTCCCGCACTACCGGTGGGTCCGGTTCCTCGACAGGAAGGCCTTCGGCACCGGCCGCGTCGAGATGGCCGCATGGCGCGATTTCGGACCGGTGCGCTACCCGACCTGGTGGGTGAGCGACATGCATGTCGTCGAGCAGGAGCCCGCAATCCATTTCGTGCATGTCGACGGCATCACGCGGCGCATGATCGTGAAGTGGTCGTTTCACCCGGTCAGCGGCGGCACCGACGTCAGCATCTCGCACGCGTGGGACGGTCCGCACTGGCCTCTGATCGGCGGCTTCGCCTGGCGTCACGTGATCGGGCCGCGCTTCGTCAGCGTCATAGCCGCCCGCACCCTCGCCGGCGTCGCGCGCGAGGCCGAACGGCGTGCCCGCGAGGCGCGCCATGCATGAGAACGGCAGCCCGTTCGCCCGCGTCGCGGTCACCGGCATCGGCCCGATCACTGCCGCCGGGACCGGCGTCGGCCCGTTCTGGCAGGGCCTGCGCCGCGAGCGTTCGCCGATCCGCCGGATCACCCGCTTCGACTCCACGATCTGGCGCACGAACATCGCCGCTGAAGTCGACGACTTCGATCCTGCCGCCTACATGGATGCACGCCTCGCTTCGCGTCTCGATCGCTTCTGCCATTTCGCCATTGCTGCCACCCGCCTCGCCATCGAAGATGCGCTGCTGGACACCAGCCGCCTGGACCACGACCGCGTCGCCGTGCAGATGGGTTCCGCTCTCGGCGGCGCAGCCAACGCCGAAGTCCAGGCCGGCACGCTGTACGGTGGAAAGCCGCGCGCCGTGGATCCGCGCGTCGCACTCACCACCTTCGTAGGTGCCGCGAGTTGCGTCACCGCCATCGAGTTCGGCTTCACCGGACCGAACTCGACCAACGCGATGTCGTGCGCGTCGGGCACCATCGCCGTCGGCGAAGGGTTCAGGCTCATTCGCGAAGGCGCTGCGGACGTCGCCGTCGTCGGCGGCGTCGAGGCTCCGCTCGCTCCGCTCTGCTTTGGCGCCTTCGCACTCATCCGCGCCATGTCCACCCGCAACGCAGACCCCGAAGCAGCCTGCCGACCCTTCGACGGTGCGCGCGATGGCTTCATCATGGGCGAAGGCGCGTGCGCACTCATCCTCGAGAACATGGACCACGCCATCGCACGCGGCGCCCGCATCTACGCCGAAGTCGCCGGCTATGGCGTCACCAATGACGCGTTCCACATGGCCGCGCCCAGACCCGACGGCGCCCAGGCGGCCCGCGCCATGAGCATCGCCATCAGGAACGCCGGCGTCGATCCGGTTGACATCGACTTCATCAGCCCGCACGGCTCGTCCACACCCATCAACGACGCCACCGAGACCAACGCCATCAAGGCCGTGCTCGGCGACCACGCCTACGCCGTCCCGATCTCCGGCACCAAGCCCTTCTACGCCCACGCGCTCGGCGCGTCCGGCGCCATCGAAGCCGCGGTCTGCTGCCTGGCCATGCACCACGGCTGGGCACCGCCCACCCTCAACCAATCCAGCCCCGATTCCGCCTGCGACCTCGACTACGTTCCCAACTCCGGCAGGCCGATCGCGCCGCGCGTCGCGCTCAGCAATTCGTTCGGCTTCGGCGGCATCAATGCGTCGCTGCTGCTGACGCGGGTCTGAGCGCCCACATCTGTTTAGCAGATCGCTTCGCCGCTCCGTTCAATGCACGCCGCTTGACCCGGGCTGCTCCGCTGGCAATCTTCTTGCGAGGGTTCCCCGGCGACCGGCGACGGTGGTGCAGGCATGGGGCCGTGCAACCGGCGCATCTCGTCAGAGACATAACATTTTGGACGGAGGAACAATGCGAGCGATCAGTCGTTTAGTACTCGTCGCCGCCCTGCTCATCGGGCTCGTGCCCGCTACGCTGTCGGCTCAGGCATGGAAGGCTGATGTCGGGATCAATGGCGGAGCATCGTGGTATAGCGAGATGCTCGATGACGAGGTGGCGGGCCCGGAAGGTGCACGATTCGATGCAGGGTGGCTTACAGGACTGCAGTTCACATTCTGGCCGCGTGAACGCTTGGGTGTGCGTGCGAACGGCACGTACTCGTACCGTCCGCTGAAGGCCGATGGCGGCGATGACGCCGGCGAGGATTCGAACACGCTGCACGGCGACATCAACCTGTGGAGCAGCACGCTGGATCTGCTGTTCCGGCTGCGCTCGCCGAACGAGTCGTGGATCGGGCGTGAGACGCTGCCGTACATCGCGCTCGGCCTGGGCGCCAAGTGGGTGAATCCGTCAGGCGACTACGAGGTGTGCGTGGAAGGCGACGACTCGTCGTCCTGCTCCACCGTCTTCCCGACGACCGGCCCGCTGGCGATCGACGAGGGTAAGTCGCTCATGGGGCTGGTCGGCCTGGGTGCCGACTTCAGGCTGTCCCCGCGTTCGGCGCTTCGCGTCGAGATCAATGACCGGATCTACAAGCCGAAAGTCTGGGACGCGACGCCGACCGGCACCACCGACAGCGAGGGCATGCGTGTCGTGAACGTCGGGGACGAGGGCGTAGCCTCGGTGATGCATGAGGTCGGTGCGCAGCTCGGCTTCCACCTCCTGATGGGCCTGGCCGCACCGCCGCCCGTCGTGATCGCGCCGCCGCCGCCGCCGCCGCCGACACCGCCGGCTCCGCCGACGCCGCCGCCGCCGCCCGCACCGCGTGAGGACAACATCACGGTGTGCGTGATCGATCCGACTGCGCCGAACGGGATCCGCATGCAGAACGCGATCTACCGCGTCACGCAGAGGGACACGCTGGTCATGGTCAACGGCAATCGCGTGCCACTGCGGCAGTCGGTCGGCAACGTGATGGTCGCGCGGAACGCAGGCTGGTACGTCGGCGGTCAGCCGCTCGTGCTGGCGATCGGCAACCAGAACGTGCAGTACCTCACGTACGGTGGTGCCCGTGTGATCGATCCCAGCAGCGTGACGTACCTCGGCACGGTGAACGGTTACCCGGTCTACGCAGACCGCGATGAGGTCGCAGATATCGCAAACGCTCTCACGGAGCTCCGCCGCGCCAACGCGGGCCGTGATCTGGGCGCCATTCTCAACGAGCGCGCTGACCTGCGCGATCAGATCGAGGACGTGCAGTACCTCTACGTCCCGCTCGACGCGATTGGCTGCGTCTTCCAGCCGCTCCAGATGATGGAAGAAGTTCTCAAGGGCGGTAAGTAGTTACGACAGGCTCCGGCGTGGTCGCTCAGGGCGGCCCGCCGGACGCAGGTCTGCTGTCCGGTCGCCGGTTGCGCCTCGTGAGAGGCTGCACCGGCGACCTTCTTTTATGCACTCGTGTGCTGCCTCATCTCCATGCAACACAAGCGTTTCAGGCCATTCGTCGGGGAATGGCAGGCTTCCTGCACAGATCGGCGCCGGCCCGGCAGGCGCATGGAAGCGGGCTGGAGCCGCGCGCGATGTTTGCGCGCGGTTCGCAAGGACGATAATCAGGAGGATGTATGAGGATTTTCGCAATGATCGCGGTGACGACGTCCCTCATGGTGCCGATGGTCACCGCACCCGCCGCAGCCCAGAACTATCGCTGGGATATCGGCATAAATGGCGGCGGCTCGTGGTACAGCCCCATGCTGGACGGGGAAGCGACCGGTCTCCCAGACGGGTCGGATCGCGACGAAGTGATGTTCAAGGCCGGCTGGCTGGGCGGCGCTCAGATCGGGTACTGGTTCCGTCCGAACATCGGCCTGCGCGGTAACCTGACATATTCGGAGCGGCCGGTCGTCTACGACAACGAAGATCTGCTGGAAGCCAGCCAGGGAACGGTCAACGTCTTCGACGATGTGAACCTGTGGAGCGGCTCGCTCGATCTGCTGTGGCGGTTCCGTCAGCCGAACACGGAATGGTCGGGTCGGGAGCTGCTGCCGTACCTGGCGCTTGGCCTGGGCGGCAAGTGGGTGAACCCCGGCGGCGATCCGTTCGACTGTGTCGACGGCGATGAGAGCTGGTCCTGCCACCCGTTTACGGTGACGGACGGCACGACGGCAGGCAACTCGTTCGCACTCGGCGAAAAGAAGGTGCTGATGGGCCTGGTCGGCCTCGGCACGGACATCCGGCTCGCGCCGAATTTCGCGCTGCGCCTCGAGCTCAATGACCGCATCTACAAGCCTGAGATCTACGCGGCATCGCCGACGATTACCGGCAACGAAGTGACACTGACGGATGGCGACGAGCTGGTCAGCGACGTGGTGCACGAAGTGGGTGCTCAGCTCGGCCTTCACCTGCTGATGGGTCTGGATCGGCCCCGCGTCGTGACTGTCGCCCCGCCGCCGGCACCGGCACCAGCGCCGGTCCCGGCGCCGTTGCCTCCGCCAGCGCCGCGTGAGGAGGCGATCACGGTTTGCATCGTGGACCCGATGACGCCGACAGGTCTGCGCACGCAGAGCGCGCTCTACCGCGTGGAGCAGCGCGATACCGTCGTGATGCTGAACGGGACCCGCGTGCCGCTGCGTGAGTCCGTCGGCATGGTGATGGTGGCGCGCGACGCCGACTGGTACGTGCGCGGTCAGCCGTTGACGATCACGATTGGCGATGAGAGCGTCGAGTACATCACGTACCAGGGCGCGCGGCAGATCAACGCCACGAACCTGGCGTATCTCGGGCTCGTCAACGGGTACCCCGTGTATGCGGACCGTGACGAGGTCGCGGACGTGATCGACGCGCTGGACAGCGTGCGGCAGGCGGACCGCAGTCGCGATCTGGGCGAAATCCTGGACGAGCGGGCCGACCTGCGGGATGAGATCGAGGACGTGCAGTACCTCTACGTGCCGCTGCAGCCCACAGGCTGCATTTTCCAGCCGCTCCAGCTGATGGAGCAGGTGCGGAAGACCGGCAAGTAGAAACCATTCTGGATCGGCCGACGCGCGTCCGTCGGGCGGCAGGGGCCCGGACTTCGGTCCGGGCCCTTCGCCATCGCCGGCAGTCCTTCCGCTCGATCAGGCACAGACTTAACCTTTCGGCATGATCAACCCTGTCCTGGCCGGCCGGATATTCGGCATCGCGTTCGCCTGCGGGCTCAATCTCTACGCGACAGTCGCACTCCTCGGCCTGGCCGTTCGCAACGAATGGATCGTGGATCTTCCCGCAGGGCTTGGCGGGCTGGGCCATGGCATAGTGATTGGCAGTGCGCTCGCGCTCTATGCTGTGGAACTCGTCGTGGACCGAATGCGGTTCGTCGGTACCACGTGGGAGGCGGTGCACACCCTCATCCGCCCGGCTGCCGCGGGCGGGCTCGCCCTCCTCGCTCTCCAGGACGTCGCGTTGCCGCTGCAGCTCGCGGCGGCGCTGACTGCCGCCGCCATGGCGCTCCTGGCCCACGGCAGCAAAGCCGGGTTCCGTCTCATCCTGGCGACCCGCGCCAGGCCCCGCCGCGCGCTCCGCACCGCGATCAGTATCGTCGAGGACATTCTGGCCGTAGCGCTGGCCGCGGCGGCGCTGCTCCATCCGAATGCTGCCCTGATCGCGCTGGCAGCTTCGGTGGTACTGCTGGTGTTCGCAGGTCCTCGGCTCTGGCGTGCGGCCGTGCTCGGCGTCCGGGCAGCGGTCGCACGGCTGCGCGGCTTCTTCGGCCGCCCCGGCTGGCGCTCGCGCGATCAGCTCCCCCGCTCGCTCCGGGCGGTGATCCCCGTCGAGCCGCTCGGACGCAGCCCCGCCCGCGCTGCCCCCGCAGCGATCACGGGGCACGGTGGCATCGGATCCTATCGTAATGGCTGGCTGGTGCTGACGTGTGACGGGCCCCGTTTCGTCTATCGCGCCCTGTTCCGGCCCCGGTTCCGAGAGCTGTCCGATATCACCGGCGTCACGCTCCGCATCGGGCTCGTCACGGATGCGCTCTACATCAGTGCCGCGTCCGGCGCCGCATTCACGATCTTCCTGTTGAAGGACGGGCCTTCGCCGCATCACGCGATGGCGGAGCTGGCCGGCCGCGCACGGTAAACACGGCCGATGCCGGGTACGCGGATATTCGGAAAATCGGCGACGCCTCCGACGCCCCGCAACGGCCGGTCAGGCGCGCAGTTACGCCACTTCCTGGCCTTACGCGGTGCGAAGGGGGTTCCATCGTTTCCGGACTTCTCTTATATTGGGCTGGTCATGATCGGCACCTTTGTGAGGAATGGTCGAGCGCGGATGGATACTGTCGTCAGGCCGCACACGTTCCTCGGGTAAGCAGCGGGCCCAGCGGAAACGCCGGTCGGCTGCTTTTGTTTTGTCACCCGGTCCCAGGAAGCTCTAATCAATGTTCGCGAACTCCCGCGCCCTGGACTCGTTCGACCAGTATCTTTTCGATGTCGAGAAGTACCCGCTGATCGAGGATCCGTCAGAAGAACGTGAGCTGGCGCGCCGCGCGCGGGTCGGCGACAAGGAGGCGGCCGAACGCCTCGTGACGGCGAACCTCCGCTTCGTCATCTCCTACGTGAAGAAGTACCAGGGCCGTGGACTCGGCCTCGCCGAGCTGGTGTGCATCGGCAACGAGGGTCTGCTCAAGGCCGTCAAGAAGTTCGATCCGGACAAGGGCGTGAAGTTCATCTCGTACGCCGTGTGGTGGATCAGGCAGACGGTGCTGCAGGCGCTGGCGGAGCAGACACGCTCCGTACGCATTCCGCTCAACCAGAATTCGAATCTGGTCAAGCTCTCGCGCACCGACACCGCGCTCACCCAGATGCTCGGCCGTTCTCCGACGGATCAGGAGATCGCCGACGAGATGGGAGAGCCCGTGGAAACAGTGCGGGCGCTGCGCCGCGTCGCGGCTTCGGAGCTTTCACTCGACGCGCCGATCGATCGCGGCGATCGTGACAGCGCCTCCTTCGGCGAGCGCTTCGCTGGCGCCGAGGCCGAGGACATCCAGGAGACCGTCGAATCGCAGGCGCAGCGCGAGTTCCTCGATCGGATGTTCGAGAAGTATCTGACGGAGCGTGAGCGCCGGATTCTCTACCTCTATTACGGTCTCGATGACGGCGAGGAGCGCACGCTCGAGGAAATCGGCTCGCTGCTGGGCGTCACCCGCGAGCGGATCCGTCAGATCCGCAACCGCGCCTTCGAGAAGCTGCGCGAGAGCCCGGACGGCGAAGCGCTGTCCACGTTCTGGAGTGCCAACTGAGCTGAGAGAACTACTTCGCCGGAATCAGCGGCGGCTGGCTGCATGGAGGGGAGCGGGTGCAATGGCACTCGCTCCCCTTTCGGTTGCTGCACGCGCGGCGGCGATCCTCCAATCATGAAGGCTGACGTGCGATTCGACGTTCGATCTTTCCCATTCTGTGTGCTGCTCGTGCCTGTTCTTCTGGCGGCTACGCCCCGTGCCGGCGCTGCACAGGCCGATGGCTGGGACGGGTCCCGGGCTCTGGATCTGATCGAGCGGGCTCGGATGCAGCGCATGCTCCCAGCCAGAGACACCCTGCTGCGCAACTATACCGCACTGGCTGAGGGGTTCGTCTACTTCTACCTCGACCGCCGCGACAATGAGGAACGCACGCTGGTGAAAACGGACCAGGTCGCGCTCCAGCTCTTCTGGGCCGCGCCTGACCGCAGCATGCAGCGCATCGTCGGTCTGCGTGATGCGAGTCGCCTCCCCAACCGCATGTACTACCACCTCGACCACCTGACGGTGGTGCAGGATGGGTTCGGCGATCTGATCCGCATGGGCGACGGCGACGAGGTCCGTGATGTGCCCCACCCGGCTGCACCCGGTTCGGATTCGATATACGAGTTCCGGCTCGCGGATTCGCTCACGCTGCAACTGCCGTCGGCGGTCGAGCCGATTCGCGTCTACGAGCTGGAGGTGCGTCCGCGCAGCGTTGACAGGCCCGCCATCGTCGGCTCCGTTTTCGTGGACCGCGGCACCGCGGACATCGTCCGGATGACGTTCACGTTCACACCGCTCTCCTACGTGGATGACCGGCTGGACCACATCAGTGTCTCGCTCGACAACGGGCTCTGGGAAGGCCGCTACTGGCTGCCGAACGAGCAGACACTCGAGATCCGGAGACAGCTGCCGGAGCTCGACTTCGCTGCCGCAGCCGTCATACAGGGGCGGATGCGGATCTCCGACTATACGTTCAACGACACCATC
Source organism: Gemmatimonadota bacterium (assembly GCA_040882575.1). GTDB lineage: Bacteria > Gemmatimonadota > Gemmatimonadetes > Longimicrobiales > RSA9 > SH-MAG3. The sequence continues at coordinate 35,609 of JBBEBA010000036.1, forward strand.
CCCGCATCGACGTTCATCGGGCCGACGGTCACCACCCTGTCACGCGCGCGACTGGAGGCGCACGAGTTCGAGCGCGGCATCTACGACGACCTGAACGAAGCGGGGCTCGGCACGCCCGCGCAGCTCGGTGACGTGCGGCGACAGGCAGCCGAACTGCTCGGCAGCGCCCGCCTCAGCGGCCTTCCCGGCTGGCGTCTCGGGATCCGCTCCGTTTCCTCCGCTGTGCGCTTCAACCGCGCGGAGGGACTCGCGCTCGGCATGGGTATCGTGCATGACCCCGGGCCGCCCTGGCGCATCGACCTGGCCGCAGGCCACGCGTTCGGTCCGGATCGCGTCTGGGCAACCGCAGTCGCCCGGCGTCAGACCAGCCAGACCGGGGCGGCCCGGCTCCGCGCAGCCCTGAGGGATCCGCGCGACCTCGGACTCCGCCTGGCAGTGCCACCGCTCATCAATACTCTGTCGGCTGTCGCGCTCGGTGACGACTACAGCGACATCTACTACGCGACCGGCGCGCGGCTCTCATTCGACCGGGTGGTCTCGGGAGGGCTGCGGGCTGCCATCGAGCTGGTGGCGGAGCGTCACCGGTCCGCTCGACTCGAAAGCTCGTCGGCGCCGCTCGGCGATTCACGGTTTCGGCCAGTGCTCGCCATAGACGACGGCGACCTGAGTGCAGCCACCGCCTCGATCTCCCGACCGGTGCCGGATGGACGCGCGCGCTCCTGGACCGCCTCACTGGCCGCGGAGCTCGGCACGTTCGCTGGCGAATGGTATCTCCGGCCCACACTCGACGCCGCCTTTCGCCTCGCGTCGGACGATCACAGCCGCGCCATGCTGCTCTCCGGATCGGCAGGTGCAGTCGCCGGTGACGTGCCGTCGCAACGGCTGTTCCTGCTCGGCGGCATGAACACGATGCCCGGCTACCGTCATCGGTCCTTCGCCGGTACCAGGTTCGGCCTGGCCTCCCTCGAAGCCAGCGCAGCCGTGCTCCAGCCGTGGATCCGCCTGCGGCTCATCGGCGCTGCAGGCGCGGTGGGCGGCCTCGAATTCGGAGATCCCGCCGCAGACCCGGAGCAGGGCGAACCCGACCCCGCGTTCCAGAGCTGGGGCGCCGCCGCCACGGACGGGCTGCGCGTGAGTGCAGGCGCAGGCGTGTCATTGTTCTGGGATCTGCTTCGTATCGATTACGTGCGCGGCTTGAACGACGGCGAGTCGCAGGTCATGCTGTCGTTTCACAGAGACTTCTGGGACATCAGCTGAGCGCGGAGCCATGCCTCCGCGCCCAGCCCGCATCACTCTGCGCCGCGGTTCTACGCCGCGACTTCCTCGACTTCCTCTTCCGCTTCCGCGGCCGCGGCACGACCCGTCGGTGCGCCGAGCAGCACCAGCTCCCGCACATGCACCTCCGCGGTCGGGATCGTAACGCCGTTCCGCTCGAACGAGTCGTACTCCATGCGACCCTCCACATACACGCGGTCGCCCTTGCGGATGTAGTCCTCGGCAAGTTGCGCGAGCCGGTCCCACAGCGTCAGGCGATGCCACTCCGTCCGCTCCTCGAATCCGCCGTCCCGCGGAAAACGCCGACTGGTCGCCAGCGAGACATGCGCCACCTTCATTCCCGCTGACGTCGTCTGGATGTCCGGGTCCCGCCCGATGTTGCCGACCAGGATGATCTTGTTGATGCTCCGACTCATGTTCGCGCCTCCTGTGGAGTGAATGGACGGCGCGAATATTCGCCGTTCCGCCGGGCGCTTCCATAGCCCGCCGGGCCAACTTCCCGCTCCCCGCTCCCCGCTCCCCCGCTCCCCTACTTGCACTCGAACCAGTTCGCCCCCAGACCGGTCACGACCTCGAGCGGGACGCTGAGCTGGAACGCACCTTCCATCAGGCTGCGAACGAGCGCACGGGTATCTTCCGCCTCTTCGACAGGTGCTTCCAGGAGGAGCTCGTCGTGCACCTGCAGCAGCATGCACGCACGCGCACCACTCGACGCGAGCTGCCGATGGATCGAGATCATCGCCAGCTTGATGATGTCCGCCGCGCTCCCCTGCACTGGAGCATTCGTCGCCGCTCGCTCGCCAAACTGCCGGATGTTGTAGTTGCGACTCGTGATTTCCGGGATATAGCGGCGGCGTCCGGAGATCGTCTCCACATAGCCGAGGTCGCGCGCCTTCTGCACCTGCTCGTCGAGATACCTGCGTACGCCGGGAAAGCGTACGAAGTAGTTCTCGATGAACTCCTTTGCCTCCTGCACGGACGTTCCAAGCTGGTGCGACAGCGCGAACGCGCCGATGCCGTAGATCGTCGCGAAGTTGACGGTCTTTGCGGCTGCGCGCATGTCGGGTGTAACGCCGGCGACATCGACGCCGAACATGATCGCGCCCGTCTGCCGATGAATGTCGGCGCCCGCGCGGAACGCCTCGACGAAGGCGGGGTCACCCGAAAAATGCGCCAGGATGCGCAGTTCGATCTGCGAGTAATCGGCCGTGACGAAGACGTGGCCGTCCGCGGGGATGAAGCCCTTGCGAATCTCTGCGCCCTGCTCCGTGCGGATCGGGATGTTCTGCAGGTTCGGATCGGTGGACGAGAGGCGGCCCGTCGCTGCTACGGTCTGCTCGAAGCTCGTATGGATCCGGTGTGTGATCGGATTCACATACGCCGGCAGCGCATCGACGTACGTGCCCTTGAGCTTGTCGATGTGCCGGAACTCCATCAGCCGGCGCGGCAGATCGTGACCCTGCGCGGCGAGCTCCTCGAGGACGGCGGCATCGGTGGATGCGCCGGTCTTCGTCTTGCGCAGCATTGGCAGGCCGAGCTTGTCGAACAGGATCGTGCGCAGCTGCGGCGTGGAATTGATGTTGAACTCCTCGCCGGCGATGCTCCAGATCTCCTGCTGGATCAGGTCGAGCTCACGCGCGAGCCGCGTTGCAGTCGCGGCGAAGAACGGCTCATCGATCCGGATGCCGTGCCACTCCATCCCGGCGAGCACATCGATGAGCGGAAGCTCGATCGTGCGGTATAGCGAGTCGAGTGCGAGGCGCTCCATCTCCTCCGTGAGCAGCGGGCGCAGGCGGAGCGGCAGGTCGGCTGTTTCCGCCGCGTACGACGTCATCCGGTCGATCTCGCATTCCTCGATCGGCGTGAGATTTCTCCCCTTGCCGCAGAGATCTTCCCGCGTCTGCGTGCGGACGCCGAAATGCCTCAGCGCAAGCGCGTCGAGTCCGTGTTCGCGCTTGCCGGGATCCAGCACGTACGATGCGACCATCGCGTCGAACGCGAGGCCGCGCAGGGCAATACCGTCGCGGCGCAGCCGAAGCAGGTCGCGCTTCAGATCATGGCCGACCTTCTCGACAGCAGCGTCCTCCAGCAGCTCGACCAATGGCTTCATCGACTCGTGGTCGAGTGCGGGCAGGTTGCGGACGCCCACCCCGTCGAGCGCCAGCATGCCCGCCGTCCGGTGGCGCAGCGGCAGGTACCACGCCCGGCCCGCTTCGACACACAACGCCAGGCCGACGATCTCGCCTCGCAGCGGGTCCGCCGTGGTTCCCTCCACCCGGATCGAAACGACACCGCGCTGCCGTGCGGCGGCGACGATGTCCGCTACCGACTCCACGGTGTCGGCGACGGCGTGGACCGCTTCGAGCCGGTGCTCCGGCACCGCTTCGTCGGCAGCGTAGTCGCGCACGAGCGTGTGGAACTCGAGCTCCAGGAATACATCGCGCAAGGCGCCGCGGTCCGGCGCCGACACCCGCAGCGAGTCGAGGTCGAGCTCGATCGGCAGCTCGTCCATGATCGTGACGAGCTGTTTCGACATCCGGATGTCGGCGGCCGATTCGATCAGCGCCTCGCGCGCGCGCTTCGCCTTGATCTCCGGCGCGTGCTCGAGGATCTGTTCGATGCTGCCGTACTGCTCGATCAACTGGATGGCGGTCTTCGGACCGATGCCCTTCGCGCCCGGTATGTTGTCGGACGAGTCGCCGATGAGGGCGAGATAATCGACGACGTGGTGCGGCGGTACGCCCAGCCTGTCACCCGCGCGGCCGAGATCGACCCACTCCTCGTCCACGCCAGCGGAGCCGCCACGCCCCGGGTTCAGCAGACAGATGTGGTCGCCGATGAGCTGGTAGAAATCCTTGTCGCCCGACACGATGACGGCTTCCAGACCAGCGGCGGCGGCGCGCTTCGCGAGTGTGCCGATTACATCGTCGGCCTCGTGATCGGGCAGTGCGACGACCGGAATCCGGAACGCCTCGATCACCTGACGGATCTTCGGCAGCGACCATTCCAGGTCTGTCGGCATCCTGTCCCGGGTCGCCTTGTACCCTGGGTAGATCTCGGTGCGCTTGCTCAGCCCGGCGTCCAGAACCACGCCGAGATAATCAGGCTGGTGTTCTTCGAGGATCTTGATCAGGAAGCGGGTGAATCCGAACGCGGCCGACGTGTTCTCGCCTCGCGTCGTGAGCAGCGGCCGCTGGATCATGGCAAAATACGCGCGATAGATCAGCGCGTACCCGTCGATCAGAAACAGGCGGGGACGTCTCTTTTCCGGCGTCTGCACCATCGTATCCTTCCGTATCGGAAATGCCGACGAAGGATACACAGAAACCGGGCATCACGCGACGCCCGGCGACCGCCAGCTCGCGTGTCGTTACGAGGATCGGTAGCGTTGCTGCTGCCGGTGCGACTCAGGAGGCGGGGCGATTCACGTTCGCGGCCTGCAGTCCCTTGTCCGTCTGCTTTACCTCGAATTCGACTTCCTCGCCTTCCGCGAGGGTCTTGAAACCGTCCATGCCGATCGCTGAGAAGTGGACGAACACGTCCTCGCCATCCGGCTGCTCAATGAAGCCGTACCCCTTGGCGTCATTGAACCACTTCACCTTCCCCCTGGCCATCGCACGAGCCTCCTAACAGAAGTATTCCGACACCTGCGGCTGCTACGGAGAGAAAAACTAGGTGCGGCAGCAAGCGGGTGTCAAGCAAAATCTTCTGGCTCGGGCGCCCGAAAAGCTGGTAACCATGCGCTTTTCGGCGCTCAGTCCTCGCCGCCCCCGCCGCCCTCCTCCGCGCCCGCCTCTCCGATCAGGTCGGTGTAGAGGGCGGCGTACAGGCGCCGGTTGTTCTGGACGATGCGGACGTAGTCGCGCGTCTCGTCGTAGGGTATCCGCTCGGCGAACAGGAGGCGATCGTCGAATTCCGGGAAGTCGCGCCAGCGGGCGACCCGGCCGGGCCCGGCGTTGTAGGCGGCGAGCACGACGTCGAGCCGCAGGCCGTACGTGCGCAGCTGGTCGGCCAGGTAGGCCATGCCGAGATGCACGTTCAGCTCCGGCTTCAGCAGCAGGTCCGGGCTGAAGTCGCGGACGCCGAGGGAGCGGGCGAGGGTCGCGCCGGTCGTCGGCATGACCTGCATCAGTCCGAGCGCGCCGGCCGGGCTGCGAGCCCGCGGGTTGAACATCGACTCCTGACGGATCAGCGCGGCTGCCAGGAATGGGTCGACGTCACGGTCGCGGGCCTCCGCCACGATCACGTTCCTGAACGGGAACGGGTAGACGATGCGAAGCAGGCGGAGATTCCACGCGCCTTCCCGCCTGTAGATTTCCCAGCCGAGTCCGATGCCGGCAGTCGTGAAGCCGCGCACGTTGAGCGCTTCGGCAAGTGTGTACAGGGCGCCATCGAAGCGGGCGAAATGCCGGCGCACCCTGTCCATCTCGAACGCCGCCGCCTCATCCCAGCCGATCTCGCGCAGCACGTCGACGCGACCGAGAGCCCGCTCCACTTCCCCGTGGTACTTTTCGCTCGGCGGCGGTGCCGGCTCGAGCCTGCCCGCCCAGACATCGTCGCCGATCTCTTCTGACGCCAGCCCGCCGTAGTACGTGAACGGATCGACACGCCGCACCTCGGTGAACCGTGCCCGCGCTTCGTCGTCGCGACCCAGGCGCGACAGCACCTCACCGCTCCAGTAGGTCGCCTGCTGGTGGCTGCTGCCAGTTCGGTGTGTGGTGCGATAGTCCTCGAACTCCTTCAGTGCGTCTTCCGCCCGCCCCTGCGCCAGCGCAATGGCGCCCAGCCGCATCCGCGCGACTCCGGCGTAGCTGCTGGCCGGCGACAGGCGAATCGCCTGCCGGTAGTACTCCGTCGCCTGCTCCAGATTCAGGTCGTCGTGGTCGAGATCAGCGATCAGGTAGGCCGAGCGAACGGCCGCTTCCTGATCGGCATAATCGCCGATCACCCGGCGCAGCGTGCTCTTCGCCTCGACCGCACGACCGAGGCGGTACTGCGCCCGCGCAGCGGTATACAGCGCGTCCGCCGCCACGCGCCGATCCGATGCGCCCGCCGCCACCGCCAGCAGGGACTTTTCGGCCGCAGGATAGTCGCCGCCACTGAAGTGGGCGTTGGCCAGGTCGTACCGCAGCCGCTCCCGCTCAGCCGGCGAGCCCAGGCCTGCCTCCAGGTATGCGTTGAGACCGGCTGCACCCCGTGCGACATTGCCGTGCCGCAGATATACGCGTCCGATCAGCAGTCGATCCTCTGCGGAGATGCCGCTCAGCTCCGACAGTGACCGTGCCGCTTCGACTGCCGCCTCCGAGCCGCTCGCGGCGTTCATTGCCCGGATGTAGGCGGCCCTCGCGCCCGTCCTGTCGCCTGCCGCCCCGCGCAGGTCGCCCACCAGCGACCATGCGGATGCCTGCCGGCTCTCGCTGCCAAGGCGCGCGGCCGCCCGTTCCGCGACCGGCAGCGCACCGCGCGCGTCACCCGCATTCGTGCGCGCGCGGACTTCCGCGCGCCATGCCCATTCCAGCGCGAGCGCCGAATCGACCGGCGCCAGCTCCTGCCGCACCGCGGCAGTATCGCCCGCACTCGCGGCCGCGCCCGCCGCGAAGATCCTGATCCAGTCTTCTACCTGGGGCAGCAGCCTGGCCGCCTCGCGGTATGCGGCGAGCGCGCCGGCGTGGTCGCCCTGCTCCGTCAGCGCCTCCGCCCGGCGCAGCAGCGCAATTCCGTCTTCCGACGCACCGCTCTCCGCGGCAGAAATCCGGAGGTACCGCTCCAGCGACTCGTCGCCCTCGCGCCACCGTCCCAGCTCGACCTGGCTGCGTCCGAGCAGACTCCACCCGTATCCTGCCGCCGTGCCGTCGAGCCAGCTGCGTCCTTCTAGCAGCTGCCGCACGCGACCCCAGTCGCCCCACCCGGCTTCAGCCCGGGCCGCGAGCAGGATGGTCGAGGGTGTGCTGTCGCTGGTTGCAGCGAGGTATTCGCGCAGGATCAGGCTGGCGCGGAGGTATCGTCCTTCACGCAGCGCCGCGAGTGCATCGGCGGGGATCGGCGCGACCGCAGCCGGCGAAGCCGAATGCGTCGTGCGCGGGCCGAACAGCGCGAGCGACGCGGCGACCGCGAAGAACAGGACGTATACGACGGTGTGCCGAGAAAGCATATCGCGAACCCTGCAGGCGGTTTGCGGAGGCTGTGATGTCTTGCTACACCAATGTGCCTGCAACAGTTGCAGTGTGGAGGGCGAAAAAAGAACGGGGGCCACCCAGCGGTTGGCCCCCGACTTCGGTCAGCGTCGCGAAGAGACGCACTCGGCTCACACCGTCGCGCGGCCCTTGTCGTGGAGCGCGTCGATCATCTTCTGTGCCGACTCTTCCATGTCGAGCACGAGACGGTCGATTCGGGTAACGAAGTAGTTGTGCGCGATGTTGATCGGGATGGCAATGACGAGACCGGCGGCGGTCGTGATCAGTGCGACCTTGATGCCGCCCGCGACGAGCGTCGCCTCGACTTCTCCGGCAGCCTCGATCGCCTGGAACGCCTGGATCATGCCGATGACGGTTCCGAGGAAGCCGAGCAGCGGGGCTACGTTGGACACGGTCGCAAGCCAGACGAGTCCGCTCTCCAGGCCGGCCATCTCTATCATGCCGACGTTCTCGATCGCCTTCATCACCCGGTCGGTGCCCTCGTCGTGGCGCTCCAGACCCGCCGCCAGGATCCGGCCGGCGGGCGTGTTCGAATCGCGCGACATCGCGAGCGCCTCCTTGATGCGCCCCTGCACGATCAGCTGGTCCACGTCGCGGAGGAACCTGCTCGTGCGAATCGACTTCGAGCTGAGATCGAACATCTTCCACACGATCACCACGAGGCCGACGACTGCGCAGAGGGCCAGCGGCCACATCATCCAGCCGCCGCCCGTCCACAGATCCGCCATATGCTCCGACAGCGTCATGTCAGGCGCTTCCATGCCGGGGATCTGGATGAGTGCATGCGCCAGGGTGAGACTTACCAAAGTAACCTCCGTTGCGGTGGAGCTGCCCGATCAGGCGCGAAGCGAATTGCATTCAGTGGAAATTTGACCGGCCCGAAGTTAGACGGGGCCCAGCGGGGTGTCAAGACTGGATAGTGGACCGAATATATGCCGGCTCCTTGATGCAGGCGGCGAAATGGAGCGGCGCCTTTTCCGCGAGCGAGGGAACGAGCCGTGCGCAGTCGGCGTCCTTCAGGGCGTGCTGGCAGCGCGGGTGGAACGGGCATCCTGGCGGCGGGTTGGTGGGGCTGGGCACGTCGCCGGCCAGCACGATGCGGTGGCGCCTGCGGCCCGGCTCGGGCACGGGTACGGCGGACAGCAGTGCACGGGTATAGGGGTGCCGCGGCTTCGTGATGACGTCCTGCGCGGCGCCCATTTCCACGATGCGGCCGAGGTACATCACGGCGATGCGGTCGCTCACGTGCTCGACGACACTCAGATCATGCGCGATGAAGAGGTACGCGATGCCGAGCCGCTGCTGCAGGGACGCGAGCAGGTTCAGCACCTGGGCCTGAACCGAGACGTCGAGGGCGGAGACGGGCTCATCGCACACGATGAAGTCCGGCTCGACGGACAGAGCGCGCGCGATCCCGATGCGCTGCCTCTGTCCTCCACTGAACTCGTGCGGATACCGGTCCGCGTGCGCGGGGGAGAGGCCGACCGTCTCGAGGAGCTCGCGCACACGCGCCTCGGCGGCCGCGCCGCGGGCGAGCTTGTGAATGTGCAGCACTTCGCGCAGCATGTCGCCTACCGTCATGCGCGGGTTCAGCGACGCAAACGGGTCCTGGAACACGATCTGCGCGCGCCGCCGCATGCGCCGCAGCTCGCGCGCGTCCATTGCGAAGATATCCTCGCCCTCGAAATGCGCAGAACCGGCCGATGGCTCGATGAGCCGGAGCAGTGCACGACCGGTGGTCGTCTTGCCCGACCCCGATTCCCCTACCAGGCCGAGCGTTTCGCCGCGCGCGAGCCAGAATGTCACGCCATCCACCGCGCGCACCGAGTCCCGTTCCCGCCCGAAGAAGCCGCCCCTGACCGCGAAGTGCTTCTTCAGACCGCGCACGTGCAGCAGCGACTCCGGCGGCGCACCCACGTCGTCGGGGGTGAGGCCGGCCAGATCGCTGTCGCCCTTCGAGGGCGGGAGCGGCATGGTCTCGGGCACAATCAGCGTCTTACTCACGGCTCGCCTCCCCGGGCCGGACGGCGCGATGATACTGCTCGGCGGGCGCCACGGTTTCGGCCGGATCCGTGCTGAATGCGCTGCCGGTCCGCCGCATTGCCTCGCGCCGCTCCGGGTGCTCCTCGAGCCAGCAGCGCGCACGGCGCACGTCCTTCGTCCGCGTCTCGAGCAGCGGCGGGTGCTGCTCCACACACTTCTCCCAGCCATACGGGCATCGGTCATGAAAGCGGCAGCCGACCGGCCAGTGCATCGGGCTCGGCACGGTTCCAGGTATTACGGCCAGGCGTTCCTGCCGTACGCCGAGCCGCGGCACCGCCTGAAGCAGCCCTTCCGTGTACGGGTGGCGCGGGTTGTTGAAGATCTGCTCGACAGTTCCGTGCTCCACGACCTGCCCCGCGTACATCACGACGACGCGGTCGCACACCTCGGCGACGACACCGAGGTCGTGCGTGATCAGCAACACCGCCATGCCGAGCCGTGCGCGCAGGTCGGCGAGCAGCTCCAGGATCTGCGCCTGGATCGTCACGTCGAGCGCGGTCGTCGGCTCATCCGCGATCAGCAGATCCGGCTCGCATGACAGGGCCATGGCGATCATGACACGCTGCCGCTGGCCACCCGACAGATGATGCGGGTATGCATCGACCCGCTCCTCGGGGTTCGGGATGCCGACCAGCCTCAGCATCTCGACTGCACGGTCCCGCGCCTCGCTCTTCTTCACCTGACGGTGCAGCCGGAGCGCCTCGCCGATCTGGTCGCCGACGCGGTAGACCGGATTCAGCGACGTCATCGGCTCCTGAAAGATCATCGCTATGTCGTTGCCGCGCACGGCGCGCAGCCGCTTCTCGCCCGCGCCGATCAGCTCCTCGCCCCCGAACCGGATCGAGCTGCCCTCCATGATCTCGCCAGGCGGACGCGGGATCAGCTGCATGATCGACAGGGATGTCACCGACTTGCCGCAGCCGCTCTCGCCGACCACGCCGAGTACCTCGCCGCGATCGACATGGAAGGACACGCCATCCACCGCCTTCGCCGTGCCCGCATCCGTTTTGAAATACGTGCGCAGATCCGTCACCTCGAGGAGCGGAGATGTCATGATGGACGCTCCCCGGCAGCTCTGTCCTCTGCGCCTCCGCGCCTCTGCGTGATCATGAGCGGAGTCTCGGATCCAGTGCGTCGCGCAGTCCGTCGCCGACCAGGTTGAACGCAAGCACGACCAGCACGATGATCAGGCCGGGAAACGTCGCGACCCACCATGCGCCGAGCAGGTTGTCGCGGCCTTCGGCCACCATGCTTCCCCACGTGGGTGTCGGTGCCTGCACACCGAGGCCGAGGAAGGAGAGGCCGGCCTCCATGACGATCGTGTTGCCGATGCCGAGCGTGGCTGCGACGATGACGGGCGCCATCACGTTCGGGATCAGGTGTCGCAGCATGATGCGCGCGCGGCTCATCCCGAGTGCCTGTGCGGCGTGAATGAACTCGCGCTCCCGCAGGCTGAGCACGTCGCCACGCACGATCCGCGTCGTGCCCGGCCACTGCGTGAGCCCGAGCACGAGGATGATCATCGTGATCGACGGACCGAACAGTGCCACGATCATGATGAGCAGGATCAGTCGCGGGAACGCGAGCACGGTGTCCGTGAAGCGCATGACGATCGTGTCGACCTTGCCGCCGAAGTAGCCGGCGGCCGCGCCGAGCAACGTACCGATAGTGATGCTCAGAGCTGTCGCAATGAAGCCGATCGACAGCGAGATGCGCGATCCGTAGATGATGCGGCTGAGCACGTCGCGCCCGAAGCGGTCAGTGCCGAGCAGGTAGTCCGCGCGCGGCGACAGGTACCCCAGCCGCGCGATGTCGGTCTGCGCGATCGGGTCGTACGGCGCGAGCAGCGGCGCGAGCAGCGCAACCAGGTAGAGCAGCACGATGATGGCGAGCCCCACCAGCGCCGGCCGGCTCCGTTTGAACTGCCGTACTGCAATGGCCCATTGCGAATCGCCGCGTGCAGCTTCGCGCCGCCGGCGCAGGCTGAGGTCCCACACGCCCCACGACCACAGCGTGAGCATGACCGCCGCGAGGGTGGCTATCGCGATATAGTCGTCGAGCGAGCCGCCGCCGGCCGCGGCGATCCGTTCCCACGACCAGTATGCGAGACCCAGCAGCGCGCCCCACGGCAGCAGCAGGGATACGCCACGCAGCCATTCGCCGATCGCGGCATGGCCTGCCCCCGGCAGCACTGCGGAAAGGGCGATCGCGAGCGGCGGCGTGCGTCCGCCGACGGGGCTGGACGAGACTGCCGTCGCCTGATCGCCGGGAACGCCTGCGTCGGTGCCGGACGGGATGGAGACCGGCGCGCCCGATTCGGGGTCGGCAATGTTCTCCCGGGGATCCGTCGGTACGCGGCTCATGCTAGTCGTAGCGGATCCGCGGATCCGCCACCGAGTAGAGGACGTCCGCGATCAGGTTGCCCAGCACGACAATGACGGCGAACAGGAAGCTCGTCGCCATCACCAGCGGGTAGTCACGCTGGAAGATCGCATCAACGATGACGCGTCCCATGCCCGGCCAGGCAAAGATGACTTCGACGAAGACAGCGCCGCTGAACAGGAACGGCAGGTACAGGCCGAGCAGCGTGATCACCGGCAGCATCGAGTTGCGCAGCGCGTGCTTCATTATGACCGTGCGCTCCGGCAGGCCTTTCGCGCGCGCCGTGCGAATGTAGTCCTGCCGCACGACCTCGAGCATCTGGCCGCGGGTGTAGCGGGCCACGCCCGCTGCGAGCGCGAGCGTCAGTGTGCTGACCGGCAGCACCAGGTGTGCGATGCGGTCCATGATCCTGCCGCCCGCGCTCATGTACTCGTAGTCGACGCTCGTGATGCCCGTAGGCGGCAGTGCGATCGGCCAGCCCCACTGATGCGCTTTCAGCGAGAACACCAGCATCAGCATGAGCGCGAGCCAGAACGAAGGCATGGAGTAGAAGAAGAGGGAGACGATGCTCGACGAGCTGTCGAACAGGGAGTACTGCCGCACGGCCTGGAGCACGCCGATGACGATGCCGATCAGGAACACCAGGACGAGCGCGGTGCCGGTCAGGATCAGCGTGTTGGGCAGCGCCTCGAACACGACATCGGCGACCGGCCGCGCCTGCGCGAACGACTGGCCGAAGTCGCCCTGGAAGAAGGACGTGATCCACCGGAAGTACTGGATGTACAGAGGCTGGTCGAGACCGAGATTCCGCCGGAGCTGCTCGATCACCTCCGGCGGCATGTTCGGATTGAAATAGAACGCGGTCGGATCACCGGGCGCGAGATTGAGCACGATGAAGATGATCGTCGCGATCCCGATCAGCAGCGGGATCGCGCCGAGCAGTCTTTTGAGGATGAATGCGCCCATGCCCGCTCGTCAGCGCCGCCATTGCATGATGCTGCGGAGCTCGCCGCGCGGATCCATCTCCACCCCCTGCAGCTCCGACCGCGTCGCGGCCAGCTCGTTCAGCCAGAACATGAACGTCACCGGCTGCTCGCGTTGCAGAACTTCCGTGAACTCGCGCCACGCCGCCGCCTGCGCGGCTTCGTCCGTCGCACTGATGCCGCGCTCCATTGCCGCGTCCAGCGCCGGGATCACGACGCCGCTTCGATTCGCAGACTGCGGCGTGGACGCCTGATCCGAGTGGAAGAGTGCCATTGGCGCTGCGCCGAGCTGGAAGTTGTCGAGTACCCAGTTCGTGAAGACCGCATCGAAATTCCGCTCGCGATGGTTCTGCAGCATCGTCTGGAACTCCATCACCTGGATCTCGACGGAGGCGCCGACCTGCCGCAGCTGACTCTGCAGCACCTCGACGACGCCGCGCCTGAGCGGATCGTCGCTGCTCAGTATGGTGAACGACAGTGGCTGACCCTGCGCGTTCTCGCGGACGCCGTCGCCGTCGCGATCCTGCCAGCCGGCCTCCTCGAGCAGCTGCGTGGCGCGCGCGATGTCATGCGGCACCGGCTCGATACCCTGCGGGTAGAGCTGGTGCCAGGGCGGGATCGTGCTCGTGGCGATCTCGCCCTCGCCGTACAGGAGAGCCTCCACGATCTCGCCACGGTTGATCGCATGGGCCATGGCACGCCGCAGGTTGGCGTCGTTGAACGGCGGCCTCTCGTTGTTCCAGCCCAGATAATAGACCGTACGACCGGGGAAGGAATGCAGCTCCAGCTCACCGTTCTCCCGCACCTGCGAAGCCTGGTCCGGCAGCAGCGGGATGTCGGCATGGATGCCGCCCGTGATCAGTTCCGTCAGCAGCGTGGACGCCTCGGGCACGACGCGGAACACGACACGATCCGCGGCTGGTGGTCCGCCGAGCGCCTCCGGAAAGTCGTCGTTCCGTTCCAGCATCAGCTGCTCGTTTGCACGCCATTCGCCGAAGCGGAACGGCCCGCTGCCGACCGGCTGACGATTGTACGGCGCGTCCCGCAGCTGCGCGGGTGCGACATCTTCGAGCAGATGGCGGGGCAGCGGCGGCCACCAGAAGTCCTCCAGCGCCTGACCGTGCGGGCGGACGAACGAGAAGCGGATCGTGTAATCGTCGACCACCTCCGCAGCAGCGACGTCGGCGAGAAAGATCGAGCCGATGAACGACGCAGTTTCTTCGTTCTTCGCCAGATTGAACGTGAACTCGACGTCATGCGCCGTGACCGGCTGACCATCGTGCCACGTCACGTCCTGACGCAGGTGGAAGACGACGCCCGTGTCACCGGTCAGCTCCCACGACTCGGCCAGGTAGGGCGCGACGTCCAGATTCCCGTCATACTGCACGAGCGGAGTGAAGAGAGCATAGTTCATCACTTCGCGGTCGTACTGTCCCGAGCTCATGACGGGATTGAAGCTGCCGAAGTCCGAACGCATGCCCACCACCACGATACCGCCACCCGAACCGCCGTCGCTGTCGCCGCCGCCGCATGCCGCGGCCGCGAACACCAGCATCGCGCCCAGCCACCGCCTGGCACCTCGTCGCATCCTCCGCCTCCGTTTCATCGCCGCCATGTCCACGTCGCGGCCCCGTAGTACGACGCGTACGTATCCGCCCGCGCGTTCTCCTCGCGAGTCAGCGTTTCGGGAGCAAGACGGGTGCCGAACGTCTCTTCAAAACCCAGGCGGAGCAGGCCGGCCACCTCATCGATGGATGGAGGCGCGCCGAGCAGCTCGGCCAGCGTGATGGCGTCTCCATTGCCACCCGCGCCGGCCGTCATGGCGATCGACTGTAGTGCGGCTGACTGCGAGCCTTCGAGCAGGATCGAGCCGTGCTGCAGCAGTGCGCGGCGTTCACAGCGTTGCGCACTTCCGACCAGCTTTCGGCCGCGCGCCATCACTTCGCCGCGCGCAGGTGTCCCGAAGCAGGGCTCCGCGGAATCGCTGCGCGGACTCCGCGCCGCGCCGCCCGCGGCGGCACTGGCAGTGACGCCGAGCGCATTCAGCGCTCGAATGATGGCCTGGTTGATCCGGTGGTACGCGACGCGCGGCCTGCCGACTGCGGCGAGCGGTGCGAGCACGCAGTACGTCAGCTCTCGATCATGGAGCACGGCGAGGCCGCCCGTCGGCCGGCGCACGACGTCGATGCCGAGAGCGGCCGCGCGTGCCGCATCGAAGATGCCCTCCGCGTGCTGATTGCGTCCGAGCGAGAGACAGGCAGGGTCCCAGCGGTAAAGGCGGAGGACCGGCCGCCCTCCCTGCTGTACGGACTCGAGGAGGGCGTGGTCCACGGCCATGTTGCGGGCGCCGGTCGCGGCGCCGGGTACGCGATCGGATCCGGCGCCGAGGATGAGGCGCCAGGTCGGCATCGCGTCAGCCGATATGCTGCTCGTACTCCGCTGCGCCAAGCAGCGCGTCCAGCTCCGTCTCCTCCGAGACGCGGATCTTCACCATCCAGCCGGCGCCGTATGGGTCGGCGTTGACCTGTGCCGGGTCGTCGGTGAGCGACGTGTTGACTTCCATGATCTCGCCGCTGATGGGGCTGTAGAGGTCGCTGACTGCCTTCACAGCTTCGACGGTGCCGAACACCGCCATGCGGGCGAATTTCTCGCCGACCGCAGGCAGCTCGACGTAGACGACGTCGCCCAGCTCGCCCTGCGCGTAGTCCGTTATGCCGACCTGGAAGACCCCCGCTTCGTCCGTCTTCTTGAGGTATTCATGCTCTTCCGTGTAAAGCAGGTCTGCGGGCACGTCAGCCATTCAGGCCTCCAGCTCGTGGTTGCGGCCGCGCCCCGGGCGGCCGATCGCGGACAATAGACGCGTGCATCCGCACCGTCAACAGTCGTGTCAGGCGTCGACGCGGACGTCGTTGAGCTGCCGCATGATGTCGATGAGCCGGCGCAGCTCGGTCTCGACGACCTGCAGGCTTTCGCGCACGTCGGGCTCGCTGACCGCGGCATCTTCGAGGAGCAGCTGCACGTGTCCGAGTGCCGCAGTGATCGGATTGTTGGCGTCGTGGCGGATGCGCCGGACCAGCTCGACCGCCGCCTCGAGTCGTTCTCTGTCGCTGCTCATTCACGTAGTATATCCGAGCCTGCGGGCCCCCGACAGAGCCGCGGCCCTTGAACATTCCGGCCGCTGTCATTACCGTATGTCGAACGCCTGATGTTGTACAGTCAATAAAGGAGGTGATCCCTTGGCCAGTTCGAGTTCTCACCGTAACCCGACACGGGCAAGCGATCGCCTGATCGGCGCCTAGCCGACAAGCGACGAACTCCGCTGGACGATGGTGCCGATCGCAGGCATCGCGTCGGGTTGCGGAACTCGGGACGCCGCCGGAGCCATTGCTCCGGCGGCGTTCTTTGCTTGCGGGCTGGTCAGGTTCTCGACGGCGCGTGCGCAGCCCCGTAGTATTGCCGTTCGCCGGCCGGACTCGCCCGAACCCGTACTCGCCACTGGAGCATCGAATCATGTCGATAGCACCGCCCGAAGTCTCGCGCCCGCCGCTCACTCTGCTCACGGAGGAAGAGCAGATGTTCCGGAGCATGGTGCGCCAGTTCGCCGAGGAGACGATCGCGCCGCGCGTCCACGACATGGATCGCGATGCGACAATCGACCCGGAGCTGATCCCTCAGCTGTTCGAGCTGGGCCTGATGGGCGTGGAAGTACCAGAGGATTTCGGCGGTACAGGCTCGTCGTTTTTCACGGCGGCACTCGTGGTCGAGGAAGTGTCGCGCGTCGATCCCAGCGTCGGCGTCCTGGTCGACGTCCAGAACACGCTCGTGGACAACTGCATCATGCGCTACGGCAGCGACGACGTGAAGCAGCGATTCCTGCCGCGCCTCTGCACCGACACCGTAGGCGCGTACGCGTTGTCCGAGGCCGGCTCGGGCTCCGACGCGTTCGCTCTGCAGACGCGGGCCAGCCGGGCGGCCGGCGGCAGCTGGCGGCTCGACGGACGCAAGCTGTGGATCACGAACGGCGGCGAGGCGGGTCTTTTCATCGTGTTCGCCAATGCGGATCCGGAAGCGGGCTACCGCGGCATCACCGCGTTCCTCGTCGAGCGCGAGATGTCCGGCTTCAGTGTCGGCAAGAAGGAGGACAAGCTCGGGATCCGCGCTTCATCGACGACGGAGCTGATCCTCGATGGCTGTCACCTGCCAGCGGACCACGTGCTCGGCGAGGTCGGCAAGGGTTACAAGATTGCGATCGAGACGCTGAACGAGGGACGGATCGGCATCGGCGCGCAGATGCTCGGACTCGCGCAGGGTGCGCTCGACCACACTGTGAGGTACGTGCAGGAGCGCGAACAGTTCGGCCGCCGCATCGCGGACTTCCAGGGCGTGCAGTTCCAGCTCGCGCAGATGCGCACCGAGATCGAGGCCGTTCGCCTCATGGTCTACAACGCGGCACGTCTCAAGGACGCCGGGCTGCCGTTCATCGCGGAGGCCGCGATGGCCAAGCTGTTCGCGTCACAGGTCGCGCAACGCGTCGCGTCCAACTGCATCGACCTCTACGGCGGCTACGGCTTCACGAAGGAATACCCTGTCGAAAAGCTGTATCGCGACGCCAAGATCGGCACGATCTACGAAGGGACCAGCAACATGCAGCTTCAGACCATCGCAAAGATGATGATGATATGAGAGGTGAGCTGGGGAGCGGAGGAGCGGGGGAGCGGGGGCTGACGGCGAGGCAGCGGGCGGCGCTGAAGGCGCTGGCGCATTCGCTGAAGCCGATCCAGCATATCGGGAAGGAGGGCGTCACGGACGCGCTCGTGGGCAGCGTGCAGGAAGCGCTGCATACCCGGGAGCTGCTGAAGTTGAAGGTGCTCGAAGTGGCGCCTGGGAGCGCGCGCGGCATTGCCGACGAACTCGCGAACCGCATCGAGGGTGCTCACGTCGTGCAGGTCATCGGACGGACCGTCGTCGTCTATCGGCGGCACCCGGAGCGGCCGCGCATCGTACTGCCGCGTTAGCGGCCGCCGCGGCTGCCGCGGTCACTCCCGCGGCGCCGACAGGTGCTCCTGCACGATCTTCCATTCCCCGGCGATGCGGCGGAACACTGCCGTCCAGGCGCCGCTCAGCACGTGGGGGTGGCCGGCCGGCGCGATGTGCGGGATCGACCATGTCGCGGTGAGCACTGCCGCGTCCTCGCCGATCCGGTCCGCATGCACCTCGCCCCAGACCCAGCGGGCCTCGCGCATGTTGCGGCCGGCGTCCTCCCAGAATGTAGCGATCCCCTGGCGCAGCGAATCCGCAGTCGTCGTGATTCGGCCGCCGCTGGCGGACAGCACGCGTCCGGTGTCCGGGTACAGCGCGCTCATGCGCTCCACGACGTCGGCGCTCTCGAAGTCATAGGCATGTTCGATCAATGCCGTGAGCGTGTCGGCCAGCGCCATGTCATCCGGCCGATAGCCGACGGCCCCGTCACAGCCCGCGCAAACCATGGCGAGGCCGATCACTGCGGGACCGAGCCGGTTCATCGGAGTGCGCAACTGTCCCCCTTTCGGACGGCTGGTGTCTCCGGACGGGGACACCGTTTCCCATGGAATAGGCCATCGACATGTATTTCCGGGATCTTGCGACCGGCCCGTTTCCTGCGCGCCGTGCCCGCCACGCGGTCGTCGAGGCAGCAATGTGTCCACTTTTCGACAGGAGGCGCCAGTGCGTGCATCCGTCCTGATCACCGCCGGCATGCTGGCGGGACTCTGCATCGCGTGCGCCGACTCGGGCCGCGATGGCGACGCGGGCGAGGCCGATGACGCGCGAACCGTGAACCTGCAGCCGCGGGAGAACACAGCCACGCCGGTGTTGTCCGACGTTGAGGCCCATGAGATTCCGGACGAGGCGCCACCCGCCGCGAGTGCCCGGCCGCGGCCGGCGCATGTCGAGCCGCTCGCGGACCTGGCGGTCTTCGTGGTCGCCGGCGAAGCGGCCGTAGCCGTGCCGGCCGGCCTGGCTCTGCCCGGTGCCGCAGTCGACGCGACAGTGCAGCCGGGCGCAGCCGAGCCACGCGTCGAGGGCGGTGGCAAGGCGGGTCTGGGCGAGCCTCCATCCGAGGGACCGCTGACGGGATCCGACTGGCCGGCAGCGGAGCCGGTATTCCCGGAGGCAGGCCCCCGGAACCCGGCCGTCGCGCCGGGGCACCCTGACATGCCGCCGGGAATCGGCACGGCGCGGCCGGGCATCATCATCCGCGGCGGCGTCATGGACGACGATGACTGCAAGATCCATCGGCCGGCGACGCCACCGATGCGGCCTGCCGCCGGCGCGCTCGTGAACGAGCGGGGTCCGCGACTCGGGCTGCCGAGGACTGGTGGCGGTATCCGCTGGTAGCAGTCGGCTGGGAACGGCCGGGCCCCGCCGCGGCTAGCGGGGCCCGCGGCCGTACCACAGCGGCTGCGTCGGCAGCGCGTCGTGGTCCACGATCACTCCCTCCTTCATCACCATCACGATCGTGCGCAGGTTGGAGATATCGGCCAGCGGGTCGGCGGCCAGAACGAGCACGTCCGCCAGACGGCCGGGTTCCAGCGTGCCGAAGCGGTCGCTGGCGCGCGCGGCCAGCGCACCGTTGCGCGTCGCCGCGACGATGGCCTGCGACGGCGTCATGCCCAGCTCGACCAGCCCTTCGATGGCGTGCAGCGTGCCTACGCCGGGATCCTGCAGCGGCGGCTTCGGCGAAGTCCTGAACTCAGGTGCGGCACCCAGGTAGTTGTCGCTGCCGACGGCGATGTTGCAGCCGGCGCGAATCAGCTTCTGCGCGTTGCGCCGCCGCACCGCGATAGGCGGGTCTGTCCGCAGCGCGGCCAGCCGCAGCTCCGCCCGCGTGGGCGGACGTCCCGCCGCTCCCGTCTGAGCGGCGGCCGCGGCCTGTCGGGACGCCTCGAACGCGCGCCACGGCTGACCGGTGATCGGGCTCGTGCGCAGCGCGCAGATGACACCGCGCTCCACGATCAGGCTGACCAGCGCATCGGGCATGTCACGGTCCATCGACTCGGGGTGCTGTACGATATCGATACCTGCCAGAATCGATACACGCAGCGCCTCGGGCGTCGTCGAGTGAGTCTCGACGGCGCGGCCGCGACGATGCGACTCGGCGACGATGACCCGCTGCGCGTCCGGAGAAAAGCCGATGAACGCGGGCGTGAAGTGGCTGCTGCCGCCGTACCGGATGTGATCAGGGTCGAGGTCGAGATACTCATTGAACGCGACGCGCAGCTCACCCGCAGTCAACATCATCAGGTCTTCGTCGGACCCGCGCGTGATCATGTCGTTGAACTGCTGCGCTCCGAGGTCGCAATCGGACTCGCGGATGAGCGAGTAGCTGACCGAGCACGGACCGCCCCAGCCGACGATGTTGCCGGCCACCATCATGCGCGGGCCAACGACGTCGCCGCGCGCGATCGCGTCGCGGACCTGCAGCAGCGGCCCGAGCGTGCCGTAGCTGTCGCGTATGGTCGTCACGCCGTGCTTGAGATGCAGCTGCGCCGCCTCCTGCACGACCAGGTCGAGCCGGTCGCGATACGCGTCCAGCGTCGCTCCCGTACCGTATATCGACGTGTGCACGTTGGTGTCGACCATGCCGGGCATGAGGTACCTGCCCGTTGCGTCGATCACGCGCGCGCCCGCCGGCACGGCAACGGTCCCGGCAGGTCCCACAGCCAGGATCTCGCCGCCGGCGACGACCAGCGTACCCGCGGCGATGGGCGGCCCGCCTCTGCCGTCGATGATCGTTCCGCCCACGAACGCGATCGCGTTCTGCCCATGGGTCGGTACTGGCGCGGCGACCGCGACGATCGCGAGCAGTGACGGTGCGAGCACGCGCAGCAGCGTGTATCGGTGTGCCATCGATGACCTCCGGAATTGGCGCGGGGTGGAGCAGCGGCAGCGGACGGAGATCCTGAGGGCGGATTCCAGACGTGTGGCGCCGGCCGAACGATAGGAGCCGACCCGGGGCGCTCGCAAGTCGTGATGCGCCGGCCCGCTGCCCTGTTCACTGCCGCCCGCGCGTTGGTATCATGAATGCATTGCATGTGGGTGGTCATTGAGGAGGAGAGATGAGCGCCACGAAGGATGCGGAGGCCGGCCGCCGGCAGGCCCCCGTCGATGAGCAGGAAGCGCGGCAGGTCGCTGAAGCGGCTCGGGAAACCGAATGGGTGAAGCCGAGCTTCGTGCGGGAGCTCTTCCTCGGTCGTCTCCAGCTCGATCTCATACATCCACCGCCGGTGCAGGATCCGGAGGAGAAGCGACGTGCTGCGGAGTTCCACACGCGGTTGTACGAGTTCGCGAAGACGGTCGACGCAGAGGTCATAGAGCGTACCGGCACGGTTCCCGGTGAGGTGGTCGACGGCCTGCGCAAGCTCGGCGCATTCGGCATCAAGATCCCCGAGGAATACGGCGGCCTCGGTTTGTCGCAGCGCAGCTACAACAAGGCGATCGCGATCATCGGCTCGGCCGCCGCGTCGCTCGGCGTGCTGCTCTCCGCGCACCAGTCGATCGGCGTGCCGCAGCCGCTCAAGATGTTCGGCACACCGGAACAGAAGAAGAAGTATCTGCCGCGCCTCGCCGCCGGCCAGATCTCCGCGTTCGCGCTCACCGAGCCCGATGTCGGATCCGATCCGGCCCGCATGGAGGCGTCGGCCGATCCCACGGACGATGGCGATGCGTACATCCTGAATGGCGAGAAGCTCTGGTGCACGAACGGACCGGTCGCCGACGTGATGGTCGTGATGGCGCGTACGCCCGCCCGGGCCGGCAGCAGCCGGCGGGGCATAACGGCGTTCATCGTCGAGACTGCATGGCCCGGTGTCGAAACCACGCACCGCCTGGAGTTCATGGGGCTGAAAGGGATCGAGAACGGCGTTGTGCAGTTCACAAACGTGCGCGTGCCGAAGGAGAATATCATCTGGGGCGAAGGCAAGGGCCTCAAGCTCGCGCTCACGACGCTCAATACGGGGCGCCTCACGATACCGGCCACGACGTCGGCCAGCGCCAAATGGTGCGTGAAGGTCGCGCGTGAGTGGGCGGCCGAGCGCGAGCAATGGGGTGCGCCGGTCGGAAAGCACGATGCGGTCGCGCAGATGCTCGGGAAGATGGCGGCGACGGCGTTCGCGATGGAGGCCGTCAACGAGATCGCTGCGGGACTGGCGGATGCGGGAACATCGGACATCCGGCTCGAGGCCGCGATCGCGAAGTTGTACAACAGCGAGAGCGCGTGGAAGATCGTCGATGACTGCATGCAGATCCGCGGCGGGCGCGGCTACGAGACCGCGGCATCGCTCGCGTCGCGGGGCGAGAAGCCGATCCCGCTCGAGCGGCTGATGCGCGATCTGCGCATCAACCTGATCTTCGAGGGGTCGAGCGAGATCATGCGGCTGTTCATCGCGCGCGAGGCCGTCGATCCACACCTCCAGCGGGCGGGTGCGATGGTGGACCCGAGGGCGCCCGCGGGCGAACGGCTGAAAGGGCTGGCCGGGCTCAGCATGCACATGGCGGGCTGGGCGCCGGGCCTGCTCGTCGGCAGGGGGCGAATCCCGGGCGCCTATGGCGAGTTCGGCGAGCTCGCCGGTCACCTCCGGTTCGTCGAGCGGGGCGCCCGCAAGCTCGGGCGGACGCTGTTCATGGCCATGGCGCGATTCGGCCCGAAGCTCGAGAAGCGCCAGGCGGTGCTGTTCCGGCTGGTCGACGTGGGCGCGGAGCTGTTCGCGATGTCGTGCGTTTGCGTGCACGCGCATGGCATGATGCAGCAGGACCCGACGAACCGCGGCCCCGCGCGCATGGCCGACCTCTTCTGCCGGCTCGGCCGCGCGCGCATCAGACAGCTGTTCCGCGAGGTGTTCGACAACAACGATGTGATCACCTACCGCGTCGCGCAGGAAGTGCTGGAGCGGAAGCACGTCTGGCTCGACCCCGACATGCTCGTCTAGGACGCATGCGACGACTCCTCCGCAGCGGTGCGGTAGCCGTAGCGCTGGTCGCCGCCGCCGTGCGGCTGACTGCGCAACAGCCGGTCATCGACCCGCTGCTGCGCACCCTGCTCGATCCCGCGCGAACCGCAGAAGCGCCCGATGCGTTCGGCGGCTCCGTTATCGCCGCATCGCTCGGCGCGCGGCTTGCCATCGACGCGGACGCGCTCGGTCGTGAGCGCGTCGGCCTGCTGGTCGAGATGCAGTCGGCGGCGGCGCTCGGCGCGCTGCGTGCGCTCGGTGCGGAGATCGGTGCGGTGATCGGCAGCATCGCAACGGTGCGCCTCCCGGTCAACGCCGTCGAACAGCTTGCGGGCCTGCCGCTCGTGCGGGTGCAGGCTGCGCGTATGCTGCAGCTCGATCACGACTCCAGCATGAAGGCGATCGGCGTGGACGCCGTCCGCCAGCGCACCGCCGGGGGGTGGACCGGATCCACCGGTACCGGCGTGCTGGTGGGAATCATCGACACCGGCATCGACCTGCGGCACGCCGACTTTCACGATGACGCCGGCAGATCCCGCGTCGTATCGGTCTGGGACCATACTGCCGCGGGTACCACGCCCGCAGGGTTCGGTTACGGCAGGTATTGCACTGCTGCGGAGATTCAGCAGGTCGTGGACAGTGGCACGCTGATGACCTGTCCGAGCGTGGACTCGCACGGCCACGGCACGCACGTGGCCGGCACAGCGGCAGGCGATGGATCGGCGGGTGCCGTGCCTTACCGGTATGCTGGCGTGGCGCCGGAGGCCGACCTGGTCATCGTGAAGGCCGGCGACGGGACTGTTTCGGAGGATCGCGTCGTGGACGCGCTGCTCTGGCTGCGCGAGCAGAGCCTCGCGCTCGGACGGCCAATGGTCGTCAATATGTCATTCGGCCACGACTTCAGCCCGCACGACGGATCGACTCTGCTCGAACAGGTCGTCGATGAGCTGGCCGCGCCCGGCTTCCTGATGGTCCTGTCGGCAGGCAATGTCGGCGCGAACGACAACGCCGGCGTCGCCCGGCCGGAGCTGATCCATGCGCGGGTCCAGCCGCGACCCTACACCGCGGACACGCTCACGTTCGACGTAGCCGACTACAGGCGCACGACCAACGGCTGCGGCAACTTCATCTGGCTGAGCGCATGGCAGCATCCCGACGAGCGACTCACAGTCACGGTCGTACGGCCGAACGGGACCAGCGTCGTCACCCCGGCGCTGAGCATCGGCATTGGTGAAGACCAGCAGGGGCGCATTGCCGTCACTAACGCGTTCGGCGCGCAGCCGGCCACCGCGGCGGAAATCTTCATCGAGCTGGATGGCTGCGGGACCAGCCTGCCTCCCGCTCCCGGCCTGTGGAAGATCGTGCTCCGGCCGGGCGGCACCGTGACCGGCGCGCCGGTCGACCTGTACATGCACAGCATGGAGCTGGGCTCGACCGGCAGGGCATACGGCGCAGCAGGCTTCGACAACCGCTTCGTCGTATCATCCCCCGGCGCGGCGCGACGCGGCATCACGGTGGGCGCGTTCGCTACCCGCTCGTGCTGGCCCACCGCAGCAGGCCAGAGCTGCTACGATGAAAGCGAAGAGATCGGCGACCTGGCACGGTTCTCGGGCGGCGGGCCGACGCGTGACGGCCGGCTCAAACCGGAGATCACGGCGCCCGGCATCGGCGTCGTATCCGCACTGTCGGCCGGTGCCGGCGTGCCCGCCGACCGCGTCGTGTCCGGCGGCGCACACTGGACGCTCGAGGGCACGAGCATGGCCGCGCCGCACGTGACCGGCGCGCTCGCCCTCCTCATGCAGTACCGGCCGTCTCTGAACCCGGAAGAGGTGCTCGGCATTTTTCCTCGCACGAGCACGCTCGACGCCTTCACCAGTCGCACATACGACGTGGCCGGGCGGCCCGAGGACTGGTGGGGCAACGGCAAGCTGCACGTGCCTTCCTTGCTGTCGCTCGTGCAGGGCACCGGTGTAGTCGCCGCCGTCACGGTCATGCCGCAGACGGACAGCATTCCGCGCGGCGCCAGGACCCAGCTTCAGGCTCACACCGTCGATGCGGCGGGAGACATCGTGTTCGGCCCGCTCGAATGGACCTCCCTCGATCCCGCCACCGCCGTCGTCGACCCGCAGGGCGGCGTCACTGCGATCGAGCTCGGCGCGGCACGCATCGTTGCGCAGTCGGGCGCACTCGCCGACACGGCGTCGATCACCGTCGTCGAGCCGGCTGTGCTGATGGTCAGCAGCACGCACGAGGCGGCGCCATCACCCGCGAACGTGCGCGCGGGCATGCTTCTGCCCGTATTCGGCCTCCGGCTGACCGTCGTCGGCACGGAAGCCGTGCGCGTCCGCGAGATCGCGTTCGACATGACCGGTCGCGATGACAACGCGCGCGTGCTGCTGCTGAGCGACGACAACGGCGACGGCCTCGTGGATGAGGGCGAACACCTGCTGCGCATGACCGACGCCCTGGAGCTCGGCGCGGTCCCCGTCGTCGCCGTGCTGCCTGTCGACACGCTCACGATCGGCCCGGGCACCAGCCGGAACCTGCTGCTCGCTGTCCAGGTGAGTGGCGCACCGCCGCACGGATCCTCCTTCGCAGCGAGTCTCCTGATCGACCGGCTGCGAACGGTCAATATCGAGTCGCGCGAGCAGGACCGCGTCGCGGCCGGCGTCATCACCGAGCTCATCACACGGACCACCGTCCTGCTGGAGAACGAGCTGTTCGCGCTGAGCGAGAATCCGGTGCGCGCTGACCAGGTCATCTTCAACTTCGCGACGCCGCCTTCCTACGCCACAGTCTTCACCGTGGCCGGGTCGCGCGTCGCGGATCTCCTCGCCCGCGTAAACGGCGACCGACTGGTCTGGGACCTCACCAGCGACGACGGGCACCGAATCGTCCCCGGTGTGTACCTGCTCGTGTTCCGCGTCGGGTCGGAGCTCATTCGCGAAAAACTGTTCGTGCTATCGCCTCGCTCGGACGTCGGCCGGCCATGACCGGGAAGCGCTCGCTCGACAGGGCAGGCCTGTGCTGCGCGACGCTACTGCTCCTCTGCGTACCGTCACCCGCGGCGTCGCAGTCAGGAGACGGCGGGCAGGCCGCCGGCGTGCTCGCGATCCCCGCGGGCGGCCGCTCCGCGGGCATGGGCGGCGCCTACACCGCCGGTACCGACGTCGACGCGCTCTTCTACAACCCGGCCAGCGCCGCATGGCTCGAGCGGGCTGCCGCCGTGAGCTACCAGCGCCACGTGCAGGACATCGGATTCGCCTCTGCCGCGGCGGCGGCACGCGTCGGACCGCTCCACGGAGCCGTCACGCTCGCGTTCCTGGATTTCGGCAGTATCCGGGAGGTCCGGCCGGACCCTGCATACGAGGGCGAGCGCGGCCGCGAGACCGGCGCCGTCCTCGATGCCGCCGAGACGACGGTAAGAGCCACGGCCGCGTTGCCACTGCTGGACGGCCGGCTCGCAGTCGGCGCCTCGGCCGGCCTGCTCATGGTCGCGATTGCCGAAACCGGACGGACGACTCCGGTCTTCGACGCCGGCGCGCAGTACCGGCTGCTGCCGAACGCCACCATCGGCGCAGCCCTGCGGCATGCCGGCCGAAGCCTGCGGGGCGCCGGGCTCGGCGCCGCGCCGCTGCCAACCGAAGTCCGCATCGGCTCCGCCGTGGTGCTCCCCTTCCCGCCGCTCGACCACGTCGAAATCTCGGCCCACGCCGACCTGGCCATCCCCGTGCGCAGCGCGGGTCCTGCGCCCATCCTCGGCGTCGAAGCCTCGTTCGCGCCGGCAAACCGCCCTTTCGCAGCCGCGCTCCGGGCCGGTTACAACGGCGCTTCGGGTACTGACGCGCTCGGCCGTGTCCACCTCGGCGGCGGCATACAGGTCCGCCACCTTTCGCTGGACTACGCGTTCCAGGACATGGACCTGCTCGGCTCCGTCCACCGCCTCGGCATTCGCTGGGCCCGCTGAGCTACGACAGCACGTCCCTGCTGCCCGACGCGACTTCTCGCACCCAGAACTGATAGTCCAGCGCCGCAGCCAGCGCCGCCTCGATGCTCCGGACCACCTCGCCTTCGCCAATCTCTTCCCGCACACGATCCACCAGGGCCGGCTCCAGGTAGAACGTGTATGCCTGCCGCCGATCCGTTGTGCCCTGCATTCTCATGCTCCCTCCGGTCGGGGTGACCTCCGCCCAGCCACGATACCCGGTGCCCATGGGCACATCCATGACAGGTCGGGTCATTCTCGACTATATTCCGTCCATGGAACCTCCCATGGAACCTCCCAGGAAACAGCTGATCGTCGTCGGCGACCGCGTCCTGATCGCTCCGGAGCAGGGCGACGAGCGCAGCCACGTCGGCCTCTACCTGCCGCCGTCCGCTGTCGACAACCAGGCGGTCCAGGCCGGCACCATCGTCGCGACCGGTCCCGGTACACCAATGTCGGGACCTACGGAGCTGGGTGACGAGCCGTGGAAGATCGGGACGGGAGAAGCCCGATACGTGCCGGTACAGGCGCGGGCGGGCGATTACGCCATATTTTTCCGGCGGGCGGCTGTGGAAATCACGTATGAGGGCAAGAAGTATCTGGTGGTTCCGCAGGCTGCGATCCTTGTCATCATGCGCGCCGAACGGCCCGAAGAGGGCTGGTAGCGCTGCAATTTCGGCGCATCGCGGCAGTGTCCTGGAAACGTGAGACTTGCGCCGTGGCATAGGGTTACCAGATATTTGGTTCCTCCTCGGGCTACAGAGGCAAAGAGCAAGTGATGAAGCTTTTCAGGCGAAACCCCCTTTCGCGTCCCGTGAAGCGTACGGGAATGTTTGATGATCTGGAGCAGCTGTTGCGCCGCCTCCGGGCGGTCGGCATGGCTGCGCCGTTGCTGTTGCTGGTCGGGTTCGGGCTGGGCGACGCTACGAACGGACTGCTGGAGATGCCGGAAGGCGTGGCAGTGCGGACGCCGACGGAAGCGAATGTGCCGCGCGTCCATCTGGAGGTGCTCAGCCGGCAGCTGGCGCGACTTTACGACGACGGATCGCAGACGGCAGACTACGTCGCGATGTACCAGGATCATATCGCGCCTGTGGAGCAGGTGCTCCGCGACCGTGGGATCAGCGATGAGGTTGCGCGGAAGGTGGCGTGGCCGCTGGTGCAGCATTCCTACCGCAACGGGCTGGATCCGGCATTCGTCCTTTCGATCGTGCTGATCGAGAGCGGCGGCAAGCCGAACGCTACCAGTTTCGTCGGAGCGCGGGGGCTGATGCAGATCATGCCGCTGTGGGAAGGTCACTGGCGCGGCTGCGGCCGCAATCTCTACGACATCGAAGCGAACCTCTGCAGCGGCACGAGCATTCTGTCGTGGTACCTGGACCGCAGCCCCGGTGACGAGCGGAAGGCACTGCTCGGCTACAACGGCTGCGTGCGGGGCACGAACACGCCGAACTGTCACACGTATCCCGACAAGGTAGCGCGTATCAAGCATCAGGTTCAGCGGGAGATGAGCGCCGTCCGGAATCGGCGGACGGGCGCGGCAGCTTCCCGCTGAAGGCGTGTCTGCGGCGGCAGCAAGGCGCCCGCTGGCGGGCTGTCAGCCGCCGAGCCGCCCCGGCAGGACTACCTGATCTCCCACTTCCACTCCGTGTTCCGCCAGGAATCCCCGGTTCACCTCCAGCGCACCGAAATACGGAACGCCCGGCGAATAAGTTGGACAGCGGGCGGCCACCGGCGTGGTACAGGGCTCCATTTGCAGGATTGCCGTGACCCGGCCGGCTCCATCGAAGAACGCGATATCGAGCGGGATGCGAGTGCGGTACATCCAGAAGCCGGAGTCGCCGGGCTGCAGCTCATCGTAGAAGAAGATCATCCCGCTGCCTGCATCGAGGTCATCGCGGTCCATGAGCCCGTATGCGCGCTGGTCGCTGCGATCGGCCACCTCTACAGCGAGGACCAACGTGCTGTCGGCAGTGCGGATCTGCACAGTCGCCGTGTCGAACATCACCGCGGCCGGGACCATGTCCTGCGCGGTGTTCGGGGGCGGCAGGGCGTTTTCTCCGGCCGGCTCGGCACGCTCGCAGGCCGCGCCGGCAGCGACCAGCGCCAGCGCGACGGCCGGGTAATTCAGCGCGCGCATCATCGGGCGAGCTCCGACAGGAGGACGGCGGCGGCGAGCGCGCCCTTCTCGAAATTCTCGACGCTCATCCACTCGTCAGGCGCATGGGCGTTCTCGCCCGGCAGGCCGAACCCCATGAGCAGCACGGGAGCGCCGAGCACGCGCTCGAATTCGGCGACGATCGGAATCGAGCCGCCCTCGCCCGCATACGTGACGCTGCGCCCGAACGCCGTCTCCAGCGCACTGGCGGCCGCGTCGTAGAGCCTGCCCTCGAGTTTCGCCCGCCATGGCAGCCCGCCGTGCAGCACGCGCACCTCAGCGGTGACACCGGGCGGCGTCACGGCGCGGACGTGCGTCTCGAACAGCTCCCTGACGCGGTCGGGGTTCTGGTCAGGAACGAGGCGGCAGCTCACCTTGGCCATGGCCTCGGCAGGCAGCACCGTTTTTGCGCCTTCGCCGGTGTACCCGGACAGCAGGCCGTTGACTTCGCAGGTCGGCCGGATCCAGATGCGCTCCCACGTGCTGTAGCCCTCTTCGCCGAACAGTGATGGGGCACCGACCTCCTCGAGGTAGGCGGCCTCGTCGAAGGGGAGCGTGCGGATCTGCTCGACGAACTCAGGAGCGACGCGCACGTCGTCGTAGAAGCCGGGAATCAGGATCCGGCCACGTTCGTCGTGGAAGCTCGCGATAATGCGTGCGATCGCTGTAGCCGGGTTCGCGACGGCGCCGCCGTAACTTCCGGAGTGCAGGTCCGACCTGGCTGCGCGGACGCGCAGCTCGAAATAGGCCAGGCCCCGCAGCGACGCACCGATCGTCGGGGTGCCGGGAGCGAACATCGTCGAGTCGGAGATCACGACCGCGTCGCACTGCAGCTGCGCCGCGTGCTGCTGCACGAACGGCATCAGGTTCTCGCTGCCGACTTCCTCCTCGCCTTCCGCGAGCATCACGACGTTGACCGGCAATGTGCCGCTCGCTCGCATGTGCGCTTCGATCGCCTTCACATGCAGGTACAGCTGTCCCTTGTCGTCCACTGAGCCGCGCGCGTAGATGCGACCGTCGCGAATTGCGGGCTCGAACGGTGGCGACGACCAGAGATCGAGAGGATCCGGCGGCTGCACGTCGTAGTGGCCGTAGATCAACACGGTCGGTGCGGCTGGACCTGCACCACGCCATTCCCCGAGCACGACCGGATGCCCCGCCGTGTCGTGCAGCCCGGCCTCGAGCCCTGCGTCGGCCATCTTCTGCCGCAGCCACTCGGCCGCTGCGCGGGTGTCGTCACGGTGCTCGGTGCGTGCACTGACGCTCGGGATGCGCAGGAACTCGAACAGCTCATTGAGAGCGCGTTCCCGGTTCGCCATCAGGTGCGTCC
The DNA here is from genome assembly GCA_040882575.1 of Gemmatimonadota bacterium. Taxonomy (GTDB): domain Bacteria; phylum Gemmatimonadota; class Gemmatimonadetes; order Longimicrobiales; family RSA9; genus SH-MAG3. The sequence continues at coordinate 65,945 of JBBEBA010000036.1, forward strand.
GTGCTGCGTCGATTGCGTCGGTCATCTGTCGTCAACCGATCGGTTCGAGGTATCGGCCGAAGAGCGGGGGCAGGTCGTCCACCGTTACGGTGGCGAGTAGGTCTCCGGGCTCGACAGCGCTCAGCGTATGCCAGAACAGAGCGGGCCCGTCCGCGGCCTCGGGTTCCGCAAGCAGCGATGCCGCTGCCTTTGCCGTGTACGTTGAATCCAGACGCAGGCCGGCGCGTGCAAAGATCTCTCCGGCGCGGGTGCCGGCAACCGTCGCGCGGCCATAGCCTGCACCGATCTGGTCGTGCCGCATTTCGACGAGGCTCAGCGCGGCAGCGGCGTCCGGAACGGTCGCGCCCGCAGCGGCCAGTCTCGACAGCGTACCACGGATGACGGCCGCGAGCAACCGTTCGTTGGTGAAGACACGCGAGGTGATCCGCGTGGCGACGACCGGTATCCGGAGGCCCGCCCAGGCGAGACCGATTGCAATGCCTGCGACCGTACCGACGGTACCGGCCGCGACGTGAATGCTCGAGGGCCGCTCGGACTCTCCGCTCTCGACCTGACCGGCGAGCTCCAGTCCTGCGCTGACGTAGCCGAGCGTGCCGATGTCGTTCGAGCCGCCGGGCGGTACGATGTACGGGCGGTCCGAGCGATGGTTGTAGCGGGCGCGCCAGATTCCGTACGGCACGGTCTGCAGGCGACTGGCCCACAGCAGTTCGGCCCCGACCGCGGCGTCCAGCAGCAGCATCTCGCGCACATGCGCCGTCAGCGACTGAGGGAACAGGACGAGTGAGACAGCGAAGCCATGGTTGCGGCCGTAGAAAGCGGTGGCGAAGGCATGGTGAGACCCTGCGGCACCTGCCGTTACCAGGCGCCCGGCGCCGCGATGCTCCGCGTCCGCCAGCAGGAATTCCAGCTTTCGCAGCTTGTTGCCGGCGTAGCCGTCGGCGCACACGTCATCCCGCTTCACCAGGATGCTGCGGACTGCGCCGTCCACACTCAGCTCCACGCGTTCGACTGGGGTCGGGAACACACCCAGTCTGTTGCGCGGAATGCGCTCGCCGAGCGCCGGCACGCGGCGGAACAGGGCAAGGTCGTCGTGGATCATTAGAGCAGTATAGGGAGCTGTACGGAATGGCGCGCGGGGCCGCCCTCGAAACGGACGCCCCACGCGTCGGCGACGCTCAGAGCAGCGCGACCAGCGCGGGTGGCGCCGCGGTGATCCGCGTGGGATGCTCCTGTCTCGGTCGAATCTGACGCAATGCCTGATTCTGCTGCGCCTCCACGACCGTGGCGCACCACGTCCTGGCGAGGATCTGAACCGCGTTTGCGGGCGTACGGCCCTCGAACGGGACTGCACCGGGTCTGTGAAAGGGATCACCGCTGCTCGCCGGTGAGCGCGTCGGTCTCGATGAGGCGGTCGAGCTCGGCGTACACCAGGAATCGCGTGTCATCCCCGACCATCTGCCCGCGGCGACGAACGATCCAGGGTCCCTCGATGACAATGCCGGCCGGCAGTTCGACGCGGGTCAGTAGCTCGGGCCCTTTCAAATGCGCCTGGCGGGTCGGACCCCCGGGCGGTCATGCTCTGCCGCCGGAATCAGCAGTGCCAGAAGCAGGGCATTGATCAGCGCGTATAGGTCTCCTCCTCTGCAGGTGACACGGGTGAATGAGCTCGACGCACCGTTTGACGCCAATCGCATTGCGAATCGAGGCGGGCGCGGAGTTGGGCTGACTGCCCGCGGCGGCGGGCGGGGCGCGGGCGCGGAAGCGGGGCTACCTGCACACTCGACGCGGCGACTGCGCCGGCTGGGGGCGTTGACCGGCTACGAGGCGGGAAACTGCACAAGCGCGCAGGCGCAGCGCGTCACGTGTGGAGTTTCCCGCTTCCGAGACGGGCAAACTGCACAACCAGGCGGTTCCGGACCGTCGAGTGTGCAATTGTCCGGGTTCGGGCGCCGGCGCGGCCCGACTCCAGCCGCGGGGCGGGTCGCGGAGGTAGGTCGCTGCACCGAATTCGCTGCTTTGATCGCGGTCGACGCGGCACGGCGCCTGCCCGCGAGCCACACCTGGGGATTTGGTCGTCGGCGAGCGCCGCACGCGGCTCTGGCAGTCGCTGCCACCACTCGAAACAGCGACGAGCCAACAAAGAAGGGGACTTGGCAGCCCCCTTCGGTATCCTGTCGAAGGGCAAGAATGGGTCCCAACTCCGACCTTGACCTCGCACGGGGGGGCGGGCAGGTTCCGCGCATGAGTGATCTCGCGGAACGCTTCGTCGTCGTGCTGAACCGCACTCAGGACGTCGTGAACATTGGAACGTCGCTGAGGGCGATGATGAACATGGGGCTGGTCCGGATGCGGCTGGTACGCCCGGATTCCTTCAGCGCCTACAGGGTTGCGGGGATCGCGCACGGCTCGGAGCCGCTGATCGAGCGGATCGAATTCTTCGATACGCTCTCGCACGCCACTGCCGACGCCTCGCTCGTGGTCGGCACGACCGCTCGCCGCCGCACCGCCACCTACCGCTGGGACCATCCGCGGGTGGCCGTGCCGGAACTGCTGGCGTATCCCGCCACAGCGGAGCGGCCGGTAGCACTGGTGTTCGGACGGGAAGACACAGGGCTGCTGAATGAGGAACTGGACCGTTGCGACCGTTTGCTCGTGGTGCCGACCAGCGAGAGGAACTCGTCGCTCAACCTTGCGCAGGCGGTGCTGCTGGTGGGCTACGAGCTGCTGCTGGCATCCGTCGCCGAACCGCAGGAGCTGCCGCGCCCGAAGCGCGAATCAGGCCCGCCTGCGGCGCTCGAACGCGAGGCCATGTACGAGCAGATCGACGGCGCGCTCCGCGTGATTGATTTCTACAAGGGGAAGAACCCGGAAGCGATCATGCGCACCGTGCGTGCGATTCTGCGGCGTGCGGACGTGACGGCGCGAGAGGTAGCGCTGCTGCGCGCGATGGGAATCGAGATACAGAAGGTGGTCAGTGGCGAGATCCACCGGGACGGCGTCATGCGGGCGGGGTCCGATGGAGCGCCGCCCGGATGACGTCCCGGACCTATTTCGGGCGGGGGTCTGCGCCGCCGAGGTCTCCCGTTGCGTAACGCTCGCTGACGCCGTGTGGCTCCAGCGGCCGCTCCACGCCCTGCAGTTCGATCTCAGTCGGCGGCTGCCATACCTGGAAGACCGGGAATCGCGTCAGGAAGAACGCAATGCTGCCGAGGAACAGGCCTGCGAACATGAACAGCGGTCCGATTTCCTGCCAGCCCAACGGCAGCGACTCCGCGCCGATATACAGGGACGGGTGCACGAGCAGGTAGCGCTCCAGCCACAGGCCGGTCAGGCTGATGGCGGCGAACGTGGCGAAAATCGCTGGCGTCCGCTTCGGCGTGACACCCATCAGCCCGAAGAACGGCAGGACGAACAGCATCAGGCCGACGAGCTGCGCGATGATGCGGTACGGCGGCATGAAGCGGTGGACCACGAAAGACTGCTCGAGCGGCAGCAGTCCGTACCAGATCACGATGAATTGGGAGAAGAAGAGGTATCCCCAGAATACGGTGAATCCGAACGCGAGCTTGCCGAGGTCGTGCAGCGTCGAAGGGGTGACCCATTCCTGCAGGCCGATCCGCGACCGCAGCGTGATGATGAGCAGGGCCGTCGTCATGATTGCGCCCAGGAAGCCGCCCATGAATACGTAGGGTCCGAGCAGCGTGCTGAACCAGTGCGGCTCGAGCGACATTACGAAGTCCCAGACGAGCAGACTGATGAAGAGCGCCCAGAGCAGCAGGACCAGGGGTGCCAGCGTCCGCAAGCGCCGGTACGCCTGCAGCTCCTCGGCCTCCTGACCCTTCCAGCCTCGCGTGAGCCAGCCGTAGAAACCCTGCAGACGTTCCGGCGCCTCGCTGCGAATCAGCCCCACGTCCGGCCGTACGGCGTGGTAGGCGAAGGCGAGGGACACACCGAACAGGGTCGTCAGCCCGAGCAGCGTGCGCGCAGCCATGAACGGCTGGTTCAGCCAGTTCTCCTTGCCATTCGTGAACGGATGCTCGATCCACGGGAAAATGTGATCGGCACCGATGAACAGGATCGGCAGCACGCCGATCAGCGCGATCGGCAGGAACGCGACGAGCGAAAGCGCCACCCTCCGCAGAGGCCGCGACCAGAGGCCCTTCGCGATCGAGACCGCCGCGGCGAGGACCACACCACCCTGTGCAATAGTGGTGAAGTACAGCCAGTTCATGTGGTACGCGCGCCATGCGCGTGCCGCGTCCGTCATCAGCGCCACGCCGAATGCGACTGCGCCGATGAGGACCAACGCCGGAATCGCGATGCGCAGCCCGCCGGACACGGCGTCGATGCGCCGCGTGGGCAGCTCGTAGCTCTTGGTAGCGTGCGACACTCAGTCCTCCTGTCTACTGCTGCGCCGGCGCCGTGTCGGCCGGTGCAGCGGCGCCCGTCTGCTGCGCAGGTGCGGGCTGCGGCGCGCCGGCGGCCGCCTGCAGCGAATTCACGTATGACACAATCGCCCATCGCTCCAGGTGCGTCATGCGTGGCCCATAGGCGGGCATGAAGTTCCGTCCGGCGCGGATGACCGCGTACAGGTACCCATCCGAACGTGTGGTCGCGGGCGCAGTGATCAGCGACGGTACGGGGTAGCTGAACTTGGTGGGGCCGACAATCGGCCCGTCACCGCGTGCAGTCGTGCCGTGGCAGACCGCGCAGTGCCGCTCGTACATGACCTGACCGACCGCGAGCGCGTCCGGATCGTCGGCCGCGAGGGGATTCCGGCCGAGTGGCGAAGCGGCGAACGCGTTCAGCGCCCGCTCCGTCGCCTCCAGCGGTGGCAGCACCTCGCCGTTCGGCGACTCGAACGGCACGGATCCCGGCGGTGCCGGCAGCGGATGCTCATACGGGTCGAAGGACGGCGCGCTGCGCAGGAACGCAAAGATCGGCACCTTGGCGAGCGTGTTGTCGATCTGCGTGCATGCGGGTGCGAGCAGCGTGACGAGGACTGCGACCGTACCCAGCACCCGGCGGTGCATTCTAGAGGTCACCAACCTTCACCTCCTGCACCTGCTCGCGGATCTCGGCCGCGCCGGCGTTTCTCATGATATCCCGCACCTCCGACTCGCGCCCTGACGGCGGCACGACGAGCACACCGAACCGGTTGGCCGAGAAGGTCGGATCGTAGACCTGCATGATACGGCGCTGGGGCAGCCGCATGGAAATGAAGAGACCGGCCACAGTCGAGAGCGCGCCGAACAGGATCGTCAGCTCGAATCCCATGATCACCCACGCCGGAATGGAGATGATCGGCTTGCCGCCCGTGACCAGCGGCCAGGAAAGCGACGCCCACGTGGGGAACGCGAAGCCGGTCGCGGCGCCGGTGAGTCCCCCGACGAGCGTGAAGATCCGTACGGGACTCTCACCGGCGTGCAGCGCGTGCTCGATTTCGTGGCTCGGCAGGGGCGCAAAAGCGGTGATGCGCTTGATGCCTGCGGCGCGCAGACGCTCGATGGACTCGGCCGCCGCATCCACAGCGTCGAAGACGCCGAGTGTGCCGTTGGTGTGTTGAGCGCTCATATGCCGTCTCCGGCCGGCCCGATCTTGCCGTGTGACTGCGCAACGCCGCCGCGCGGGCGGTCGCGCCGCAACGGCGCGGGCAGCACTTCCTTGAGCTCGGCGATCGAGACCGCCGGCAGCACACGCAGGAAGATCAGGAAGAACGTTAGGAAGAACGCGAAGCTTCCCGCCACGATTGCCATCTCGACCCACGACGGCTGGTAATTGCGCCACTGCCACGGCTCGTACTCGTGCGCGAGCGACGTGACGATGATCACGAAGCGTTCGAACCACATGCCGATGTTGACGAAGATCGAGATGACGAACATCGCCGGTATATTGGTGCGCACCTTGTACGACCACAGCAGCATCGGGATGATGCCGTTGCAGGTCAGCATGATCCACGTCGCCCACCAGAAATCGCCCGACACGCGGTCGACGAAGATGGCTCGCTCGGGCGTCTCGAAGCTGTACCACGCCATGAAGAACTCGGTGAGGTACGCGTAGAACACGACCGTGCCGGCGACGAGCACGAGCTTCGCCATGGCGTCGAAGTGCCGCGGCGTGAAGTACGCCTCCAGGCGGAAGATCTTGCGGATCGGGATCACGAGCGTGATCACCATCGCGAGGCCGGAGAAGATGGCGCCGGCGACGAAGTACGGTGCGAAGATCGTCGTGTGCCAGCCCGGCACGATGGACATGGCGAAGTCCCACGACACGACGGAGTGCACGGACAGCACGAGGGGCGTGGCGAGGGCGGCAAGGTAGAGATACGCCTTGGAGAAGTGCCGCCACTCGTTCGCCGTGCCGCGCCAGCCGAAACCGAGCACGGTGTAGAGCTTCTTGCGCCATGGGACCGTCGTCGCGTCGCGCGCGGCGGCAATGTCGGGGATCATGCCGAGCAGGAAGAAGGTCGCCGATACCGTGAGGTAGGTCGAGATGGCGAACACGTCCCACAGCAGCGGCGACCGGAAATTGGGCCAGAGGTACCGCTGGTTCGGATACGGCAGCAGATAGTAGAAGATCCACGGCCGACCGAGATGGATGATCGGGAACAGGCCGGCGGTCATGACGGCGAACACCGTCATTGCCTCGGATACCCGGTAGATCGATTGCCGCCAGCGTGCGCGGAACAGAAAGAGCACGGCGGAAATCAGCGTACCGGCGTGACCGATACCGACCCAGAAGACGAAGGTCGTGATGTAGGCGCCCCAGCCGACAGGGTTCGTCAGCCCGGACATGCCGATGCCGAGCACGATCTGTGTCAGCCACGCGAGCGCGCCGATGGCGAGGACCACCAGCACGCACGCGAGCAGGATGAAGTACCCGCGGCCGGGCCTCTCGAGAAGCTTCAGGACGTCCCTGTTGACTTCGCCGTACGAGCCGACGTCCGGGTGCGTCTCCGAGCGGATTACAGTCGCCATAACCTCAGTGCGCCTCCTGCCCTTCGAGCGCTTCCTCGGGCGCGGCGTGCAATGAAACGTTCTTCAGGTAGACAATGGCCGACTGTGTGTTCAGTCCCTCGAACACGCGGTAGCCCCTGCCGGACGCCGCAATGCGTGTGACGCGAGCATTCGGATCCTTCAGGTTGCCGAAAACGATCGCTTCGCCGGGACACGTCTGCGCGCACGCCGGCGTGATCTCGCCATCGCGCGGGCCGCGGCCATCCAGCCGCGCAGTGTTCTGCGCGTCGCGGATACGCTGCACGCAGAACGTGCACTTCTCCATGACGCCCTTCTCGCGAACGGTCACGTCCGGGTTCAGCTGCCAGTTCAGCGGCTCGGGCCATTCGGCGGAGAACCAGTTGAAGACGCGCACCTTGTACGGGCAGTTGTTCGAGCAGTAGCGGGTACCGACGCAGCGGTTGTAGACCTGCGCGTTCAGTCCCTCCGGCGTGTGGTACGCCGCGTAGACCGGGCATACCGGCTCGCAGGGCGCCGTGCCGCACTGCTGACACAGCATGGGCAGGAACTGCGTCTGGAGCGTCTCATCCTCGCCCTCGAAATACCGTTCGATCCTGATCCAGTGCAGAATCCTGCCCTTCGCGACCTGCTCGGGGCCGACGATCGCAATGTTGTTCTCCGCGTGGCAGGCCGTCGTACACGCGCTGCAGCCGATGCAGCGTTCGAGGTCGATCGCCATGCCCCAGCGCGGCTGCTCTTCGCTGTACTCGCCGTAGTGGGTGCCGGGCTGCGGGAAACCCTGCGGCGACGCGTCGATCTCTGCCGGTGCCCAGCCGCCCGACGCCTGGAGGCTCGTCACGCGCGCATCGAACGGGTGGATGTCGGGCTCGTGGCCGTGCACCGGGTGGTACTCGCCGGGCGGCGGCGAATACGTCGTGCCGAGCGGGAGCAGCGTGAATCCGCGCGCTTCATCCTTCGCCCGCGCCTCCAGCAGGGTGGTCGCGCGCGCGATCTCACGCCCCGCCTGATCATCCTCGAGGCCGGCCTGGATCGGACGGTCCCAGCGACCGGTCGGGTGCAGCGTGGCGCGCGTCTGCGCGTATACGAGGCCGCCCGAAATCGGCTCCACCAACGGCTCCAGCATGCGGAACGCGTTGACGCCGCGATTGCGTGCGTAGCGGCCCAGGTCGTCATGGCCCTGCCCTATCTGCACCGCGATCGTGTCCGGACGGACGCCGGGGTGGCGCCATACGGGCAGCTCGAAACGGCCGCGCGGTGTCTCGACCTCGACGATATGGCCGTTGTCGAGACCGTGGTGCTCCGCCGTCACAGGATTGATCTCGACCCATGACGACCAGCAGAACTTGCTGACGGGATCCGGCAGCTCCTGCAGCCAGGGACGGTTGGCCAGCCGGCCGTCGAAGAAGCGCAGCGACGGGTAGACGACCAGGAAGTACGCTTCGTCTCCGGCATCGCCGGTGAAAGTCGCCTCCATGAGGCCGATGTCGGGCAGCGCCGCCGCGTCGACGACGCGAGTGGAGGCCGCCGGCGCCTGCGCATTCTGGACGAAGCCGACCTGCAGCGCTTCGCGCCACGCATCCTCGAACGCGCCCGCTGCGCCACTGGCGGGCAGCACTTCGACTGCCCAGCGTGCGCGCAGGTAGTCGTAGTACGTGTTTGCCTGCGTCGGCATGGCGAACCCGGCGCGACGCGCGACCGACAGCAGGACATCGCCCGTCTGCTTCGAGTCGAACACCGGCGTCATGACCGGCTGCACCAGCTCTGTGATGCCGGTGCGCGGCGCGTAGTCGCCCCAGCTCTCGAGGAAGTGGTGATCCGGCAGCAGCAGGTGCGCACGCGTGCTGGTTTCGTCGAGCATCGAGGAGAAGGACGCGACGAAGGGCACCGCCGAGAGCGCCGCCTCGACGGTCTCCTGTTCGGGCATGCTGTACAGCGGATTCGGCCCGTGTACGAGCAGCGCACCGACCCCGCCGGCCTGCATGCGTGCGAGCAGCTGCTGCATGTCCGCGTACGTGCCGGAGTTCGACGCGAACTCCTCGTGACGGTCCAGGTGGACCGTGCTGCCAACGTTGCCGGCGACCTGGTTCAGCACCGCGACGGCGGCCGCGACAGCGGTCGCGGCCGTGTGCGATGCGCCAACGCCCGGCCCGGCCGCGAGCGAGCGGCCGCCGTTCGCGAAGTCGCGCGCGACCTGACGAAGCCGCTCGGGCGAGACACCGGCGCGCTGCGCGTACGCCTGCACGTCCACGCCCGCGATCAGTCCGGCGGCCGCGCCGGCACTGCCGCCTTCATCGGCAATGAGTCGCGCGATCGCGAGCGCAACCAGGTGCTCCGTGCCGGGCTGCGCCGGTACCCACTCGTCGGCGTTCAGGCCGGTCAGCGTCTGGTGCGGCCCGACGGAGATCATCTTGCCGCGACGCCCCTGCGAGTAGGCGTGGGCCTTCACGAAACCAGCGGAATAGTCGACCGGCGACAGCCACGTCTCCATGAAGTCGGCGCCGAACGTGATGACGACTTCGGCGCGGCTGAAATCGTGGACGGGAACCGCGTCGATGCCGTAGACCATCCGGCTCGCGGCGCGGAGCGGCTCGTAGCCGAACGGCTCCCACACCACGCGCGTGGCACCGGCAGCGGCCGCGAACTCGTCGGCGAGGCGGTTCATCGTGCCGGTATAGCTTCCGGTCAGGAGGACGGTGCGCCCGCGATGCTGCTGCAGTGCTGCGGTGAGGCGGCGCTCGGCCTCGTCCCACGAGAGAGGCTCCCAATCGTTGTCGCCGTCCGGCGTGCGGGCGAGCGGGCGCGGCACGCGGTCTGGGTCGTAGAGGCCGTGCAGCGAAGCCTGGCCGCGCGCGCACAGCTTGCCGTGCGAGATCGGCGACAGTGGATTGCCTTCCGCCTTGACCGCCCGACCCTCGCGCGTCCGGATGTTCATGCCGCAGCCTGCCGGACATTCCCGGCACGTCGTGCGGTACCACGTCGCCATACCGGGCACGATCTCCTCATGCGGCACGACGTACGGTATCAACTTCTCCGCGCCGCCTGTGCCGCATCCGGTCAGTCCGGCACCTACGCCGGACACACCGAGGACCTTCAGGAAATCGCGTCGTTCCAGACCCTTGCTCATTGACTCACTCAGTAGTGGCAGACGGTGCAGTCGGTCCGCGCCTGACGAGCGCGGTGGCAGTCCACGCACCAGCCCATCTGCAGACTCGGATACTGCTCGATTTCCCGCATGGTCTCGACGGGACCGTGGCACTCCTGGCACTGGACGCCCGCATTCACGTGCCGCATGTGCGGGAAATGCGCGTGGTCCGGAATCCTGTAGATGCGTTCCCACGGGATCGGCCGCTGTTCGCGCCAGTAGGCGATCAGCTGCTGTACGCCGGCACTGTCACGCGCGATCATCGGCGTGCCGCCCGGGATGTGGCAGCCGGCACAGATCTGCACGGCGGGAATACCCGCGTCCACCGAGCGGTCCGCCGTGGTGTGACAGTACATGCAGGGGATCTGATTGTCGCCGGCGTGGATGTCGTGGGGGAATGCGATGGGCTGTTCGACGACGACGCCGCCGAGAGGACCCACCGTAAAGGCGCCGACGACGATGGCGATCAGCACGAGGAGCGCGCCGCCGCCCGCGAGCAGCACCTTATTCGAGGGTTTAACCATCACATACCTGTTGTAGAGCGCAATCGTCGCAACCGGACCGGGGCCGGCTCGTGCCAGTCGGCGCTACCCCACGGCTGCGCGGGCGGCAGGATACCGCAGGCGCGCACTCAGCGCAAGAGCGAAATCCGGTCAAAGACGGACGGAATGTGGCACGGGTGGCGATGCAATGCAACCGGACCCGCTGAAGCCCACCTTGAACACGCACGCGTCCCTGCTAGATTGAAGCATGTCCGCACCACCCGCCCGGTTCCGCAAGCGCTTCGCAGCCTGGCTGCTGCTCCCTCTGCTGCACGCGGCAGGTGCGCAGCCGGCTGCCGAGCATCCGGTGCGTGCAGCAGCCGCGTGCACGCCCGAGGCTGCTGTCGGGCAGCCATACTCGCAGCCGAGTCTCGAGTCGACGTCACTGCTGGCGACCCCGCCCGCACTGCCCGCGGTGGGTCTCTCTCCGCTGTCGTTCGACGTCGGCGCCCGCGCAGCCACGGCTCCGCACGCGCCGTTCGCCGCAGCTCCGGTCAGCGCAAAGGCTGACTGCACACACGCATTCACACAGCTGCTCGTCCGACTCCGCCGCAACCTGCCGCAGACGTACGGCAACCCGCCACCGATCTCGTTTTCCTGAGCGAAGCACAGCAGCATGCACGCGCAGTCCGTCATCCGACGGTCGGCGCACTCACGGAATCGCACGAGGTCATCATCATGTTCGCCATCGCAATGGCCGTCCAGAGCGACGGTCTGTCCGTGCGTGAAGTATTCCAGAACATTCCCCACGATGCCGCCGGGCTCATCGTCTACGTCCTGATCGCTGCGTTCGTTGGCTTCATCTGGCACGGCAGCCGCAGCCGTGCGCCATGACGGCAGGCGAGAGGCGCTGGTGTCGCGATTCAGGAACCGGCCGGTGATCGGACGCGGTGCCCTTCGCCACACTCAGGCCGGCCGCGCGCGCGCGCACCTGCGTCGCGCGGATGGTATCGTGGAGACTCGGCCGGACGCGAAGATGTGAATTCGTATCCGCGCCCGCCGGTATGGCGAGGTGCGCGAGCACGCGTCACCGGTGGAGCGGCGAGAACGTGAAGGTGCCGGGAAACCGGCTCAGGATGGCGACGCCCGCGAGGCCATTGTGCGTCGGCGCGAAGTGACCACGCATGCCCACGCTGCGGCCGAGATGGTGGGCGAGATCGGTGCCTTGCGGCCTAGGGCCGAACTGCGGCGCCGCTCGCGGAACGCTGCGCTTCGCCCGCGTCGTCCATGCTCGGCAGTTCGATCATGAAGCGCGTGCCTGCGCCATACGTGCTCTCCACTTCGATGCGGCCGCCCAGCATGGCCAGCAGTTTCCTGGTGATCGACAGCCCCAGCCCCGTGCCGCCATATTCGCGCGTGTGCGACTGGTCGAGCTGTGTGAAATCTTCGAAGATCGCGTTGATGTGCTCCGGGCGGATGCCTATGCCCGTATCCGTAACGATGATCTGCACACCGCGCCGGCCGTTCAGGGGCTGCGCTTCGATGCTGACCACGCCCTGCTGCGTGAACTTGATGGCATTCGACAGCAGGTTGAGCAGCACCTGCTTCAGCTTCGTCGAGTCCGTGCGGATCGGTTTCAGACCGGAATCGACGCGCTCGCGATACTCGAGCGGGCGACCGCGCAGCATCGGCTGCAGCGATTCCGACAACTGGCCGATGACCTCACCGACCTCGACGCGCTCGACGTGCAGCGGCATCTTGCCGGCCTCGATCTTCGACAGATCCAGAATGTCGTTGATCAGCTCGAGCAGGTGCTGACTGGTCAGGTACGTCTTCGACAACGCCTCATCCTGCTGATCGGTCAGCGCGCCGTAGATCCGCTCCCGCATCAGGGATGTGTATCCCAGGATGACGTTGATCGGCGTGCGCAGCTCGTGACTCATGTTAGCCAGAAACTCGCTCTTCAGCCGGGACGCCTTCTGCAGCTCGAAGCTCTGCCACTCCAGCCGGCGGTTGCGCTCCTCGAGCTCGACTGTCGCGCGGCGGATCCGATCCTCCAGCTGCTCGTTCAGCTGCTGCAGCTCGCGCGCGAGTCGCTCGTTCTCCTCCGTCTGCGTCAGATCGTGCACCACACTCACGATCGCGGTCGGTTCGCCGCGCGCGTTCAGGATCTTGCTGCTCACCACCTCGACCGGGAACTCGCGGCTGGTTGCCGGATCCACGATCGTGACGCGCTCCATCTGCCGCAGGTCCGTGCGCAGCAGGAAATTGCTGATCAGGGTCGTGAAGCGGGTGTCGTTCGCCTGGATCTGCCGGCGCGACACGCGGCCACCCGAATGGTCGTCAACCACGAACAGCCGATCCGCTTCCGGATTCAGCAGCACGATGTTCGTGTGCGCGTCCGTGACCAGGATCGGGTCGCTGACGTTCTCGAGAATGACGTTGAGGCGGTCGCGCTCCTCGCGCGCCTCGTGCTCGGCTACACGCGACCTGTTGAACTGGATCTCGAGCTCGGACACGGCGTGACGCAGATCGGTGATGTCGCGCAGCACCGAGATTGCCCGGGATTCGCCCGTCAATCCCTGAAATGGCACGGTCAGCACTTCGAACAGCAGGTCCGAACCCTCCTGCGTGTCCACCAGGTTCAGCTCCCGCGCGCCGCTGCTCGCCGAGCCTATCAGCGCCTGCGTCAGGAACGAGTTGAACAGCAGATTGTTGATCTGGACCGCTCGTCGGCGACCTTCACTGTCATCCGGTCGGGCGTGGAACAGCTGCTCCGCACGCGCGTTCGACAGGATCATGTTGTTGTCCGGATCCGTCAGCATCACCGGGTCCGACAGCGTATTCAATACGGTATTGAGCAGGTCGCGCTGGCGTGCGAACTCATCGCCGCGGGCTGTCAGCGCCTCGACTTGTGCCGCACGCGCCATGGCGGGGCCGATTCGCTCGAGCAATCCGGTCAGCGCATCGAACCGACCGTCGACAGAGGTGCCCTCGACCAGCATCACGCCGAGGATCTGCTGATCGTTGCGACCGGTGAAGCTGAACGCGACAGTCGAACCGAACGGCAGGGAAGGGAAGGAGTCTGCGTCGTACACGGCAGGCGGTGCGCCCTGATCCAGCAGACGGAGCACCTCGGAGTCCTCCGCCTCCGTCAGCCCATCGACGACCTGAGCTGCGGGCAGGCCCCGGACGGCGCCGCGGATGCCCGCGTCGCTGCGGGCGAGCAGAACGGCACGCTCAATGTCGTACGCGCGTGCCGCCCAGTCCAGAACGATCGAGCAGGCCTCCGACAGATCAGCCGCACGGGCGACCGACTCGTGCAGCTCCGCGAGCAGCAATTCCTGCGAAGGCGGTTCTACTGCCACAGTCTCAGCTCAACTGAGCTCGTCCAGCCGGCGCTTGAGCTCCACGTTCTCTGCCATGAGTCGGTCCATCTCCATCGTGTTCGTCGGCGTTCCCGGTCCGACCATGGGTCGCGACGATGTGCCCGTCAGGGCGATGGCCTCGGCAAACCGGAGATAGGTCTCGACGGATGCGACGACAATGCGAGCCTCGACACTGACGAGATCGATGCCGACGAGTGAGACGCGCACGTATGCGTCAATGACAATGCCCTTGTCGAGAACACGGTCAAGTACGTCAATGAGGCTGCTGCCAGCGCCTGCCCTTTCGACCGCCATTTCACTTCTCCGTGGAGGGGGTACTGATGACCTGCTTCTGCTCTATCCTGTCCAGCTTCATGGCGAGTGCGTCCAGCTTCGCCGTCAGTTTGGCAAGCTCGTCCTTGCCCGCGACCGGTCCCGCGTAACTGGGGTCTGAGCGCCACCAGTTCATGCCGATCTCCTCCGCCTTGTCGATCGAGCAGACGAGGAGTCGAATGCGAATGGTGAGCAGCTCGACGTTCGCCAGATTCACCTTGATGTCGCCGGCGATCACGAGGCCCTTGTCCAGGATCCGGTCGAGGATATCGACCAGGCCCTGCGAACGCTGTGGTCCGAGCTCGTATCGTTCTGCCACGATGTCCCTTCTCAGAGCAAGCGGCCCAGAGGGCCGAGGTCGATGTTCAGGTCCTGCCCTTCCAGGCCGAACGACGTCTTGATCTCATCGAGCTTCTCCTGCAACCGCATCAGCGCGAGGCCGACGTTCTCGACCTCTTCGTCCGACAGCCTGCCGCCTTCCATCCTGCGCACGGCCTGGTGCTCGAGCACCTGCCGCAGGAACTCGACGAGCGTGAGCACGAGACGCGCCAGACCGGCTTCAATTTCATCGGGCGAGGCATCCAGCCGCTGAGGCAGGGATGGCGCGATGGCACGCAGCTCGGCGGTGATGCGCTCGAGGTCCTCGTCTTCGATCATCCCACGAATGAGTAGGGCGGCCAGGGGCCGGTCAGCAGAAACCGTAGCGCCGGCTCGCCTGCCCGCACCTCCTGGAGCGTGGTATGGTACGCGCCGACGTCCTGCCGCGCCACCAGATGCGCCAACGACAGAACGCGGCTGCCGATCACTTCCGTTCGACTGTCTGCAATCGTGTTTCCTGCACGTCCTGCGATGAGTGCGGCAAGCCGGTCTGCCTCGGCGCGCCACAGCTGCACCTGCGCGCGGCGATTCGCGAGTTGCTTCATGTACTGCGTGCCCGATACAGCCTGCGCCGGATGCATTTCCCGGGCCGCCACCGGCTGATCTGCGCCGGTGATGCGGACACCGAATTCCACATGGCCGGCGACGCGGCGCAGCAGGTCACGCCAGCGGTCGGCGGCGGTGATGATGGCAGCTACTGCATGATGGTCGCTGTCGAACCATTGACCGAACCGCGACGGCACGGGAGTGATCTGATCGGTCATGGCTGCTTCGATGACGCTGTTGTGAACGCGTACGCCGCCCGCGTCGGGCCGCGGTCGGTCGAGCGCGTCTGACACCCACACGACGAGATCGCCGACAGGGACGCCGCGCACGGCTGCATTGTCCAGACCGCGCAGTTCCGCCGGCGGCGCGGAACCGGCGGGCACGATGCAGTAGACGTGCAGGCCCATCCTCAGCCGCCGTCGTCCCGGTCTTCGCGGTCGCGCATGGTTTCGACGGACGAGAGGAGCACGCGCAGCCCGAGATACAGCAGGTCTACGCCTGCAACGCTGATGACGATGTCGCCGGAAACGACGGCGCCCTTGTCGAGCACACGATTGACGAGCTCGACGAGGCCCACGTCGTCGGCCGCATGATTGCGCAGATCGGCCGGCAGCTCAGCCATTGGGCGCATCGTCCATGAAGCGGTACGGTGCCCATGGTCCGGAGAAGCTGATGATCATGCCGATATCACCGAGTGCGCGCTCCCGCGACTCCGCTTCCTCGCGCAGAGCAGCTTCGCAGGCGCGCGGCACGAGCAGAGCGGCGCTCAGTACGACGGTGCCGCCGGTATCCACGCCGGCGAGTGGAAGCACGCGTATGTCCTCGGCGTGCCGCTGGAGCGCCTCCAGCAGCTCGCGAGCGAGCCGGTGCGCGGCTGCGGCGACCTCGCGCCCGAGCATGTCCGCCCGTCTGCGCTCCATCAGGTAGCGCCGCCCGGGTGGTGCGCTTGCCATCTCCTGGTCCATGCGCCGCAGCTCGGTGGAGATGTCGGAGCCGTGACGACCCAGCAGGTCGGCATCGTAGGCGACCTTCAGGTTCCACTCGCGGCGACCGCCGAGAGCAGCGAAGGTGCGGGCAATGCCTGGTCGCTGCGGCTCGAGCGCGGCAAGGAGTGCGGCGTCGTCGCTGTACAGGCTGAAGAGACGAGCTGGGAGAATGTCGGTGTGATCGACGAACCACAGCACAACCCGTTCGTGCGCCATGCCCTGCTCGCCGACCCAGGCGAGATCGTCCAGGCGCGACTCGACGAGATCGGCGCGGTACACGTCCGCAGGCAGCCGGCCGACGACCGCAGCTGCCGCGCCGAGCTGGAGCAGCTCGACGGTCGCATTCGACACGCCGGTCAGGTCCGCCGGCGGTGCCGGCGCATCGACGGGCACGATTCCGTACAGGTAGACTACGTCATTCACTCAACGATCTTCCACGCCGCGGCGAATTCGCGCAAGGCGTCGGCGCCGATCAGCGGGTCGGCGAACGGCGCCGAAATCCTGATCGCACCCGCGTACTCGGGCGCTGCGGCACACACGTCATGGCCGCGATTGCAGAGCACGGCCGCAACGCGGACGCCGTTCTCTTCGAGCGCAGCAGCGAGCCGCCGCGTCTCGGCCGCGACGAGCGGTTCATCGATGGTCACGAGGATCACCGCGGTGCGGGTCGGATCGTGGATCCGCTCGATCAGCGCACGCAGCTGCCGGGACAGACGCAGGAGCTTGCCGGGCGTCTCGCCGGCCGTCGCGGAAAGGCCGTACTTCACCACCACCCGCATGAGCTGCCGGGTCCAGTCGAGCGCCACCCCGGGCATGCTCAGCAGGCGCAGGAAATGGCCCGTCGGCGCAGTATCGAGCACCACGGTCTGACCCGATTCAGCGCTGTCGAGCATCGCGATCAGCGCGGCGATTTCGTCGATGCCGGGCGGCGTCAGGTCCCACAACGCGTCGATGACGCGCCGGTCCAGAGAGGCGCCTTCGGCCAGGCCCAGCCCCGCCAGAGCCCCCGACACGTCCGAACGATACGCATCGGCCAGCTTCTGCAGCTCCGCGGCCGGCTGGATCTGCAGCACCTGGAGCGAAGGTGCCCCGATGCCATGCTCCGTCGCATCGGCACCGAAGACGTCGTCCAGGGATCCCGCGGGGTCCACGCTGCACAGCAACACCTGACGGGACGAAGCGAGTGAAAGCGCCGCGGCGGCTGCGCACGTCGTCTTCCCGACACCGCCCTTGCCGCTGAAGAGCAGCAGATCGGGCAGGCCGGCGAGCACCCCGCCGGCACGCGGGACCGCAGTCGACCGTGCGGCGGCGGGACGGGCGACCGGCCGGTACCCCGGAATGCGACCCGCAGCGTCACCCGGATCGGCCTCAACCGGATTGCGGCCGCACGGCTGCAGCCGGGCGCGCCATTCGCGCAGACCCTCGTGCCCCGGTGACAGCCGCAGCAGCGGCACGCGCAGACAGACACCGCCGGCCGTCGGCGCAGGCGCGCCCGCGACGAGCGTCGCTGCGACGCGCAGATGACGCTGCTCGAGCGCGTGCGCCAGGCGCGCGGTCTCGGCACCGACGACGGCGCCCTCGCGGGTGGCCACGACGAAGGCGGAGCGATCGAGCACGGACGACCTGAACCGCGTGACGCAGTCGTTCAGCTCATCGATGATCCGCTCGCCCGACAGGCGCACGGGCGTACGAACCATGCTGCCCGCGACGACCACGGCCTTGTCGGCCATGGCGCGCAAGGCGCGGGCAACGCTCGCATGGGTGGCGCCGGCGTCCAGCAGCCTGAGCGTGTGGCCGGTCGGCGCAGTATCGACGACGACGCGCGTTCCGCTGCCGCTGAGGTCGGTCAGCCGCAGCACGGCCATCATCTCATCGATGCCCGGCAGCGCAAGCCGGCTGAAGGCAAGGACGTCGCCGCCGTCGAGGTACGTGCCGCCTTCGACGATCTGAGTCACGTCGTTGAGGGAGCGTGCGAGCCAGGCCTCCGCATACGCTGCGGCGTCGAACTCCTCGATCGTGAGGCCGGCCTCCGGACTGGGATCCTGCAGGAACAGGTCGGCGAGGGAATGGGCCGGGTCGGTGGAGATGAGGTGTACGCGTTCCGCCGTGTCAGCGAGCTCCAGGGCCAGCGCGCCGGCAGCCGTCGTCTTGCCGGTGCCGCCCTTGCCCGCCACGAAGACGAACGCCGCGCCCTCGACCGCGTCGCGGAGCAGCGTCATCCACGTGTCAATCCCAGTCCAGGTTCAGGTCGACCGAGGCGCCGCCGGCGTCAGCAACGCGGGGCGCGCGCTGCTCCTGCGCCTCCTCCTGCGACTCGTCGCTCTGCACCCGCACGGGCCCGCCGGACACGCCCATGCCGAATTGTTCGCGCCAGTGACGGATGTCGCGCAGCTGCTGCATGATCTCGGCTTCCATCCGGACGTACTCGTCATCATCGATATCGCCGAGCTCGAGCTTCATCTGCAGCTCCATCAGCTCGGCCTTGATGCGCGTATCGTCCGTGAGCTCTTCGCGCACGACACCCTCGACCTGACCGAGCGCGAACTCGGTCAGGAACATCGGCCCCGTGACGGGCCAGAACAGAACGTGCTTCAGCAGACCCATGGCTTGGGGAGCGGGGGAGCGGAGGAGCGGGGGAGCGGGACGACCACGGCAACAGCTGTGGGGAGCGGGCGGTGACGCACTCCTCCGCTCCCCCGCTCCCCCGCTCCCCCGCTCCCCATCCTAGGCATCGGCGCGCTCGAGGCGCAGCTTGATGTTCACGAAATTGTACGGCGGCCAGGGTCCGGTGTACTTGAACGAAAGCAGGTCCTCGTACTTGCGGGAGAGCAGCTTCACGGCCTCATCGAACTCCTGTTCGCGCGAGCGCTCGACGAGGTAGGCCGCGTTCATGATCATGCGGTCGCCGATCGGCTTGTTCGAGCGGCTGGCGACAGCGACGGGCTTGAGCGACTCGTGGATGTCCATGACGTAGCCGTTGGCGCTGCTCTCGAGGGCTGCCTCGATGAGCCGGCCGAGCTGCATGCGCGCGAAGTATGTCGAGCTCTGCGCGTTGCCGGTGATCTCCTCCTTCAGCCGTCGGATCTCATTATTGCTCTGCTCCAGCCGACCGATCACCTTGTCGCGGTCCCACAGCACCTTCAGCCCGAACTCGATCTTGTCCTTCATCTTGTCGAGCACGTCATCGAACGCCTTGTACGTCGACTTGACGAGCTCGACAATGTCGTCCTTGGTCCTGAAGATCGTGCCGAACGACATCGGGATGACCGTAAACTCACGCATCACCGTCTCATTGACGAGCTCGTGCGCGAGCACGTTCTCGCGGGTCGGGTCGTAGATGCGGATCGGCGTATCGCTGACGACGGCGGCGAGATCATGGTGGTGGACCGTATACACCTTGTTGGAGCCGTCGCCGATGCCGATCGGCCCGAAATCCCGCGCATCGCTCGTCTTGATGATGCAGTAGACGTATTTGCCTTCGTCCATCGACGCCGACGTCTCGTCCAGTTGGCTCGTCTCGTTCATCGTCAGCGGGTTAGGGTGTGCATGCTTCGCGAACGTACAATGCGATCGCGGTCTGATGCAAATTCGGGGCTACCCCGGGCCGCAGGCGGAGTCGGGCCCGCGGATTGCATGATGGCGCAGCTCGGAACTCGCTCCCTCAGGGGAGCTCGTGCAAGGGGGTATCGATGAGACGTGCGGCGTTGCTGCTGGCGCTCGGCACTGCGGCGATTTCGAGTTGTACATCGTTGAATGCGATCCGCGAGCCCGACCCGGCGACTGCGCTGCATGAAGGCGTCACCGCGCTGGAGTCGCAGAACTACGCGCGCGCGCGAGCGCTGCTCGAGCCGCTGTACCTCGAGCACTGGGAAGACGAGGTCGGCCGGCGCGCCATGCTCGCCCTCATTGCGGCGGAGGTCGACACGCGCAACCCGGACCGCAGGCTGTGGGTCGCCGCCGACTTGTCCGCACGCCTCCTGAACGTGCCGGACCTCGAGCCGTGGATCGTGCCCGTCGCCGAGGCCTACTATCTCGTGGCCCTCGAGCTCGGCGCGCATGAGCAGCGGCTCGCACTGGGTGACAGTGCCGGCGCACGACTCGCCTCCCGGCAGGCCAACCGCGTGCTGCCCACGGGTCCCGAGGTTACCATACCGGCACGGATCACTGCTCTGGAATCCGAGCGGAGCACGCTGCGGCGCCGCGTGGCGGAGCTCGAGGAACAGCTTGCGGCGAGCGCGGAGGAGCTGCGCCTGACGAAGGTGGAGCTCGAGCGGATCAAGAAGACGATCAAACCCTGAAACGGAGCTATCCCCTCTTGTCACCGCGCCGATGACGCTGCGGACCCGGTTGATTGTGACCATAGGCGGCGTGGCCCTGCTGCTGGTGCTGCCCGCGCTCTACGCCGCCCAGCAGCTGATCCGGCTGCGCGAGATCGCCGGGGACGTCAGCCTCACCCACGGCGCCGCCTACCTGGCAATGGGTCGGTTCCAGGCGCGCCTGACGGAGCTGGACAGGCTGGAGCGCGCGTATGTCGCCATCCCGACGACTGAGATCAGTTCGCGCAGGGACACGGCGCTGTTGAATGCGCGCAGCCATCTGGCTGACCTGCGCGCGGCCGGCTACGGCGAAGTCACCGAGCAGGCGGAGCAGCGCCTGGCGATGATTGCGGCTGGCATCAGGCGCATCGACAGGCTGATCGACGAGGGGCAGCCGGGCGCCGCGACGGCCGAGCTCGAGACGGTGAAGCCGCTGTTCACCGGATCGGACTCTCTGCTCCAGCAGATCGGCGCTGAGATCGACCGTCGCAGTGAAGGCGACCTGACCGCGGCGGCGCGTATCAGCGCCGCCGCCCTCACCACAACGCTGCTCGCACTGGTGGCCTGCCTCTTCATCGCAGTCCTGCTCGGTGCGTGGGCGACGACTACGGTCGTGCGCCCGATCCACCGGCTGCGGCGGGCCATGGCCGCGGTCGCGGCCGGCGAGTTCGTCGTGCCGACCGATCTGCCGTATGTGCGCAAGGACGAGCTGGGCGACGTGTCGCGGTCGTTTCGCGGCATGGCCCAGCAACTGTCCGATCTGGACCGCATGAAAGCCGACTTCATGAGCATCGCGACGCACGAGCTCAAGACGCCGATCAATGTAGTCAGCGGCTATGCCGAGCTGATGCATGAAGGCATCTACGGCGCTGTGAACGAGAAGCAGGAAGACGCGCTCACATCGATCCAGGAACAGTCGCGGATCCTGGCCCAGCTCGTGAACCAGCTCCTCGACATCAGCCGCCTCGAGGCCGGGGGCATGAAGCTGGAAATGCAGGACCTCGACGTCGCCAACCTCTTCGAGCGGGTTCGCCGTACGTTCGACGTGCTCGCCCTCAAACAGGACATCACGCTCGCGGTCCGGCTCGATCCCACCGCGCCTTCCACCATATACGGCGACGACGACCGCATCCGCGACCAGGTGCTGGGCAACCTTCTGGCGAACGCGCTGAAGTTCACGCCTGCGGGCGGCAGCATCAGCGTGCGCGGCTGGGGCGACGACGAGGAGCTGGTGATCGAGGTTTCCGACACCGGCGCGGGCATGCCCGAGGATCAGCTGCCGCACGTCTTCGACAAGTACTTCCAGATCGGCGGACAGGCACGCAGCAAGGGCGCCGGCCTCGGACTCACGATCGCGCACGAGATCGTACGCGCCCATGGCGGCGACATCACCGTCGAAAGCACCGAAGGCTCAGGCACCACCTTCTGCATCAACCTGCCGACGACACGACAGCCCGCCAGCGCATCCCGCACCCTGGTGGAGCACGCTGCAGAATGAAGTCCGAGCCCATCGACGTCGCCATCGTCGGTGGCGGCCCGGCCGGCCTCTCCGCGGCGCTCTGGCTGGGCCGGTACAGGCGGACCGCCATCGTGTTCGACGCGGGCGAGCCGCGCAACGAGCCGGCATGGGCCGTCCACGGCTATCCCGGCCTGCCGGATCCCGCACCCCTCGAGCTGCGCCGCCGCCTCGTGCAACAGGCGCTCGGCGCAGGTGCACGTATCGTCAACGAAGAAGTGAAGCGTGTGGGAGGCGCCAAGAACGAGTTCACGGTGAGCTCTGCCGGCGGCGAGACGCGCGCGCGCCGGCTCGTCCTCGCCTACGGCCTGCGCGACTACCTGCCCGAGATCGATGGCGTCGCCGAGCTCTACGGCACGTCAGTCTTCCATTGCGGCGATTGCGACGGGCCGGCCGTCGCCGATACCCGCATCGGCGTGCTCGGATGGAATCGCCACGGCGCCAACATGGCGCTGTACCTGCGTCACTTCAGCGAGAACGTCGTGCTGCTCACCCACGGCCGCGGCGATGAACTTTCGGAGCAGGCGCAGTCTACTCTGCGCTCAGCCGGTGTCGAGGCGTTCCACGCAAAGGTGCGGCGGGTCGGAGGCCACGGCGGCAACCTGACACAGGCCGAGCTCGAGGACGGCAAAGCGATCCGCCTGGACGCTCTCTTCTTCCACCTCGGCTCGGAGCCTCGCTGCGAGATCGGTGAACAGCTCGGCTGCGCACTCGATGCCGACGGCTACATCACCGTGGACCGTGGGCAGGAGACGTCGATCCCCGGTATCCACGCGGCGGGCGACATCACCGGCCAGCCCCACCTCGCCGCCATCGCCGCAGCCGAGGGCGTGCGCGCTGCGCTCGCAATACACCGCTCGCTCCTGCCCGAGTGGCGCCAGGTCTGACCCTGCTCACTGCGCCCACTTCGGGGGTTGAGTGAGTTGGCCGACTGTATTAACCTTCTGCCTGCCGTTATGGGGTGTAGCTCAATGGCAGAGCGGCCGGCTGTTAACCGGCAGGTTGGAGGTTCGAGTCCTCCCGCCCCAGTTCCCCCGGAACTTGCCCGCCCGATACGTTCCATGCACAGCCGTGATCACCGCGACGCCGCCATCGTGCCGCGATTCTCACTGCGCCACGCCATGATGCTCGCGCGCCCCGCGCGCGCATACACGTGCGTGGGGTACTGATGGCAGTCCGGCGTGTTCGTCCCGCGCACGCACCCGTTGTACCGCAACAGAGCACGGTCCACGTTGCCGCGCTCGCTCTTCAGATACGACGCGAAAATCTGCGCGCCATGACAGATGTTGGACGCGATGTCGTCGAGCCGCGGCGCGCACGGCTCCCACTGCCCGCGATGGAACGGCATCACCTGCATCAGCCCCTGCGCTCCCACTGGACTACGCGCCTCCGGATCGATCCAGGGATTCTCCACCAGCAGCACTGCCAGCAGCAGCCGCGGCTCCAGTTCCGCTCGTCGCGCTTCCCGGGTCAGCGCTACCGCAACCCGCCTGACCAGCTGCCGGTCGTCACTCCGGTAGCTCATCAGCACCCGCTCGATCGGCGCGATCTCCGCCGCATATACGTCCTCCACCTGACCCAGCAGTCCGGTCAGCTCCGCCGCCCGCGCCTCGAGCGGATCAACCGCCGATTCGCCCGACCGCAGTCCCGCCTCTCCGCCATATACTGCAGCCGTCCCCACCAGAACCGCACCCGCCACCACCACCACTGCGGCGCGGCGCCCCGGTCGCGACACCCTCCACCCGAGCCCCAGCAGGAGCTCCACGAAATATTTCACGTTCTTCGTCATTTCCGCTCCCGTCATAAGCCATGTTGCCCGGGTCCTTCGACCACGTGGCACCCACTGCTTCTGCTCCTCCGACGTGCAAGCGGTATACCCCACACGCTTCTCCTGCCAGCCAAACAACGTCCAACCGCGCCCCGCCCTGACACCTGGGCCCGCCTCAGAAACAGATGTTTTGGGCATCCGCGCGGGTCTCCGGGAGTACTGTTGCGGACCGGCGCGCGGCTGTAGAGCGGTATGGGCGTTGCACATGGGAAGGGGGGTACACCGGCGCGGGTGAGTGCCGATCGGCTGAAATGGAGGAGGCGAGATGGCGGCGAGGCGGTGGCGGGGGATGGAGGAATCGCAGATGCGCGAGCTATTCCGCACGTCGGAGCCGTCATAGGGCTCAGCCCTCGAGATCGACCCAGCGAACGAGCTCGGTGAGTGGACCGCGGCCGTCGTGATGCCAGGTGACAGGTGGCCATGGCATAGCGGGGATCGGGGTGATGCGGGTGGCTCCGATCCCGGCGAGATGCTCGGCGGCGGCAGCGAGCCTGCCGCCGTCCAGCCCGGCGATCCCGACGGTCTGGAGGAATGCGCTGAACGGCCGTGCGCGGCGAACGACCTCGTCGATGGAGTCGGCCGGCTTCACCAGCAATGTGCGGTTGAGGCATGTCCCTTCGAACTGCGGATTCGCGGTATAGACCACCGAGTAATCCATGTTGCTGCCGGCCCACAGCTCGACGTCGCCGCCACCGATCGCGGCGAACTCGGCGCGGGTCCGGAACTCCCGGACGGCGGCGGCGTCCCCCGCATCGAGGCGGCCGCGAGGCAGCTCGAGCGCAATGCGGTCGAAGGCGGCGGCGACGCGGGCCGCGAAGGAGCGGGCGTCTGCAGGTGTGCCGAGCACGTAGGCGAGCTGCGGAGAGACGCAGCCCTGCTGATCGAAGAGGGCGACAGCGCGGGCGAGATCGGAGGCTGCCTGGGCGCGCTCGTGGTCGGGTGCCGCGCCATCGATGATCGCAAAGGAGATGCGGGGGCCATGCTCCACGAAGCGGACCTGAGGATCGGCGCGGGACCGCAGTGATGCGATGGCGTCGGCGCCGCCGTAGTGGACGACCAGGGAGGCGTGGCGCATGACCGCGGCTTCGCGAACTTCGTCCCCGCCGGTCCAGCACGTGACGGCGACGCACGCGCCCACAGCCGGATCGGCCTCGCTCAGCAGGCGTGCGAACACTGGCGCAAGGACAGGCTCGGCGGCAGCCGATTTCCCGAGCACGGCCGACCTGACGAGAAGCGCACGCACGATGGACGTCACGTTGACGCCCGGCACGTTTCCGGAAAACACATGGAATCCGAGCGGCGGAGCGAACGCGCGCAAACGCGCACCGGCGGCAGCGTGTGGCACGAACATGCGCGTGGCGTCCGCGCCGCCGAATTCGCTCTCGAGCAGCAGCAGCAGTTGCGGCGCTTGCCAGTCGAGGCACATACGGTCGAGCACATGCGCGGCCATGGCCGGCGCGTAGCCGGTGATGGCTGTGAGCGAGCGGAGCACGTGCCGGCGGGGGACCGCGTCGTCGCCCAGCCTGCGGGCGGCGCTGTCTATGGCGGCGACGATCCGGTCTGCGGGCATGTTTCGCAGTGTGTCGGCCGCGCGCAACAGGCCGGCGCATATGGCATCGATCGCAGCAGGTACTAGAACCGGCGCGTGGACGTGCACGCCATCGCGGCTCGCGATGAGCATCCGCTCCGCGAAGTACACATCGGCCGGCAGGTGGAACGCGTCGATATCGAGCACGTCAGGATTTCCGGGAGTCGACCGCCTCGAGCAGGAGGTCCATGGCCACTGAGCAGCCGCGCGGCACTGCGTCGGGTGCGCGGCCGAGCAGGCGGAACCCATCGTCGACGACCACGCCGAGGTCCTCGGTCTGAATCGCGCTGACGGATCCGGCATTGGCGAGGTCGAAGTGCTGCAGCAGTCCCACGGCGCCGTCGGGTACGGGCTCGAGTGATTCCGGATCGACGACGCGGGTGCGCACCCACGGCGGCACGAGCTTGCGGCGATCTCCACCGCGGCCGCGAATCGCGTCGCGCAGCGAAGAGTCGTAGAACTGCGAGCACATCTCGGTCATGCCGTACTCGTTGACGCAGTGCGACGCGGGAATCCCGATCAGCTCCCGGTACAGACCGCGGAGCTCTTCCTCGTCGACCTCTCGGCTGCGCCCCTTGTAGCCACCCGTATCCATGAGGCGCGAGCCGACCGGCAGGGCGTAACGATCGCCGCGGGCCGCGACGCGGTCGAGCCAGTGGACGAAGGCGAAGGAGGTTCCGAGGATGCAGATCGGCGTGGCCAGGTCCTCGGCAGTGCGCAGGCGGCGGTCGAACGCGGCGTCATCGATGCCGTGAGACGCGGTTGCGCAGTAGGCGCTGTCAGTGGCGCCTAGGCGCTCGAGCACGACGGCGACCATGTGCGCGAGGGAGGAGTCCGGCATGTCGGCCTTGGGCGGCACCAGTGACAGCATGGTCAGCTCGGCACCGTCCGGTAGCAGGCACGCGGCGAAATTGGGTATGAGCGCGAAATGATAGATGGAGACGTCGAGCACGTGGTGTGTGCCGCGCCTCTCATCGCCACCGGTGGTGCCGCTCGTCCGGAACACGGCTTCGGCATCGGCCGGGTCGCCGGCAGCCAGCGCGACTTCCCTGAACGCGGCGGTCGGCACGGGCGGGATCTGCGTCCAGTGCCCGGTCGAGGCCGGCGTGCGGTCGCGCCTGTGGCAGTAGGCTGAATACGGCGCGTTGCGCTCGTACTGGTATGCGAAGACGCGCAGCGCGATGCGGTTGAACGCTGAATCCTCCAGGGGCTCGCTGAGGGGCCGGCTGAACAGGTCCATCAGCGTGGCACGGAGTGCACGCCATTCCACGTCACGCATGCCACGCCACGAGCGCGGCCGCCTCGATGAGGCGGTCAGACGTCGTAATGGCGGGCGAGCCGCCGCGCGGTGTCCAGATGTAGGCCGTCGGTTGGTGTGCGGCGGGGAAGGCGTGCGGACCTACCCTGTGTCCCGCCGGCACCGTCCAGACGCGGAGCCGCGGCACCGGCAGCGCCAGCGCAGCGGCGCGCAGATCCGCAGCAGCCTGCGCGGCGCAGCCGGCGGGAACTGCAATGAAGACGGCAGGCGGCGGCTCGAAGAACTCGGCCGTCGCGAGGGCGAAAACGGCGCCGGCCGGACCGTAGCGTCCGGCCTGGGGCCCGATGCGAGCCAGGGTCTGTTCTGCGAGGCCGCGCCAGGTACGCTCGCCCGTGGCCTGTGCGAGATCCAGCAGCAGACGCGCCGCGATCGCATTGAGCTCGAACGGCCGGTCGCGGTAGCGGAGCGCGCCGACGTCGTGGTCGGTCCGTATGCGATCCCAGAAACCGCCGTCGTCGGCCCAGTACGCCTTCTCGATGTGTCGCGCTAGGCCGCGCGCGGTGTCGATCCAGGAGGGCTCGCCCGTCGCCTGCGCCAGCCGGAGCGCGGCCCGCGCGGCGTCGAGCGTGTCGGCGAGCAGGATGTCGAGTTGCGGTTCGCCGCCCGGCTCGACGAAGTGAAACAGCCCGCCGCCCGGTGCGCCCATGCGGTGCAGGAGCGCGGTCAGGCCCGCAGCCGCACGCGCAACCCATGCCGGCTCGTGCAGGCGAGCCCCGGCATCTGCCAGGGCACCGATCCAGCGGGCGTTCCGTCCTGCGTAGAGGCTGTCATCCACCGGCGGCGTGGGCATGGTGGCCCTCCGCTCCGGGCCGGCCGTGAAGTATTCCGGATCGGCGGACTGACTGCCGAACCAGAGCGTGTCCCCGGCACTGAGTGTCGCGTCCACCCAGGCCACGACGCTGCCGGCGATCGCGCGCCAGTCGTCGCGGCCGCGGATCACCGCGCCCGCAGCATAGGCATCCAGCATGCCTGCGTTCACGTCCAGCAGTTTCTCATGCCGTGGCGAGGTCCAGTCCGCTTCCATCGCATACCTGAAGAAGCCGCCATCCACCGCGTCCCACAGGTCGCCCGACAGCATCCCGTCGAGCGTCTGGTCGGCCATGACCGACCATGATGGGTCGCGGGCCGCTTCGGCGTACATCAGCTCGATGGATTCCGGCTGCGGGAACTTCGGCGCCGTGCCGAAGCCGCCGTTGCGGGCGTCGAAAACATCCCGCATGACGGTGATCACATCGTCGGCGGCTTCGCGACGGACCAGGCCGACGACGGCGGAGCGGCCGCGTGCCGCTTCGAGCGCACGTCTGCGGCGGCCGATCTCCTGCTCCAGCTCATCGCGCCGGTCCCGCCACGCGGTCAGCACGCTCCCCGCAACTTCCCTGAGCTCCGCCGCTGCGACGTAGGTCCCTGCCCACAGCACCTCGCCCGTCGGCGTCAGGAACGCGTTCGTCGGCCAGCCGCCCGCGATGTAGCGATCCTGCACGTGCGGATTCCGGTCAGCATCGACCCGGACCGCGACCAGCTCGTTGTTGATCAGGTCGATGAGATCCGGATCGGAGTACGTCGTCTCGTCCATCAGGTGACACCAGTGACACCAGATGGCGGTCAGGTTCAGGAGTACGGGTCGATCAGCGCGCGCTGCCTCGTCGAGCGCTGCCGCGCCCCACGGCCGCCAGTTGATCTCGGCCGCCCGGTTCGGGTTCGGTGAGTAGCGGAATGTTTCAGACGACACTTCGGCGGGCCTCCGGTCTGCTTCACCGACCGCCGGACCGACGGCCGTGCGGCAACGATACAGCCTCGCCGGTGGACGGGCCAGATGCGGCGGGCACTCTGAACCTGCCCGTGCGCGCGTCGAACCGGCGGGTGGGCAGATCGAGAATCCGCAGCATCAGTCTCTTCGCGCCCTGTCCGATGGCGCCCGGGACAGAGCCTCGACCGCTGACGGCCGGCTGCAGCTCGCCCTGGAGCCATCGCTCCAGCTCCTCGAGGTCGGAGACGGAGAGTGTCTCGATCTGCAGTGAAGCCGTGTAGTAGAAGCGGCCATCCCGGGCCGGCGAGAGTCGCGGTCGATAGGCCGTCTCCAGGGCCGCGCGCACGCCGCGGAACGTGTCGTACGCGAGGATCGTGGCGGGATCGCCGCTGGAGCGGATCTGAAACCGGCCTCCGAGCGGCTCGAACAGGATGATCGTGGACCAGCTGGTGCTGTCGACGAGCTGATCGAAGAACCTGTCCTGCCACAACTCGACGCGGACGCGTACGCGGATGGGCAGGCCGGACCGGGCGCCGTCCTCGAGCTCATCGCCGTAGAGCACCGGTCCGACATGCACGACCGGGCCGGTCGCGCCGGGCTCGTACGTGATGTCGAGCGGTAGCTGCTGCAGTACGATGCCGAGCGCGACGAGGAGCCACATCAGATGCGCGGCCCCAGCCGGACGAAGAAATTGGGACTCCGCCCGCTGCCGGACAGCGGCATCGCCCAGTAGACGCCGAGCGGTCCGATGCGAAGGCCGGCGCCTGTGTCGACCGAGAAGTCGTCCCTGCCGCCGAGCCGCCCGTCGCGCGCTGCTGGTTCCGTCCAGGCGCGCCCGGCGTCGAAGAAAGCGACCCAGCGCACGAGCCGGCCGACGGAGCTGCCGAGTCCCAGCGATTGGGTGACGCGCTGCATGAACGGGAATCCGGCCTGATACTCGAGCTGGATCAACCCGACCCGGTCGCAGCCGTAGTAGGGATGATAGGTGTCTCCGCGCACGATCACGGTGTTGACGCGGGCACCGCAGTCGAACTCGAACGAGCCATAGCCCGGCAGCGAGCCCTCGCCGCCGAGCGCATGCTGCCGCTGCGGCGGCAGCGGTCGCCCGTCGAGCGAGCCGGCGGCGAACACGCGCAGGCCGAGTCGCGCGTAGGGACTCAGCCGCGCGTATCGCCGCATGTCCACCTGCAACGCCCCGAACCCGACGCGGGCGGAGCGGGTTTCGACGGTGCCGAGCAGCGGATCGATGGCGCCGGGGTTGTCCAGGCTGCCGCCGAGGCCCTGCTCGAGCTCGGCGTCGATGAGCCAGCCCGTGGACGGGTCCCGCTTCTCGTTGCGCGTATCGTAGATCGCACGCAGGAGGGCGGACCGCAGGGCACCCTGCGCGACGCTCGGCTCCGGTCGCCAGGCATCGCGGCGGTAGAACAGTGTGAAGGGATCGGCCACGGCTGTCGCGAGGTGCTCTTCGTCGCGGTACGTCAGTTCGAGCGAATACGGCGAACCGGGCAGTGCCGACGTGGCGTAGAGAGCCCATCCCTCGCGTTCATAGTGGTCGCGCTGGTCATGATGCAGCAGGAACGTTGCGAGCGCGCTCTCGCGGTCGGACAGCCCCCATTGTTCGACGGCCGCGACCTCCGAATACAGGCGTACACCCAGGGACAGGCCGGCAGCAGGTGCGACCAGCTGTTCGGCCCGTACGTCGTAGCCGAAACGGTGAATGTCCAGCTCCGACGCCGCGTCCGAAGCGGTCGCGGTGCGCACGATCAGGACGGCTCGCGCCGTGACCGGATAGGAGCCGCCGAGCCTGATGCGCGGGCCAACTGCCACGGGCAGGCCCTCGACCCTGTTGTACGCGCCATGCTCGGACAACAGTATATCAGTGCGGCCGAACGGCAGATCGACACCGGCGGAGAGCTCGTCGGCGCGCTCGGGCAGCACATGCACGATCCGGCCGCCTTCGTCGCGGTAACGGAGCGGCTCGCGGTAGACGAGAGTCGCTCCGTTGATGACCCCGCCGTCGACGATGCTGATCTGACCCCCCGTGACCGTGACGCTGCCATCGATTGCGCCGCCCGGACCGCGCACGATCAGGTCGCCGTTGATGACGATCACGTCTCCGGAGATGCGGCCTTCGACGGTCAGGGTGCCGTCCAGAACCGCGACGCCGCCCCGTATCTCGCTGCCGGGGCTCAGGTGCGCATCGCCGCCGAGCCGGGTAACGCCGTCACGGTTGTATAAGGCGACGATCCGTTCGGCAGCCGTATCGGGCAGCTCGCCGAGGACCGCCTGCGCCTGCGCCGCCCGCGATTGGGCGAGGCACGCGAGGCACGCGAGGCACGCGAGCATAGTCGCACCCTTCATCGATCGATCTCCAGCCGCCGCATCCGGCGGTACAGGTTGGCGCGGTCCGTCTGAAGCTGGCGCGCCGCCTCGGCGACATTGCCGTCTACGGCATCCAGCACGCGCACGATCAGCTCGCGCTCGAACGCGTCGAGGCGATCGGCGAGCGACCTGTCGTCGCGCGCGACGGCGGGCTGTGTTCCGGCGTCGGCGGACAATACACCGGTCAGCTCGGCGCGTCCCACGCTCCTGCCGGGATGCAGGATTGCGAGGCGCTCGCAGACATTGGCGAGCTCACGGACATTGCCCGGCCAGTGATACGCCCGCATCAGCGTCAGCGCCTCGGGAGTCAGCGTCGCGGGTGCGAGGCCGTGCCGTTGATGCAGACGCGCCATCAGATGCTCGATCAACTCGGGTATGTCGGCGGTCCGCTCGCGCAGCGGCGGCATGTGCAGGCGCAGCACGTTCAGACGGTAGTACAGGTCTTCACGGAATCGTCCCGCCGCGCGGTCCGCATCCAGGTTGCGGTTGGTTGCGGTGACGACGCGCACGTCCACCCTGATCGAAGCCTGGCCGCCGACGCGCTCGACCACCCCGGTCTCGAGCACCCTCAACAGCTTGGCCTGCGCGTCCGCACCGAGCTCGGCGATCTCATCGAGGAACAGCGTTCCGCCATCGGCGAGCTCGAATCTGCCGCGGCGCGTCTCGTGCGCGCTCGTGAAGGCCCCGCGTTCGTGCCCGAACATCTCCGACTCCACCAGCTCGCGCGGGATCGCGGCGCTGTTGACCCGCACGAAGGGGCCGCCAGCGCGTGGCGACAGCTCGTGCAGCGCGGCGGCCGCCACCTCCTTGCCCGTCCCGCTTTCGCCCGTGATCAGTACCCGCGCGTCGGTGGGCGCGACCTGTTCGATCAGCGCGCGGACCTGCCGCATCGCATCGCTCGAGCCGACGAGCCGCGCGCCGGCGCTCAGCT
This sequence comes from Gemmatimonadota bacterium, assembly GCA_040882575.1. Taxonomy (GTDB): domain Bacteria; phylum Gemmatimonadota; class Gemmatimonadetes; order Longimicrobiales; family RSA9; genus SH-MAG3. Next base: position 97,783 of record JBBEBA010000036.1, read on the forward strand.
CGGCCGCAAGCGTGCGCGACAGCTCGCGAGCGCGGCGCAGCTCGATCGCACTCGTGACCGTCAGCAGGACGGCCTCGGCTGACAGCGGCTTCTCGATGAAGTGGAAGGCGCCGATCTTGGTGGCGCGTACCGCGTCGGTGAGGGTCGCCCGGCCGCTCATCATGACGACGGGCAGTGCGGGATGACTGGCGCGCAGGGCGGCCAGCACCTGCAGACCGTCGGCGCCCGGCAGTGCGAGGTCAAGCAGGACCACGTCCGGCTCCGCTTCGGCGACCGCCTCGATCGCCTCCTCGCCCGTCGCCGCCGCACGCGTCGCGTGGCCTTCGGCCTTCAGCAGGCTCGAGAGCAGCCGCCGTATGTTGGGCTCGTCATCGACGATCAGGATCGCGGCCATGCGGCGCGCGGCTCAGCTCTGGACCTGCACCCGCGCGAAAATGCCGGGCGCCAGCGCCCGCGCGTTCAGGCATGCCAGCCGTGCGGATGGACCGTAGAGCAGCCGTACACTCGCGCCTGCATCGGCGGCATCCACGCCTGCGCATTCCAGGCCACTACCCAGCGTTGCGCGCATGAGCACTGCCGCACTGTCGGCAGCCTGTGGCGATACGGCGTCGATTGCGAGCAGGACGGCGGCGCTCGCTGCGACGTCGGTAGCGATATATCCGAACAGAGTGCGCACCGCTGCGCGCAGGTCCGGTGCGTCGAAGCGCACCATCATCAGGTCGATGTTCCGGTCGTCGTCGATTTTGTAGAGCGCGTCGTGCATATGAACAGAGCCGCCGCCCTCCACGTCCAGCACGATCGACGTATCACCGAGGATCTCCAGGTCCGTCATGAAGGCGAGACCGCGTCCGCTCGTCGTTCCCGGACCGCTCAGCTCCAGGCCGGCGCCGGCCGCGACCGCTGCAAACCACGCGCTGTCACGATCGGCGCTGAGTAGCACCATGTTCGCATTCGCTGCAGTGATCTCCGCCACCGCCGATGCCGGGTCCTGGCTGCCGGCCAGATGCAGTGCTGCAACATTGAATTCGTCGGGTGCTCCGCCGCCGACGACGGCGCAGGCCGCCGCGGCCACGACGACGAACGGCAGCAGTACCGCATTACGTACGATTTTCATCACCCCTCACCCGCATCAGGAACAGGAACGCCGTTTCCGGCCGATTTGCAAGTCTCGCGCTACGGAGCGCCGGCCCTGGCCGACAATCCGGGCAGCTCGATCGTGAACTCCGCACCGCCGCCGTGACGCTGTCCGGCATACACGGTTCCGCCATGCGCGGCCACCGCCTGGCGCACCACGGCCAGTCCCAGACCGGTGCCGCCCGCCTTCAATGTGAAGTCGGGCTCGAACAGGCGATCCATGCGCCCGGCAGGGATACCGCACCCGGTGTCTGCGATCACGATGCGTATCAGCTCGCCGGTGCGCCGCACGGTGATGACGATTTCGCCTGGACCGTCGGCGGACACATCGCGGCCCGCCGCGTCGATCGCTTCGACGGCGTTCCTGAGCAGGTTCCGGAACGCGCGCTGCAGCGCGTCGTAGTGTGCGCGGATCATCGGCACGTCGGGAGCGACATCGAGGTGTGCTTCGATGTGCGGCGGCACGTCGCTCTCGAGCATGCGCTCCAGGAGTTCCCCGACATCCACGTCGCTCGCTGGCCCCGTCGAGGGCCGACCGAGCACCGCAAACTGCCTTGCGAGCTCTTCCAGCCGGGCGGTCTCCTCCTGGATCACCTCCAGCGGCTCGCGCAACTCCGTAGCCGCTTCAGGATGCCGCGACAGACGGTGCGCCGCCAGCCGCAGCGGCGTGAGCGGATTCTTCATCTCGTGTGCGACTCTCCGGGCCATCTCGCCCCAGGCGCGGACCCGTTCCGTTTCCAGCGCGCGGGCGCGTGCCTCGCCAATGCGCACTGACGCCAGCCGCAAGGCCGCGCGCAGCGTGCGGAGTTCCCGCACTTCGTGCTGCTCGGCGGCCGATTCGGCCGGCAGCGGGTGTCCCGAAGCGAGCAGGTCGGCCCAGCCGGCCAGCTCGTTGATCGGCCGTGCCAGCTGCACCGAGAGTCTGCGCCCTACCCAGAGCGCGAGAATCGTCAGCAGCACGGCGAGCATGAAGGCGAGCCATGGCATCGTGCTCCCCAGCCGCTGCCCGAGAAAGCTCCAGCGTCGCGCGAGCACGACGGAGTTCGACAGCTCGCGCGCATGCGCGTCGAGGGCAGCGTCCAGCGCGGGGTCGGCAGCGGCAGCGGGTGCGGCGGCCTCCATGAGGAGGCGACCGGACTCCGCGACGCTGTTCCAGGGGCCGAGCGTGCCGACCCACTGCAGCGAGCGCGCACCCAGCGTGTAGCCGGTACCCAGCAGAGTGAAAGTAGGCACGAGAGTCAGAAGCAGCAGCCAGCCGAACAGGCGACGTTCCACCCGGTCGAGTCTCAGCAGCCTCTGCACACGTGTGAACATGAACCTGGATCTTTTGCCGAGAGCAGATGTAGAGTTGCAACAGGGCAAGCCGGCGCACAGTGCCCCTCATCGAAGCTAGACGGGGTGCAGAAAGCCGGCAATGACGATGGGAGGCGCGATGATCCTGCCGAATATCCGAAGCTCTTTCGACCGCTCGGACGTGGAGTTCCTCATCTGGCTGCTGACACGCGGTGCACATCCCGCCGTGGATGCGGAGGAGGAGCGCGTGAGTGAGCATGGGCTCGATGCGCTGCTCGACGACCCGCGAACTCTGAACGCTCTGCTGGCCGGCCAGCAGTTCAGCAGCGCCCGCCCGGCACTCGTCTTCTACGTGCTCGTGCGTCATGCGCTCCTCGAGGACGGCATCAATGATCGCGGCCTCGCTGACTATCTCGCCGGGCTCGTGCTCGCCTTCGGCCGCGGCGGCCGCGCGTATCACATTGCCGACGACAATACGCAGTACAGGTACCTCGTCGACATTGCCGCCGCCGGTGACCAGTCCTCGGGCCGGCGCGCGTTCCTGCTCCGCGCACACCTCGGCGAGTTCGCTCTCTGGCTGAGCGGCCTCTTCCCCGACCACATCACCGCGCGCGTCCACCGCCGCGCCTCGCCACCGCTGGAGTATTACGAGACGCTCGGCTCGACGGGGTACCGCCTCGCCGCTCGTTACGACGAGGCCGAGCAGCATGGCCTGGCAGAGCTGTACAGCAACTGTTCCGATTTCTTTCCCGCACTGCGAGTCGCGCTCAACCGCGTCGCGGACCGGCACCTGTTCCCGGTGACCGGTGACCGGATCGACCGGCTGCTGCGCCAGGTCGCCGACAACTTCCGTCAGGAAACCGGCAGCTGAGGCGCTTCACCTACTGATCGGCGCCGCACACGCCGCGCAGTGCAGCCAGCCGTCGTCGAGACGCGCACCGCACGGGCATCGGCGGCGCAGACGCATTCCGCACGCGGGGCACGCGTCGAACGCCGAACGCGTCGGTGCGTTGCAGCCGGGGCACAGTGCCGTGTCGAGCGAGCCGAGCGCGAAGAGCGGGGCCACCTCTTCCAGTGTGGTCACGCCCGATAGCACCTTGTGCCAGGCATCATGACCCATGGGCAGCAGCCCTTCTGCACGCGCAGTCTCGCTCAACGCGTCGGCGGGGGCGCGGCGCACGATGCGGTTCCTGATCCGGTGCGACACGACGAGCAGCTCGAACACGCCGGTACGGCCGCGATATCCCGTGCCCTCGCAGCGGGCACAGCCGACCGGCGCGAACACCTGCGCATCGCGCGACGGCAGCCCGAGCGCGCCAAGCTCCGACGCACGGGCCACGCGCTGCGCGCGACAGTGTACGCACAGCCGCCGCGCCAGCCGCTGTGCCAGCACGCCGATCAGGCCGCCGGCTACGAGATACGGCGGCGCACCCATCTCGTACAGCCGCGCAGGCGCCGACGCCGCGTCGTTCGTGTGCAGCGTGGACAGCACCAGATGGCCGGTGAGGGCCGCTGCCAGCGCAATCTCGACCGTCTCCTTGTCGCGCAGCTCGCCCAGCATGATCACGTCCGGGTCCTGCCGCAGCACCGCGCGGAGCCCCGCGGCAAAGCCGAGGCCGGCCCTCCGCTGGACCTGCACCTGCGTGAGGCCGGGCAGCCGGTACTCGACGGGATCCTCCAGCGTGGTGACATTGCGACGCTCACGATCCAGGGCGGCGAGCGCGGCATACAACGTCGTCGTCTTGCCGCTGCCGGTAGGACCTGTGACCAGCAGCACGCCGTGGGCGCGCGTCAGGAGCCGGCTCACACTCGCGTGGATGCCAGGGCTCATCCCGAGCTGGCCGAGTCGCTGCGCGGCGTTGCTCGAGTCGAGCAGACGCAGCACCACCTTCTCGCCGCCATGACTCGGCAGGGTCGATACCCGCAGCACCAGCTCGCGCCCCTGCACTCTCACAGCGCCGCGTCCGTCCTGCGGCTTCCGCTTGATCGAGATGTCCAGGTCCGCCATCACCTTGATGCGCGATACAACCGCGCCCCGGCTCTGCGGCGGCAGCACCATCAGCTCCCGCAGCACGCCGTCGATGCGCGCGCGTACCCGCATCGTCGTGCCGGTCGGCTCGATGTGAACGTCGCTCGCGCGACGCTGCACTGCCTGCGCGAGGATCAGATCGACCAGCGCGATGATCGGCGGCGACTCCGACGCGCGCCGGAGCGAGTCGACCATCTCGGGCGAGACTTCGAGCGCAGGTGCGGGTCCCGACAGCGCGGGCAGCTTTGTGAGCACGGCACTCACTGCAGTCGCAGAGTACGCCGCCATGAGCGCCGCCTCGACAGCGGTCGGCGATGCGACGGCCGGCTCGATACGCCGGCCCGTACGAAAGCGCAGGTCGTCCATCGCCGCCAGGTCCAGCGGATCCGACATGGCCACGCGCAGCGTCCGGTCGGTTGCAGACAGCGGCACGACGCGCAGCCGCGCCGCGAGCGCACCGTCGAGCAGACGCAAGGCTCCCGGCTCAGGCTGCAGCGGCGCTGCTGCGTGCGTCAGCCGCAGCTGCCGCGCAAGCGCACGCGCCACCTGCTCCCCATCCAGGCCGCGCCTGGCCAGCACCATGCCCAGTCGCTCACCCGTGCGCCGCTGCTCCCCCAGAGCCGTATCCAGCTCCTGCTGGTCTATGGCGCCACTCGCGAGCAGTATCTGGCCGAGCGGGCCGGGGGTTTTCAGCGCTGTTGTCATGCCACCGAAGATGATCAGGCGGCACGGGCCTGAGAATGGCCGGAGCGGCCAACGATGTGCACCGGGCGGCCGCGGCCGCCTTCACTCCCGGATTCCGACCTCACGCTCCTCTTCGGCGTGCAGGTCCTGCTCCTCCGTCTCCGTCTGCGGCCGGCGCGGCGCGAAGAAGCGCAGCGCGGCCACACTGGACGCGACGAATGCAAGCCAGGCCAGGCCGGCGAGGAAGCCGCCGATCACGTCGGAAGGATAGTGCACGCCGAGGTAGAGACGACTGATGCCGATCGCCAGGATGATCATGCCGGCGACGAGCCATGTCGCCGCCCGCAGCCTGGGCGCCGGCTCGAGCCTGCTCACGAGGTACGCGACGCTGCCGTACGCGATGATCGCCGCCATCGCATGACCTGACGGAAACGACTTCGAGCTGACGTGGTCCGCCCACTCGATCATATCGGGACGATTGCGACCGAACGATACCTTCAGGACGTTGTTCAGGATCTTCCCGCCGAACACGCCAACGAGCAGGATGTAGACCGACCAGCGGTGGTGCGTCAGCCACAGAAAGACCGAAGTGACGGCAACCAGCATGACCAGCACCGCGCCGTTGCCGAGACTGGTGACCTCGAGCATGATCTCATCGAGCAGCGGGCTCCGGCGAGCCTCGAACCAGTGCAGCGCGCGTTCATCGAGGGCCTGCGTAAAACCGCTCTCCACTGCGGCGGCAAAGCCGGCGAACACGGCGGTCGCGGCCGCGCCGACGGCGAGACCGATCGTGAGGAACGCGACGATCGCCGCCCAGAAGCCGCGCACGTGCCGTGCGATGAAACGCAGGATACTATACAGCGCATCGCGCGCGGCGCTCAGCAGTCCGCGCGGTGCGCTGATTCGATCGGTCAGTGGCGGACCGGGCGGTGCGCCAGGATTATCGCTCATAGGGCGGCGCGCACGGCGCATGTACCATGCCGGATGTCGGCGAGCACAGGCAATGCACTCATGATCGAGATCCAGCACGCTACGAAGTGGTACGGACGCCGCGGCGCCCGGCCGGAGGCACTGGCCGATGTGTCCGTCTCGATCCCCCGTGGATCCGTGTGGGCGGTGGTCGGTCCGAACGGTGCCGGCAAGTCCACACTGCTGTCTCTGATCCTGGGCTTCGTGCGCGCATCGCGCGGATCGGTCGAGCTGGCCGGCATGCTGCCGCGCGACTACCTGCGCGAGCGCGGCGCCGGCTACCTGCCGGAACGCTTCACCGTGCCGGCGTCGTGGCGAGCCGGGGATTCACTACGCCTCCACGCGCGTCTCGAGCGCCTCCGCGATGATGCGGCCGACCGCGCGGCAGCGCTCTTCGAACTTGGTGACCATCTCGACAAGCGCGCCGACGCGCTGTCGCGCGGGCTGCTGCAGCGGCTCGGTCTCGCGCAGGCAGTGCTTGGGCATCACGAGATCGTTGTGCTCGACGAACCGACGGAGGGACTCGATCCGGTCTGGAGGATCAGGTTCCGCGATATCATCGCGTCGCTCCGCGCGGACGGCTGCACGATCCTTATTGCAAGCCACGACCTCGCCGAGGTCGAGCGCATAGCTGATCACGCACTGCTGCTCGATGACGGAAGGGTGCGCGACGTGCTGGAGATCGAGCCGGCGGCCGACGCGGGCGCGTGGGATCTGGCCGCCGACGCGACTCGTGACGCGATCGCCGGAGCGTTCCCGGGTGCGGAGGCGCTCGCCGACGGCGGCTACCGGGTCCGCGCAGGCGGGGCGGCAGAGCTGAGCGAACGGCTGGCAGTGCTGATCACGCTCGGCGGCATCGTCCGGGCGGTGCAGCCGGTGCGACTGCCGCCGCTGGAGGCCCGCGTCCGCGCGGCGCTGGATCGCAAGTCATGAGAGCGACATGGTCGTTCCTTGCCATGACGCTTCGTTCACGGGCCCGCAGACTGCTGGGGCTGCTGGCCTTCGGTACAGTCTTTCTCCTCGCGGGTGCCACGGCGCGACTGGTATCGGCCGGCGAGCACGGGCACATGGAGCTGGACGCGCTGTTCGGCCTGGGCGGCACCACGCTCGTATCCGCTCTGCTTCTGCTGGCCTGGCTGATCGGGCGCTTCGCGATCATCGCAGTGCTCGTGCTCATGAGCGGCGTGTTCAGCGATGACCGCGCTGCGGGGCACGCCCGCCTCTACGCCGTGAGGCCGTGCTCGTTCGTAGCACTGTACGCTGCGCGTTTCGCAATGCTCTGTGCGCTCGCGTTCATGCTCGCCGCGCTGATCATGCCTGCGTTCGACTGGATCGTGCTCGGTGAGTGGATCGGCTGGACTGCCATCGTGCTGATCGCCGCGCAGATCATCGTATTCGGCTCGCTCACAGCACTCTGCTCGGTCGCCACGCGCGCGGACGCATGGGTCGCTCTGTTCCTGGGCGTATTCGCGCTCGTCTGGGATGCGCTCCGCCGCCTCGACTTCTTCAATACCGCCGCGCCGCTCGTGCGGCAGCTGATCTCCATGCTGCTGCCGCCGCAGGGCGCTCTCGTGCGCATCGAGACGGCGTTCGCTTCCACGCAGCCTGTGCCGTGGGATGCCTTCCTCTACGTTGCCGTATACGGCGCTCTGGTGCTCCTCATCGCCGGCACTGCACTCGCCCGTCGCGACATCTGACGGTCAGGCCTTCAGGGAGAGCAGGTCGAGGATCGCGGGCGTCACATCCATCAGCGAATGCAGCCGTCTCGCGAGCAGGGCGTGACCGCTGCCCGCGACGACGGCGATCGCCGGGTTGCGGGTGTGCCCCGTGCGCACGTCCTCGATGTTGCCGTGGTCGCTCACGAGCACCATCATCGCGTCCCCGGGCGCAGCGGCCAGGAAGCCTCCGATAAACGCATCCAGACGCTCCAGTGACCGTACGGCCGCAGGCATGTCGCAGGTGTGGCCCGCGTAGTCGGTGGCGTAGTGCGCGAACAGCGTGAGGTCGTGCCGCTCTACAATGCGGGCGAGGTTCAGCCCGGCAGTCGCCGCGTCGATCGGAGGTACGTCCGATCTGCCCAGCCGGTCACGCCAGCCATCATTTGTGATCTCGCTGGCGACGGCATCGCCGGCCGCAAGGGCGGGCGTGTGACGCGTGAGCACGCCCGCGCCCAGCGCGGCCAGCGGCGGCCCCGCCCGCAGATAGAACGGGGCTCTCCTGCGGCGTGCACGTTCTGCGGCCGGCGGTTCCGGACCGGGTTGCGCAGCACCATCCTCCGGCGTGCCGTGCAGCAGCACTTCTTCCGGATACGCGTTGGCGAAGGCAATGCTGTGTCCGGCGCGACGTGCGCGAGCGAGGACGCTTTCCTCCCGCACCAGGGGTCGGAGGTGCGCCGGAACCCAGGGCCCGAAGTGACGGCCGTGCCTCGCCACTGCATCGATCCCGGTCAGCAGTGTCGCCTGGCCGGTGCCGCTCTGCGGTAGCCCGGCGACGCCGAGCGTCGCGTCGACACCGACGAGGCTCGCTTCCGGCCCGTGATGCGGCGTCGCGGCCGCCACCAGCGGCCGGACGCCGAGCAGGCCGTGCAGCGTCGGAAGCGCAGCGGCGACGAATGGGTTCGCGGCCGCGTCGTCGCCCAGACCGACTCCGTCCACGAACAGCAGCAGCACACGCGGCACAGCCCGCTCCCCGACGTCAGGTGATGGGCCGGGTGCCTGGCACGATGACCGGCTCCAGCCCTTTCGAGCGGAGCAGTGCGTTGAACTCGTTCAGGTCATCGTTGATGATGCGATGCAGCGCATCGAGCTGCACCCGCAGCTCCTCGTTCAGCTCGTCGAACACCTGATACGACTGACGCGTCGGCCTGCCCGGAACACCCTCCACGACCCCCAGCAACGCGGCGATCCGATTGTTCAGCCGGATCGGGTAGTTCAACGGGTCCTGGTTGCTCCGGTTCCTGACCTGGTACAGTTCCTCTTCCACCGTGCCCAGCTTCCGGGTCAGGACGTCACCCGACTGCTCGACCGTGCCGTCCTGTTCGATCCTGTGCTCTACCTGCTCCGTCACATCGCGGATCGCCACGACCCCTTCGTTCGCCGCGCTCGCCGCATCCCGCACCCGCATCGCCAGCTCATGCTGCGCCTGCACGTCTTCCAGCGTGATGTCCGGCGCGCGCGGGTTCAGACGGTACTCGAACGACTGCGTCAAAACCGGACGATCGTCCACCTTCAGCCGGATCATGTACCGACCCGGCAGCGCGCGCGGGCCGTTCGAGCCGGCCGACCACATGATCATATCCGGGAACGTCGTCGGTCCCGCATGCCGCAGGTCCCACGAGAACCGGTTGGTCCCGGCCGCCGTCGGCGGCTCGCCACGCCCGCCCCCACGCTCATCATCGTCATCATC
>JBBEBA010000036.1:107396-120611 GCA_040882575.1 Gemmatimonadota bacterium
TCATCCTCGTCTTCATCGCGCGGCTCTGCGGTGTAGCTGCGGATGACGTGGCCGCCGGCATCGACGAACTCGAGCGTGACGGTGCGCGCCGGGTCCTTCAGGTGGTAGACGAGGGAGACCGCGTTGTCGTCACCGCGAACGGGGTCGACCGGATCGAACAGGTGCACTGGTGCTGCGACGACGTCTGCGTTCAGCTGACGCAGCCGGGAGATGTCGTCCATGATCCAGGCAGACCTGCCGTGTGTCGCGATGACGAGGTCATTGCCCTCGAGCATGAGGTCGGGGACCTGCGTGTCGGGTAGATTGCGGCTGAAGTCGGACCAGCTCGCGCCGTTGTCGAACGACACGCGCAGACCGTGCTCCGTGCCGGCGAAAAGCAATCCCTCGCGGACCGGGTCTTCGCGCACCGCGTGCACATAGTGGTCCGCAGGAATGCCGCTGTCGATACGCCGCCACGTGCTGCCGAAGTCCTCCGTGTACCATATGTAGGGGTTGCGATCGTCGAGCTGGTACCGCTTGCCCGCGACGTACGCGGAGCCGGGCCGGTGCGGCGAGACCTCGATGAGCGAGATGCGCGTGTAGTCCGGCATGTCGGGCGGCGTGATGTTCGTCCAGGTGGACCCATGGTCGCGCGTGAGCTGGACGTGGCCGTCGTCCGTGCCGATCCAGATAGTGTTGCCGTCGTGCGGCGACGGCGCGATGGTGAAGATCGTGCCATAGTACTCGACGCTCGTCTGATCGCGGGTGATCGGTCCGCCGGACGCGCCCAGAGTCGAGGGATCGGCGCGTGCCAGGTCGGGGCTGATCCGGTCCCAGCTCATGCCCTCGTTGGTGGTCACCCACAGATGCTGCGAGCCCGCATACAGCCGCTTCGGCCCGGCCCTCGAGAACATGATCGGGAACGTCCACTGGAAGCGCTCCGTGATCTCGCCAGCCGAGTGACCCATGGGGTTGTCGGGCCATATGTTGATGCGCCGGCTCTCGCCGGTGGCGGCGTCGAAGCGCGTCAGCAGCCCGCCGTAGCTGCCGGCGTAGAAGATGTCCGGGTTGGTCGGATCGCTCGCGATGTAGCCGCTCTCTCCACCGCCGACGGCCATGTGGTCGGGCAGCACATTGACGTTGCGGCTCGGCATGCACGCGGTGCTGTTGTCCTGCTGCGCGCCGCAGACGCGGTACGGGTCGTGATTGGTGACGGTGATGTGGTAGAGCTGCGCCGTAGCGTAGTCCTGCCCGGTCCAGGTCCTGCCAGCGTTCACGCTGACGTTCGCACCGCCATCGTTGGCATTGATCCAGCGTTCGGGGTTCGCGGGATCGATCCACAGGTCGTGGTTGTCGCTGTGAGGCACGCGGATCGTGCGGCCGAACGTCTCGCCGCCATCGTCGGACGCGTGGAACGCGACGTTCAGCACGAACACCTGGTCGCGATCCGTCGGATGTGCGTAGATCCTGCTGTAATAGAAGGCGCGCTGACGCATGCTGCGGTCATCATTCGTCAGCTGCCACGTCGCGCCACCGTCATCGGAGCGGAACACACCGCCGGAGTCCGCCTCGATGATCGCCCAGACGCGATTCGAGTCGGCACCCGATACCGCGACGCCCGACTTGCCCCAGATGCCTGAAGGCAGCCCTGGATTCTTCGTCAGCTCCGTCCAGCTGCTCCCGCCGTCCGCGCTCCTGAACAGCCCGCCGCCCGGCCCGCCGCTCTCCAGGCTCCACGGCGTCCGATGCACCTGCCAGAAGGTCGCGAACAACACGTCCGGATCGGCGGGGTCCAGAACCAGATCGACTGCGCCCGTCTCCGCATTGCGGTAGAGGACTTTCTCCCAGGTTGCGCCGCCGTCGCGGGTGCGGAGCACGCCACGCTCGTCGTTCGGTCCGTATGGGTGACCCAGCACTGCGGCGTAGACGATCTCGCAGTTCGTCGGGTGCACGCGCAGCCGGCCGATCGCCTGCGTGTTGCGCAGACCGATGTGCTCCCACGTTTCACCGCCGTCCGTGCTGCGGTACGCGCCGTCCCCCTGCATGATGTTGCCGCGCAACTGCACTTCGCCCATGCCGACATACACGATGTCGGGATTCGCCTCGCACTGGCCGATCGCGCCGACGGAAGAGCTGGTGAAGTAATCGTCGCTCACCGGGCTCCAGGTGGTGCCGCCGTCGGTCGTCTTCCAGACACCGCCGCCCGTCGCGCCGAAGTAGTACTCGAACGGTCGCGCCGTCGTGCCGGCCACAGCGGTCGAGCGACCGCCGCGCACCGGCCCCACATTGCGGAAGCTCAGGCCGGCGAAGTAGCTGGTGTCGTACGCGACAGTCTGCGCCGCGGCCGGCAGCCCGCTGCCGCACGTCAGGGCGACGGCCAGCAGCAGGCGGGGCGCGGCGCGCACGGCGCGACGGCGCAATGTCCGATTCATGCGAGCTCCGTTCGTGGCTGTCAGCGGCAGCGTGTGCGCGCCTGCCACCCGGCCATTCTAAGGCGGCGAACCGCGGCCGTCGAGTCGATCACCGTCCGACTTGGCCCGTTTGTTGCCCCTCCGCCGGGCCGGGAGTCAGGAATTCATCCGGGAGGGAAAGCCATGCTTTGGACAATTGTCGTCATCCTTCTGGTCCTGTGGCTGCTGGGTCTGATCAGCGGTACAGTCGGCGGGTTGATCCACATCCTGCTCGTGATCGCGATCATTGTGGTCCTGGTGCGGGTGATCCAGGGTCGCAAGCCGATCTGATTCACGGCAGACGAAGCCGCAGACAGAAGAGGCCTCACCGTTCGGCGAGGCCTCTTCCTTCTTACGCTGCCCACCTGCGCCGCGCCCGGCGCCGGCGGACGGATCCCGGGCGGCAGCCCGCGGGATCAGTCGACCAGGCCCGCGTTTTCGGACTGCTGAACGCCGAGTGCGCTTGCGACCTGCGGCCCTCGCCCCACCGGCACGCGAACCGGCATGCGGCGGTCCGGCGGCGTCTGCTGCCTGACCAGGTGGGGGTTCAGGTCCTCGACTGCCGCTGCACTCACACCGGCTGCCGCTGCGACAGCGCTGAGCTTCGTGCCGCCGTCGACAACGACTTCCTCGAACTGCAGCGGCTCCTCGTACTCGATGTCGTGAAAGCCATACTTCGCAGGCTCTTTCGCGATGTGTCCCATGGCCAGCATCAGCGGGACGTAGTCGCGCGTCTCCGATGGCAGCCGCTCCCAGATGTCCCAGTAGCCCTCATCGCTGCCGCGCTCCGAGCCGGTCGTTTCGCGCATCAGCCGGCCGACACGGTTTTCGCCCGTGTTGTAGCCCGCGGCCGACAGGTACCAGCTCTCGAAACGTTCGTGCATCTCCGTCAGGTATGTGAGCGCTGCGCCGGTCGCCTTGATGGGGTCCCGCCGCTCATCCACGTATGTCGAAACCTCGAGGTCGTAACGCTCGCCGGTCTCTTCGATGAACTGCCACAGCCCGGCCGCGTGCGCCTTCGAGTACGCATTCGGATCCAGGCCGCTCTCGATCATGGTGAGATACAGCAGGTCCTCGGGCATGCCGCGCTCACGCAGCTCGTTCTGGATCAGCGGTCCGTACTTGCCGATCCGCTCGAGCCATGACCGCGTCTTGTCGTAGTTCTTGCCCATCAGGTACTCGACGAAGAAATCGACGCGCTCGTGATCGCTGACGTGCAGGTCCCAGGTCACGCCCTTCTTCTCCGAGACTTCGGCCGGCGGCATGAAACCTGTCGTCGCCACCTCGGCAGGTGCCTCACCCGCCGCGGCGGCGCCGCCGCTCCTGGTACCGGCGGCGAGCAGCGCCAATGAGCTGGCCGCGAGGCCCAGCATCAGAGCGTTGTCGCGCAGCCTGTCGCGCGTTCCGCGGCCCGGCGACTCCTCCTCCGCGATGTCCACGGTTCCCGCTTCGTCCAGCTCCTGGACCTGCTCCTGATAATCACGCGCGGCGCGGTCGCCGCCGGTGCCGTTTCCGTCTGTATTCCGTTCTGCCATCGAATCCCCTCCGATCGTACGAAATGCTTGGACCGTAAGGAGTTGCAAGGGTCGTGCTCAGTATCTACCTGACTCTGGTGGTCCGCCGCTTCATGAAGTCACGCATCACGTATTCGCCGAGGGTCATCGTGTTCGTGAAGTAGGCCTTGCCGCGCGCCATCTCGCAGACTTTCCCAACGAACTGCATCAGCGCCGGGTCGCGGGCGAGCATGAACGTGTTGATCAGGACGCCGGCCTTCCGGCAGGCGGCGACTTCGCGCAGCGTCTCCCGGACGACGCGGGGGTCGAGCCCGGCGGGATTCTTGTACACGCGGCCGTCGGGAAGCGTGATCGCGGATGGCTTGCCGTCGGTGACCATCACGATCTGCCGCATGTCCTTCTTCTGCGCGAGGAGCAGGCGCCGCGCGAGCTTGAGGCCTTCTGCGGTGTTGGTGTGAAACGGCCCGACCTTCGCCTGGGGCAGCTCGCCCAACGGGATTTCCTGCGCACGATCGCCGAACGTCACGACGCGCAGCGTATCGCCGGGGAACTGCGTGCGGATCAGGTGCGACAGTGCGAGTGCGACCTTCTTGGCGGGCGTGAAGCGATCCTCGCCGTAAAGAATCATGGAATGCGAGATATCGAGCATGAGCACCGTAGCGCATGAGCTGCGGTACTCCGCCTGATGCACCATCAGGTCGCCGTACTGCAGGTCGAGCGGCACGCCGATATCGCCGCGCGCGAGCGCGTTCTTCAGAGTTGCGGGGATATCGAGGTTCATCGTATCGCCGAATTCGTACGGCTTCGATGCCGCTTCCGCCTCCACGCCTGTAGCGAGATGCGGCGTGTCGTGGCTGCCGAAGCTGGACCTTCCGACTGCCGAGAGCAGCTGCTTCAGGGTTCTGTATCCCAGGAAGTCGATGCCCTTCCGGGTGAGGCTGAACTCGACCTGCTGCGCCGCCTGCTTCGCGTCATCGACATGACCGGCGCCTGCCATCCCGGTCGTGGTACCGGGCGCCTGTGGCGGTGGTCCCGTATTGATGTAGCCCTCCTCCTGAAGGCGCCGCACGAGCTCGTTGAGCATGTCCGCGATACGCTGCTGGACCTCCTCATTGCCACCTTCGCCGCGCAGCTCTTCCAGCATGTCGGGTGTCAGCTGTCCTCCATCCATGAGGGCCTGGAGCAGCGCGGATCGGAGCGCATCCATGGACCGGTCCGTATCATCACCGGACCAGCCCCACCACGGGTGGTGGTGAGGCCCGCCCTCGAAGCCGCTCTCGAGGAGAAAGTCCGCCAGCCGCTCCAGCAGGTCCTGGATGTTCAGGGCATCGAGCAGCGACCCCTGGTACTTCCGATAGGTGTGGAACCGCATGGGTACCTCTCTTCATGTGAGCCGCCTGCGCCGGCGTCGGCCACAGCATGGATGGGTGCGGAGCGCCGCGCATTCGCCGGGTGACCGGCGCTTCAGCCCCGGGGCAGGATCAGGGTGAAGGTGGACCCCCTGCCGATCTCGCTTTCGGCCCGCAGCTCCCCCCCCATAGCCCGCGCCAGGTCGCTGCTGATCGCCAGGCCCAGGCCGGCGCCCTCATGGGAGCTCGTGAGGTTGCGCCCGAGTTGAACGAACGGCTCGAAGATCAGATGGAGCTTGTCAGCCGGTATGCCGCTTCCCGTGTCCGTGACGGCAATCGTCACTTCGTCTGCAGTTACGGCACATGACAGCGTGATGCGACCGCCAGCCTCGGTGAACTTGATCGCGTTGCCGACGAGGTTCACCAGGATCTGCTCGACCTTTTTCGCGTCCGCGCGCGCGTTGACGGTCCCGGGACACGCCGCGCGCGCCAGCACGATGTCCCTCGACTCCGCCTGTCCTTCCATCAGCATCACGACGCTGTCGATCGCGGCATCCACGGCAAACGGCTCGATCGTGTAGGTGAGCCGACCTGCCTCGACGCGGCTGAAGTTCAGGAGATCATTGATGAGCGCGAGCAGGTGCTGCTGACTGTCCCTGACGCGCTCGAGATCCCGCTTCACGTCGTCGCTGAGCGGACCGCGCACGCCAAACAGCACGAGGTCCAGATAGCCGCCGATCGCGTTCAGCGGAGTGCGCAGCTCGTGGGACAGTGCGGCCAGGAATTCGCCTTTCGCCCGGTTGGCGGCTTCTGCCTGCGCCACGCGCCGTGCATCTTCGATCGCCTGGTCCTGCGCCTTGCGTCGCTCCGTCAGGTCACGCGTGACCTTGGCGAATCCAACCAGGGTACCGCTGGCGTCACGCAGCGCGGTGATCGTGACGTTCGCCCAGAAGTTTGTGCCATCCTTGCGGACGCGCCACCCTTCTTCTTCATAGCGTCCCTCCTCGGTCGCGACCTTCAGCTCGTACGCCGGATGGTTCGTCGCCCGCGCTTCGTCAGTGTAGAAGGTCGAGAAATGCTTGCCGATGATCTCGTGCGCCTGGTAGCCCTTGAACCGCTCGGCACCGGGATTCCAGCTCAGGACGTAGCCCTCGCGATCGAGGGCGAAGATCGCGTAATCCCGCACGCTGTCGATGAGCAGGCGGTGCAGGTCGTCGAGGGGGACGGATGGACCGAGGCCCCTGATCTCGCTGCGCGTCGGAGCGTCATGTGCCATTGAATCTCGTTCCCTGGGTCACGCCGTCCGTTCGATCGCGCGGACCAGCTGCTGCTTCGTCATGCCACTTCGGCCCGGGATGTCGAGCTGCTTCGCGCGTTCATACAACTCATCCTTCGACTTGCCCGACACATCGCTGCCCGCTGCCCGCTTCGC
This sequence comes from Gemmatimonadota bacterium, assembly GCA_040882575.1. Classification (GTDB taxonomy): domain Bacteria; phylum Gemmatimonadota; class Gemmatimonadetes; order Longimicrobiales; family RSA9; genus SH-MAG3. The sequence continues at coordinate 114,121 of JBBEBA010000036.1, forward strand.
CCTGCGGCGCTTCTGACCCTGCAGGCTCCGTCTCAGCACGTCCATCAGGTCGATAACGCCTTCGGCCGGCTCGGCGTCGCCCCGCGTCGCAGCCTCGACGACACCTTCGCCCGACCGCCGCTTGGCCGCTACCAGCTTCAGCAGTCGCGCGGCCGAATGATCGAGGAGATCCTCCTCGTCGAGAGTCCTGCGGACCAGGCCGCGGATCGACTTCTCGAACTTCTTCACAGCAGTCGCGTTTGCCCTGACGGGCGCGGGCAGCCCGACATCCTCCCAGCCGCGAATCTCGTCCGCGAACCGGAGAGTCTCCGCCCGCAGTATGCCCTTCTCTGCCAGGATCGCGACGAGGTACTCCCTGCCGCGCATGACGAACGCGGCGATGCCGGCACGATTCGTCTTCTCCATGGTTGCGGCGAGGAGCCGGTACGCCTTTGTCGAATTGCCGCCGGGCGTCAGGTAATATGCTCTCTCGAAGTGGATCGGATCGAGCCCGGCGGCATCGACGAACCTGCGCAGGTCGATGTCTCGCGTCTTTCCGGGCTCGAGTCGCTCGAGCTCGTCATCCGTGACGACGATGTACTCGTCCTTCTCGATCTCGTAGCCCCTCACGATCTCGTCCCAGTCCAGCGCACGCTCCTCCTTCGGACACACGTACTGGCGGGCGAGCGGTGTGCCGTCAGCCGATACCATGCGCAGCGATACTCCCTGCGTGCGGTTCGCAGGGTACAGATCCACGGGTATGCTGACGAGTCCGAACGTTATGGTACCGGACCAGAACGAGCGCGCTGCATCGTCGTCCGGATCAGCCGCTTCGCCGGCGGACCCGCCGCCTGCATTCATCGCCGCTGCGGGCGTCGCCTTCGCCTTCTTCGCCACCATGGCTCAGGCCTTTTTCCGCTTCTTCGCTTCACCGAGACTGCGCTCGAGCATCTCGGCCAGCGATCGCTCCGTCTGCTTCGGTGCCGGCTTCGGGAACCGGATGACCTTGCCCTCGGCCTTCGCCTCGACCAGCTCCAGCACACGATCGCGGTACTCGTCGCGCCAGTCGTCCATGTCGAGCTCATCCTCCAGTGCGGCGACGAGCTGCGCCGCCATCTTCACCTCGCGATCATCGAGCGCGCGTCCGCCCGGCGCTTCGAGCGACGATGCCGGCACCACCTCCCCCGCATGGCGCAGCGTCATCAGCATCAGGTGGTCGCCTTCGACGCGCAGCGCACCGGCGTACTCCTTTTTCCGCATGACCCAGCGCGCAACGCCCTCCACCTCCTGCCGGCGCAGCGCATCGACGAGGGCGAAATACGCGCCGTCGTCGCCGTCCGGTCCGAGGTAGTAGGGGCGGTCGTACCACTGGTGCGTGATCGTGCCGGCCTCGAGAAAATGTGTGATCGCCACGTCGCGCGAGGACTCGGGCTCGAGAGCCTCGAGCTCCTCCGGGTCCAGCATCACGAGGTAGCCCTCAGCGGTCGGGAATGCGCGCCTGACATCGGCTGGGTCCACGACCCGGCCGGTCTCCGGATTGACCATCCGCTGCTCGACGGGCTGAAGGTCCTTCTCGTGGAGCAGCCGGAAATGAATGGCGCGGTCCTTCACCGCGGAGTACAGCTTCACTGGCAGCTCCACGTCGTCGAACACGATCCGCGCCCTGAAGACGGCTCGGGCGGCCATCAGTCTTCGCGCTTCCCCGCATGGCACCCCGGACACCACGCCTCACGAGTGCCACGTTCGATGACGACGCATTGCGCACACACGCCACGGTCGCAGCCCGCACAACGCAGCACCGTCTCGTAGACGTACGTATGTGTGCAGGCATGGCATGCTTCGGTGGCCTCGCCGAGCCAGTACGGTCGTGGGGCTGCCTTCATGCTGCGGCAAGCTGGCAAAAACCGGTCCCGTTTCCGCTCCCCCTCAGACGTCGAAGGTGGGCGACCCGAACGGTCCCTGCGGCTGCGGCCCTCCCGGTCCTCTGGGCCGGCGCGGCGCGCGGGAGTATCCGCCGCTCTCGGTCCGGGTCAGGCGGCGGCGGGCAACGAGGCTTTCGAGAACCAGCTCACAAGCGGCAGCAGTGTGCCCTGGCGAATCATGCCGGCCGAGCCCGATCTCGTGCACTGCGTCGATGAGGCCGTTCACCGTGGCGAATCCGTCAACGGCTGCCTGTGCGCCGGCGGTCTCGCCGAGCTGGAGCATCCCGCCACGCTCGAAATAATCGACGATCTCCTGCTGTGACGCTTCTGTCGCAACACCGCCCCAGGCATCGAACGTTTCGGCCGCGGCGGCTGCGATCAGGTCCCGCGCGATGCGGTCCGCGCCGACGAGCTCGCCATCGTACTCGAGCTCGAGCTTGCCCGTCATGGACGGGAGCGCAGCGTACACGTCGGTCGGTCGCAGCACCGCCGTCTTCTCGCCATTGACCATGGCGCGCCGCTCCGCATTGGAGACTGCCGTCTCGAGCATGGTGATCGGCATGCGCTGACTGACGCCGCTGCGCTGATCGATGCGCTTGTCGCTGCGGGCGAGGAATGCAGCGCGTTCGATGGTTTCCGCGACGAAGTCGGGGACCTCCACGGGCGGCGCGCCGTCGCCGCGCTGGACCCACGCCTCCTGGCTGGTGATGGCTACGCCCTCGTTCACGGTTTCCGGGTAGTGGGTCATGATCTCGGCGCCGATACGGTCCTTCAGCGGCGTGATGATCTTGCCGCGCGCGGTATAGTCCTCCGGGTTGGCCGTGAACACGAGCATGACATCGAGCGCGAGCCGGACCGGGTAGCCTTTGATCTGTACATCGCCCTCCTGCATGATGTTGAAGAGGCCGACCTGGATCTTGCCGGCCAGGTCGGGCAGCTCGTTCACGGCGAAGATGCCGCGGTTCGCGCGCGGCAGCAGCCCATAGTGAATAGTCAGCTCGTCGGACAGGACGTGGCCGCCGCGGGCAGCCCGGATGGGATCGACGTCGCCGAGGATGTCGGCGATCGTTACGTCGGGGGTCGCGAGCTTCTCGACGAACCGGGCGGACCGGGGCACCCACGCGATCGGCGTCGCAGCGCCGTGCTGCTCGATGAGCATGCGGCCGTGCCTGGAGATCGGCCGGAGCGGATCGTCGTTGACCTCGCTGCCGTCGATCACCGGCACGGACTCGTCGAGCAGCGAGACGAGCTGTCGCACGATGCGGCTCTTCGCCTGACCGCGCAGGCCGAGCAGGATGAAGTTCTGACGCGCCAGCACCGCGTTGACGATCTGCGGCACCACAGTGTCCTCGTAACCGACTATGCCGGGAAAGAGCGGGTCCCCGGACGACAGCCTGCGCAGCAGATTCGTCCGCATCTCGTCCTTCACGGAACGCGGCGCATAGCCCGCGTCCTTCAGCTCACCCAGTGTGCGTGCCTTCGTCATGTTCATCCTGTTCCGTTTGCTCATAATTTTCTACGACGATGCCGATGCCGGATTCCGTGCGGACCAGCCGCGGCAGCACCGCAGGGATATCGGCGCTGCGGAATGCGTCGAGCATCGCGTCGACGGAGCCGTAGTGCGCCAGCCGTTCGATCGTTTTCACCGTGGGAAACACCATCTGCAGGGCGCCGGCGGCGAACGCCGCCAGGGCGGCGTCCGGCGTCAGCCACTGCATGTCGGTCATCTCCCGCTCATCGATCCGCGCCTCGCAGCCGGGCGGCAGCTCACACAGGAAGAAGCGGGTGTCGTACCGTTTCGGCTCGGCCAGTGGCGTGACCCAGTGGGCGCAGTAGACCATGCGACTCAGATCCGGTTGCACGTCGAGCGCGCCCAGCACGTCGAGCAGGGTCGCACTTTCCGCCAGCAACGCATGCCGCCATTCCGCGACGCGCGCGTCGGTCGCGGCCGCTGCGCATGGGCTGCCATCCGCGCGACGAGCGAGCAGGACGCCCGTCTCCTCGAACAGCTCCCGCAGGGCGGCCGACCAGTACGCCGGTGCGGGTCCGCGCGGTAGGACTCCGAGCCGCTGGTGCAGCGCCGGGTCGTCATCGGCCGAGTCGACACGACCGCCCGGGAAAACGTAGGCACCCGGCACGAACGCGGCCGAGCGGTGCCGTTCCAGCAGAAGCAGCTCCGGGCCGGTGTCGGCGTCGCGGACGAGCACCGTAGTCGCCGCGGGCTTCGGCGGAGCCGCGTCCGCGGGCGAGCTGGCGACGCGCTCCGCGAAGCCCGGCGGCAGCCGATCGAACGGGATCACGACTTCCGGCTCACGCCTCATGCGTCGCGTCCCCGCGCGGAACTGTCGCCGCCGCGTTGCGCAGGAACCAGCCGATGAAGGCGAGCCACAGCCCGCCTACCGGATTGCCGCCCAGCGTCATCCACAGCCCGAGTGCGATCAGGCCGTACGCCAGCCACCGGCCGCAGGCCGCTGCCCAGCGTGTCGCCCTGGCTACATCACCGGTGAGCTTCCACACCGCAGAGCGGAAGACGCGACCGCCATCGAGCGGGTACCCAGGCAGCATGTTGAACACGGCGAGCACGATGTTCAGTCCGCTGATGTACTGCATGACCGACACAACGCCAGGGCTCATGCCGAGCCGCCAGCTCAGCCACGCCGCACCGCCGAGCAGGGCGGCGGCCGCCAGGCTCGCAACCGGCCCGACGAACGCGATCTGAAACTCGTCACCGGGCGTTTCCGCTTCGCCGAGCATGTGCGCCATGCCGCCGAACACGAACAGCGTGATGCCCGCGACCGGAATCCCCTTCGAACGTGCGACAACGGCGTGCGACAGCTCGTGTGCCAGCAGCGACAGGATGAACATCAGGGTGCCTGCCAGACCCATCAGCGCGTATGCCGCACCGGTCAGGCCCGGCACGTTCGACGGGAACACGACTGCGCTGAACGACCACAGCAGCAGGCCGAGCAGCATGAACCACGAAGCGTCCACGCGGATGTCGATACCCATGACCTGTCCCAGCCGAAATCCGCTCATGGTGAAATCACGCGCCGCGCCGCTCTGACGAATCCATGCATTGCATCATCCTGCGCCCCGTGCACACGCTGCGCCACGACCCGACGGCCACCGACCCAGACGTCAGCGACGACATCTGTCGGAGCCGTCATGGCAATCAGCGCCGACAGCGACCGCGCGCTCCAGCCTGCGAGTGCGCGGTGCTCGAGATCGACAGCACAGATGTCGGCCAGTGCGCCCGGCTCGAGCGCGCCCGCGGCGAGTCGCAGTGATCGAGCTCCCGACGACGTCGCCATCTGCAACAGCACGGGTGCGACCTCGAGCCTGTCGCCGGCTGCCCGGGTCAGCACCGCGCGTCGGCTCAGCCGCAACCGTTCCATGTATTCCGCGAGCCGCGCCTCTTCCAGCATGTCGATCACGGTCTGACTGTCGCTGCCGAGCGCGATCGTGCCGCCCGCGCCGAGCAGGTCCGCGGCGCGCAGGAAGCCGTCGCCGAGATCGCGTTCGGTCGTCGGGCACGCGCACACGACTGCACCACTCGTCGCGAGCAGCTCGACTTCGCGATCGTCGATGTGCGTGCAGTGTACACCGGTGAACCGGTCGTCCAGGATTTGGTCTTCCGCCAGCATCTCCACCGGCCGTACGCCATACGCCTCCAGGCAAGCATCGACTTCGGCGCGTTGCTCGCTCGCGTGCATGTGCAGCGGCAGATCCCGTGCGACCGCCCAGGCGTGCAGCATGCGCAGCCATTCGCGCGGGACCGCCCGTATGCTGTGCGGCGCCACACCCACCGACACCAGTGCGCTGCCCTGTGCTGCGTCGGCGAGCGCTTCGGTCGTGTCCACATACTCGTCCAGCACGTGCGTCGCGAAGCGCCGCTGCTCCGGCTCGAGCGATTGGCCGATGCCGCCGGCGGCGTAGCATACATTCAGCAGACAGATGCGGATGCCCGCGTCTTCCGCTGCCGCGATCACGCGACGCGCCAGCTCGGCCCGGTCGGCGTACGGCACGCCCCGCTCATCATTGTGCAGATAGTGGAACTCGCCGACCGCCGTGATCCCCGCGCGCAGCATCTCCACGAAGCAGTACCGCGAAACGTCGTAGATCTCATCAGGACCGAGCCGCAGCGCTGCGTCGTACATGGCCCGGCGCCACGTCCAGAAGTCGGAGACCGCTGCCTCCGCGGGCTGCCACTGCGTGCGGCCGCGGATGAGGCGCTGGAACGCGTGTGAATGAGCATTCACGAACCCCGGCATCAGCGCTCTGCCCGTCATTCGCATAGCGTCCGGACCGGTCAGCTCGTGCTGATCCGCGACGCGCGTTATGCGGCCGGTGCGCTCGTCGTACTCCAGCGCGAGGCCGTCGTGGAACGCGCCGTCGCGGTAGAGCAGATCCGGAATCAGGACGGGCATGAATCACGGGCGCGGGCGCGGGAGGCGGGTGCTGCTCGCACGGGCACGGGCACGGGCATGGGCACACGGGAGGCGGGTGCTGCTCGCACACGCACAGGCACACGCACAGGCACACGGGAGGCGGGTGCTGCTCGCACACGCACAGGCACACGCACAGGCACAC
>JBBEBA010000036.1:120711-132964 GCA_040882575.1 Gemmatimonadota bacterium
GGTGGAGGCGGACGGCGGGGCAGGGATGGCCGGAGTGGCTATTCATTCGCCCGGGCGACAGGGGCATGTTGCGGGACAAGCGAACATCCAGCGGCGGGGGAGCGCGATGACGTTCTTCGATCACGAAAGGCTCGAGGTGTACCAGGTGGCGCGGGAACTGAACCGCGAGATCGCGCGGCTGCTCGACCAGGTGCCGCGCGGATTCACCGACTCGAAGGACAACCTGGGGCGTGGCGCGCGTTCGATACCTCGCAACATCGCCGAAGGTGCCGGCAGGTGGACACTGGCCGACAAGATTCACTTCTACCACATCGCCCGCGGATCGGCAGCGGAGTGCGCGGCCGGCCTCCACGAGCTCATCGACCTCCACGCCATCTCGGAGACGCAAGCCGCCCCCGCCCGCCATCTGGCCGCCCGCATAGTCGCCATGCTGATCAACATGATCCGTTCCCTGGAATCCCGCGACACCCGCACCATGTCTCGCCCCCCGAACCCCCGTGACCCCCGTGACCCCCGTGACCCCCGTGACCCCCGTGACCCCCGTGACCCCGTGACCCCCGTGACCCCGTGACCCCGTGACCCCGTGACCCCGTGACCCGTGACCCGTGACCCGTGTGCGAGTGTGCCTGTGCCTGTGCGTGTGCGTGTGCGGGTGCTGGATTCACCCGGAGCCCGTGCCCGTCCCCATTCCCGTTCCCGTCATTGGCAGCCTGATCCCCTGCCTTCTCGCCGTGTCCACAGCCAGCTCATACCCGGCGTCCGCGTGCCGCGCCACGCCGATACCGGGGTCATTGGTCAGCACCCGCTCGATGCGCTCGCGCATCGAGGGCGTGCCGTCGGCCACGAGCACCTGCCCCGCATGGAGAGATCGGCCGATGCCGACGCCGCCGCCGTGGTGGAACGAGACCCAGCTCGCTCCACTGGCCGTGTTCAGCAGCGCGTTGAGGATGGGCCAGTCGGCAATCGCGTCGCTGCCGTCCTTCATCGCCTCGGTCTCCCGATACGGCGAGGCGACGCTGCCGGTGTCGAGATGGTCGCGACCGATCACGATCGGCGCGGCGACGCCACCGGCGGCCACGAGGTCGTTCAATGCGACGCCGAACTTCGCGCGCGCGCCCTGACCGAGCCAGCAGATGCGCGCCGGCAGTCCCTGAAACGCGACGCGGTCGCGTGCCAGCGTGATCCAGCGCCGCAGGTGCTCATCTTCCGGAAAGAGGTCGAGCACGAGGTCGTCGGTCCGGTAGATATCGGACGGGTCGCCGGATAACGCGACCCAGCGGAACGGCCCTTTCCCCTCACAGAACAGCGGCCGCACATAGGCGGGCACGAAACCGGGGAATGCGAAAGCTCCAGCAAAGCCGGCATCGCGCGCCTGCCCGCGCAGGTTGTTGCCATAGTCGAACGTTACCGCACCGCGCCGCATGAGCCCGACCATCGCCTCGCAATGGATGCGCATCGATTCCATGGAGCGCGCGACATAGCCATCCGGGTCGCTGTCGCGCAGCGCCAGTGCCTGTTCGAGGGTCATGCCGGCAGGAACGTACCCGTTCAGCGCATCATGCGCCGAAGTCTGGTCGGTCAGGATGTCGGGCACGATGCCGCGTTCCAGCAGCGCGGGCAGCACGTCCGCGCAGTTGCCGACGAGCCCCACGCTCAGCGTGTCGCCAGCGGCCGCCGCGGCGCCGATCCACTCCAGCGCCTCATCCACGTCCCGGCTCATGCGATCGCAGTAGCGTCCGTCGATACGCCGCTGGATGCGGCGGGCGTCGACCTCGACGCAAAGGATCGATGCGCCCGCCATCGTCGCAGCGAGCGGCTGCGCGCCGCCCATCCCGCCCATGCCGCCGGTCAGAACCCACCGTCCCTGCAGTGAGCCGCCAAAATGCTCGCGGGCCACGGCGCCGAACGTCTCGTACGTGCCCTGCAGTATTCCCTGGGTACCGATGTAGATCCAGGAGCCGGCAGTCATCTGGCCGTACATCGTGAGGCCGGCCCGCTCCAGTTCGCGGAACCGTTCCCATGTCGCCCACTCACCGACGAGGTTACCGTTGGCGATCAGGACGCGCGGCGCATGCAGGTGCGTACGGAAGACGGCAACGGGCCGACCGGACTGCACCAGCAGTGTCTCGTCGTCGGCGAGCGTACGCAGCGTGCGAACGATCGCGTCATACGAAGCCCAGTCGCGTGCGGCCTTGCCCGTGCCGCCGTAGACGACGAGGTCTTCCGGCCGCTCCGCGACGTCCGGGTCGAGATTGTTCATTAGCATTCGCAGCGCGGCTTCCTGCGTCCAGCCGCGGCAGCTCAGCTCGCCGCCGCGCGGAGCGCGGATCACGCGCGCTGGCTCAGACGCGGTCATTCGGCCTCCCCGTGCATTTCCGCGTGGCGCAAGCTAGGACGTGATGCGACGGCGGACCAGCGGGCATGAAACCGGACCGCGTCTCCGGCGTATGAAGGAGGAGCGATTCCCAGCACTCGAGAGACCATGACCGAGAAGAAGACGCAGAAGAAAGCGGCCGCACCCGAGCAGGAGCAGTCGGCCGGGCAGGTCGCGTGGGAGTGGGTGAAGTCGGGCATCATCGGCTTCGTGATTTTCCTCGTCGTCCGGACGTTCCTGATCCAGACCTTCACGATCGTGTCCGGATCCATGGAAGGCACGCTGCTCGTAGGCGATTTTCTGGTGCTGAACAAGTCGGCGTACGGCGCGACCGTGCCCGGGATCGATGTGAAGCTGCCCGGCTATGATACGATCACGCGCAACGACATCATCGTCTTCCGCGGCCACCACGAGCCGATCGACCTGGTGAAGCGCCTGATCGGCATGCCCGGCGACACGCTCGAGATGCGCGATGGCGTGCTCCACCACAACGGCCTCCGACAGGACGAGCCATACGCGCACCACACCGATCCGCAGGGCGACGGCGGCCATCCGTGGATGGACTGGCAGGCCAGCTACCTGACGGAGGAGGCGTCCTCGAAGCCGTATTACCCGACGCGCGACAACTGGGGACCGATCGTCGTGCCCGGCGACGGCTACTTCGTGCTCGGCGACAACCGCGACCAGAGCCTGGATTCGCGGTACTGGGGCTTCATCAGGCGACCGCAGATCAAGGGCAGGGCCGTCGCGCTGTACTTCTCCTACAACAACCGACCCGACGGCGGCATTCCCATGCTCCGCCGGGTCCGCTGGGACCGCATCGGGGAGCTGCTTCGCTGACGGCGTTCAGCTTCCTACGGGCGTGCCCTGGTCGTTCTCGGGTACCAGCAACTCGGCATCGGGCGCGCCGTATTGCTTCATCAGATCCCGCATCATCGCTGCTTCGCCGCCCCACGGGTAGCCGAACACGAGATCGAAATCTTCGAGCGCGCGGCCCAGTTCCTGATAGCCGGAAGGTCCATCGCCGATCGTGCCCAGCCGCGTGTCGCCATCGCTCCTGCGATAGACATAGCCGGCCGGCAGGAAGCTGCCATGCGCAAAGACTGCAGCGGACTCGTATCGCTCAGCCAGTGCGCGGGCGGTTCGCACCAGCGCCGGGTCCAGCTCGATGCCGTATGCCTCGTATCCCAGCAGGTCGGCCATGATCGTGATCACCCCCGTCGCCGAGCCCCACTCCAGGAACCTCGTCCCCATGCGACGCCGCTCCAGCAGCATGCGCAGCACCCGAGTGTAATTGGCCGGTACGAACGGGTGAAAGCCGCGGCTGCGGACGTCGGTGTCGAACGCGTCCCAGAGGCTCTGGCCCTCGTCCATCAACGCCTCGATTCGGGCCCGGGTCCTGCCATCGATTGCCGCTCCGCCCGTCATTGCATCCCAGTTCGTCATGGCGCGGAGTCTAACCCGCGTCCGCTCGGGGCCGCCAGTTCAGCAGTCGGTCGGAGCGCGGGCGGTTGGGCGCTGCCATTCCGGCACACCGTCGCCGCCGATTCCTCCAGACCCGCCGCCGTCTCCGCAACAAAGCCATTGTGCCGCAGCCACTGGGACTGGAAGCCCGCGCGGTGGCAGGGTCCATGCCTCACTGGTGTACGGACCGAGAACCTGCCCGCCAGAGCGGCGGGCCGTGCTGCGGCAGGGAGTGAGTGATGGCTGAGAGAATGAAGTTGCCGGTGCTGCCGATGCGGGACACGGTAGTGTTTCCGGGCGTCGCCATACCGATAAGCGCCGGCCGTGCCGGTACGCTGGAGGCGGTGGAGAAAGTACTCGAGGGCGACCGGCGTCTCTTCGCGGTCTGCCAGAGGCAGAACGTAGACGACCCGACGGCCGACGTGTTGTACGAGGTCGGTATCATCGTGAGGATTCTGCAGGTGCAGCGAACTCCTGCGGGTCTGCAGCTGCTGATTCAGGGAGTGCAGCGGGCGAAAGCGCTGAAGTACGAGCGTTCGGGCGATGCGATGCTGGAGGCGGATGTCTGGGCGATAGACGAGGATGACTCGCCGGAGAGGAAGGACGCCGCGTTCATAGCGCTCGACCGCGAGCTGCGGGAGCGGGCCGCGGAGCTGGGCCGGCGGCGGGGCATGCCGGCCGAGGCGCTGGCGCAGATCGTCCAGGGCGTGGAAGACCCGAGCGCCTTTGCGGACATGGTCGCGTTCTATCTCGAGATGCCATCGCGTGAGAAGCAGGAGCTGCTGGAGCTGCTGCCTGCGGCGGAGCGGATGAGGCGAGTGCTGGTGGGCGTCGAGCGCGACCTGGTACGACTGGAGGCGCAGGAGCAGATCCAGCAGAAGGTGCAGGAGGAGCTGGGCGATCGCCAGCGGGAGATCGTGCTGCGCGAGCAGATGAAGGCGATCCAGCAGGAGCTGGGCGAGTCCGACGAGGCGACGGAGCTCGAGGAGCTGCGAGCCCGGATCCAGGAGATGCCGCTGAGCGAGGACGCGCGTTCGGAGATCGAGCGGGAGTTGTCGCGTCTCGAGCGTACGAACCCGCAGTCGGCGGAGTATCAGGTGCTGCGCACGTACCTCGAGCTCATCACCGAGCTGCCGTGGGGTCAGCGCACCGAGGACGAGATCGACCTGGTCCAGGCGGAGCAGTTCCTGAACGAGGACCATTACGGCCTGGAGGACGTGAAGGACCGCGTCATAGAGTTCCTCGCCGTCCGCAAGCTGCAGATGGAGTGGGCGGCCGACGAGGCCACGGCGGATGCCGCAGTCGCGGCGGACGACGTGCTGTCGCGTCCATTCGGCCGCGAAGGCGAGGAGCCTGACAAGCAGGCGAAGGCCGACGGTGAGACGTCGCAACAGCTGGATATCGAGGCGCAGGCGAAGAAGGCGAAGGCGCGCGCGGTCGGTCGCGGCCCGATCCTGCTGTTCGTCGGTCCGCCGGGCGTCGGCAAGACGTCGATCGCGAAGTCGATCGCGCGCGCACTCGGCCGCAAGTACGTGCGCATCGCGCTTGGCGGCGCGCGCGACGAGGCTGATATCCGCGGCCACCGGCGCACGTACGTCGGTGCGATGCCGGGCCGCATCATACAGGGGCTGCGGCAGGCGGGCACGAAGAACCCGGTGTTCCTGCTGGACGAGGTGGACAAGCTCGGCGTCTCACATCAGGGCGACCCGTCCTCGGCACTGCTGGAGGTGCTGGATCCGGCGCAGAACCACGCCTTCGTGGACCACTACCTGGGTGTGCCGTTCGACCTGAGCGAAGTGTTGTTCGTCGCGACGGCGAACTGGCGCGATCGCATCCCCGCGCCGCTGCTGGACCGCATGGAGACCGTCGAGTTCAGCGGCTACACGGAGCAGGAGAAGCTCGAGATCGCTCGCCGGTACCTGCTGCCTCGGCAGCGTGAGGAGAGCGGGCTGCGGGAGAGCCAGCTGGTGATGGACGACGCTGCGGTCGAGCGGGTCATATCCGAATACACGCGCGAGGCCGGCGTGCGTCAGCTCGAGCGCGAGCTCGGCAAAGTCGCGCGCAAGGCAGCGCGACGCATTGCGGTGAAGGAAGTCGATCAGGTCGTGATCAGCACCGAGGACGTGCAACCGCTGCTGGGCCGCGCCCGCGTCTACCCCGAGCGCGCCGCACAGCAGGACACGGTCGGTACGGCCACCGGGATGTATTACACGCCAATGGGCGGCGACATCATGTTCGTCGAAGCGAGCGCATCACACGGCAGGGACAAGCTCATCCTGACGGGCCAGCTCGGCGACGTGATGAAGGAATCGGCGCGCGCGGCGCTGACGTACGCCAAGACGCATCACGACCGCCTGGGCATCCCTGAGGAAGCGTTCCGGGATGTCGAGATCCATGTGCACGTACCCGCCGGCGCGATTCCGAAGGACGGCCCGTCGGCCGGCATCACGATGGCGACCGCGCTCGCGTCGGCGCTGAGCGGCCGGCCCGTTCGCAGCGACGTAGCGATGACCGGCGAGATCACGCTCAATGGTCGCGTCCTGCCGATCGGCGGCGTGAAGGAGAAGGTGCTCGGCGCCTACCGCGCCGGCATCCGCGAGATCATCATCCCGGAGTCGAACGAGCCGCATCTCGACGACCTGCCGTCGGAAGTGCGCGAGCAGATGAAGTTCCATGCGGTCGGCGATCTCGGTGAAGTGCTGGCCATCGCGCTGCGCGGCGCGTCGCTCCACGAGGGCCGCATCCGGTTCGCGGATGCGCCCGCCGCGCCGGCGGAACAGGAGCCGGTCTCGGGCGGCGTCGCGGAGGTCGACCTCTAGCGCGCGAACGCCGTCCAGATGTTGGAGTAATCGTCGGTCCATGCGCGCACGCCGGGCGCATGCACTTCGAGCCAGCCTCGTCTGGCAGCGAGCGGGAAGTCGGCGGGCGACCGCGCGAGCACGAGCCAGTCGCTCGAGACGTACCGTTCCTCTGCCTGCAGCTCGGGCGCGATCTGCTGAATGCGCAGATACGCATGCAGGCCGTGCTCCCGACCGACCGCTGCGATCACGGGCGGGAGATCGAGGTACCGGTTGGATACGTGGAACACTAGCAGCCCGCCCGGTTTCAGCTTGTCCAGATACAGGCCCACCGCCTCGACCGTCAGGATGTGGAGCGGGATGGCGTCGGAGGTGAACGCGTCCAGCACGAGTACGTGGTAGGCGGAATCCGGAGCATCCCGCAGCATGAGCCGCGCGTCGCCGGTCACCACGTCGAGCGTGCGCGCGCCCGACTCGGCGAGGAACGTGAACAGCGTGGTGTCGCGCGCCAGCTCGACGACCGCCGGGTTGATCTCGTAGAACGTCCATTGTTCATCCGGTCGCGCGTACCACGCGAGCGCGCCCACGCCGAGCCCGACCACGCCGACAGCCAGCGAGTGCTGCCCGTTCTGCTCGTGACGGATCACTTCCGCCACCGGACTGCCGGTCCAGTAGTACGTCAGCGGCTGCCCGGCAGTCGCGCCACTCCTCGCGATGGCGCCATGCAGCGTGTTGCCGTGCAGCAGCTGACGAAAGCGGTCCTCCTCGTCCGTCGTCACGCGCAGCAGGCCGTAGAAGTTGCGCTCGGCATGCAGAACGCGATCGTGCAGCACGAGGTCGAAGCCGCCGCTGAAGAGGATCGCGCCCAGCGCGAGAGTGAAGCGCAGCACGCGCTGTGACAGCATGTAGGCGATTAGGACGGGCACGATCACCAGCGCAATGGCCCGTGGCGCGCCGTCCGGCAGCGGCGTCCAGAGCATGAGGCCGAGGAAACCCACGAGGATCGCGGGCGGGACGAGGTCGCGCTTCACATCGAACGGCGCCCGGCCCTCACCCAGGTTCAGCCACACGGCGAGCAGCATTGCGAGCGGATACTCGAAGTAGGAGTCCAGCAGCGACGGTGCGATCAGCGCGTTGAACACGCCGCCGAGCGCGCCGCCCGCTGCGATCGCGATGTAGTAGGTCGTCAGATAGGACGCGGCCGGCCGGCGCGCCGCCAGCCTGACATGCGCTCCAAGCACGAGCGCTGTGAAGGCGAGCAGATGCACAATCACGACGAACCGCAGCGGTTCCGTCGCGCCGATGCGGTAGAGCGTGCACCACGCGACCGCCGTGACGATGACCACGCGCGCGAACCACGACGGCAGCCCCGTGCGCAGCCAGCCGAACGCGGCGATGAACGTGCCGAGGTACAGCGCCAGCGGAACGATCCACAGCAGAGGAACCGGTGCGATGTCGGCGGTGAGATGCGTGGTCACGCCCATCAGCAGGCTCGACGGCACGGCGGCCAGCACGAGCCACATCAGCAGCTCGCGTGCAGTGGGCCGCGCGTGACGGCTGCCGGTCGCGGGCGCAGACTCGGCGGCGCCTGCGGCGCCGTGTGCGGCGGGCACGCGACGTCGCACCTGCGTCGCCGCCGCCGTGGCAAGCAGCATGGCAGCGCCGAACAGCGTGGCCCAGAGCACATTCTGCGTCTGGATGCGCAGCTGCGGCTCGATCACGAGAGGGAACAGCAGCAGCGCGATCAGGCTGCCCGCATTGCTCGCGGCGTACAGGAAGTAGGGATCGCGCGCGGTCGCCGCATCGGTGCGGCTGTACCAGTGCTGAAGCAGCGGCGCGGCGGCGGCGAGTGCGACGAAAGGCGCGAGCAGCTCCAGCGCGAGCTGACCGAGCAACCAGAGGGTGGGGCTGTCCTCCGCTCGAGGCGAGGCGCGAAACTCGACGGGTAGTGTGAATATTGCGGCAGTGGCGACAGCCAGGTAGATCGCACCCTGCAGGCGCGCCGACCGGACGCGCGTGATACCGTGCGCCGTGAGATAGCCGGCGAGCAGTGCGAGCTGGAAGAACAGGAGGCAGACGTTCCATACCGATGGCGCGCCGCCGACCAATGGCAGCAGCTGCTTCCCGATGAGCGGCTCGACCCAGAAGATGAGCGCGGAGCACCAGAACGTGGCCAGGCCGAACCACAATGTGATGTGCCGCATCACTGCGCTGAAGGCAGGTCGCTCAGCACCTGTTCCGATACCTGTCCGGCGGCATTCCTCACCTGTGCAACGGGGCGGTGCTGGATCGATCAATATGCACTGCATGCCCGACTGCGGCAAAGCCGCCGGCAACCCGCTGTGACCATCTCCGGCGACGCGGCAGCTCGCGTCCACTGCCACCCTAGCGCGGGGCGGCAGCTACTTCTTCCAGCACGTCGGCCAGCCGCCGCGCGACGGGGCGCCAGTCGTAATGCTCCTCGGCTATCCGGCGCAGCGTGTGTCTGTGGCGCCCGCCCAGCGGCAGCGCGACGGGCACCGCTGCAGCAATGTCCGCGACGATGTGCTCCGCGTCCGGCCGCACCTTCATGGCGCTCGCATCGTCGCCGAGATGCTGCGCCGCCATGTCGATCTTGACCTTCATGCCGCCGAAGTAGGTGCCGATCGGGAAGACACCGGACGACAGCGCCTCGAGAAAGACCAGGGGACCCGATTCCAGCACCATCGATGGAAAGATCGCCGCATCGCAGCACGGCAGCAGCCACGCCATCTCGCGGTGCGTCAGGTAACCGGTCATCACGACCGTGTCCGTTTTGATCAGGCGGCGCGCCGCGTCCCAGTAGGCGTCAGCCTGTCCGTCGCGCTCCAGCTGCAGCCAGAACGTGCGCACCGCGGCGAGGTGCTCGGGCTCGCCCGCCTCGATGGTCTCGGCGTGACGCAGCACGCGCTCGGCGAGTGTCCGGTCGCCGCGCTCCATGGCGAACAGCAGCGTCTCGAGCGGCTCGCGGAGCGGGCCGTGGCCGACCACTATCAACCTCATGCGTGGCGCCCGCGCAAGGATCAGCGGAAGCGCGCCGATGAGTGCGTGGATGCCCTTGGCGGGGATGAGGCGCCCGATGAACGCGAGTATCTGGTCCTGCTCCCAGTCGATGCTCTCCAGCTTCGCCTCGACATCCTCGTCAGGCTGTTTTGCGATGTAGTCACCGACGGCGCTGCATGCGATCGACACATCGTCATTCGACACCAGCTCGACAAGCAGCCTGCGACCCTGCTCGACGCTGCGGCCCCGCTCGACGCCAGCCAGCAGCTGCACGACACGCGCGACGTTGTCGCGGCGCTGGTCGGCGGCGATCGGCTGGAACGCGGCGGTATCGACGCCGAGATCCATGGCGACGAACTTCGATTCCAGGCTCTCGATCTGATCGCTGAACGCGCGCTCCGCACGCTGCGCGGTTTCGGTACTGATCGCGAGCACGCGCGCCGCGTGGTCGAACGCGTCAGCGGCGAGCCGCTGAAAGCGCGAGTCCGGCCTGACCGCATACTCGAGCGCACTGCCGTGCGGCATCACGACGTACGGTACGCCGGTCCAGGCAGAGACGCGCTGCGCGACTACGGACATGAGCACCGCGTGGTTGGCGTGCATGACGTCGATATCGTGCTCCTTCACTACCCGCGTCAGCACGTCCACGTTGCGGTGCAGATAGTCCTCGAGCACCGACTCCGACAGATCCACCATCGGCACGACGTTGTCGAATTCCTCGTACTGATCCCAGACGTAGACCGGCAGCACGTCGGCGAGCAGTGGCTTGTGCATGATGCAGCGGCCGGGCAGCACGGCTGCCCGCTCCAGCATCACCCGCCGCTCGCCGTCGTGCGGATACTCGTATGCTGCCGTGATGAAATCGTAGTTCCCGGGGTGCGGCTCTTCACACAGCAGGTGCACCGTCCGGCCGTCTGCACACAGCGCGCGCACGACCGACCGCGTCCAGAGGTTGCTCCCGGATCCATCCAGCAGGTACCCGTGCAATATGCAGATCATGCAGCGGGTTGTTGCACGGAGCGGGCCGCATGGAGGAAGGCGGCCCGCGTCCTTCGCCGTCCGCGTCCTTCAGCGGCGACGCCCGCCCCCGCGCTGCGCCGCTGCCAACTCGACAAGCCGGCGCAGCTCGGCGATCGGCTGCGGATCGTCATCCACCTGGAGGCGGAGTACCACATCGTTGTTCAACCAGACGCCGCGATCCTCGCCCACTATGAGCATGGCGGCCGACTGCATCCCGCGCGTGTCGCCGCCGGCGGCCTGGCCCGCCTCGAGCGCCGCCAGCAGACGGAACGACATGTGTCCCTCCGTCGCCTGGTACGCACTCAACATCGCGTCCACCACGCCCTGTCCGGCGAGGATGTTTCCCTGCGCGGTCACGTGCCGCGCTGTGCGGTGGCCGGCCCACTCCGTTGCCGCCGGTCCGGTGAACGCAGCCACGCCGCCACGCGCATCGATCACCGCCGCCTGCCTGCCCTCCTTCGACCAGCGCTCCGGCATCGGATCGGGATCCTCTTCGCGCAGACGACGCAGCACCTCCTCCGCGGAGAGACCCTGCTTCAGCAGCTCGATCCCGCGCGGTCCGTAGCCGACGTCCACTATCGCCTGCGTCGCGACCGCGCCGACACCGGCCTCCGCCGACAGCACGCCGTTGCCCACCGAGAAGACCCGCGACTGCACCGCACCGCCGATCTCGCCGGTCACGGAGTCGTAGGCGAGAATCGAGAACGTCGCGACTGGCGGCCACTCCGCCGGCGTCGGCTGCTGGCCGCTGGACGGCTGCGCACACGCCAGCAGCAGCAGCGTCGCGATCGTGAGCCTGATCGCGATCATGATTACGGACATGAATACCTCCTGCATTCTTTCGGGTTCGACTTCATTCATGCCGCAGCAACAGTCGGAACACGTCGTCCACGAACGCGGCGTAGTCGCTCTTCATCCACGGCGTGCGCTGCGCCCGCTCCAGCCACGCGACCGCCGCCAGGTAGCCCGCCTCCGCACGGCGATGCGCATCCACAAGCGGCACGCCCAGCTCCACCAGCTGCTCCTTCAGGAACACTGTCCGGTTCCGTTCCAGCTCCGCCACCCGCTCCGCCACCGTACGATCCCGTCTGGCCCACGCCCGCACTTCCGCATCCGTCAGCCCGCTCACAGGCCGCGCCATGTCACGGAACAGGTATGTCAGACGCTGCTCCGGCCTGCCCAGCCGACGTGCCTCCTCCACCGTCTCGCGCGCAACAGTCTCCCACCGCTCGAGCAACGCCGCGAGCAGCGCGGCGCGGTCCGCGAAATGCCAGTAGAAGCTGCCTTTCGTGATGCCCAGGTCCCGCGCCAGCACCTCGACCTTCACGGCACTGACACCGCCTCGCGTCAACGCCGCCGCCGCCGCGTCCAGCCACGCCTCGCGTCCGCTCATCGCGCCTCCGTACGGGTTCGTATGGAGACCACGGTACAGGGCAATGCCGCGTGCGGCAAGAACTTTCTGCGATGAGCCGGGCGCGCTTGTCGGGCGGCGGCGGTGCGATCGGGACCGTGCCCATCTATCAGGCGCTGGAGAAGGTTGGCGGCGTACCGGAAGAGCTGACGTGGGAGCTGTACC
>JBBEBA010000037.1:0-5227 GCA_040882575.1 Gemmatimonadota bacterium
AGGGCTGCGCTACACTCCCACGATCAAATTGCGGACGTGTAGCGCAGCCCTTTATGGGCTGCCCGGAGCACCCATGCAACAGGCGACCTTCAGAGTCTGGCGCGGCGAAGGCACCAGCGGCGAGTTCCGCGACTACACGACACCCATCGTGTCAGGCATGGTGGTCCTCGACGCGATCCACCGAATCCAGGCGACGCAGGCCGGCGATCTCGCCTGCCGCTGGAACTGCAAGGCCGGCAAGTGCGGCTCCTGCTCCGCGGAGATCAACGGCAAGCCGCGCCTGATGTGCATGACGCGGCTCAGTGAGCTGCCGCTCGACGAACCGGTCACCGTCGAGCCCATGAAGGCGTTCCCGCCCATCCGCGACCTCGTGACGGACGTGTCGTGGAACTACGAGGTCAAGAAGAGGATCAAGCCGTTCAGGCCGCGGACGCCTGATGCCCCGGACGGCACGTGGCGCATGGCGCAGGCCGACGTGGATCGCGTGCAGGAGTTCCGGAAGTGCATCGAGTGCTTCCTGTGCCAGGACGTCTGTCACGTCCTGCGGGATCATGCCATGCACCAGCAGTTCATCGGCCCCCGGTTCCTCACCTATGCCGCGGCGCTCGAGATGCACCCGCTCGATGCCGAGGACCGTGTGACGGAACTGCGGGAGCTCCACGGCGTCGGGTATTGCAACATCACCCGCTGTTGCACGAAAGTATGTCCGGAGCACATTACGATCACGGAAAATGCGATCATTCCGCTGAAGGAGCGGGTCGCGGACCGGTTCTACGATCCCGTGCGCAAGCTTCTCAGAGTCTTCCGTAGCTGATGCCACGGTTCAACACGGGCCACGGTTCAACACGGTTCAACACGGCACGTGTTTCAATACGTTTCAGCAAGACTGGGGTGGAACATGTTCGAGCTCAAGACCCTCTCGAAGAGCGCCATCCCGGCGGCGCTCGCGCAGGCCGAGCGGTACCGGCTGCTGAACGAGCCGGCCGAGGCGGAGAGCATCTGCCTCGACATCCTGCGTATCGAGCCGGGGCACCAGGAGGCCATCATCACCATGGTCCTGGCGCTGACGGACGAGTTCCCGGAGGGCAGGCACGCGCACGCGGCCGCCGAGGCCGACAAGGCGGTCGCGGGAATCACCGACGAATACAAGCGCCTGTACTACACAGGCATCGTCAAGGAACGCCGCGGCAAGGCGGTCCTTCGGAGCAACCGGCCGGGGTCTGGCCGGTCCGCGCATGAGTGGCTGCGGGAGGCGATGACCTGTTACGAGCGTGCGGAGGCGATCCGTCCCGCGGGGAACGACGAAGCCGTCCTCCGCTGGAATACCTGTGCGCGGCTTCTGATGAGTACGCCGGCGGCGGAACCGGACGTTCAGGAGTTCAGCGCGATCCAGTCCGAGTAAGTAAAGGAGATCCCGTGGATATGAGTCGAAAGCAGGCCTGGTGCGCCGTCGCGATCGTGACGGCGGTGACGACCATCGGCGCACAGGTGCAGACGCAGGCGCCTGCGAAACCACCCGCTCAGGGGCAGCAGGCACAGCCACCCCAGCAGGGCCAGCGAGGGCGAGGCGGCTGGCGGGGGGAGATGGACGAGGCCCGGGCGCGGCAGCTGTACGTCAGCAACGATCATGCGGATCACCCGGCGAGAGATTTTGACGCCGACATCAGGCGGACAGCTGCCACCGACAAACGCTACGCCGAGGTGACGAAGGGCGTCGTCGATTATCAGAAGATCAGCTACCGCAGCAGCATCGGCGACCTCGACATCCCCGCGTATCTGTTTCAGCCGCTGAAGAAGCGCGGCGCGAAAGGGCACCCGGCCATGGTCTGGGTCCACGGCGGCGTGCACGGCGACTGGGCCGCCACCTACTGGCCATTCGTCCGCGAAGCCGTCGAACGCGGCTACGTCGTCATCTGCCCGGAGTATCGCGGCAGCACCGGCTACGGCGAGCAGCACTACAACGAAATCGATTACGGCGGCTACGAGATAGAGGACGTCATGACGGCGGTCGATCATCTGAAGACGCTGCCGCACGTCGATCAGGATCGCCTCGGGATCATGGGCTGGAGCCACGGCGGGCTGATCACGCTCTTCTCGGTCTTCCGCGAGCAGACGCCGTTCAAGGCGGCCGCGGCGATGGTGCCGGTCACGAACCTGATCCACCGGCTCTCGTTCTCCGGACCGGGCTATCAGCGCAGTTTCGCGACCCAGAAGCGGATCGGCGGCCTGCCCTTCGAGAAGCGGGACGAGTACCTCGCGCGCTCGCCGCTCTTCCACGTGGACAAGCTGAACACGCCGCTGCTCGTGCACGTCGCGACCAACGACCGCGATGTCTGGTTCTATGAGGACCAGCAGATGGTGGATGCGCTGCGGTCGCGGAAGCCGCACCTCGCAGAGACGAAGGTCTACGTGGATCCTCCAGGCGGCGGCTCGAGCGTCGGCCACACGTTCAATCGCCGCGTGAACGCCGAGACGCTCGAGCGCAACGACAGCCCCGAGCAGATCGACTCGTGGAACCGGGTGTGGACGTTCTTCGACGGGTACCTGCGGCCGTACTGGGACGCCTCGAAGCCGGCTCCGACCGGTAAGTGAAGTCAACCTTCGCGACCCTGGCCGCCATTGCGGTCTACAGCCTCCTCGCGACGCCGCCGGGCGTCGCGCAGGAGGCTTTTTCGCTCGAGCCGCTGCCGAAGACCGACAAGGAGCTCGGCGACCGCTTCACGCCCGCGCAGATCGGCATCCTCGAAAAGCTGAACCGGCGGGATCGCGAACGCCTCATTCGCACGGAGCCCCACGTGCCGGGCCTCGTCGTCCCGAACACGTGGGACGAGGACGAGCTCGCCTACAGCCCGTTGCCTCGCGAGTGGGCCGCGGTGGCGGAGCACGAGAAATACCTGATCGTTCACCAGCCGTTCCAGGTGTTCGGCGCCTACGAGTTCGGACGGCTCGTACGCTGGGGTCCGGTCAGCAGCGGCCGGAAGGAAACGCCGACACCGTCCGGCGCCTTCAACCTGACGTGGCGGTCACGCAAGCGGACGAGCACCGACAACGAAGCCTGGGTGCTCGAGTGGTATTTCAACTTCGTGAACTCGCGAGGCATCTCCTTCCATCAGTTCGACCTTCCGGGTTACGCGGCCAGTCACGCCTGCGTGCGGATGCTGCAGAGAGATGCGCAGTGGCTCTACGGGTGGGGCGTCCAGTGGAAGCTCTCCGCAGACCGGCGCAGCGTGGACGTCCCTGGGACGCCGGTGCTGGTCCTCGGCGAGTTCGGGCATGACGAGGTCCCGCCGTGGACCTCGATTCCTGCCCTGGCTGCGCCCCTCGAACTGCCGTCGTCCGTTGAGGCAGCCCATAAAGCTGAGGCAAACGTGTAGTGTAGCGCAGCCCTTTATGGGCTGCCTCAGCGTGAGGCGACTCGGTGAAGGTGTTGGCAGGGCATAAAGCCCTGCGCTACACGTCGCGTCAGAATCTGGTCAGCACCGCGATCCGGGGACCGACGGCTTCGATGTCGGGATTGCGTGCGCGTCCGGCAAGCCCGTTGTTCGACATGTGGACCAGCTTCACGCCCGCCAGCAGGTGCGTGCCACGCCGCAACCGCGTGGTCACGCCCACGGTGCCGAGCGCCAGGTAATTGAACCGTGTCCCGCCGGGAGGTGCGTAGTGCTCCGCTCGTGAGACCCCCACCTCGCCCTCCAGGAACAGCGACACGCGCTGCCGCTCGAGCACGCGCCAGCGCGCACCCCAGGTGACGCCCAGGAGCCAGGCGTCCGGCGTGCGCTGCTCGATGTAATAGAGCGGCGCACTCAGGACCAGGGCGACACCCTTTCCCAGACCGTACGACAGGCCCACGCTGCCCCCGTACATGGTCTCGTGCGAGATGTTGTAGTTCCACGCCTCGATCCCGACGTGCGCGCCGAGCTCGCGATGCCACGCACCTCTCGCAAACGCGTCGTCGGGTTCCTGTGCCGGCGCCTGCGCGAGCAGCGGCGTCCCGAGCAGTGCGAGGACGACGAGCCGGGTGGCGCCATGCGCTAAGGTATGTCTCATGGCGCGGCGGTTCAGGACGTTTCTGGCGGTGTGCATTGTGTGTGCGGGGCTCCAGCCCGCGGCCCGCGCACAGGAACGCGTCACGATCGCGGCGGATGTCCTGTTGTACGGCGACAACACCGAGTTTCGCAACCCTTTCCGTGAAGGGGAGACACGCTTCGGCGCGGCGCCCAGGCTGTCGGTGGTCTTCGGCTTCGGCGACGCGGCGTCGCTGGAGCTGGGCGCCTTCGCGAACACGCGATTCGGCAGCGAGCGCGCGAGCGAGCAGACGCGTCCGGTGATTGCCCTGACGATCGCGCGCGGGGCGTCGCGCTTCATCTTCGGGACATTGCAGACACCGCGGGTCATGGATCCGTCAGGCGCGGACCGCAGCGGCCCGCACGGCCTGCTGCCGCCGTTGCAGGCCGAAACGCTGGCCTTCGATCGTCCGTATGAGGCGGGCCTGCAATGGACGGTGACGCACGAGCGGTTCCACCAGGACGCCTGGCTCTCCTGGCAGCAGCTGAACACAGCGGACCATCGGGAGCGCTTCAACGGCGGCGTGAACATCCAGTATGCGGTGGCGCCCGCGCTGCTTCTCCCGGTCCAGTTCCACATCGTGCACCACGGCGGCCAGCAGTTCGCCGCCGGTCCGGTCGCCGACAGCTTCGCCGGCGCCGGCGGTCTCGAAGTCCACCGCGCGGTCGGTGGCGTCCGCGCGCGCGTTGCGCTGCTCGGTCTGGCCTCGCGTCACGTGCCGGATCGTGAGCGGCCCGACCGCTCGCGGACGGGGCGTGCCGTGTTGGCCCGGGCATCACTCGAGCGCGGCGGCTGGGGCGCGCATACGCTGTTCTGGCGCGGGAAGGATTTCGTCAAGGAAGAGGGGGACGCGAATTACCTGTCGATCCGACGAAACGGCACCTATTACGGCGGGATCAGAGACTACGCCGAGGCCGGCGTGACGCGGCGGTTTCATCCCGCGCCGCAGGTCCGCGTGGAAGTCTCGGGACGGCTCCACCGCGTGGAGCGCCATTACGGGTATTCGTATCGGGTCGTCGCGGTGACCTCCGCGAGATTCATCGTCATGGGAAGGCAGCCCTGAAAGGGCTGCGCTACACATCGCCGTACGCTGAGGCAGCCCATAAAGGCTGCGCTACACATCGGTGTACGCTGAGGCAGCCCATAAAGGGCTGCGCTACAC
>JBBEBA010000038.1:0-1057 GCA_040882575.1 Gemmatimonadota bacterium
CTAGCTATCCACCATGACCAGCGACCCCGCAGCCCTGTACAGTGCCTACGCGGCGAGGGACGCGCGCTTCGACGGCGTGTTCTTCGTCGGCGTGACATCGACACGTATCTATTGCAGGCCGGTGTGCACGGCGCGCACGCCGAAGCGCGGGAACTGCCGCTTCTTCGACAGTGCTGCCGCGGCCGAGCAGGCCAGTTTCCGACCGTGTCTGCGCTGCCGTCCGGAGCTGGCGCCCGGGAATGCACGGGTGGACGGCGGCCGGCGAGAGGCCGGCCGGATCGCGCAGCGCATCGCAGCGGGCATGTTCGAGGAAGGTGCCGGCGTGGAAGACATAGCCGCGGAATTCTTCATGAGTGCGCGGCACATGCGGCGCATCGTGCATCGGGAGCTCGGTGTCTCGCCCATGCAGCTGGTGCTGACGCAGCGCCTGCTGCTCGCCAAGCAGCTGCTGACGGAGACGGCGCTGACGGTCACGGACGTGGCGTATTCCAGCGGCTTCTCGAGTGTGCGCCGCTTCAACGACGCCTTCCTGCGCCGCTACGGCATGCCGCCCACGCGCCTGCGCCGGCAGCAGGCTGCCCCGCCGGGGCTGCCCGGTGAGTTGCCGCCGACCCCCCGGCCGCTGACCCTCCAGCTCGCGTATCGTCCGCCGTTCGACTGGTCAGGCATGCTGGGGTTTGTCGCACGCCGTACGCTGGTCGGCATCGAGCACGTGGACGGCGGCGCCTTCTCCCGCACCGTCCGGATCGGCGGGCATTCCGGCCGGATCCGCGTGCAGGATGCGCCGGCCGGGCGAGTGCTGCTGGTCGAGATCACGCAGTCGCTGACGCCCGTTCTGCCTGCGCTGCTCGCGAGGGTGCGACGACTCTTCGACCTGGATGCGCGGCCTGACGTCATCGCGGCGCGGCTGGGGCGCGACCCGCGCTTCCGCCGCGCCCTCGCCCGCGCTCCCGGCCTGCGCGTGCCCGGCGCATTCGACGGTTTCGAGCTCGTCGTCAGGGCGATCCTCGGGCAGCAGGTGACCGTACGGACGGCTGCCGCCATCGCCGGCCGGTTC
>JBBEBA010000038.1:1157-129173 GCA_040882575.1 Gemmatimonadota bacterium
TGTCGCAGGCGTGGCGGCCCTGGCGCAGCTACGCCGTGCTGCACCTCTGGCGCGGTCCGGACTAGCCTGAACGCGCGAGTGCAGCGGCGACGAAACGGCCGTCATGGGAGAGACTGATATCCCACCCCTCGAGCGGTGCTGCCGCTCCTGAGCGATGCAGCCTCGGCGGGCCCAGCCGGTCGCCGCTCCGCTCCCGCACGATTTCGACATCACCCAGGCCCATCTCCTGCGCCAGCTCCTTCGTCAGCCGGCGCACGCGCTCGGACGACTGCGTGCGAACGCACTCACGTTCGCGAACCGACAGCGCCGTACCGAGCACACCACATTCCTCCAGCGACGCGACCCTGACGCGCAGCTCCGCCGCATGCTCGATCCGCTGCGTCGCCAGGCAATGCACGTAGGTCGGCGCCGACCGCCATTCGATCCGCACGTCCTCCAGCCCGAGGCCGAGGCCCTCGTGCAGCAGCACTCGTCCGGTCGCGCGCGATGGCCTGCCATCGTGATCGGAGTCGGGCACGACTTCGAACCGGCGATGTGCGAACAGCACGCCCGCGTCCAGCTTGCGGGCGATCTTGAACGCGGCTTCCTTCGCTGACCAGTACAGCCACAGAACCACGTCGGGATCCGGCGCCGCGTGGATGCGCGCGGCCTCTGCCTCGGTGAATACGCGCCGCACGAACCTCGTGCTCCCCGACTTCCGCCGGTTGCCCGGACCGTGCAGGTCCACCACGTCATTGCCGAGCAGCAAGGTGACGCTCCTCCATGGCGGCCAGCCGGTGAATGATCTGCGTCGCAATGTCCCGTGCGCCGCGCAGCCCCGCAGCGGCAGTGACCGGCTCGAACAACTCGAAGTCCAGCTCGTACTCGTCGTCGGTCACCGGCAGGTCCGTGTAGCCGTGCTGCAGGCGGCCGCGCATGTAGATGCACAGCACGCTCGTCCCGGGCACCGACTGCACGACCTGGCCCGCACCGTATGCGAATCCTTCCGTGTCCACGCGGCCGGACCGGCTGCGGCCGCCTTCCGGGAAGATGCACACCAGCTCGCCCGACCGGAGCAGGTGCGCGATCCGCCCGAGCGTGCGCTTCACCTCCTCACGCGGGCCGCCACGCGTGACGTATACGGACTTGCCGAGGAACGAGGCCACACGCCAGAACAGCGTGCGCGAGAAGTTCGTCTTTTCCGGCACGCTCCACGGCAGCCGGTCGTAGTGGCGCAGATACCAGCGCATCGGCGCGATCGCCCAGTTCAGCACCACGGAATCGATCATCGTCAGGTGGTTGCAGCAGATCAGCACGGGGCCCCGCGCGTTCCCGACCAGGCTCCGGAACCGGCCGCGGACCCCTGCGGCATCGCGCAGCGACAGGCGCTTCACACCTCTCAGCCAGACGATGGCCACAGCCGCCACGAAGGGGAAGAACAGCAGGGACACCCACCACTGGAGCGCCAGCAGACGTACGTCGCGTGCAGGTATCGTTGGCAGTCCCAGGCTCATGCCGCGTAGTGTACCACGCATGAGCGCCTGGTTCAACGGACGAGCAGAAGGCCTGCATGCGATCACTGCCGTGGCCGCTTGCGGCCGGGACGCGGCACTGCCTACAATGACCCGCCCTCAAGCACGCACAAGGAGACCGCATGCTCGCGTCCCTGCGCTCGATGCCGCACCCCGTTCCGCTCCTGCTCTGCTGCACTCTGCTGATCACTGCTTTCCCGGCCGGCGTCCGCGCTCAGGGCGGCCGGGGTGGCGCAGGCGCACAGGACACCGGGTTCGTCCGAACGGGAGTGGATCTGCGCAACGTGCTCGGCGGCGTGCCACTGACCGCAGCCGACAGCGTGGTCCAGGCCGTGGTCGCGCGGCTCGATTTCGGCAGCTACCGGGAGCTGGTGCGGGGCCTCACGCAGTTCGGCGACCGGCGTCAGGGCACGCCGCGCAACGCCGCAGCCATCGACTGGATCGAGCAGCAACTGCGGAGCTGGGGCTATGAAACTGAGCGCGTGCACTATGTCTTTCGCGACTCTGCACGCGAGCAGGTCTTTGCCACGAAGGTCGGCAGCACCGTGCCGCAGGAGATGTATATAATCGGCGCGCATATGGATGGGATGGGCAACGGCGAAGCGGCCAATGACGACGGCTCAGGCACTGCGCTCGTCATGGAGATCGCGCGTGTCCTCGCCTCACCCGGCGTCCGGACCACGCGCTCGGTCCGGTTCGCGCTCTGGAACAACGAGGAGACCGGGCTGAACGGCGCGCGCGCCTATGTCGAGCAGCGGGCCGGGCGCCAGGGCATCGAGGAGCCCGCCGGCTCAGGCCGGTACCCGGAGCCCAGGTGGCTCGGCATGATACAGCATGACATGATGATGTGGGATCACGGTAATCCGGTGACACACGCGCAGGCGCTCGACGCCGATGTGGACATCGAGTTCCAGCTGAACTCGGAGCAGGCCGAGGCATCGGCGGCTCTCGCATTGCAGCTGCTCAATGCGAATCGCAAATTCGCCTCGCATTACCCGGCCGTCATGAGCAACGCGATGAGCAATACGGACTCGACACCGTTCATGAATCTGGTGCCCGCCGTGAGCCTGCGGGAGAACCGCCGCCTCTACGAAACCGGCAACCGGGCGAACCCGCACTGGCACCGGCCGACCGACCTGTTCGTCACGTTCAGCGATGCCGACTTCCAGCTGGGCTTCAACGCCGCGCAAACGACGCTCGGTGCCGTCGCGCGGTTGGTCGAAGCGCGGATCGTTCCCTGAGGGCGCGCCAGCCTACTGCAATTTCTCCTGGATCACATCCACGGCATCACCGATCGACTGTACGCGGTCCGCTGCGTCGTCGTCGATCTCGATGCCGAACTGGTCCTCGAACTCGAGGACAATGTCCACCAGCCGCGCCGAGTTCACCCCGAGGTCGTCGAGCAGCAGTGTCTTCTCGCTCGCGCCGTTCAGCGCCTCCTGGTTCTTCACGAACGGCTTGATGATCTGTACGACCTTCTGGAACGTTTCGTCCCGGTCCATGTCCATCACTCCCATTTTCTGAAGATTACGCAGCCGTTCACATCCCCGAATCCGAAGCTCGCCTTCGCGAGGATGCGTGCGTCCGAGGCCACCGTCTCATGCGGTATGCTGCCGGCGAACGGCTCCAGCTCCGGATGCAGGTCCTCGCAGTTCAGTGTACCATGGACGAATCCATGGTACAACTGCAGCACGGACGCGACGCATTCCAGCCCGCCCGCCGCACCCAGCGCATGACCGATCATGGACTTCGTGGAATTGACGAGCGGGAAGTCGTCGACGGCGACGCCCAGCGCCTCGTGCCAGTTGCGGATTTCGCGCGGATCCGCCATGGTCGCCGTGAGGTGGCCGTTGACGACCTCGATGTCGCTGCCATCGAGACCGGCCATGCGCAGCGTTTCGCCGATGCAGCGCTGTACGCCATGCGGATTCGGTGCGGTCATGCTGCCGCCCTGCCTCTGCCCGCCGCAGTTGACCTGGCCGCCGAGGATCTCCGCATAGATGCGGGCGCCGCGGCGCTCGGCGCTGCTGAGGCTCTCCAGCATCAGCATGCCGGCGCCAGATCCCGGCACGAAGCCGCCGGCACTCGCGCTCATCGGCCGTGACGCGCGCTCGGGATCGGCGTTGTGATGCGTCGCGAGCACGCGCATGGCATCGAACGAGCCCCACGTGTAGTGCGAGTCGGCCTCGGATCCGCCTGCGAGCATCCGGTCGGCGCGGCCGTCGCGTATGTTCCAGTACGCCTGCACCACCGCCTCCGTGCCCGTCGTGCACGCACTGCTGTTCGTCGTGACCTGGCCGCCGAGTCCGAGCAGGCCGCCGATCTGGGCGCTCGCGCCGCTGCACATGACCTGTTCGACGATCGTGCTGCCCATCCGCCGCGCCCGCCCTGAATCAATGGTAGGCGCTGCGTAGCCGCACATCAGGTCGTTGCCGCCTACGCCGGTGCCGAGGATTGCACCCGTGCCATAATCGGGGGCGCCATCGGGATCGGGCACTGCGAGGCCGGCGTCGTTCCAGCAGTCCACGGATGCGATCGCGCCGAACGCAACCACATTCGACTTCATCGAGAAGCGCTGCTCCTCGGTGAAGTAGCGTTCCTTGATTGCGTCCACACCGGTCGGCACGCCGGCGACCTGGCACCCGAACTTCAGCTCGGCCAGCTTCTCCTGGAAGCGGATCCCCGAGACGCCCTCGCGCAGCGCCGCCTCGAAGTCGGCAAGGCCGTGACCGTTCGGCGCGAGCACGCCGAGTCCGGTAATGACCACCCTCTCAGCCATTTCTCACTCCCAGTCCGGACAGGGTCGATGCGGCGACGACGGTGCCGTCGGGCCGGGCCATCTCGACCTCTGCCCGCAGCTTGTTGCGCCGCCAGAATACTTTTCGTGCGCTGCAGATCACCGTGTCCCCCGGCAGTACGGCGCCCGAGAACTCGGCCTGCGCCTCCGTGAACATCGAGCGCCAGCGACGCAGCTCCCCGGGCTCGACCTCGAGCCCCTTCAGGTAGATGCCCAGTGCCACGACACCCGTCTGGGCCATGGTCTCGAGCAGGATCACGCCGGGGGTGATCGGCATGTCCGGGAAGTGTCCCGCGTAGAAGCTCTCGTCGGGCCGGAACGTGTAGCGGCCGACGATGCGATCCGGCCCGATCTCGACGATCTCGTCCAGGAAGCGGAACGGCGGCTGCTGCGGCAGGAGCTCGAGCACCTGAGCGGCGGTCAGCGGCGCGCGATCGGGGACCGCGCTCATCGCTCCAGCACCCCGCCCTTGCTGTTCGCCGAACGGTTCGGGTAGTCCGCATACCGGATGTTCTCGAACATGCCGACCTTCGCGTCGTTGATCGTGTATATGTGCACGTCGTCCACGAACACCTGACCGGTGCCGATGGCGACGGCCGTACCGCTGCTCTTCAGCTCGGCGTAGCGGCGGATCGCTACCTCATACCTGACGACCCGGTCATAGGGCCGGATCTGGCCGAAGAACTCGACCTCCCTGCAGCCGAGTGCACGCCCAATGCCGCGTGAGCCGCGCACGGTGCAGTACAGCCCGATCAGCTGCCAGATCGCATCGACGCCCAGGCAGCCCGGCTGCACCGGGTCGAGCCGGAAATGGCACTGGAAGAACCAGTCGTCGAGGTTGATGTCCTGCTCGGCCACGATCGTGCCGCGGCCGCCGTCGTGCGTGATCGCCGTGACACGGTCGAACATCAGCATCGGCGGCGCGGGCAGCACGCCATACTCGGTGGTCGGGTGATCTTCGACGAGGTTGCCCCAGCTGATCGCCAGCAGCTCGTCCTTCGAGAAGCGGGTGCGACGGACGAATTCCTCGTGCTTCATGCCGTCTCCCCATCGAACTTGATGAGCGCGCCGCCCCAGGACAGTCCGGAGCCGACGGTCACGATCGCGAGCACATCGCCGTCGGCGAATCGATCCCAGTTCTGCGACAGCACGCTCGGTGCGCCCGCCGCGCCGCAGTTGCCGAAGCGGTCCACGTTGTACAGATGACGGGCGACATCGAGTCCGGCGCGGTCCGCGGCCGATTGCAGCATCGTGAGGTTCGCCTGGTGCCCGATGAACCACGCGGCGTCCGCGCGCGACGGCACGATCGCGTACGAGTGGTCCTCCGGCAGCGCCGGCGCATCCAGGCCGCTCATCAGCTCCTTCACGGTCGCCGTCGTCTTGCGAATGGCGAACGCCTGCACCGCCGGACCGGACTGGTCGAAGAAGCCGCCCGCCGGGATCCTGACCTTGGTCCAGCCCGAAGGGTCGGACGTGAACGTAGTCGCGTGTACGCGCACCCGCGCCGGCACGCGGTGTGACACGACCGCGGCCGAGCTCCCGTCGCCCCACAGCACGGCCGTGCCGCGGTCGCGGTAGTTCACGGTGCGCGTCGTGTTCTCGACGTTCACGATCAGCGTGAACTCCGGTGCCGTGTCGGGCCGCATGTCGCTCAGAAAGCGCAGGTGTGCGATGAAGCTGGAGCAGGCCGAGTTCACGTCGATGGCCGGCGCGTCTATGCCCAGTTCCGCAGCTATGATGCACGCCTCGGCGGGGATCAGATACTGCGGCGAGCAGCCGCCCGCGATCACCATACCGATGTCGGACGGGTTCAGCCCGGCCCGCTCCAGCGCCAGCTGCGCCGCACGCGCGCCCGTCTCGGCATTGGTGTATATCGAGGCCTCGTGCGCTGCGCGCGGCTCGTCGTTGCGGGTGTCGCGGATGTAGTCGAGCGGAAGCACCGTCCGCCGCTCATGAATGCCGACGCGGTCGACGATCCATGCATTCGAGGTGCCGATGTCGAGCGACTCGAAGAACGCATTGTCGATCACCGTTTCCGGATGGAAATGGCCGATCCCGTGTATGTAGAGCATCAGTTCGTTCCGCCTCGGTTCACATCGGCGCGATGTGCTCGCCGCCGTCGACAGGTATGATCGCGCCGTTGATCCACGCAGCCTCCGGGGTGCACAGCAGGCAGATCACGCCGGCGACGTCTTCCGGCAGCGTCAGCCGCTTGAACGGGTTCCTCGCCTCGGCGACCTCGCGCATCCGGTCATTGCCCGGAATCGCGCGCAGCGCCGGCGTATCGGTGACGCCCGGCTGAACGATGTTGCACCGGATGCCGTGCGGCGCGAACTCGACGGCGATCGAGCGGGATACGGACTCGAGCGCCGACTTGGCGGCCGACACCGCGCCGTAGCCAGGCCACGCCACCTGGTTGCCTTCGCTCGTGAGGCCGAACACGCGGGCGTCGTCGGCGAACAGGCCGCGCACGAACACTGCCTGTACCCACGACAGCAGGCTGGTGCCCATGCTGTAGATGGTGCGCGCCATGTCCTCGTCATCGATCAGTGCGCGCGCCGCGCCGCCGCCGGCCGCGCCCTCCGGAGTGCGCGCTGCGGGCGCGATCGGCTTCAGGTTGCCGTATGCGATCGAATGCAGCAGCACCCGGACGTGTGCGCCTTCGGCCATGTTCCCGGCCAGCGTGTCGAGCGCCGTCGTCCGCCCCGCCGGGTCCAGCGCATCGAGGTTCATGGAGACGAAGCCGTGGCCGTGCGCGCGGATCTCGTCGAATTCCCGCCCGACCCGCTGCATCGCGCCGCGGCGGTCGCGATGCACGACGCAGACGCTCATGCCGTGGCGGCTCAGTGCATGCGCCGTCGCGAGCCCGAAGCCGCTCGAGCCGCCCAGGATCAAAGCCCAGTCGTTCCCGTCGAATTCTGTCATGAAGCGTTGCTCCCACGCACGTGGTGGTCCAAGCCGGCCGACCCGGCCGTCTAGATCGATTCGGCAGCCTTCACGGCCGCCTCAGCGGTGGGGAACGGGAGAGACGATCGTTCAGCGGTCCGGATTCAACCGCGAAAACTGCCGCAGCCCGGCGGAGGTGTCAAGCCGAGCGGCAGTGATGAGGCTACAGGCACATGGAGTGCGTTACAGTCGCCGTCACCTGACACTTGTCGAGAGCGGAGCGCCGAATGGGCGAAGTGACTGAACCGCAGTACGACCTGCCATACGGCATCCCGGCACCCGGCTACCGGCTTCCGCCAGCGACGCGGCCCGGGCGGGTGCGGCTCGAGGTCGCCGATCTCGAACGGTCCATCGACTGGTATCGCGGGGTGCTCGGGTTCATGGTTTCCGACCTCAGCGCGGACGGCGCCTCGCTCTCGCCGGCGGGCTCTGTGGCGAAAGGTGCCGCACCGCTCATTGAGCTGCAGGAGCGAAGGGGCGCCGCTCCCGCGCCGGCGGGCGGCGCGCCCGGCCTCTACCATTACGCCATACTGCTGCCCGACCGGCCATCGCTCGGACGCCTCCTGCCGCACCTGGCGCAGCGAGGCGTACGTCCGGGCGCGTCCGACCATCTGGTCAGCGAGGCGCTCTATCTGAACGACCCCGACGGCCTCGGCATCGAGGTGTATGCCGACCGGCCGCGGTCCGCGTGGCGGCATCGCGACCGCCAGCTAATGATGGCTACGGAGCCGCTCGACACCGCGGCCCTCATCGATGCCTCAGGCGCCGAGGCCTGGGAGGGCATGCCGGATGGCACCACGATCGGCCACGTGCACCTGCACGTCGGCGACCTCGCCGCAGCCTCCGCATTCTACCACGGTGGGCTCGGCCTCGATCTCATGGTCTGGAGCTACCCGGGCGCGCTGTTCCTGTCGGCGGGCGGATACCACCACCACCTGGGCCTCAACACCTGGGCGCGGCGCACCACGCCGGCCGCCGATGGAGACGCCCGCCTGCTGGAGTGGGAGCTGGTGATGCCGACGGCAGCGGACGCCCGGGCCGCTCTGGCGAGCCTGGCCTCAGCCGGCTTCAGCGTGGAGAACGGACGGGCGCGGGATCCATGGGGGATAGCCGTGCACGTCCGCTGAACCCGCGTCAGCCGTTCGTGCGTGCTTCGATTTCCCGGCGCACGACGGGGGCGACCTCCGTGCCGAACAGCTCGATGGACCGCATGAGCTTCGCGTGCGGCATGGTGCCGACGCTCATCTGCATCATGAACCGATCCATGGCGAACAGCTCCTGCTCGAACAGGATCTTGTCGATCACCTCCTGCGGGCTGCCGACCAGCAGCGCGCCGCGCGGCGCCCGCTCCGCATCGAACTGGCGGCGCGTCGTCGGAGGCCAGCCGCGCTCGCGGCCTATCCGCGTCATGGTATCGGCGAACGGCGGGTAGGCATCTGCCGCAGCCTGCTGCGAGTCCATCGCGATGTAGCCATGCGAGTTGATGCTGACCGCGCCGCTGGCAGCGCCGTGGCCGGCTTGTTCGACCGTCTGGCGATACAGCTCGACGAAGGGCGTGAACCGTTCCGGCGCGCCACCAATGATCGCAAGCGCCATCGGCAGGCCGAGCGTAGCAGCACGCACCACGGAGTGCGGTGTGCCGCCGACGGCGACCCAGACGGGGAGCGGCTGTTGCAGCGGTCGCGGATAGACGCCGAGGTCCCGCATGGCCGGCCGGTGCGTTCCCGACCAGCTCACGCGTTCCTCTTCACGCAGTCGCAGCAGCAGCTCGAGCTTCTCTTCGAACAGCGCGTTGTAGTCTTCGAGGTCGTAGCCGAAGAGCGGGAACGACTCGATGAAGGAGCCGCGCCCGGCCATGATCTCGGCACGGCCGTGCGACAGCAGGTCGAGCGTCGCGAAATCCTGGAATACGCGCACCGGATCGTCGGAGCTGAGCACCGTCACTGCACTGGTCAGCCGGATTCGCTGCGTGCGCGCTGCCGCCGCGGCGAGCACGACCGCCGGTGCCGAAGCGAGATAGTCGGGGCGATGATGTTCGCCGATACCGAATACGTCCAGCCCCACCTGGTCCGCCAGCTCGACTTCGTCCAGCAGATCGCTCAGGCGCTGTTCCGGGCTGACCGCCACACCCGTCACCGGGTCCGGCGTGCGTTCCACGAAGGAATAGATGCCGAGCTCCATGTCAGCCTCCCGTGCAACCGCGGCGGTGACAGCCGGCAACGTGCGCATCGATCATCCCGACCGCCTGCATCAGTGCATACATCGTCGTCGGCCCGACGAAGACGAAGCCGCGCCTGCGCAGTTCCGCCGCCAGCGCCTTCGACTCGGCATTCTGCGTCGGCAGGTCGGCCATCGTGCTCGGCGCAGGCGCGGACGGCGGCTTGAAGCTCCAGAGCAGCGCATCCAGGCCGCCGGCTGTCCGCAGCGCGAGGGTCGCCCGCGCGTTGCTTCGCGTCGCTTCGATCTTCTTCCGGTTCCGCACGATGCCGGCGTCGTCCATGAGACGCTCGACATCAGCATTGGTGAACGCTGCTATCGCATCCGCGTCGAAGCCGTCGAATGCCGCGCGGAACCCGTTGCGTTTGCGCAGGATCGTAAGCCACGACAGTCCGGACTGAAACGCTTCGAGGGTGATCCGCTCGAGCAGCTCGCTCTCGCCGTGCACCGGCACGCCCCACTCGCGGTCGTGGTATTCCCGGCTGGTCGCGTCACTCGCAGCCCAGGCGCAGCGGGCAATTCCGTCCTCTCCGATCACAGCGCCGGCAGTTCCCGTCAGTTCGTCCATGTCAGCAAGTCAGCCGCTGAGGAATTTCGCCGTCGCGACGACCTGGCCCGCGTGGCGCTGCGCGTGCTCGGCCGCGTGGAACAGCAGTCCGATGACGGTGCTGGGCAGCTTCTTTGCGCCGACCTCCCGCGGTTCGAGCAGCAGCCCGGCCGGCGTCTCCCGCAGCTGCGTCAGCGCACGTGCCACTGCCGCATCCAGAGCGGCCAGCAGGTGAGCTGCGTCGGCAGCGGGATCGCCCGGCTCGCCTTCGACCTTCAACGCCGCAAGCTGTGCTTCGCTGAGCGCTTCGCCGCGCGCGTACGTGAGCAGCCGGTCCAGGGCGCCGGCAGTATGCCGCAGGTGGAAGCCGACCGACGCCGCGCCTGCGGGTCGCTGCCACAGCTGCGCCGCATTCAGCGCGGCGGCCGCAGCGCGCGTGTCCTCCACTGCGTGCATGAGTGCGTGCGCCACCGGCATCAGGTGCGGCGGTACGCCTTCCACCGGACCGCGCAGCCAGGCCTCTACACGTCTGCTCATCCAGAGCACTCCTTTGCAGGTCTGCGGCGCCGGTCAGCTCGGCGATACAGGTCGCCGGGCCGTGCCGTAACTGATATAATACGCGATCCGACCGCACTCGCACCCTCGGTGAAGAGTACCATGAGAAATGTGACCGCACGGCTCCGTTCTGCCGTAGTGTTCGCCCTCCTTCCGGCCGCCTCATCGGCGGTGCACTCACAGGAGGCCGATGAGAACGCCTCGCCGACCATTCCGGTGCAGTGGGACGTGACCGCGACACACGGCCCGGCTTCGACGCTCGAGTTCGAGACGACCGAGGGCACATGGATGAGCGTCGACATGAGTCCGGATGGCGGCGCGATCGTGTTCGACCTGCTCGGCGACATCTACTCCATGCCCGCCTCCGGCGGGCGTGCTACGCTGCTCCTGGGCGGCCGCGCGTACGAGACGATGCCGCGCTTCTCGCCCGACGGCAGCCGCATCGCGTTCACCAGCGACCGCGATGGCATCGAGAACCTCTGGACCATGGACCGCAGCGGCGGCGACCTGCGCCAGGTCTCGCGCGAGCGTGAGCGGCAGGTCTCCAACCCCGCGTGGACGCCCGATGGACAGTACGTCGTCGGGCGCAAGCACTTTCGCAACACGCGCTCACTCGGCGCGGGCGAGATGTGGCTGTACCACATCGGCGGCGGCAGCGGCCTCCGGCTCACCGACCGACGCAACTGGGAGCAGAACGCGAGCGAACCGGTCGTCTCTCCGGACGGCCGCTACGTCTACTTCAGCGAGGACGTCTCTCCGGGCGGCGGCTTCGAGTACAACCGCGACCCGCACGGCGTGATCTACGCCGTGCAGCGGCTCGACCGCGAGACGGGCGAGCGCGAGACGTTCCTCGGCGGCGCCGGCGGCTCGGTCAGGCCGCAGCCCTCGCCGGACGGCGCCAGCCTCGCGTTCGTGCGCCGCGTCGGCACGAGGACGGCACTGATGGTTCATGACATCGCGACCGGCCGGGAGCGCATGCTCTGGGACGGACTCGACCACGACCAGCAGGAAGCCTGGGCACTGTTCGGCATGTACCCCGGCTTCACGTGGACGCCCGACTCCCGCTCGATCATCATCTGGGCGCAGGGCCGGATCTGGCGCGTGGACGCCGAGACCGGCGCGCCGACGAACATCCCGTTCACCGCAACCGTGCAGCAGGTGCTCACGGAGGCGCTTCGCTTCCCGCAGCAAGTCGCGCCCGACCGGTTCGACGTAAGGATGCTGCGGTGGGTCGCCGTCTCGCCCGACGAGCGTCGCGTCGTCTACACTGCGCTCGGCAGTCTGTACGTGAAGGACCTGCCGTCGGGCGCGCCGCGCCGTGTGAACACCGACGGCGACGAGCTCGAGCTGTTCCCCTCGTGGTCGCCTGACGGGCGGACGCTCGTGTACGCTGCGTGGAACGATGCCAGCTACGGCGCCATCCGCATCGTCGGTCTGGACGGCCGCCCACCGCGTACTGTCACGGAGGCACCCGGACACTACGTCGAGCCGCGTTTCTCGGCTGATGGCACGCAGATCGTCTACCGCCGCACCGGCGGCGACAGCTATCGCGGACGGCTTCACGGCCGCGACACCGGCATCTACGTCGTGCCTGCCGCTGGCGGCGATCCCCGATTCGTCACGGACGAGGGCGCAGAGCCGCGCTTCGATGACGACGGCGATCGCATCTTCCTGACGTCCCGCGAAGCGGGCATCCCCGCGCTCATCAGCGTGGACCTGTATGGCCGCGACCGGCGCATTCACGTGACCGCCGAGAACGGCACGCAGTTCGTCCCCTCGCCCGACGGCCGCTACGTCGCGTGGGTCGAGCGCTTCAATGCGTATGTCGCGCCGATGCCCGCCACCGGCCGTGCCGTCGGCCTCACCATGACCACCGGCGAGTTCCCGGTGCAGAGGATCTCGCGCGACGCAGGCACCTACCTCCACTGGGCCGCCGACGGCCGCAGCATCTACTGGTCGCTCGGACCGGAGCTGTTCCAGCGCGAGATCGGCCGGACCTTCGCGTTCGAGGCCGAGGACGCGGCGGAGCTGCGAGAAGCACCCGAATCAGCCGGCACACAGATCGGCTTCAGCGCCCCGTTCGACGAGCCGGTCGGCACCATTGCATTCGTGGGTGCCACGGTCATCAGCATGCGCGGCGCCGAAGTCATCCCGAATGCGACAGTCGTCGTCGAAGGCAATCGCATCGCCACCGTCGGTCCGAGTGCGAGCGTGACCGTGCCCGCCGACGCGCACCGCGTCGATGCGACGGGCCGGTACATCATGCCCGGCATCATCGACGTGCACGCGCACGGCGGTGTCGGCTCGAGCGGCATCACGCCGCGCAACCACTGGGGCTTCCTGACGAACCTCGCGTTCGGCGTCACCACCGTGCACGACCCGTCCAACAGCACGGACATGGTTTTCAGCGCATCGGAGATGATCAAGGCAGGCCTCATCGCGGCGCCGCGACTCTTCTCGACTGGCACCACCATCTACGGTGCGGAGGGCGCGGCCAAGGCGATCACCACTTCGTACGAGGATGCGGTCGGGCATCTGCGGCGCACGAAGGCCGCCGGCGCATTCACCGTGAAGAGCTACAACCAGCCGCGCCGCGACGCGCGCCAGCAGATCGTCGAAGCTGCGCGCGAGCTCGAGTTGATGGTCCTTCCGGAGGGCGGCAGCACGTTCTTCTTCAACATGACGCACATTCTCGATGGCCACACCGGCGTCGAGCACAACGTGCCCGTCGTGCCGCTGTACAACGATGTGATCCGGCTATGGAGTGCGAGCGACGTCGGCTACACGCCGACGCTCATCGTCAACTTCGGCGGCCTCTCCGGCGAGTTCTGGTTCTACCAGCACGACGAGGTGTGGGCGAACGAGCGGCTCCGGCGCTTCACGCCGGCCGAGGTGCTCGACTCCCGCGCACGACGCCGCGTCATGGCCGCGGATGACGATTACACGCACATCGAGACAGCCCGCGCCGCGAAAGCGCTGCTCGATTCCGGCGTGAAGGTCAATCTCGGCGCGCACGGTCAGCTTCAGGGCCTCGGTGCACACTGGGAGCTCTGGATGCTGGAGCAGGGCGGCTTTACCAGTTTCGAAGCTCTGCGCGCCGCCACATTGCATGGCGCGCAGTACCTCGGGCTCGACGCCGACCTCGGCTCGATCGAGCCGGGCAAGCTGGCGGACATGATCGTGCTAGACAGCAATCCGCTCGACGACGTCAGGAACTCGACGTCGATCCGGCAGGTGCTGGTGAACGGCCGCCTCTACGACGCCGCGACCCTCGAGCAGCAGGGGAACCACCCGGCGGCGGCGCCGCTGCCGATCTGGGACGCTGCCCGCATGCCATACTGAAACCGCGCTGACAGGAGGCGGTGCGCCCGCCCGTCATCGTTCCGGGCGCAGGCGCCACAGCTCGCCGTCATCCATGTCGGTCACGACGTAGAGCGCGCCATCGAGCCCCTGCCGCACGTCGCGTACGCGATGCTCGCGGTCCGCGAGCAGGTGCTCTTCACCCGTCACCCGGTCGCCCTCGAGCGTCAGTCGCACCAGCCGCAGCTCGCGCAGGCTGCCGATGAAGAGGCTGCCGCGCCACTCGGGAAACGCACTCCCGGTGTAGAACTGCGCGCCCGACGGTGCAATGACCGGGTCCCAGTAGTACACGGGCTGCTGATAGTCTCCGTCCGGCCGCTGTGTTGCCGCACCCGTGATCGGGTCGCCCGAGTACTCGATGCCGTATGCGACGACGGGCCAGCCGTAGTTCCGGCCTTTCTCGATCAGATTCAGCTCGTCGCCGCCCCGCGTGCCGTGCTCGACCGCCCAGAGCTGGCCGTCCTCGTTGAACGACGCCGCCTGCACGTTGCGATGGCCGAGCGTCCAGATCTCCGGCAGTGCGTCCGCGCTGCCGGCGAACGGGTTGTCGGCAGGCACACTGCCGTCCGGCGCGATCCGCACGATCTTGCCGAGATGGCTGTCCAGTCGCTGCGCGTGCGCGCGCATCGGCCTGTCCGACCGATCGCCCAGCGTGATATACAGCATGCCGTCCGGTCCGAAGGCGAGGCGCGAGCCGAAGTGCTGCCCGCCATCGTAGGTCGGCATCGCGCGGAAGATCACCTGCACCTGCTCGAGGCTGTGGCGGTCGGCACTCAGCACGCCCCGCGCGACGGCCGTGCCGTTGCCCCCGCTGCGCGGCTCGGCATAACTCCAGTAGACCGCGCGGTCGGCGTCGAACGAGGGACTCAGCGCGACGTCCAGCAGTCCGCCCTGGCGTGCCGCATCGACTTCCGGCAGCCCCGCGAGCGGCGCACCGACTTCGCCCGCCGCGGAGATGATGCGCATGCGGCCGGGCCGCTCCGTGATCAGCAGTTCGCCCGTCGGCAGAGGCTCGACCGCCCACGGATGCTCCAGACCGGTTGCGATGACGTCCACGACGATCGCCACGCTCGACGCGATGCCGCATGTGCGCGTCTGACTCTCGAATGCTGGCCGCTGGTCCGGTGCGTTCGCCGGCCTCGTCTCCAGCGGGGTGCATTCGGCGTCGCCACCGTCCGACACGTCAGCGTCGTTTTCCGGCGTGGTGCAGCCGACTGCCGCGATCGCGAGCACGACCGCCGTTCCGAACAACGCGTTGCACGTTTTCATGTTCAGTAGACTACCACGATGCGGTAAAGCCAGCCGACCGGAGCCTGCACCATTACCGCGTGGAGTATGCCGTTCTGCGTGTGCAGTGCCATCCACGGCGTGGTTTCCTCGGTATACGAATCGGAAACCAGGTAGAACGGGTCGTTGACCGTCGGCGCGATGTAGCCGGACAGGAGCGGGGGATCCGCCAGGGTTCCGGCCGCAGGTGGCAGCGGCACCTCGACGAGCCCATTCGCGGGCACGAGCCCCGAGAATACGATGCGCGATCCCGGCCCGGCCTCGCCCTCGGCACCGGGCGGGCCCATGGGCCCCGCCGGTCCCTCGCAGGCGAAAATAAACAGCAGCAGCGGGAGGAACAGTTTCCTTCGTGCCATGACGACCTCTCTGCGGTGTGCCCCGCCGTTCGCCGGTGCACGATGCGATCGAGCGTGCGCTCGAGCTGCGGCTGCTTCTACTGCGTATGCACTATCTCGTCGGTGATCCGGTATTCCCCATCGAGCCAGGCGATGATCTCGCGCGCGCCGTCGTGATCCAAGCCCGTATAGCGATCACGCAGCAGCGTCTCCCGGTCACCCAGCCTGTCGAGTCCGATATCCTGGAGCACGAGGACGTCGTCGCGCACCATCCCGCCCAGCTCCTCGCCCAGCACAGCGACCGCGGCATCGTGCAGCGCGGCACCGTACGCGTACTCGTCGCCGAGCCGGTAGCTGTCCGCGAGCGTGAGCGCGGGAATGCGCGTCAGTGTCGGCTGCAAAGCGGGATTCACGCCGTGCGCGCGGATGTGCGGCGAGATAGTCGAGCGCCGGCCTGTGAACGCCCGCAGGTGCAGGTACTGCGACATGCGCTGGCCGTCGTTGACGGGGTAGTTGTCCCAGAGG
This sequence comes from Gemmatimonadota bacterium, assembly GCA_040882575.1. GTDB lineage: Bacteria > Gemmatimonadota > Gemmatimonadetes > Longimicrobiales > RSA9 > SH-MAG3. Next base: position 17,238 of record JBBEBA010000038.1, read on the forward strand.
AACGGCGGACGGCGCAGCAGCTCTGCGACACGTCGCACGTGGCCGGGCGTGATCTCGCGCGAACACACTTCCTCGCCCGTCCAGAAAATCTCCACCGCGGGGTCCAGCAGGCCGCCCAGCCGGTCGAGGTAGCCCGCGGGCCGCCGCCCGAAGACGCGGTCGAGCACAGGGTCGTCCGAGTAGTAGGTCGGGCACATCAGCAGACGGTCGGCCGATGTGCGCTCCATCGCCCAGTGGACGATGTCCGCCTGCCGCTCGGCGAGGTCCGGTGTGCTGCCCTGCATGTCGTCGAACAGCAGCGCGAGATCGCGGACGCCGAGATCATCGATGAACGCGAGCTTGGCGGCGAGTGCGGAGCGCGCGCGGTCGTCGAAGTTGTTGAAAATCTCGTATGGGCTGAGCCCGATGCCGAACCGCACGTCAGCATCACTGCACGACGCTGCCAGGCTGCGCAGCGCCGCAGCATCGTCCGCCGGATGCGGCTCCTGCCACCGCCGCCGCAGGTACGCATCGGCTTTCGGTGCATACAGGTAGAACCGGTAGCCGTGCGGCGCGAGGAATGCGACGGTTTCCGCCCGCTCGCGCCACGACCACGGCCTGCCGTAGAAGCCTTCGATGATGCCAAGATCCACTGCGGGTCGGCTCCGATTTCGGGGACAGGCACCATACCCCGCGCGACCTTGCCGCCGCAAGCGCGTTACGTCGCGGCCGCCTGGGTCGCAATGCGGCCGGCGTATTCCGCGCCCGCCCGGAATACAGCTTCCACTGCCGCGCGATCCCCTGTTTCGAGCGCGCCGCGGAGTGCCGCCAGCGCGCCCTCGACACTCTGCAGAGCTTCGGCGAGGTTGTCTGCATTGTGCAGAGCGATGGGTGTCCAGACCGCGGGGTCGCTGCCGGCCAGCCGCAGCATGCCGCGCGCGCCCCGCCCCGTCTCGCCCGCCGGCACGTCAGCGGCGGCGAGTGCGGCGGAAAGTGCGCTGGACAGCACCTGCGGCAGATGGCTGGTCCGCGCGAGCAGCGCGTCGTGGGCGGCCGCATCGATCGCGCGCGTGCGCGCGCCGCACAGGGACCAGAGCGATTCCGCCTCGCCGAGTGCCGCGTCCGTCGTGTCCCGCGTCCTGCACAGGAACACGCGACAGTCGTCGAAGAGGCCCTGGCGCGACGCGTCCCAGCCGGCGCGGTGGTCGCCAGTGAACGGGTGTGACCCGACGAAAGTTGCGCCCATATCGAGCGCTTCTGCCGCCGCGACGATGCGTCGCTTCGTGCTGCCGGTGTCGGTCACCAGCCGTACGCCTGCCAGGTGGGGCCGCACGCGCTCCAGCAGCACAGTTGCCGCATCCACCGGCGCGGCCAGCACGAGCCAGTCCACGCCGGCGATCCGCTCCAGATCATCGCCGAGTGTGCCGGCGACGACGCCGGCTTCGACTGCCCGGCCGAGTGCGGCCGCGTTGCTGTCGTGGCCGAGCACGCGCAGTCCGCGCGCCGCCAGGTCGCGCGCGATCGACCCGCCGATGAGGCCGAGGCCGACCACGGCCGCGACACGGCTCACGGCTGGTCCGTCTGCGCGCGCCTGCACATGCCGATCACCGCCCAGAACACGTCGCGCGCATCTTCCGTGTTCAGGTCCTGCTCGCGCGCCAGCTCGACCATGCCGCGCAGCACTGCGGCCTCGCGCGCGGGATCCAGTGTCGGATTGCCCGCGGCCCGCTTGACCTCGCCGACTCGACGGGCGAGTGCCACCCGTCGCGCCAGCAGGTTCACGATCTCCCGATCGATCGCTCCGATGTCCGCACGGATCTGCGCGATGCCTGCGCTCGCGCTGTCGTGTTCCGATAACGGGCTCATGCTGCTGCTGCACCGCTCGCTTCGATGCCCGTCGTCTGCATCGTGCGGCCTGCGGCTTCCGCGAACGGCCGCAGCCGCTGCATCAGCTCGGCGAACGCGGCCGGCGTGAGCGACTGGTCGCCGTCCGACAGCGCGTCGGCCGGGCTCGGGTGAACCTCGATGATCAGGCCGTCCGCGCCAGCGGCGACCGCCGCGAACGAGAGTGGCGCGACCAGGTCCGCGCGGCCGCCGGCGTGGCTCGGATCCACGATCACCGGCAGGTGCGTCTCACGCTTCAGCACCGGAATCGCTCCGACGTCGAGCGTGTTCCGCGTCGCCGTCTCGAACGTGCGGATGCCCCGCTCGCACAGGATCACGTTGCGATTGCCCGCCGCCATGATGTACTCCGCAGCGTTCAGCAGCTCGACGATCGTCGCAGACAGTCCGCGCTTCAGCAGCACCGGGCGCTGCACCCGCCCCACCTCCGACAGCAGCGCGAAATTCTGCATGTTCCGCGCACCGATCTGCAGCATGTCCGAATGCTCCGCGACCAGCTCGACCTGCCGTGTATCCAGCACTTCCGTGATCACCGGCAGACCGGTCCTGCTGCGCGCCTCCGCCAGCAGCTCCAGACCCTCGGCGCCCATGCCCTGGAATGCGTACGGCGAGCTGCGCGGCTTGAACACGCCGCCGCGCAGGATCGCCGCACCTGCAGACTTCACAGCCGTGGCGGTCTCGAACAGCATGTCCCGGCCTTCGACCGAGCATGGGCCGGCGATCACCGTCAGCGCCTGACCGCCGATGCTGGTCGCGGCGGCATCGCCCACCTGGACCACGCTGGGTGCCGGCGCGAACTCGCGCGACGCAAGCTTGTACGGCTTCATTACCGGCATCACCGACTCGACACCCGGAATACTCAGCAGCGACACCTGCGCCAGCATCCGCTCGTCGCCGATGCAGCCGATGATGTTCTTCTCCACGCCCCGCGTGATGTGCGTCCGCAGACCGTGCGACTCCACTTTCTCCCGGATATGGTCCAGCTCGCTTTCGCTGATGTCGGCCCGCGTCACGATGATCATGTTGCCCTGCCTCTCCGTTCGGAAAATAAAAAAGCGGCCCGTGTTTTCCACGGACCGCTCGCGTCTGCCGGTGTATCTGCGCGTCAGCCGCGCGTACGCCTTCGACTACGGCCCGTTTCAGGGGTCGCATAAAAGTAAAAGGCGTAATAGCTCGGCACGCGCGGGATCATGCCCCAACCTTAGCTCCCGGCGCGCCCCCGCGCAAGGGGAGGCTTGGGGAGCGGCGAGCGGACGAACGGGTGCGTGTGCCTGTGCGTGTGCGCCCGTGCCCGTGCCCGTGCCCGTGCCCGCCCCACGCCATCACCCGGCGCGTTCCTCCAGCTCGGCCCAGCGCGCGTAGAGCGCGTCGACTGCGGCTCTGGCCTCATTGTAGACGGTGCTGGCGGCGGCAGCCGCAGCGGGGTCGGCATACACTGCCGGGTCCGCGAGACTCGCGGCGAGCGCGTCGCGGGCATGTTCGGCTTCCAGGATGCGGTCTTCGAGGCCTTCGAGCTCGCGCTGCTCCTTCCACGTCAGCCTGGGCTCTGCTGCGGCATGTGAGCGCAACGTCGTGACTCGCGGCTTCGCCCTCGCCTCATCCCGGGCGGCTGACACGGCTGCAGCGGCAGCTGCATCGTTCTGTTCGCGCAGGCGGCGGTACAGCTCGAAGCCTCCTTCGTGGCGGTGAACGATGCCTTCCCCTTCGAACACCAGGAGGGCGGTGGCGATCTTGTCGAGGAAGTAGCGGTCGTGTGTCACCATCAGCACGCAGCCCGCATAATCGACGAGTGCGGCCTCCAGCACCTGGAGCGTGATCAGATCGAGATCGTTTGTCGGCTCGTCGAGAATGAGCAGGTTGGATGGGCGCGTGAACAGCATCGCGAGCATGAGCCGGTTCCGCTCGCCGCCCGAGAGGCTCGACACCTTCTGCTCCTGCCGCGCGGTCGGGAAAAGGAAGTCCTCGAGGTAGCTGCGCAGGTGGATGCGACGGCCGCCGACCTCGATCCAGTCCGTGTTGCCGGCGGCCTCGTACACCGACAGCTCGGGATCGAGCTGCGTGCGCAGCTGGTCGAAGTATGCAATGACCGTGTTCACGCCGATCTCGACCGAGCCCCTGTCGGGTTGCTCCTCGCCGAGGATCATGCGGATCAGCGTGGTCTTGCCAGCGCCGTTCGGGCCGATAATGCCGACGCGCTCACCGGCCCGCAGCATGGTCGAAAAGTCGCGGATCAGCAGGCGTTCGCCGTACGCCTTCGACAGGTCGTGCACGTTGAGCACGGTCCTGCCGAGGCGGCTGGTCTCTGGCGCATGCAGTGTGAGGTCGCGGGCGGTGCGGCTCTGGTAGTCGCGGCTCTCCTGCTCGAGGCCACTTGCCCGCTGCAGCCGCGAGCGCGACTTGCCCGTGCGGGCCGGAGGTGCCCGCCGCGCCCACTCCAGCTCCTTCTCGACCAGCCGCCGCCGCTTCGCGTCCACCGTCGCCTGCCATTCCGTCCGTTCCGCCTGCGCCGCCAGGTACTCGGTGTAGCCGCCGGTGTATGCGGTCAGCATGCCAGCGGAGATCTCGATCATCCGGTCCACGACGCGATCGAGGAAGTAGCGGTCGTGCGTGATCAGCAGGACCGCGCCGCTGTAGTCCATCAGGTATTCTTCGAGGAAAAGCACCGTTTCGGCGTCGAGATGGTTCGTCGGCTCATCGAGCAGCAGCAGATCGGGCTCGGCGAGGAGTGCTCGCGCGAGCGCGACGCGCTTCGCTTCGCCGCCGCTGAGCCCGTCCACCGCGAGATCGAACGATGTGACACCCAGCCGTGTGAGCATCGCCTCGACGCGGTACGACCAGTCCCAGCCGCCGAGCCGGTCGATGGTCGCGCTCAACTCACCGTGCTGCGTCACGAGCCGGTCGTGAGCCGCATCGTCGCCGGCGAGCAGGTGTCCGATCCGCTCGTATGCGTCGAGCGCTCTGACGAGCTCGGGCCGGCCTTCGGACACGGCGCGCCGGATCGTGTGACCGGGCGTGAGGTCCGGCTCCTGCGCGAGGTAGCGCACGCGGCTGTTCCGCCGCAGCGCGAGGTCGCCGCTGTCAGCGCCCTCCAGCCCCGCGATGATCCGGAACAGCGTGGACTTGCCACTGCCGTTGACGCCTATGAAGCCTATGTTCTCGGCTTCGTCCACCGCGAACGATGCGTTGTCGAGGATGATCCTGCCGCCATAGCTTTTCCGCAGGTTGCTGACGTTCAGTACATTCACGACGCGCTCATCGCTTCCATAGCGCAGGGTGGAACAGCAGCAGTACGGTGTAGATCTCGAGACGGCCCGCGAGCATGAGGAAAATCAGAATCAGGTCGCCCTGCCACGGCATGCCGCCGAAGTTGGCTGTCGGTCCGAGCTCCGCGAGCCCCGGCCCGACGTTGCTGATCGCTGTGGCCGCCGCACCGGCCGCTGCCGGCAGCGAGTAGCCGAGCAACGCGATGGAGAACGTGCCGACACCGAACAGCATCATGTAGATAAGCACGAAACCGAGCACGTTCAGCACCACGTACTCGCGCACCGCCCGTCCTCCGATCTTGGGCACAAAGACTGCCCGCGGGTGGAGCTGCTTGCGGATCTCGAGCCATGTCTGCTTCAGTACGATCAGCACACGGATCATCTTCATGCCGCCCGCTGTCGAGCCCGCCATGCCGCCCAGGAAGAACAGCAGGAACAGCACGATCTGCGCGGCGGGCGCCCAGAGCACGTAGTCCGCTGTCGCGAAGCCGGTCGTGGTGACGATGGACACCACCTGGAACATCGCGTGGCGAAATGTCGCCGCGAACGAGGCGCCACCGCCGTGCGTCAGCAGCGAAACCAGCACTGCCGCAACCAGGACGATGCCGGCGTACAGCCGCCACTCCGCATCCCGGAGGTATGCGTTGCCGCCGCGTGCCAGCGTGCGATAGTGGAGCGTGAAGCTGGTACCGGCCAGGAACATGAACAGGATCGTGACCCACTGGATGTACGGCGAGTACGCCGCCATCGATGAATTACGAGTCGTGAAGCCGCCCGTCGGCAGCGTCGTCATGGAATGATTGACTGCCTCGAATGCGGACATTCCGCCGAGCACGAACAGCAGCGCGAGGGCGGCGGTCAGCCCCGCGTACACGAGCCAGAGCAGCTTGGCCGTTTCGCGGATGCGGGGTCGCAGCCGGTCAGCCGTTGGGCCTGGCGCCTCCAGACGGAACAGCTGCATGCCGCCGACGCCGAGGTAGGGCAGGATTGCGACGCCGAGCACTATGAAGCCCATACCGCCCAGCCATTGCGTCATGCTGCGCCAGAACAGTATCCCCGGCAGGACGACCTCGACGTCCGCCAGCACACTGGCGCCCGTCGTCGTGAATCCCGACATCGACTCGAACAGCGCCTGCGACGGCGCGGTGATCTCGCCGGACAGCAGGTAGGGCAGTGCGCCGGTGATCGCGACGGCCGTCCAGGAGAACGTCACCATCGCGAATGCTTCCCGGAAGTTGATGTCTTCCGGTACGTGCGTCAGCCCGCGTGCGGCGCCTCCCGCCGTGGCGGTGACGAGCGTGGACACCGCCAGCGGCACGAAGGATCCGTCATCCAGGATCAGACCGACCACGGCCACGCCGCCCATGGCCAGCGCGACGCCGAGCAGGACCGTGCCGACCAGGTGCGTGACGTCGCCGAGGCTGAGATGTCCCCGGCTTCTAGCCAAAGAGCTCCTCCACCGCGCGCAGCGCCTCCGGCAGCGCGAACACGATCACGCGATCGCCCGCGCGGATCTCGTCCGTGCCGCCTGGTATGATCACCTTCTCGTTGCGGATGAGGGCGCCGATCAGCGTACCGGGCGGGAACGTGACCTCTGCCAGCGGCGTGTCGCAGTACGGGAACCGCGTCGTGACGTCGAACTCGATGCCCTGCGCGCGCGTGCCCTTCAGCGTGGCGACCGCCAGCACGGAACCGCGCCGGACATGACTCAGGATCGCGTTGACGGCTGCCATGCGCGGCGACACCGCGGCGTCCACACCCACGCGCGCAACCAGCGGGATGTAGTCGAACCTGTCGATCAGCGAGATGACCTTGCGCGCGCCGAGGCTTTTCGCGAGCAGACACGACAACAGGTTCGTCTCATCGCTGCCGGTGTACGCGACGAAGCCATCGGCGTCGCCGATCGCCTCCATCTCGAGCAGGTCCAGGTCCGTCGCATCGCCGTGAAAGACCAGGCTCCGCCGCAGCTCCTCCGCCAGCCACAGTGCGCGGTTCCGGTCCGCTTCGATGATGGTGCAGTCGATCTTGTGCTCCTCGAGCATGTGCGCGAGAAACCACGCCTCCCGGCTGCCGCCCGCCACGATGACGCGGCGCAGATCGAACCGCGCATACCCGATGAGCGGCAGTACGTCCGGCAGCGAGTGCGGCTCGCCCAGGAGGAAGACCTGGTCGCCGGCCTCGATTCGCGTGTCGCCCGACGGTATGATGGTCTGGCTGCCGCGTGCAACCGCGACGATCAGCGCGCGTACCCGACTCGCCTCGCCGCCGATCTCGACCAGCCGCTTGCCGGCGATGGGCGCGTCTGCCTTTACCCGCACTCCGATCAGCTGCACCAGACCGCCCTCGAACTGCGCGAACTCCGCCGCCGCCGCACTGTGCAGCAGCTGGTAGGTTTCCAGGGCGCACTCCCGCTCCGGGTTGATCATCAGATCGACCCCCAGCCGTTCCGGCGGCAGGATGCCCGTGTGATCGTAGTAGTCCGGCTTCGACACGCGCGCGATCCGCTTCGGCACCCGGTACTGCGATGCCGACAGGCACGCCATCAGGTTGATCTCGTCCTGGCTCGTCACCGCCAGCAGCAGGTCGGTCTTCTCGATACCCGCCCGCTCCAGCGTCTTCAGGCTCGCGCCATTGCCCTCGATGACCAGAGCATCCATCGCGTCCTGGATGCCGCGGACCCGCTCACGGTCCTGCTCGATGACGACGACGTCGTGGTTTTCCTCCGCCAGCCGCTGCGCGAGGTGGAACCCTACATCACCAGCGCCGAGGATCAGGATCCTCATGTATGCCTGTCGTTCATCCGCCAAGGTTAGTGGCGGTCGACCGCTGCATCAAGGCAGCGGGTTCCCGAGGGCAGACGCAGCGGCATGGCGCCGCTCGAGCTTCAACGGCGGGTGGGGGCGCGGGAGACTGGAAGGGGGTGGTTGCACCAAGGGCGGTACGTCGGGGGGGCCGGCAGGAAATGGGCAGGGGCGCGCTGACAATACATACACGCGCAAGAGTCACCTCCGCGCCGGGCCGTCTGGCTCTGTTCGCAGGAACTGTTGGTGGTTGGAGGGGCGCCTGGGCGGGCGATCGGACCAGCAGCGCGCGTGGCTGGCCCTCCAACGAGCTCACACAGGCTCTGTTCGCGGGAAATGTTGGCAGGCCGCAGCGCGCCTTCATTCCCGCAGCGAACCCGACCGCGCCGATCGCACTGTCTGCGGAAGTCCCTCCGTCTGAGGCGGATCGCAGCCGCCAACATTTCCTGCGAACAGAGCCTGACGAATCCGGGAGCGGCAGTGGGGCGGCGGAAGTCGAATGGCCGGATCGGCCATGGATGCGACACGCCGCCCGACACGGGCGCAGCCCGTCAGGCCCAGCCCTTCCAGGTGCTTTCGGCGTCTCCGATGGTGAGATCCTTCCCGTTGCGAACGAGCGGCTGCTGCAGGAGCAGCGGCTCGTCGACGAGCAGCGTTAGCCAGCGTTCATCGCCGTACGAGGCGTGCGCCAGGCCGAGCTCGGCGAACCGCTTCGAGTCCCTGTCCACCAGCTCGCGCACGCCGAACTTCTGTGCGAAGCGTTTCAGCTCACCGGCGGATGCGGCGCGCTGGGTGAGGTCGACGAAATGCGTGCGGACGCGGCGCTCTGCGAAGAACCGGAGCGCACGGCGGGTTGCCGGACTCTTCTTCGCGCCGAAGATCTGGATGTCCATGCCCGGCTCAGGGTGCGATGTCGTGGAACTGCAGGTTCTCGTGACGCTGCACCGTGTGCTGCATGGTCCACTCGGACTCGAACAGCAGCAGTGGCCGATTCTTCGAGTCGTAGACGAGCCAGCGACCGGTGGAGCTGCCGAGGCGCTCGATCTCGCCGGCATCGCCGGTGACCCAGCGGGCGTGACCGAACGGTAGATTCTCGAGCCGCGCCTCGACGCCGTACTCGTGCTTCAGCCGGTGCAGCAGCACTTCGAACTGGAGCCGGCCGACGGCGCCGACGAGCGGCTCGGGGCCCGCATGCGTCGTGGCATAGAACACCTGCGCGGCGCCCTCCTCCGACAGCTGACGCAGGCCCTTGTCGAGGTGTTTGCGACGCAGCGGGTCCTTCACGCTGATGCGAACGAAGTGCTCGGGCGAGAATCGCGGCATCTCCTCGATCTGCAATGGCCCGTTCTGCGACAGCGTGTCGCCGATGCGCAGACTGCCGCGGTCGTGGATCCCGACGACGTCGCCCGGCCACGCCACATCCACGTGGGTCCGTTCCTGCGCCATGAACTGCTGCGGCTGCGCGAGCCGCACCTGCTCGCCGCTGCGTGTGTTCTGCACGAGCAGTCCGGGCTCGAAGCGGCCGGAGCAGACGCGCACGAACGCAATGCGGTCGCGGTGCCGCGGATCCATGTTTGCCTGGATCTTGAAGACGAAGCCCGTGAACACCTCGCTGTTCGGATCGACCGGCCCGGCCGTGGACGGACGCGGGCCCGGCGCCGGTGCCATCTCCAGGAAGTGCTTCAGGAACGGCTCGACGCCGAAATTCGTCAGCGCACTGCCGAAGAACGAAGGAGCGAGGCGTCCTTCCAGCACGGCCTGCTGATCGAACTCGGCACCCGCTGCGTCGAGCAGCGAGATGTCGTCGAGCAGCGACGCGTGTGCTTCGGCGCCGATCAGCTCGCGTGCCGCGTCACTGTCCAACCCTGCGCTGCGCGCCCGCGCCTGCTTCGCTCCGTGGTGCTCGTCGCGATCGAAGAGGTGGATCTGGCGTGTCAGTCTGTCGTATACGCCGACCAGCCGACCGCCAACCGAGATCGGCCACGTCACGGGATAGCAGTGCAGGCCCAGCTCGGTCTCCACATCGTCGAGCAGCTTGAGCGGCGGCTCGCCCGCGCGATCGCACTTGTTCACGAACACGAAGATCGGCGTCCGCCGACGGTGGCAGACGGCGAACAGCTTGCGCGTCTGCTCTTCGACGCCCTTACGGTTGTCGAGCAGCATCACTGCACTGTCCGCGGCGATCAGCGTGCGGTACGTGTCCTCCGAGAAGTCCTGGTGACCGGGTGTGTCCAGCAGGTTCACGCGGTGGCCGTCGTAATCGAACTGCAGCACGCTCGATGTGATCGAGATGCCGCGCTCGCGCTCAAGCTCCATCCAGTCGGATGTGGCGTGTCGCGCCGCGCGCCGCGCCTTCACCGATCCTGCCAGGTGGATGGCACCGCCGTACAGCAGCAGCTTCTCCGTGAGGGTCGTCTTGCCCGCGTCGGGGTGGCTGATGATGGCGAAGGTGCGGCGGCGTGACACTGCTTCCGACAGTTCGGTCCCTGGCATCGGCTCCTGCATTCTCAATACAGCGCAGCGCAGTGCTGCACATCCATCAATGGTACCCCCCTCACTGCCGGAGGTCCAATTGCAGGGAGAGCGGGGAGCGGGGGAGCGGGCCTGGTCGCGGACGACTTCGCGGGTTCGCGGCCGGCCAGACGCGCCCCGCGAAAGCTGTGGCGCTGCCCTTGCACTCAGGTGGGCAGGCCGCGCGGTGCGGCCGTCCCACAGACTCGTTGAACCGCACGCCCTGGAGGGCTTGATATGGCCAAGGACAAGAAGCGTTTGCGCAAGGACCGCGCGGGCATCGGCCCGGACCCCGAACGCAGCCGGCGCAGGCTCGTTTCGCTGGCCGACCTGAGCGGCTACTCCCTGGGTGATGGGGAGCCGGACGTTCGCGGCTGGGATGTGCGTACGCTGAGCGGTCGTGAGCTCGGCGAAGTCGAGGATCTGCTCGTCGATCCCGAGCGTGGCGAGGTGATCATGCTCGAGGTCGAGATGCGCGGCGACGGCATCCATGCGGAGGTCCCGATTCGCTCCGTGCAGCTCGACCGCGACCGCAAGGTAGTCATCGTGGACAGTGCCGATGTCGAGGCCGGGCACGATACGCGGGCGCGTGACCGCATGGACCCGGTCGATCGCGACCAGCTGCGCGGCGAATACGCGGATGCGCAGCGTGCGGTCCGCTACGGTGAGCTCGATGACCATGTGGGTGACGGGGATGTCGACGAGGTCGTCGTGGAGCGTCGCCCTGTAGTCGAGGAAGTCGTGGTTCGCCGCCGGCCGGCCGACGAGTAGCCGCGGCGCTTGACAGCGCGACTGCCGCCGGTGAAAGCTGGCTGCGGTCGCGCGGGTGCCGACGCCTCGCATCCAGCCACCCGGCAGCGGAAGACACTTCATGACGTTCGAGAACCCGGTCGCCGCGACGGCTGCCGAGGTGCTGGTGTCGGGTCAGCAGCGCGTGCCGCGCCGCGCCATCGCCGGCTGGGTCCTCTACGACCTCGCCAACACCATCTTCTCGATGGGCGTCATCTCGCTCTACTTTCCGACGCTCGTGCGCGATGCGGTCGGCGCCCAGCGCGCCGATTTCACATACGGCCTGATCACCGCGCTCTCCATGTCGGTGATCTTCATCCTGTCTCCGCTGCTCGGCGCGATGAGCGACCGCGCGAAGCGCCGCATGCCGTTCCTCATCATCAGCACTCTGCTCTGCGTCGGCTTCACCCTGCTGCTGGCCCGCGCCGGCTTCACCATCGCTGCCGTCTGCTTCGTGTTCGCGAACATTGCATACCAGGCAGGACTGCAGTTCTACGACGCGCTCCTGCCCGAGGTCAGTACGGAAGAGAACCGCGGCCGCATCGGCGGCATCGGCGTCGGTGTCGGCTACCTAGGCTCGTTCCTGGCCGTCGGACTCGGCTTCATCATCGTGAACGACCTCCCGTCACAGTTCACCGCCGTGGCGCTGCTGTTCCTCGCCTTCGCCGTCCCGTGCTTCATCCTGGTGCGCGAACGCGGCAATCCGTACCCGCGTCCGATCGACCTGCGCATGGTCCGCGAATCCACCCGCGAGACTGTCCGCACGCTGCGCTCGAGCCGGCAGTACCCGGGCCTGCTGCGGTTCCTCGTCGGCCGCGTGTTCTACACGGATGCGATCAACACCGTCATCAACATCATGGTGCTGTACGTCATCAACGTCGCCGTGAGCACCGGCCTGTCGGAAGGCGACGGACGAGTGCGGTCGCAGCTCGTGATGATGGCCGCGATCTCGTTCGCCGTCGTCGGCGGCTTCCTCTGGGGCAGCCTCGCCGACCGCTACGGCCCGAAACGCACGCTGAACTGGGTGCTGCGCGCATGGATGGCCGTGTTCGTCGGTGCAGCCTCGGTCGGCATCATGGGGTTGCCGCTCTGGACGCTCTACGTCGTCGCGTGCGCCGCCGGCCTCTCGCTCGGTGGTGTCTGGGCCGCCGACCGGCCATACATGCTGCGCCTCACGCCGCCCGCCCGGATAGGCGAGTTCTACGGCCTCTACGGCATGGTCGGCAGGTTCTCAGCGATCACCGGTCCGCTGATCTGGGCGGGTGTCGCCTGGGTTACGATCGACCAGCTCGGATTTGCGCCGCAGGTCGGCCAGGGCATCGGCGTGCTCGCACTGCTCGGTCTCGTCATCGTGAGCTACGCCATTCTGCAGGGCGTGACGGACGAGCGTCGCACGTGGCAGGGTCCGGACCGCGTCCGCGGACCAGCCGCCTGAGCGCTACCGCGCGGCGACGTCGCTCGTCATGATGAACAGCGGCTTGTCGCGAAAGTCGTAGATCGGGCGGAGCCGGTCGGTGTTGTAGTACTTCGCCACATCTACGTGCTTCTTGGCGCCCGTCACAACGTCGATCGAGACGGAGTCGTAGCGGCCGTTGTGCACGCTGACCAGCCGGCCGAACTCGCGATGCTTGATCAGCTCCAGCGCGAGGTTGCCGAACGCCATCGGCACGATCGAGTCGAGCGCGTCCGGATCACCCGACCGGACCAGGTAGCCGAGCCGCTGGTTCACGACGTTGACGCGGCGGCCGCTGTTGTGCTTCGGCGACAGCTCCTGCAGCATGGTCGAGACCGCATCGCCGAGCCCGCCCAGCTTGCGATGACCGTACTGGTCCGTCTCGTGGCCCTCGAAGGACATCCCTTCCTGATGCGCCATGCGCGCTCCTTCCGACACGAGCGCGACGGAGTACCGGCTCGGATGCCGGTTGCGGTCGTAGCTCATCAGCTCGGCCAGCCGCTCGATGTCGAACGGATGCTCCGGTATGATGCAGCGGTCCGCGGCGCCTGCCATGGTCGGCAGCAGCGCACTGAAGCCCGCGTAGCGACCGAACACCTCGATCACCAGAAACCTCTCGTGCGACCCGGCCGACGTGCGGAGCCGGTGCGTCAGCTCGATGGTGCGCGTGACGCACGTGCTGAACCCGATGCAGTAGTCGGTGCCCGGCACGTCGTTATCCATCGTCTTCGGGATCCCGACGACGCCCACGCCTTCCTCGTGAAGGCGCTGTGCGTAGCTCAGCGTGTCATCACCACCGATCGGGATCAGGAAATCGATGCCAATGTGCTCCAGGTTGCGCAGCACGTCCCGTGTGACGTCGTTCACCTCGGCCGTGTACGTGTCTTTCAGGTGCGGGGGGACTGCGAACTGCGGCAGGTGGCTCGGTCGCGTACGCGACGTGTGCAGGAAAGTGCCGCCCGTCCGACCGGCCCGGTTCACGACGTCTTCCGTCAGGACCTGGTAGTTCTGGCTGTTGTCCGCGCCCGGCGCGGAGTCCAGGTCCACAATGCCACCCCAGCCGCGCCGAATCCCGATCACGCGGTAGTTCTCGCGCAGTGCCCGGATCGTGATTGCCCGAATCGCCGGGTTCAGGCCGGGTACGTCGCCGCCGCCGGTCAGGATTGCAATGGTTCCTTTGCTCATGCGCCGCGTTCGTGCAAATTCGACGCCCGCGTTCCGCCGCTTCGCCGCTCGGGCCGGCTCAGCCGCTCAGAGGATCGGCCGCTGGATCGCGAGGATACCTCCCACGATGAGCACTAGCGTTGCCACCACTGTAGCGACTCGCACGCCTGACCCGCTGCGATCCGGCGCGCGGCGCTTCGCCATGATCGAGCCGCCGTGCGCCGCTGCCGCGGCCAGCACCATCATCATGATGTGCCCCATGAGCTGACCGTAGAACTGCCAGTTCAGCAGGAGCGCGATGCCGATCAGCACCTGCACATCGACCAGACCGACGAAGGCGGCCATGGTACCGCGTTCGGCCTTCGACATATCCACGCCGCCGCGGCGCCAGCCCGCCGCCGCGGCCGCCAGCGCAGCGAGCGCGCCGAGCAGCACCAGGTAGCGCACGCCCGAATGCATACCGTGCAGGAATTCCGCCACAATGCCTCCCCGTTCAATGATCGGGGCGAAGCATAGATCGCGAGCTCGTCCGCGCGCAATCGCACATTCTCTGGCCGCACGGCAGCCGCGGCTGTATGCTAAGCGAAACCACAGCAACCGGGATCGCCATGATCACGACTCCGCTCCGCGCCGCCGCCGCCCTGTCGCTCCTCGTGCTGTCCGGCCAGGCCGCAGTCGCGCAGCAGATCACGTCGCCGGAGCAGCAGTTCGGCCATCCGATAGGCGCCGATTACGTGCTGCCCGACTACACGGACTTCGTCGCGTACTGGACGAAGCTGGCCGGCGAGTCCGACCGCATGGTGCTCGACACGATCGGGCTCACCGCCGAGGCACGGCCGCAGCTCATGGCCATCATCACCTCGCCGGAGAACCACCGCGGCCTCGAGCGCTACCGCACGATTGCCGCCCGCCTCGCCCGGGCGGAAGGCCTCAGCGAGGAGGAGGCGCGCCAGCTGGCGTCGGACGGGAAGGCCGTCGTGTGGATCGACGGCGGCCTCCACGCCAGCGAGGTGCTCGGCGCGCAGCAGCTCATCGAGTCCGTCTACCAGCTCGTCAGCCGCTCCGACCCCGAGACGATGCGCATCCTCGATGACGTCATCATCCTCGCCGTGCATGCCAACCCCGACGGCATGCAGCTCGTCTCCGACTGGTACATGCGCAACCCGGACCCCATGCAGCGCTCCACCAGCGGGCTGCCGCGTCTCTATCAGAAGTACGTCGGGCACGACAACAACCGCGACTTCTACGCCTCGACGCAGCCCGAGACGGAGAACATGAACCGTGTCATGTACACCGAGTGGTATCCGCAGATCGTGTACAATCACCACCAGTCCGGCCCGGCAGGGACGGTCATGTTCGCGCCGCCGTTCCGCGACCCGCTGAACCACGTGTACGATCCGCTCATCCCCTCCGGCATCGACCTGGTCGGTGCGGCGATGCACGACAGGTTCCTGCGTGAACGCAAGCCGGGGGTGACCATGCGGACCGGAGCCAACTACTCGACGTGGTGGAACGGCGGACTGCGCACGATGCCGTACTTCCACAACATGATCGGGCTGCTCACGGAAACGATCGGCAATCCGACTCCGGTCGAGATCCCTTTCGTGCCGCACCGGCAGATCCCGCACAGCGACATGCCGTACCCGGTCGAGCCGCAGACATGGCCGTTCCGCAGCTCGATCGACTATTCGGTCACCGCGAATTACGCTGTGCTCGACGTGGCATCGCGCCGGCGGGACACGTTCCTCTACAACATCTACCGGATGGGCAGGAACTCGATCGAGCGCGGCAGCACGGACACGTGGACGCAGTATCCCCGTCATGTGGCGGCGGCGGCAAGCGCGCTGTCCGGCGCCGCGAACGGCGATGCGCCCGACATGGGGCGGCGGGGCGATGCAGCGGACTTCGAGCGGCTGCTGCGGGCTCCGGCGCTGCGCGACGCGCGCGCGTACATCCTGCCTGCCGATCAGCCCGACTTCCTCACGGCAGCGAAGTTCATGGACGCGCTGCTCGAGACGGGTGTGCAGGTGCATCGCGCGACTGCGCCGTTCACGATCGCGGGCCGCAGCTACCCCGCCGGCTCATTCGTTGTGCGGACTGCGCAGGCGTTCCGGCCTCACGTCCTCGACATGTTCGAGCCGCAGGACCATCCGGACGACATACCGTATCCCGGCGGCGCGCCGACTCCGCCGTACGACAATGCGGGCTGGACACTGGCGTACCAGATGGGCATCGAGTTCGACCGCGTTCTGGAGGAGTTCGATGCACCGCTGGTGCAGGTCGATGGTCTCATCGCGCCGCGGCCGGAAGGTCGTATCGAGGGCTCCGGCAATGCCGGCTACCTGCTGACGCCCGCCGCGAACGATGCGTTCCTGGCGGTGAACCGCCTGCTCGCAGGCGGCCATGAGGTCTACCGCCTCGCCGAGCCGGGTCGCATCGACGGCGTCACGTACCCGGCCGGCTCGTTCTACATCAGGCGCCGCGGCGCAGCCGCCGCCGCCGTGCAGAGCGTGGCTGTCGCGACCGGGCTCACGTTCACGGCCACCGGCAGCCGTCCGTCCGGCGAGCATATGCGGCTGCGTCCGATCAGGGTTGCGCTCTGGGATCGCTACGGCGGATCCATGCCTTCCGGCTGGACCCGCTGGGTCTTCGAGCAGTTCGAGATCCCGTTCGACGTCGTCTACCCGCAGACGCTCGACGAAGGCGACCTGGATGCGTACGACGCGATAGTCTTCGTAGACGGCGCGATTCCCGAGGCCGGCCAGGACGGCGATCGGGGTGACGACGACGACGATGCCGCCGCCGATGTGCCCGCTGAGTTCAGCCACATGACCGGCACCATTACCGCCGCACGCACGGTGCCGCGGCTCCGCCGGTTTCTGCAGGATGGAGGGTCGATCATCACGATCGGCAGCTCGGTGGCTCTGGCGCAGCACCTGGGACTGCCGGTCAGCGACGCGCTCGTGGAGACGGTCGATGGCGCGACGCGTTCGCTGCCCCGATCGCAGTACTACATCCCGGGGTCCCTGCTCGAAGTCCGACTCGATACGGCCCTGCCGGTCGCGTGGGGCATGGGCGCGCGCGCGGACGTCATGTTCGACAACAGCCCGGTCATGCGCATAGAGCCGGGCGCCGCCGATGTCCGGCCGATCGCATGGTTCGAAGGCAGCTCGCCGCTGCGCAGCGGCTGGGCGTGGGGCGAGCACTACCTCGCGGGCGGCGTCGCCATGGCCGTCGCTGAGGTGGGGTCCGGCAGGCTGTATCTGTTCGGCCCGGAGCTGCTGTTCCGCGCCCAGCCGCACGGCACGTTCAAGCTGGTCTTCAACAGTCTCTACGCGACGGCGGGAGAGCCCGCTCGCATACGATGAACTCACGCGCGACGGATACGCCGCGGCGGGACCGGGACCTGCATCGCGAGCTGCTCCCGCTCGCACCCTTTCTGTACCTCGTATGGTCCGACGGTGCACTCTCTGCCGAAGAGCTGAGCGCGCTCCGGGAGCGCGCCGCACGCCCGGGACCGCTGAGCGAGCGGAGTCGCGCCGCGCTTCGTGCGTGGCTCAACCCGGACGATCCGCCCGCACCTGCAGAGCTTGCGCGCCTGCTCGAGCTGGTGCATGCGTACGGCTCGGCCGCCGGACCCGACGTGACCGAAGATCTCGTCCAGCTCGGCGAACGCATTGCACGGTCCGCGCACGGGCCGCCGGATGCCGCGGTCCACGCGGTCCTGGCCGAGCTGCAGGAGGCGCTCGGCGTGGCGAATGCCGAGGCCGCCCGCTCGCTCGTCGGCGGCGCCGGCGCGGTCGTGGCGGAGCACCGGTATGAGGACCTCGATCCTGCTGCACTGTACGAGTTCCTCGAGCGCGACGGCCTCGACGTGCGCCGCCGGGTGCTTGCCGTGCTGCAGCGGGATTCGTTCCGCTACATTGACCCGCGTGACACGCGTGCGTACCGCGAGCAGGTGCTCCGCTGGTGCGTGGAGCTCGCAGACGAAGGGTTCGGCGCGCTGGCGTTCCCGGCGGAGTTCGGCGGCGCCGATGACCTGATCGGATCCATCGCCGCGTTCGAGACGATCGCCTTCCACGACCTCAGCCTGCTCGTCAAGTACGGCGTCCACTTCGGGCTGTTCGGCGGCAGCATCTACCTGCTCGGAACGCGTCGCCACCACGAGAAGTACCTGGCCGCCGTCGGCTCGCTCGAGCTGCCCGGCTGCTTCGCCATGACCGAGACCGGTCACGGCTCCAACGTGCGCGACATCGAGACCACCGCCACGTACCACACGGTCTCCGGCGAGTTCGTCATCGACACGCCGCACGACGGCGCGCGCAAGGACTACATCGGCAATGCCGCACTGCACGGACGCATGGCCGTCGTTTTCGCGCAGCTCGTGACAGACGCCGGCCGCCACGGTGTGCATGCCTTCGTCGTTCCGATTCGGCATGAAGACGGCGCGGCCATGCCGGGCGTCGGTCTGGAGGACTGTGGTCTGAAGGGCGGCCTCAACGGCGTGGACAACGGCAGGATCCGTTTCGACGGTGTGCGCATTCCGCGCGACAACCTGCTCGACCGCTACGGCAGCGTCAGCGATGGCGGTGCGTACTCCAGCCCCATCGCGAGTGCCGGCCGTCGCTTCTTCACCATGCTCGGCACACTCGTCGCCGGCCGCATCAGCATCGCCGGCGCCAGCGTCAGCGCCGGCAAGAGCGGTCTCACCATTGCCCTCCGCTATACCGACCGGCGCGTGCAATTCGGGCCGGAGGGCGGCGCCGAAGTGCCCGTCCTCGACTACACGAGCATGCAGCGCCGGCTGCTGCCTCGTCTTGCAGCCGCGTACGCGCTCGACTTCGCGCTCAAGTCCATGATCGGCGCCTTTGCCGCCCAGCGTCCCGACGATGCACAGGAAATCGAGACCCTCGCTGCCGCACTCAAGGCGTACGCCTCCGACTGGGCGGTCGCCACGCTGCAGGCGTGCCGGGAATCGTGCGGCGGCCAGGGGTACATGGCGGTGAACCGCATCACGACGCTGCGTGCCGACACGGATATCTTCACGACGTTCGAGGGAGCGAACCATGTCCTCTATCAGCTCGTGGCCAAGGGGCGGCTGACGGACTACCGGGAACAGTTCGGCGAGCTGAAGATGTGGAACATCGTACGCCATATCGGCGCCCGCGCGGCCACGCGTGTCGCGGAGCTGAACCCGATCATCAGGCGCCGCACCGATCAGGAACACCTGCTCGATCCGGAGTTCCACGCGACCGCTCTGCGCTATCGCGAAGACCGCCTGCTCGCGAGCCTCGCCCGGCGGCTCAAGCATCGGCTCGACCAGGGCATGGACAGCTTCGATGCCCTCAACGAATGCCAGGACCATGCGGTCGAGCTCGGCCGCGCCTTCGCCGAGCGCTACGTGCTCGACGCCTTCCATCGCGGGCTCGACGTCTGCCCCGAGCCGGGCCTGCGCTCCGCGCTCGAGCCGCTGGCCGCCCTCTACGCCCTGGACCGGCTCCGGGCCCGCTCGGCCTGGCTGCTCGAGGCCGGCTACATCGAACCGGTGAAGGCCCGGGCCATCCGCAATCAGGTCAACGAGTTGTGCCGGCAGATCCGGCCCCGGGTCCGCTTCTTCACCGACGCCTTCGGCATCCCGGAGCCGCTCCTCGACGCCCCCATAGCACGCTCCGCCTGATCCGATTTTTCTTGCCCGACGACGGCCACCGTCCCCATCTTCGAGGTGACGCAGGACCGGCTCACACCGGTTCCGAGCGCTGGCGGGCAGGGGCCCACCGGAACGGTGGCGAGGCTGAGGAGAGGGAAAGATGACGACCAGAACCAGGCGTTCGAGTGGGAGCTGGACGGCCGATACGCCGTCCCGTCAGATTACCGAGCTGGCACAGGCGTTCCGCGGCTTCGCGCAGAGTGTGCCCGGCCTCACGGTCGAGGTGGTCGGGCACGTCGCCGGTCACCGCCAGTACGTGCATCCGGTCGCCGGCTTCCACGTCCGTCTCCGCGGCGGCGACGACGGTGGCATCGAGCTCTACGTCTCTTCCCGTTACGGCGAGCTGGTGCGCTGGCGCCCGGGCACCGGCGCCCTCCGCGAGCGGTTCGATGTGCACATCGACGAGCCCGGCTACGGCTGGGGCGAGTCCACGTTCCCGACTGCGCACGAGTTGGCCCACGATCTGGTGGCCTACATGCAGTTCAACCTGGACGCGCTGCGGAAGAACTGACCGCGTCCGCGACCCGCTCCACGCTGTCGCTGCGGATCCAGCCGTGGCTGGCGGCGTGACGCGCGCTCGCCAGCGTGTCGTCGGAAAGCAGCAGATCGCTGCCGGCCAGACGCACTTCCGCCGACAGGGCGCTGATTGCATGAGACCGCGCCGGATCCGACGTCACATTCCGGATGTACACGGCCAGTACCCGATCGCCGTGCTCGTGAACGACATCCCGGTAGATCTCCGGATCCTGCTGTCCGCTGTCGCCGACGAGAATGAACGGAAGACCGGCGTAGCAGTTCATGATCTGGCGGATCGCGCCCAGCTTGTGATCCCCATGCGCCGTCGGCAGCATCCCGCGATCGCTGATACCCCAGTCCCGCAGCATGAGCGGCCCCGGCGGCACCGACTGGTGCTGGAGGAAGTCGGTCAGCACGCCGTAGAGGTTCCAGGGACTGCTCGACACGTAGAATATCGGGTTGCCCGCGCTGCCTGAAGCGCCGGCGTGCAGCGACTCGTAGAATTCTGCAACGCCGGGGAACGGGAGGCGCGTGAGGGCGTTCTCGAGCAACGTCCGCTTCAGCATGCGCAGCAGTCGTGTGGCCTCCGTGCGGATCACCGTATCGTCCAGATCGCTGATCACGCCGAACTCGGCCGTGCGCGTGGGCACGAGCGCACGCCCCGTCGCACGCACCGGCGCCTCGGAGCGCACCCGGTCGACAACCTCGACGTGCACGTCGTGCCACGTCGATCCGGACTCGAGTGAAGCGGGCTCGAGCCACGCCCGGTAGAACCCCTCCTCGTCCGTGAGCACCTCGGATTCAGCGCCACCCACGCGCACTCTCACGCGCGCGCCCGCGACCTCATCCGTCTCGAGGTGCCGCCACGCGTTCGCCAGGTTGCGCCACCAACGGTCCGCCGCGTCCACCGGGCCGGCCGGCGGGTTGCCCAGGACACGGCCACTCACGAAGATCTCGCGCCTGTTGCCGAAACCGCGGTAGGGCACCACCTGCCGTGCGTGCGCGGTGCGCCGCCGCGCGCGGCTCGCGTCGACGTCCTGCTCGACGGCGCGCGCGATCCGCGCCGCCCAGCGGGCCCAGCCCGGACCGCTCACGCTGCCCCTACGGGGTGGTACCGGCTCTGACACTGCCGCCGGCGGAATCATCGTTCAGGACGGCGCCGAGCACGCCGCGCAGGTCAGTCTCCAGCGCGGAGCCCTTGCGCACGATGGCACTCGCGTGGCGCTCCAGACGTACCCGCTCCTCGGCCGAGATGTCGTGCCCGGAAACGACAACGACCGGCACGTGCCGGAACCGCGGTGTCGCGCGGAATATCTCGAGGAACGTCATGCCGTCCATGACCGGCATCAGCAGGTCCGTGATGACAATGTCCGGCTCGAAGCTCCGGAGTACCGCCAGCGCATCCTGTCCATCATGCGCGGTGCGCAACTCGGAAGCGCGGTCGTCCAGCATCAGGCGCAGCAGCTGAAGCGCGTCAGCCTCATCGTCGATGATCAGAATGCGTGCCCGCCGCGACCCGAGGTGGCGCTCCATTAGCTGGAACAGCCGGTCGCGCTCGACGGGCTTCTGCAGCAGGTCGACGGCGCCGAGCAGAGTCGCGCGCGTCTCGTTCGCGACTACGCTCACGATGACGACCGGGATGCCTGCCAGCTCCGGATCTTCCTTGAGGCCACTGAGCAGGTCCCACCCGTGGAAATCAGGCGTCATCAGGTCGAGCGTGATCAGGCTCGGCTTCAACTCACGTGCCAGGGCCAGTGCGGTCACTGGTGAATGGGTCGATACCGCCTTGCAGCCGAATTCCTCCACGAACTGCTCCAGCAGCATTCTGGAATCGGCATCATCGTCGACGATGACAACCAGGCGGTCGCCGCGTGGCCGGGAAGCGGTCGCCGGCGGCGGCGCCGCGGCGCTTCGCGTGTGCGCCGACATGTCGCCTGCTGCAGTGAGGTCGATCGTGAACACGGTGCCGCGCCCTGGCGAACTGCTCACTGTCAGGCCGTAGCCCAGCAGCTCACAGAGAGCCCGCGAGATCGGCAGGCCCAGCCCGGTCCCGCCGTGTGTGCGGGACGTCGTGCTCTCGGCCTGCTCGAATGCGTCGAAGATCGCATCCAGCCTGTTCGCCGGGATGCCGATGCCGGTGTCGGCCACCCGAATCGCAGACGGCCGCGTGGTGCCTCGACTCTGTTCGAGGGTGACCGTCACAGTGCCGCGCTCCGTGAACTTCACTGCGTTGCCGACCAGGTTGATCAGTACCTGACGCAGGCGCGCCGGATCGGTGTGCACCGGATCGACATCGGCAGGCAGGTCCGTGCGCAGCTCCACGCCCCGCTTGCCGTGCGCATCCAGCTGACCGACCACGCTCGTGATCAGCGCGGCGAGATCGGTGCTCTCCCGCTCGACCTCGACCTTTCCTGCCTCGATCTTGGACAGATCGAGAATGTCGTTGATCAGCAGCAGCAGGTGCTTGCCGTTTTCCAGGATCCTGTCCAGATACGCGACGTCCTGCTCGCGCAGGTTGCCTGCCTTGTTCTTCAGCAGAATGTTGGCGAATCCGATGACCGAGTTGAGCGGTGTCCGCAGCTCATGGCTCATGCGGGCGAGGAAGTCGCTCTTCGTGCGACTCGCCGCTTCAGCTTCCGCGACCGCCTTCTTCAGGGCCTCCTCACCGCGACGCCGCTCCACGATGTCGTCGAATGTCGCGATCGCGTAAGCAATGCCGCCGCTCGCATCGTAGATCGGAGCTGCCGACACCTGCAGCGGGATCAGCGCGCCGTCCACGATGACGCCGGCGTCGTCGATCGTCGACGTCTCGCCATCGAGCGCCCGCGCGATCGGCGTGTCCTCGTGCCGATACGGATCGGCGTTGGCCATGCGGTAGAGAGACAGCGGCGGCTGACCAATATCGACGAACACGCCCGGTCCCAGGATTTCGACGGCTGCGTTATTGGCGAATCGCGGCTGCCACTGCGCATCCACCACCATGACGCCGATCGGCAGGTTTTCCATGAACTGGCTCAGCAGAGTCTCGTTGTTGCGCAGCGCCAGCTCCGCTCGACGCCGCTCCGTAATGTCGCGTCGGATGACCATGCCGGACCCGAGTACCACGAGGAAGGCGAAGGCGCTACCGCCGCCGATGATCGCGAGCGCGAGCCCCGCGCGCGTGCGCGCGTGATCATTGCGCTCCTCCAGCCTGCGGAGCTCGACCTCCTGAAATTCCGCGGCGATCGCGCGGATCCTGTCCATCGTCGCACGACCTTCACCGCTCGCCACGCGTCCGGTCGCTTCCGCGGAGCCCGCGCGTCGTGCCGCGATGACTTCTCTTGTGAGGTCGAGTCGGCGCTGGGCCAGCGGCTTCAGCTCCGCCAGCCGGCTCTGCTGTTCGGGGTCTTCGAACGTCGTCGCGCTGAGCCGCTGGATCTGATCGAGCACGGTAGAGGTCGCGCTGTCATAGGGTGCCAGGTACGACTCCAGGCCGGTGATGACGTAGCCGCGCTGCGCGCTCTCCGCTTCGGTCAGCTTCGTCAGCACGCGCTCCATCTCCGCAAGCACGGAGTGCGTGCGACTGACCTCGCGCGACGTTTCTGTGAACCGCTGGATGCTCGTGATGGTTGCGACGCCGATAATCGCGACGAGGCCCATGGCTATGAGGAATCCGGCGTTGACCTTCTCGATCGGCGACATTCTCATGGAGAGGTGCCCGATCGCTGCAGCGCGCACCGCCGGCTGCGCGCCGCAGCGGGTCCGTGCCTCAACGAATGCGGATGCTGACGCCGGCGCGTACCAGCCAGGCGTGCGTCAGATCGCTCTCGATCGTGGCGGTCGCCGGTTCGTCATCGAAGTAGGACGCGGCCAGATTCGTGGAAGGGCCGTCGCTCCACCACATGATGTTGTCCTCGATCGCCGCGTTCACCGCAAACCGGTCATTGCCGAACGGCAGCTCTCCGGCGACGCCGAAGTTCACGCCGAAGTGCGTCGCACTGTCCAGCAGGTCCGCCGTGCCCAGCTCGTCATGCGGCCGCTCGTGCATCACGACACCGCCGGCGAAGACCGACGCGCCGAGGCGCCGCTTCACCAGCTCAGTGTCATCCTCGCGCAGGTGCATGACGCCGCCCGCCCGGAGCAGGAACACGTTGTTGCCATCCAGCTCCGCCATTTCGCCGGTGTGCAGCACGACGAACGACCGGTCCCGTGACGCGAATGCCGCCGCGGCAGCGGCGCCGAACCGGCCGCGCAACGGGTACTCGCCCTCGAGCCCGAAAGTGGTCCCGCCGGCAATGTCGGTCTGTACCCGCACGCGGTCCGCCTCCGTGCCCCCCGTGTGGAACCACTCCTCCGTCCGCTCGAACGATGTCAGATACCCGATGAAGGGCGTGACCCGCAGATTCGACATCCAGCCCGTGTCGTCCTGCAGCGAGAGCTGCGCGGCGGCCGCTGCCGGGAATATGAGCATTGCCGCGAGCGCCGCGGTGAGAACGCGTCGGTTCATGGTCCGTCTCCGAATTGGACATGAGAGTACGCACCGTCGCGGGGATCGACGGCAGGCGGCATCCGCCGCTGCACGAATCTGAAGCGAAACGCACCGGAATGCAAGCAATTCCCTCATCATGACCGCAGTGCCTCGATGAACGCCGTGCACGGGACGCAGCCGGCGTGTGCGACGACCAGAACCGTCGCGAGCCTGCCAGCGGGCCGGATTGCGACCACGGCTGCACCTCCTGCTGAGGCCGGCAGCAGCAGAGCGGGGAGGCGGCCTCCGACGCTGGTCGATTCCATCTCGCCTCCTTGCCTGAGAGCGGCGAACGCCATGCCGCTCTCATGTATCTGTAACGGTTCGGCAGGCTCGGGGACAGTGATGGCAGAGGCTCGGTCGTTCGGGCGCAACAGCTGATCTTCGCATGTGCCGATGAGGTATCAATGACACGCACCGTCATCATGAAGAAGTACCCGGCCGCGTCACTGCGCGAGCAGGTCGAGGCGGCCCTCGAGCGGGTGTCACGGATTCTCGTGCAGCACGCGGGTCATGACATTGTCGCGGATGAACACGACCACGATCCGGTTCTCGATCAGGCGGAGGTCGCCCGCGCAAGGGACGCCGCTCACTTCCTCGGCCGGATCGCAGCGGGCTGGGCAGCTCTTCCCGAAGAGGCTCCCTTCGACGGCGCCGGGTTCGGCTCCACAGTCGTCGTCACGGACATGGACGATGGAAGGACGGAAACCTGCACCCTCATGACGGGCGCACTGCTGGACATCGATGCCGGCGACGTGTCACTGGCCTCACCCATGGGGCAGGCGCTGCTGGGAGCGAAGGAAGCCGACATCGTCATCGTTCAGACTCCGCAGCGCACGCGTACGCTCCGCGTCCGGAGGTTGACGACGCTCTACGACCGTCTCAGGGAGGAAGTCAGCGACATGCCTGCTGCCTGAACACAGGATGGACACCTGACACAAACGCGTTATACTGGATGCAGCGGAACCAACTGCGCCCCCGCCCGAGCTGATGCACGGGCGGGGGTGTTCCGCATTGCTGCATGACGCGCATCAGCCAGTCAGCCTGATGTCATCCTTCGGAGGCCTGAAAATGACGCTGTCCGCACGGCGGCTCCGTACCCCTGAGGAACGGGTCGGAATGCTGCCCAACGCATGTCTGCCGCCGCCTGAGCGGCCGCTCGAAAAACTGTCCGAGGACGAACTGTTCCTCCGCGCACTCGCCGGCCGTGACGAACGTGCTTTCGCCATCGTGCTCGATCGTTCCTTTCCCGCGATGCTGCGCATCGCGCTCAGCCACGTTGCCGACCGTGCAGCGGCAGAGGATGTGATCCAGGAGAGCTGGCTTGCTGCACTCGCGGGCATCAGCCGCTTCGAGGCCAGGTCGTCGGTGAAGACCTGGCTGTTTCACATATTGCGCAACATTGCGCGGTCCGGGGCCGACGCGATGCGCGGCTGCGTCCGCTCCGTGACCTGCAGCCGCTCTCGTGCGACACTGCGCCACTCGACCCCGCCGACCGGATCGTCGATGCGCAGGCTGCGGCAGCGGGGCAGGGGCACGGCGCACTGTGGGTGAACGGCACAGACCCCGAGAGGCACCTGCTCGCACGAGAGCTCGACGAGCACATCGAGGCAGCCATTGCTGGCCTGCCGCCGAGGCTGCGTGAGGTCATCACCCTGCGCGACGTCGCAGGCTGGAGCGCCGCGGACGTGTGTAACACTCTCGGGATCTCGGAGACCAATCAGAGGGTCATGCTCCATCGAGCGCGGGACTGCTGCGCGGTCTGCACCTCGAGCCCATGCCGGACCCCATGAGGTCCAGACTGCTGCGCGCCTTCCGAGATCTTCCCCCGCCTCCGTAATCCTAGCCTGCCAGACGTTGAGCAAGCTCGCCGCCTCCGTCAGGGTTCGACAGGCGCTTGCAGAACGTGAAGCGTACCAGACGACTTCCATCCGCGGGACGGTGAGAGAAACTCGAGCCGGGCACGCTGGCGACGCCGCGTCTCCTTATCGTCCCGCGCGTGAGGCGGCGAGCGAAGATGTCGTCCGGCTCGCTCGAGATCACCAAGAGTCGGCGAGTATGTAGTAGGCCCCCGCCGGCTTCGCGCAGCGGAATCCCGCCGCGATCAATCCGCTTGTGGCAGCCGCACCGGGCCGCTCTACCGACCCTCCATCCGAAAGGGCCGACCGATTGACCCATCAAGGCCCATTGATGTATATTCGGGCATGACGAATTCGACCGCGGCCGACCGGCTCCTGACCATCCAGCGCATGAAGGCTCTGAGCGACGAGAAGCGGCTCCGCATCCGGGAGCAGCTTGCCGGCGGCGAGCGCTGCGTGTGCGACCTGACCGACGCCCTCGAGCCGGCCAGTCCCTGCTGTCCTTTCATTTGAAGACGCTGAAGGACGCGGGCCCGGTCAGCGACCGCCGGGCGGGGCGCTGGGTGCACTACTCCTTCAACGCGGAAGCGCTGGCGGATATGGAGGATGCCCTCAAAGGGCTCAGGGAATCGACGGCGACGACACTACTGGGTGATGACGCATGCTGCGACTGAGTCTTTTATCTGCGGTGGTCCATCAATGCGGATTGATGCGAGGTGTCGATGGAGTGCGGGCACTGCGCCGGCCGAGCGCGTTCAGGCGGTGATCAATCAGAGTCTGGCCGCAGCGGAGACTGCCGACCCGTTGCTCCTGGCGCGCGCGGCGTCGGAGCATGGGCTTATCGAGCGGTGCAGCATGAGCTCGCCAAACGCTGCGCAATCGTGCCGATGAAGGCGGAATCGCCGGTGGGTGCCGCGCGCCTGCGCGAGCTCGTCCCCGGAGCCATTACAGCGGAGCATTCGCATGTCTGAATCCCTGACGCGCCGTCTTTCGTTCCTGGACCGATACCTCACGGTATGGATTTTCACGGCGATGGCCGTGGGTGTGGCGCTCGGCTACCTCCTTCAGGCGCCGGTAGAGGCGTTCAACGAGCGGCTGACGATCGGCGAGCACACGAATCTGCTCATCGCGATCGGTCTGATCCTGATGATGTATCCGCCGCTGGCGAAGGTGAAGTACGAGCTGATGCCGAAGGTCTTTGCGGACACGCGCATCGTCGCATTGTCGCTCGTGCAGAACTGGATCATCGGCCCGCTCCTAATGTTCGGCCTGGCTGTCGCGTTCTTCGGCTTCATCGCGCCAGCCCTCCTCGGACCGGACCCGCGCTGGGGCTACTACATGGTCGGACTGATCCTGGTCGGGATCGCGCGCTGCATCGCTATGGTGCTCGTCTGGAACCAGCTCGCGCGCGGGAACAGTGAATACGCTGCGGGCCTGGTCGCGATGAACAGCGTGTTCCAGATCATCACGTTCGGCTTCTATGCCTGGCTGTTCGTCACCGTGCTGCCACCCCTGTTCGGGCTTCAGGGCACGGTCGTGGACGTGAGCATCGGCCAGATCTTCTCCAGCGTCATGATCTATCTCGGCATTCCGTTCGCCGCGGGAATACTGAGCCGCGTCGTGCTGCTCCCGATCAAGGGACACGAGTGGTACGACCGGGTGTTCGTGCCGAAGATCTCGCCGATCACGCTCGTCGCGCTGCTGTTCACGATCGTGGTCATGTTCAGCCTGCAGGGCGAGCGCATGATCCAGCAGCCGCTGGACGTGCTCTGGATCGCGGTTCCGCTGTCGTTCTACTTCGTCATCATGTTCCTCGTGAGCTTTCTGCTCGCGTACCGGCTGGGGGCAGACTACGGCCGGAGCGCCACGCTCGCGTTCACGGCCTCGGGCAACAACTTCGAGCTCGCGATTGCTGTGGCCATCGCTGTGTTCGGCATCTCCTCGCCCGTGGCCTTCGCGACTGTCGTCGGTCCGCTCGTCGAGGTGCCGGTACTGATCGGCCTCGTGCACGTGAGCCTGTGGTTCATGCGGCGCCTGTACGGCGGGCGAACGAGTGACGATTCGGTCACGAAACCTCGTCGTCTTCGGATGCTGGCAGCTGGCCCGGCCCATGCCCCTCCAGCACCTCCTCCGCCAGTTCCCTGATCCGGGCTTTCACATCGGCGAGAGCTTGTTGACCTTCCGAAGTCGCCGTGTAGTACTTCCTGACACGACCGTCGACCTGGCGTTCCTGCCGGTCGAGCCACCCCGCTTCCTCCATGGCGTGAAGGATCGGATAGAGCGTGCCCGCGCTGATCTCGTAGCCGTGGCGGCCCAACTCCTCCATCATGGCCAGACCGTAGATCGGCCCCTCCACGGCATGGTGTAGAATGTGGACCTTGATGAACCCGATATAGAAGTCCCGGAACATCGGGTTCAGGGGGCGCGGTAGTTCACAGGCACCTCGCCGGTGAGTGACTCGAGGAACGCAACGATTCGCCGCAATTCTTCGTCGCCAATCGAGCGGTCGAGCTGCACACTGGCCATGACGCGCACCGCCTCGGGCAGAGTCGCGACTGAGCCATCATGGAAGTATGGCGCCGTCCGAGCGACGTTCCGCAGCATCGGGACGCGGAAAACGTATCGATCCCGCTCTTCGCCTGTTACAGCGAAGCGGCCGACATCGGGTTCGCCTGTTTTCCCGGTGGCCGTCCAGTAGTCCCGTATCATGCCGAACTTCTGGAATGTTGAGCCTCCCAGCAGCGCTCCGCTGTGGCACGCCGCACAGCCTGTGGCCATGAATACTTCCATGCCGAGCTTCTGTTCGTTTGTGAGCGCTTCGCGGTTTCCGGCGAGGTATCGGTCGAAAGCTGCGGGGGTAACCAGAGTCTCCTGGTAGGCTTGAATTGCACGACCATATGTCGCCGGCGTTAGCGGCTGTGCTTCGGTCGCAAATGCGGCGCTGAAGGCGTCCTCATAACCCAGATCCATGAGCAGCGGCACGATGTCCTCGGCATCGTCGAATCCCATCGAACCGGTGATTGATCGCTCCGCCTGGTGAGCACCGCTTTCACGGTCACCCAGCCAGCGCAGTCGGGCCTGCTGCTGCATGGCGTTGAACACGCTCTGTGAGTGACGGCTCGTCGGGAGCCCTCGGGCATCGGTGGGGAACGGCCGTGGATCCGATCCGCCGGCCTCGGCGTGATGGCAGCTGGCGCATGATGTCCGACCGTTCGCCGAGAGCCGCACATCCCAATACAGCCGCTGGCCAAGCTGAACCGCCGGATCGTTCAATGTTTCCGCAGGCACCGCGTCGAGCGCACTGAACACGCTTGTCGCGCGCCCGAGCAGGGCCTCGTCGTCAACTGTGTCGGCGGGAGCGGCAGTACATGCACCGAGCGAGATCGTTCCGAATACCACACCCCAGCGGCCGGCAAAACGTTTCGTGAATACTCCGTTGTCTATCGAGAGTAACATGGCTGCTCACGGAAGTACGATCGAGGAGCGTCGCTGTGGCGGCATCGATACGCCGAACGACGGTACGTTCTCGGCTACGTGACAGCCCCTGCACGATTCGGCCAACGTACTCATGGCAGCCATGAATCTAACGCCATCCTGAGTGGATACGGAGCGGCTGACGCTATCCAGCGCCGGGTAGAAATACGTTTCAGCAGACGTCGCGCGCGCCGGACGCCGCTCCAGGGCAAGGTCCATCGCGAGCTGCAGCTTCCCGACCTGGTACTGCGCGTAGGGCCAGTTTCCGTCCTGGCCCGCATGGTAAAGCTCTGCGAAGCGATGGTCGATCTCGACCATGGCGACGTCGAGACCGCGCAGGTGGCGCGCAAGTACGTCAGGCTGCTGATCGTCCGCGCTTTCGATCCATGTCGGCTCGTCCTGGGCCGGCGAAGGTGCCGTATCGCACCCGGCAATGACAGTCGGTATGATGGCCGCCAATGCGGCAGTCAGGATCAAATTCTTCATAGCGTTCGGACCTCCTATCGGCTCGAAAGCGAACGTGCTGCCGTACGAACGATGACGCCTGCGACGAGTACTCCGAGGCCGGCGAGAATGACGCCTGACGACAACGACATCGCCAGCAAAGCACAGGTTCCTACGCCCATGATCGGCACGACATCGTGGAAGAGCTTCGCCTCGGATCGCATCTTCAGCGACGCGACGTTCGCGATTCCGTAATAGACCAGGATTGTGAACGAGGCAGCGGATGCAACCCCACGGAGTGTCCCTGTCGCAGCAACAGATGCAGCGACTGCGCCGATGATGAGAACTGCACGGGCTGGAACGCCATGCTTCGGATGAACCTGATCAAGGAGCGCAGGGAGATCCCTCCGTCGAGCCATGGCGAACGCCATACGGGACAATCCGAGCAGTTGCGAGAGAATCACCCCCAGCATGGCGGTTACGCCACCTACGGAGACCACCGTCGCTACCCATGGCAGCGGGAATGCCTCGGCCGCCACCCGAAGCGATTCGTGCGTAGCCGGTGTAGGCGAAGAACAGGATGGCAGCAGCTTCCATCCCGCCCCGCCAGCCGGATCCCGTATCGCGGGGCCCGCCGTTATTGTATTGCTAACCGATAGCGGTAACAATAACAACATGACGGAACCGTTCAGCCGGCGCTGTCTCCAGGACATCGCGGCGCGACAGCTCGCCGAGGTGAGGGAGATCGTGATGGGCGTCCTCGCGCAAGCCTCCGGGTCACACGGTCGGCAGGTCCGCTCAAAGCCGACGGAGCTGAGCCTGCCTCTCCATCGGCTATATGCTAACGCTTTCTTGATTTACGCTTCCGCGCCGGCAGCCGGATCACGAATCGTGGAAGTCGGCACTCCTCCCAGGAGACATGTCCGCCGTACTTCACATTGACTCGACTGCTCTGATGAGAGAGCGGGAACGGCTGGAGCCATTTCGTTACTATAGCAACCGCTTCAGCTGTGCCGAGGCAGCTTCCAACGTCTCCAGCCGCTTGCAGAAGGCAAACCTCACGAACCGCCGACCATCAGCCGGATGGTGAAAGAAGCTGGACCCAGGCACACATGCAACGCCACGCACACCGTCGACACCTCGAGCGAGGCGACGTGCGAAGACATCATCCGGCTCATCAGACAGGGCAGAGAAGTCGGTCATGATGTAGTACGCGCCTGCCGGCGGCGTGCAGCGGAAGCCTGCGTCGACGAGCCCACGATGCAATACGTCTCGCCGCTCACGATAGCCCGCGAGCAGGGAGTCGTAGTAGTCCTGCCCCAGCGACTCAATGGCTGTCGCGCACGCCTCCTGAAGCGGCGCCGGTGCGCCGACCGTCAGGAAGTCGTGCACCTTCCTGATAGCGGCCGTCAGGACGGCTGGCGCAACGATCCACCCGATGCGCCAGCCGGTCACGCTGTACGTCTTCGATGCACCGCTGATTGTGATCGTGCGCTCGCGCATGCCTGGTAGTGTCGCGATCGGCACGTGCCGGCCCTCGTAAACCAGGTGCTCGTAGATCTCGTCCGTGATCGCGAGCAGGTCGAACTCGATGCAGATCGCCGCCAGCCCCTCGAGCTCCTCCCGGCTGAGGACCCGACCGGTCGGATTGTTCGGCGAGTTGAGGACGATGGCCCTGGTGCGCTTCGTAATGGCGCTTCTGATGACATCGAGATCGAGCGGTGACGCGTGATCCAGCGTGATCCATACGGGCTTCGCACCGCACAGGGTGGCGTCGGGGCCGTAGTTCTCATAGAACGGCTCGAAGATCAGGACTTCCTCACCCGGGTCGATCACCGCCAGCAGCGCAGCCGCCATGGCTTCGGTCGCGCCGCACGTCACCGTGACCTCACGCGCTTCATCGGTCTCCAGCCCGTAATCCCGCCGGTATTTCGCCGCCAGCGCCTGTCGCAGGCGCGGCGTGCCCCATGTTACGGCGTACTGGTTGACATTCGCGCGGATGGCCTCGCACGCGGCCTCCTTCAGCACGGCCGGAGCTTCGAAGTCGGGAAAGCCCTGGGCCAGGTTCAGCGCGCCGCTCTCCGCTGCAACGCGCGTCATTTCGCGGATCACGGATTCAGTGAAGCCGTGCGTTCTTGTGGCCGTGCGCACGCTCCGTCCGGCCCGGCGCGCGGGACTGGATTCTGCCATGGAAACAAAACCGGGTTGCATGTGGGTTGGTGGAACAGCACCAACGGTAGCCCTCCGAAGGGCGATTCGCCATTATGCAGAAATCGGGTTACGCGTACCGGAAGAGCAGAGATCGATATGAGCAAGAGTGATACGTTCGGCAGCCGGTCCACCCTGCGTGCGGGGGGCCGCAGCTTCGAGATCTTTCGTCTGGACGCCCTGGAGAAGGCAGGCCTCGACATCGGCCGGCTGCCGTTCTCGCTCAAGATACTGCTCGAGAATCTGCTCCGACACGGCGACACCATGGCGGATTGTGAAGGCGACGTCGAGTCTCTCGCGCGGTGGGAGCCGAAGGAGCAGCCGAGCAGGGAGATCAATTTCACTCCCGCCCGTGTGCTGCTGCAGGATTTCACGGGCGTGCCGGCCGTCGTGGACCTGGCAGCCATGCGCGATGCGATGAAGCGCATGGGCGGAGACCCGACGCGGATCAATCCGTTGCAGCCGGCGGAGCTCGTGATCGACCACTCCGTGCAGGTGGATGAGTTCGGCACCCGCGTGGCGTTCCAGCACAATGTCGCAATGGAGTACGAGCGCAATCGCGAGCGCTACGCGTTCCTGCGCTGGGGTCAGAAGGCGCTGCGCAACTTCCGCGTCGTGCCGCCGGGCACCGGCATTGTGCACCAGGTGAACCTCGAGTATCTCGCGCGCGTCGTCTTCCACACCGACTCGCCTGGCGGTCCGCTGCAGGCGTACCCCGACACGCTGGTGGGCACCGATTCCCATACGACAATGGTGAACGGCCTCGGCGTGCTGGGCTGGGGCGTCGGCGGCATCGAGGCGGAAGCGGCCATGCTCGGGCAGCCGGTATCCATGCTGATCCCGCAGGTCGTCGGGTTCCGCATGACGGGTGAGCTGCCGGAAGGCGCGACGGCGACGGACCTCGTGCTCACCGTCACGGAGATGCTGCGCCGGCGTGGCGTCGTCGGCAAGTTCGTCGAGTTCTACGGTCCTGGCCTGAGCTCACTGCGACTCGCCGACCGCGCCACGATCGGCAACATGGCGCCCGAATATGGCGCGACGTGCGGCATCTTCCCCGTGGACGATCTCACGATCAGCTACCTGGAGTTCACCGGCCGCGCGCCGGAGCACGTCGAGCTCGTGCGCGCGTACATGAAGGAGCAGGGTCTCTTCCGCACCGACGACTCGCCGGAGGCGGAGTACAGCGACACGCTCGAGCTCGATCTGGGCACCGTCGAGCCGTCAGTCGCCGGGCCGCGGCGCCCCCAGGACCGCATTCGCCTGTCCCACATCAAGGCGTCGTTCGACACTACCATGGCACAGATGCGGCCCGCACCGAGCGCGCCCGCCCCGACCGATGGCCGGATCAGGGTGTGGGAGAACGAAGGCGGCGATCTCGCGCTCGCCACGCGTCACAGTGCTCGCTGCACGCTCGACGGCGAAAACATCGAGCTGCACGACGGCTCCGTCGTGATCGCCGCCATCACGAGCTGCACGAATACGTCCAATCCGTCCGTCATGATCGGCGCAGGCCTGGTTGCCAAGAAGGCGGCGCAGCGGGGTCTGCAGCGCAAGCCGTGGGTCAAGACCAGCCTGGCGCCCGGCTCGAAGGTCGTGACCGACTATCTCGACCACGCCGGCCTCACGCAGTACCTGGAACAGCTCGGCTTCCACCTCGTCGGCTACGGCTGTACCACATGCATCGGCAACAGCGGGCCCCTCCCCGAAGCCGTGTCGGCCGCGGTCCACGACGGCGACCTCGTCGTCGCCAGCGTGCTCAGCGGCAATCGCAATTTCGAGGGCCGCATCAATCCCGATGTACGCGCCAACTACCTGATGTCGCCGCCGCTCGTCGTTGCCTACGCCATTGCCGGCCGCATGGACTTCGACCCCTACAACGAGCCGCTTGGCACCGGCAGCGATGGCCGCAGCGTATTCCTGAAGGACATCTGGCCGGCGCAGCAGGAGATCGAGGATGTCATGCGCGAGTCCGTGCTACCGGAGATGTTCGTCCGCCAGTATGCAGCGGTGTTCGAGGGCGGTGAAGAGTGGAAGTCGCTGCCAGCGCCGGACTCGGAGCTGTTCGCATGGCAGGACGACTCCACGTACGTCAAGAACCCGCCGTACTTCGACGACATGACGCGGGAGCCCGGTGTGCCCGCCGACATCGAGGGCGCGCGCGTCCTCGCCCTGCTCGGCGACAGCATCACTACCGACCACATCTCGCCCGCCGGCTCCATCAAGGCTGACAGTCCCGCCGGCCATTACCTGCGCGAGCATGGCGTGGAGCCGAAACATTTCAACTCGTATGGCTCGCGCCGCGGCAATCACGAGGTCATGATGCGCGGTACGTTCGCGAACGTACGCCTGCGCAATCGTCTCAATCCGGATGTCGAGGGCGGCATGACGACGTACCTGCCGGACGGCGGGGTGATGGCGATCTACGACGCATCGGTGCGCTACCAGCAGCGCGGTGTTCCGCTCATCATCATTGCCGGCAAGGAATACGGTACCGGCTCGTCGCGCGACTGGGCCGCAAAGGGACCGCGCCTGCTCGGTGTCACCGCCGTGATCGCCGAGAGCTACGAGCGCATCCATCGCTCCAACCTGATCGGCATGGGCGTCGCTCCGCTGCAGTTCGCAGAGGGCGAGAGCTATTCGTCCCTCGGCGTTTCCGGCCGGGAGACCTTTGCGATCACGGGTCTCGAACGGGCCATGAATGCGGAGACGACGAGCGAGCGCACCGTCCGCGTACGCGTGACGGCGGATGACGGAAGTATCACGGAATTCGCGGCGCTCCTGCGCCTCGACACGCCGCAGGAGCGCGAGTATTTCCGCCACGGCGGCATCCTGCAGTACGTGCTGCGGCAGCTCATGTAGCGCCGGACCAGTCCCAGCCGCGGGCCGAGACCGGCCACCCGGTCTCGATCCGCTCACCGCGCAGACCCCACACGCGTGCGTGCAGGTTGACGGAAACGCAGACGTGATTCGGCACGACGCGGATGCGGTCGCCGACGCGCGGCCGCCACGCCGTGGCGGACAGGTCGAGCAATCCGTGCTCTTCCGACATCGCCTTCACCACAATGTCGGGACGGTCCAGCAGCACGCCGAAGCCGCTGCCGCCGGAGCCCGCGCCGCGGAGCTCCTCGCGGAACAGCGCCTTCGACCCTGCATCGATGACGGCCTGACCCGCGACTGCCGTACTGACGACTGTCGACAGCACCGTGTATGCGCAGTCGTCGAGGCCGCACGCGCCGATCGCCGCGGTGATGCGGTCGTTGAAGATGTACGTCCCCGGCCGGATCTCCGTGAGGCCGCTGATACGGTGGGATGAGAATGCTGCCGGCGTAGAGCCTGCGCTCACCACCTCCGGCTCCAGGCCGGCAGCCGCGAGTACATCGAGCGCGTGCTTCAGGTCGGCTGCGACGCGTTCCAGCGCCTGATCCTGCGCCGACACGTGCTGGCGAATGTGGCCCGGATAGAAGAGGATGCCGCGCCACGAGACACCGTCCAGCGTGCGGCACATGCGACACAGCCGGACGGCGTCCTCCGCACCGACGCCGACGCGGCCCATGCCGAGGTCGAGCTCGACGAGGACCCCGATCTCGCGGCCAGCCGCCGACGCCGCAGCAGCAAGCGGCTCCAGTGCTGCGGCCGAATCGAGTGCCACCGTCAGCCGCACGTGCTGCGGCAGCGAGAGCAGGCGCTCCAGTTTCGGCGCGCCGACCGGCGGATGCGCGAGCAGAATGTCGTCGGCGACCTCGGCCATGACCCGCGCCTCGTTCAGCTGCGCCACCGTCAGTCCGGTCGCCCCGCGCCTCATCTGCTCCGCGGCGAGCCGTGCGGACTTGTGCGTCTTCGTGTGAGGACGCAGCCGAAGGTGGTGCTGTCTCGCATACTCAGCCATGCGATCCAGATTCGCCGACATGCGGTCCAGATCGACGACAGCTGCTGGCGTGAGCAGGTCGTCGAGCGAATCGACGGTGCGCGTCTCCCGCGCCGTCGTGAGCTGAGTTGCTGCCATCGTCGCCTTGCCCTGATACCTGTGTGGCTATCCGCCCGCGGCACGCGCCGCGAGCGGCAATGTAGCAGCCGGCGCGGCGGCGCGGAACGACCGATGCGACGCTGCTTCTTGCATTTCTGCCCGGGCTGCGCGTAGCATCGTCTCCATGGACACCGCCTGGGTACTCGCGATCATTGCCGCCGGCGCGGCAGCCTTCATTGCTGTGCGCAGCTTCAGCGGCAGACGGCGCCGCAGAGCGCGGCTCGAGTATCAGCGGCTGCTCCAGCAGGCGGTCGATGACGGTGTGCTCACCGGCGCGGAGCTGGCGCAGCTCGACGCAGTGCGGGAGCAGGGCGCGCTCACGCCCGACGAGGTACGCATGGCCGCGCTCGCCATTTACCGCGGCGCGCTGCGCGACGCCGCCGCGGACGCCAGGCTGACCGATGATGAGGATGCCACGCTCCGCAGGTTGCAGGAGCAGCTCGGCCTCACCGAGCAGGACCTCGGCTCCGACTTCAATCAGCTGACCCGCCTCCGCATGCTCGCGCGCATTGCACAGGCCAACATGCCTGAAGTGCACTGCCCCGTGCAGCTCGTGCCGGACGAGCGCTGCCACTGGGTGGTGCAGTGCACCCTCGCAGATCGCATTCCTGTACCCCACTCCGGGCGCAGCGACCTGGTCGGCAGCAGCTTCGCCGTGCTCGACGCCGAGCCATTCTCATCCACCGGCAACCGCGATGCACTGCGGCCGGCCGATGATGTGCTGCCGAGCGACGTCGGCGTCCTCATCATCACGAGCCGGCGCACCATCTTCCAGGGCGCCCGCCGCACCGTCAGCATTCCTCACGCGCGGGCGGAGCACATCACGCTGTTCGCCGACGGCGTGCGGCTCGAAGAGATCGCGCGCAGCATGAGGCGCTACTTCCTCGTGGAGGACCCGGAGCTCACCTGCGCCATCCTGCTCCAGGCTGCACGCACCCGCCGCACCGAGATCCGGCCCGCCCGGCCCGGCCGCTCCGCTTGACGGCACGCGCCGTGCGCTGCGCTTCTACTCGACCGGCAACGCAGCAGGAGGATGGCCATGCAGCACTGCGTCGAAGCGCTCCACGAGCTCCAGTCCGAACTGACCGAGTTCAGCCATGACGGCCTGACCCAGCTCCGTGACGACCTCGCGGCTCATCGCGTGCTCCGCGGCACCTGGTCCGGCTGCGTCATCTCCTACAAACGCGGCAGTCCCGGCTCCTGCCGTCGCGATCGACTCGGCCGCGCCCGCAACGCCTTCACGATCCTCTGGGACAACGGCTGGGTCACCGACGAGGAAGTCGCGAGCCTCCTCGACGCGGAGCTCACCGCACGCGCGTCCGCCCGCCCGGCCCCGCTCGCCGCCATCTGACGTCCCTGCCGCAGCAGCGAGCAAAAGGCAGTTGGTGGTCGGGGCCGGAATCGACTATATTTTGCAGCTCGGGGCCATAGCTCAGCTGGGAGAGCACCGCCTTTGCAAGGCGGGGGTCGTCGGTTCGAGCCCGACTGGCTCCATTACTCGTTCACGGACCCCGCAACGTTGTCGCAACGCTGCGGGGTTCGCGGCGTGGAACCCAGGCGTCGGGTCCGGGATTCCGGTTCAGCAGCCTGGCTTCTCAGCGGAGCACCGATTTGCACGTACAGACGCGCGCACTGCCGGGGGCATCGGTTTGGCGTTGATCCGCCGCACCTCCAGCGCACTGGCCACTCTCGGCGAGGCCACGCTGCTCGCCGGACACATTCTGCGGATCGTACCGCGCCCGCGCCTCTATGCGACGTCCGCATTGCAGCAGGCGTACATGATGGGCATCCAGTCGATGCCGCTGGTCCTCGTCATGGCGTTCCTCGGCGGCGCCGTCACGTCACAGCAGACGGGCGCGCAGTTTTCGGGCGGTCTGCCGCTCTGGGTGATCGGCAGTGTGCTCGCCGCGAGCATGCTGACGGAGCTCGCACCGCTGCTCACGGGCATCGTGATGATGGCGCGGGTGGGCGCCGCGATCGCCGCGGAGCTGGCGTCGATGAAGGTGACGGAGCAGATCGATGCCCTCGTCGCGATGGGTCGCGATCCCGTCGCGTTCCTCGTCGTGCCCCGCGTCATGGCCGGCCTGCTGGTCTTTCCGCCGCTCGTCGTGCTGGCGAATGTCATGGGGATCGCCGCGGGCTGGGGCCTGGGCGTGCTCGTCGTCGATGGGCTCACATCCGCGGACGTGGTGTATGGTATGCGCTTCTATTTTCGGCCCTGGGCGCTGTACTATTCGATCATCAAGGGCGGCGTGTTCGGCGTCACGATCACGTTCATCGCGTGCTTCGTCGGTCTGCGTGGCACGGGCGGCGCCGAGGGTGTGGGCCGCACCACCACCACCGCGGTGGTCGCGACGACGCTCGCCCTGATGGTGATCGATGTGCTCATGATCCCCGTGCTCAAGGCGTTCTGAGGATGATCGAGTTCCGCGGGCTGTACAAGAGCTTCGATTCGCACCAGGTCCTGCGTGGTGTCGACCTGTCGGTCGAGGAAGGTGAAACGCTCGCACTGCTGGGGCCGTCCGGAACCGGCAAGAGCGTGCTCATCAAGCACGCGATGGGACTGCTCGAGCCGGACGCCGGCGATGTCATAGTGGACGGCATCTCGATCGCCAATGCGTCGCGGGACGAGTTGCGCAGCGTGCGCCGCCGCATCGGCTACGTCTTCCAGAACGCCGCGCTCTTCGACTCGCTCACGGTGGCTGAGAACCTGTGGCTCGCGCTCACCGACGAGAAGGACAGCACCCGCGTCGATCAGTGCCGCGCAGAGTCGGTCGACCTGCTGAGGCGCGTGAATCTGGATCCGGTCGTGCTCGGCAAGTATCCCGGCGAACTGTCCGGTGGCATGCGCAAGCGGGTGGGCGTGGCCCGTGCCATCGCGCATCGACCGCGCTACCTGCTCTGGGACGAGCCCACGACCGGACTGGATCCGGTGAACGCCGACAACATCGACGAGCTGATCATGGACATGCGACAGCAGCTCGGCGTCACCAGCATTGTGGTCACGCACGACCTCGACACGGCCTTCGAGGTCGGCGACAGAATAGCGCTCCTGTACGAGGGGCGGGTCCGGGCCTGTCAGACCCCGGACGAGATCCTGAAGAATGACGATCCGTTCGTGAGCCGGTTCGTCCGACGCAGCCGCACTGGCACGGCTGCAACAGCGAGATAGGAGACATGGACAAGCGCAGGCGTAACCTGATAACGGTCGGCATGCTCACCGTGGTGGCTGCCCTCCTCTTCTTCTTCGGCCTCTACTGGCTGATGGGCACCCCCGTCCTCCGCGGCGGCATGGATGTCACCGTGGCCCTCAGCGATGGCGGCGGCCTCAAGCGCAGCGACCGCGTGCAGGTGCAGGGCGTCCAGATCGGCACCGTCAGAAGTGTGGAGCTGGATCCGCGCGGCGGCGTCCTGGTGGACCTGCGGCTGGACGACAACCTCGCGCTCCCGACCGACTCGCGCGTGGTCGTGCGCGGCGATGTGTTCGGCGCGCACGTCGTCGAGCTGATCCCCGGCGAGGCAGTCATGAGCCTCGGCCCCAACGACACGATCCACGGAGGGTCGTCGCCCGAGCTGAGCCAGATCGCGACCGACCTGAGCGCCCGCGTCGGCGCCGTCCTGACCAGCGCAGATCAGCTGCTCTCGCCGGAAGCCGTCCGCGACGTCCACGCAACCGCGGCCGTGCTGCCGGCCGGCGCCGAGGAGCTCCGCGCCGCCTTCGCCGAGCTGCGCCTCGCTTCGGCTGCGCTGCGCCGCACCGCCGAAAGCGTCGAGGCGGCCGAGGCCGGACCCGCACTCAGCGGCGCTCTCGAAGAGTTCACCGTCAGCGCACGCTCACTCACCTCGGCGGCCGGCACGCTCGAGGAGTCGCTCGGCTCGTTCGCGTCCGTCCTCGAGAAGATCGATTCCGGCAGCGGCACGCTCGGCCGGCTCGTCAACGACGAGAGTGTCTACGACGAGCTGAGCAACACCCTGCGCGAGGTGCGCGCGCTCGCCGCCGACATCCGCGAACGGCCCAACCGCTACTTCACGGTGCGCGTCTTCTGAGTCGTGCTCGCGTGAGCCATATGCGGGTCGCCGCCGCCAGCCGCCGCCAGCCGCTGCGGCCGCAGCGGCGCTGGCCCGCGGCCACGCCTGCCCGACCGCCACCTCCACCATTAGACTGGTGACGAACAGGGGGTGCCATGGGTTCGCAAGAGCTGAGTGAAGAAGTCAGAGCGACACTGCGCGAGGCGCCATTCGCGATGCGACAGCTTGCTGACGACGCCGGCCTGAGCTACGACGTCCTCCGTTCCTGGCGCAGCGCGCGGCGCCGTCCCAGCCGGCAGAGCGCGGCCCGCCTGGCCGATGGCGTTCAGCGGCGCGGCGAGCGTATGCTCGAGCTCGCGCGAAAATTGCGAGCCGCCGCACGGGAGGAATGAGACCAGGGCGGCACCGCGCGGCGGGCCGCCATTTTCTTTCCCGTCACCGGACGTTGTTTCCCTCGCCCGTGACCTGCCCCGACCAGCGGCTGTCGCGCGTTCTTCTATCACACGGCTGACCATTCCGGCAGTTCACTCCGGCTGGTTTCATTCTTGCTCAACCAGCCCGGTGGTGACAACAGCTGATAGGTAGAATTGAGCAGGAAGGAGGCGCGTCATGATGACCGCCGGCTTGCAGTTCGTCCTCCTCGTCTTCGCAGTCACAGGCTTCGCCGGAACCGGCGCATGCCTGGCCGTCGCCCGTTCGCGGTTTGCCACTGAAGGTGCGCACGATGCGGGCATGTTCGGCGTCGCTGCAATGCTGTTCATTTTCGGCTCGCTCTGCTCCACGGTCGCCTCGGGGCTCGTCGGCATCATTGCGCTCGGCGGGGTCGCCCTCTGGATCGGCTACGTCGTCACAGCTCAGCGGGTCGGCCTGTTCCGCATCGAGACCGGGTTTCTGGAAGCAGCGCACGCCGAAGAGCCGCGGCAGACGACGTAGTGTCGCACGGCTGCCGCAGCTTCGTGGCAGCAGCGCCGCCTCGTGGCGGGCCGTTCAGATCCCTCGCGTACCGTCTGTCGACTGATTCGCGGGTTCACTGGCGTTGCAGTGCCGCATCCCTCCTGATTACTTTGCCCGCCCAGCCCTTCACAGGGCGTTCCTGCACCCAGCCCTGGGAGTCATGGCGAACGATCCGGATCTGATGGAAAAGCTGGTGTCGCTCTGCAAGCGGCGCGGCTACATATTCCAGTCGTCGGAGATATATGGTGGAACGGGCTCCGTCTGGGACTACGGCCCGCTCGGCGTCGAGCTGCAGCGCAACGTCAAGGATGGGTGGTGGCGCGCGATGGTGCACGAGCGGGATGACATCGAGGGCCTCGATGCTGCGATCCTGATGCATCCGCGCGTGTGGGAAGCGAGCGGCCACGTTTCCGGCTTCACGGATCCGCTGATCGATTGCAGAACCTGCAAGTCCCGTTTTCGCGCCGATCAGATGGAGACGGCGCGGTGCCCGCGCAAGCCGAGCCGCCGACCCGGTGAGCACGACGAGTGCGCGCTGACGGAGCCGCGTCAGTTCAACCTGATGTTCAAGACGTTCATGGGCCCTGTCGAGGATACATCCGCCGTCGTGTACCTGCGTCCGGAGACGGCCCAGGGCAGCTATGTCAACTTCCAGAATGTCGTCACGGCTTCGCGGCAGCGCGTTCCGTTCGGCATCGCACAGGTCGGCAAGGCGTTCCGCAACGAGATCACGCCGGGCAACTTCATCTTCCGGACGCGCGAGTTCGAGCAGATGGAGATGCAGTTCTTCGTCGAGCCGGGCACGGACGATGAGTGGTTCGAGTACTGGAAGGCGCGCCGCATGGAGTGGGTGCAGTCGCTCGGCATCCGTGCGGAGAAGCTGCGTTTCCACGAGCACGGGCCGGGCGAGCTCGCGCACTATGCGAAGAAGGCGTTCGACATCGAGTACGAATTTCCGTTCGGCTGGCAGGAGTTCGAGGGCGTTCACAACCGGACCGACTTCGATCTGCGTCGGCACCAGGAGTACTCAGGCAAGAAGATGGAGTATGTGGACCCGGTCGATCGCGGCAAGCGCTACCTGCCCTACGTCATTGAGACGGCAGTGGGTGTCGGGCGCACGGTTCTGGCCGTGCTGGTCGATGCCTACCACGAGGAAGACGTCGACGGCGAGCGGCGTGTGGTGCTCCGGCTGCACCCGAAGCTCGCGCCCGTGAAGGTCGCCGTGCTGCCGCTCGTGAAGAAGGATGGCATGCCGGAGCTGGCAGAGCGCGTGCAGAAGGGGTTTCGCGCCGCGGGTATCAATTCGTTCTACGACGACAGCGGCTCGATCGGCAAGCGTTATCGCCGGCTGGATGAGGCCGGCACTCCGTTCGCCATCACCGTCGACGGCGAGAGCGTCGAGCATGGCACGGTGACGGTGCGCGACCGTGACACGCTGCGACAGGACCGGGTGTCGGTCGACGGCATCGTCGGCTACATCAGGGATCGAATCGGCTGACCTGACCACCCACACTTCTGATCCGGAGGCAGCGTGACGGAACGCGTTGAGCAGTTCACCACCCGCTGGGGCATGCTGGTCGCCATGCTCGGCATGGCCGTCGGCACGGGCAACATCTGGCGCTTCCCCCGCGTCGTGGCGACCAACGGCGGCGGGTCGTTCCTCGTCGCCTGGGTCGTCTTCCTGCTGATCTGGTCAGTGCCTCTGATCCTGGTCGAGTTCGCCATGGGCAAGGCGACGCGGTCCGGCAACATCAGCGGTTTCGCCCGCATGATGGGCAAGCAGTACGCGTGGATGGGCGCGTGGGTCGCGTTCGTGACGACGGTCATCCTGTTCTACTACATCGTTGTCGCCGGCTGGACGATCCGCTACTCGCTCTATGCCGCAACGGGGCGGCTCGCCGACGCCGACACGGCTGCCGTCTGGGCCGGCTTCTCGTACACCTGGGAGGCCGTCATCTTCCAGGTGATCGCGCTGGGCATCGGCGTTTTCGTCGTCGCGCGCGGCGTGCGCGGCATCGAAGCAGCGACGCGCCTGTTGATTCCGAGCCTGGCTGTCCTCGTCCTGATCCTCGCTATCCGCGCCGTTACTCTGCCTGGCGCAGTCGATGGGCTGAATTTCATGTTCACGCCCTCGTGGTCCGGGCCGACCGGGCTGTCGAGCTCGAAGGTGTGGCTGGAGGCGCTGACCCAGAACGCGTGGGACACGGGTGCCGGCTGGGGCATGATCATGGTGTACGCCATCTACATGAAGAAGCGCGAGGACACGGCGCTCAATGCGTTCGCCCTCGGCTTCGCCAACAACTCCGTTTCGCTGCTCGCCGGCATCATGGTGCTGTGCACGGTATTCTCGCTCATGCCTGACGCGGCCATGCAGATCGTCGGCGCCGGCAACGAGGGCCTCACGTTCATCTGGGTGCCGCAGCTCTTCGCGACGATGCCGGGCGGCCGTGTGTTCATGGTGCTGTTCTTCGTCGCCCTGTTCTTTGCTGCAGTGACCAGCGTGATCTCAATGGTCGAACTGGCCGTGCGCAACATGCAGGACCTGGGCGTGACGCGAAGCCGTGCCCTCGTCGTCACCACGGCGGCCGCGATCACCTTCGGTATCCCGTCCGCGCTCGACCAGGGCGTGTTCGGCAATCAGGATTTCGTATGGGGCGTAGCCCTGATGGTGTCCGGCCTGTTCTTCGCCCTCGCCGTCCTGAAGTACGGCGTGACGCAGTTCCGTGAGTCGTTCATCAACACTGCGCACTCGGACATCAGGATCGGCGCGTGGTGGGACTGGGTGATTCGACTCGTGGTCGTACAGGCGCTGGTCCTGATCGTGTGGTGGTTCTGGCAGGTGCGCACCGAGGATCCGTGGGGCGCGTTCGGCTGGGCAAACATGGCCACGCAGTGGGCGGTCGCGCTCGCGTTCTTCTTTGCGATCAACGGCTGGCTCGGTCGCACGACGCGTGTC
Organism: Gemmatimonadota bacterium; assembly: GCA_040882575.1. Lineage (GTDB taxonomy): Bacteria > Gemmatimonadota > Gemmatimonadetes > Longimicrobiales > RSA9 > SH-MAG3. Next base: position 61,778 of record JBBEBA010000038.1, read on the forward strand.
ACGCAGGACCTGGGCACGGAGGCCGAAGGCTGACTTTCGACGAGTTCGAGCGTCGGGCTGAGGAGGAGTGGGGACGCATACCGGATGAGTACCGCGCCGGTGTGGATGGTCTCGTCATCGAGCGTTCCGCAAAGCCTCACCCGACGCTTCCCGACGTCTACACGCTCGGCGAGTGCCTGACGGAGAGCTATCCATCAGGCTTCGAGGGGCCGGAGACGACACGGTCCGTCGTCGTGCTCTACTACGGCTCGTTCTTCCGCCTCGCCCGCAGCGGTGATGATTTCGACTGGGAGGGCGAGCTGTATGAGACGCTCACGCACGAACTGCAGCATCACCTCGAATCGCTCGCGGCGGATGACGCGCTGGTCGACATGGACTACGCGGCCGACGAGAACTACAAACGGTACGAAGGCGAGCCGTTCGATCCCTTCTTCTTCAGGCATGGCCTGCCGGCCGACGGGTGGCTGCGGGTCGAGGACGAGTTCTTCCTGGAAGCGCCGTGGCCCGTCCCGGGCATACCCGTCCATCTCGAGTGGGCGGGCCGCACGTACGAGGTGGATGCGCCGGCGCCGGGTGCCGACGTTGCGTTCCTGACGATCGACGACGGCGTGCACGGCGCGCCCGCCGCGCTGCACGTCGTTCTGGTCGCGCGACGCGGCTGGCTCGACACGCTGCGTTCTCTGATTCGGCCGCGGCCTGCGGACGTGCTCGAGCTGGATGTGGCGGCGCGTCCCGCGTAGAATGCGCGGATGAGCAGCCGCGACACGCCGTATGACCTGATCTTCGGTGCACCCTCCTTCGACGAGGAGCGGCTCGTCCTGCTGCGCGAGCAGGACGCCTGCCGTTCGACGACGCCCACCGACCTGTTCATGCTCGCTGCGGCCGGCGATTTGCTGCGCGATCTGCTGCCGGCCGACGATGGCGCCGCGCCGCATGCGGCCGTCGTGAGTCAGGTCAGCTCGCTCATGTTCCACGCGTATCGCTTCTGGCTGCACGGCCGGCACGTCTACCGCTTCGAGGCCGCGGCGCTGCAGCCGCTCCTGACCGGCGCGGCGCCTGCGCCCGAATGGCGTTTTCGCGCGCCGGGGCCTGCGGGGTACGTGCAGTTCCCGCGCAATGTGATCTGGGCTCGCGTGTCCGTCGATGCCGCACCGGAGCCGGTGGACGGATTCTTCTGGAGCGCGCCCGTCGCAGCGGGCGAGCGCGCGGCGAGGCTGGACCTGCTGTTCGCGCTGGGCATGCGGCGCGGCCGCCCGGGCCTGAGTCTCGTCGATGCGACCGTGGACATGCCCGCCACTCTCGATGAGGCGGCGGTGAGCCAGGCGCGGCCGGACGGTGTCGACTTCGCCAACGTGCTGCCGGGCGGCGAGCTCCAGGGCTACCACGCGCTCACGACGCAGGCCGAAGCGGTCAGGATCGCTGCCCTCTGTTTCTGGCGTATCGACACGATACCGCAGCCGGCGCCTGCTACGGAAGGCGGCAACGAGGTACGCGTGCTCGAGCATGGATAGGCACGCCGTCGCTCTCACCCTCGAGGAAATCGCGACACTGCTGGACGCCACGGACGAGAACCGGTTCAAGGTGCGCGCGTTCCGAACGGCCGCGCGTACCGTGGACCGGACGGACCGGGACCTGCCTGCGCTGGTCGCGTCCGGCACGCTCGGCAGCCTGCCCGGCATTGGCCCTGCCACCGCGCGCATCATCGAGGAGCTGGTGACCACGGGCGAATCGCGCTACCTCACCGACCTGCGCGAGCGGGCGCCATCCGGCATGCGGGCCATGCTCCGCGTGCCTGGGATCGGTCCGAAGAAGATCCACCTGCTGCACGAGCAGCTCGGCGTGACCGATCTGGACTCGCTCGAAGCGGCCGCGCGCGCCGGACGCATCGCGGGCGTGCGCGGCTTCGGCGAGCATACGCAGCAGCGTATCCTCGAGGGGCTCGGCTTCGCCCGCGCTGTTGCCGGACGACGCAGGCTGCATCAGGCGCAGGAAGCTGCCGCCCGGGTCGCCGGCCTCATCACAGCGCTGCCCGGTGTGCGTGAAGCCGCCGTGGCCGGTGAGCTGCGACGCGGGCTCGAGATCGTGGACGGCATCGTCTTCGTCGTGGTGACGGACGCGCCTGCCGCCGACCTGATGCGGACGCTGCGCGCAACGTCGTCACTGCCCTGGATCGAGGGCGGTGCGTCCGTCCTGCGCGCCACGTTCGGCGATGGGCTGCCGGCCGAGATCCGCATCACCGGTTCCGCCGGCGCCGGCGCTGCCCTCCTCGACGCGACCGGCAATGCGGCGCACGTCGGGGCGCTGCGGCGAGCGGCCGCGGACCGCGATCTCCGGCTCGACGCTGACGGGCTGCACCCGACGGACGCAGCGGACGCCTCGGCACATACGTCCGTGCACGAAACGCAGACGGCGGAACAGGGCGAAGCGGCAGTGTACGCGGCGCTCGGCATGGCGTGGGTGCCGCCCGAGCTGCGTGACGGCCTTGCGGAGCTGGACGCCGCGCGCGCGGGAACACTTCCGCGACTCCTTCGCCTCGAAGACCTTCGCGGCTGCTTCCACTGCCACACCACGTACAGCGATGGCAAGGCGACGCTGCAGGAGATGGCGGCCGGCGCGATCGCGCTCGGCTGGGACTACCTGGGCATCGCCGACCACTCGCGCAACGCGGGGTATGCAGGCGGCCTGTCGACCGGGCAGATCCGCCGCCAGCAGCGCGAGATCGCGCGCTGGAACGCCGAGCGTGGCGACGAGCTGTGGTTGTTCAGCGGGATCGAAGCCGACATACTGCAGGACGGCCGCCTCGACTACGCCGCGCAGGGCCAGGACGCCGTGCTGGAGTCGTTCGACTACGTGATCGGCTCCGTGCACTCGCACTTCAGAATGGATCGTCGCGCCATGACGGCGCGTCTGAGCCGTGCCGCATCCGACGCCCGGTTGACCATCCTCGGCCATGCGACGGGCCGGCTACTGCTGCTGCGCGACGGCTACGAGATCGACATGGACGTCGTCATTCAGCATGCAGCCGACGGCGGTGCGGCCATCGAGATCAATGCCGACCCGCACCGGCTCGACATGTCGTGGCAGCACTGGCCGCTCGCGCGCCGGCTCGGCGTGCGCTGCGCGATCAATCCGGACGCGCACTCGGTCGCTGGCATGCAGAACGTGCAGTATGGCGTCACCATCGCGCGACGCGCCTGGCTCACGCCGGCGGACGTGATCAACGCGTGGTCCCGCGCCGATGTCTTCGCCTACCTCGACGAGAAGAAGAGACGCCGTGCCGAAGCGCACTGACCCGATACCCCCCGCACCGCCGGCGCCGCCCCGGCGCCGCGGCCGCGAGACGATTGCTGCGAAGCGGGAGCGCGGGGCGGAGGTCATCCGCAGACTGCACGCGGAGTATCCGGACGCGAAGTGCTCGCTCGATCACCGGAACGCCTACGAGCTGCTCGCCGCCACCATCCTGTCCGCGCAGTGCACCGACGAGCGCGTCAACATGGTGACCCCCGCGCTGTTCCGCCGGTATCCGACACCGGCCGACCTGGCCGCAGCGCGCACGGACGAGCTGGAGGATCTGATCCGCTCGACCGGCTTCTTCCGCAACAAGTCGCGCAGCCTGCTCGGCATGGCGTCGGCACTGACGGATCGGCACGGCGGTGAGGTTCCCAGGGACATGGCCGCCCTGGTGCAGCTGGCGGGTGTCGGCCGCAAGACGGCGAACGTCGTCCTGGGCAACGCATTCGGTATCGATGAAGGTGTCGTCGTCGATACGCACGTGAAGCGGGTGAGTGGGCGACTTGGCTTCACGAAGCACACGGACCCCGAAAAGATCGAGGTGGACCTGATGAAGCTCATCGCGCGCGAGGAGTGGACCGATATGGCCCACCTGTTCATCTACCACGGTCGCGCCGTCTGCAGGGCACCGACGCCGCGCTGCGAGGTCTGTGTCCTCGCCGACATCTGCCCCAGCTCCCGGGTATGACGCCGCGTCGCGTCGGCGACGACAATGTGGCCGACCAGGTGCACCTCATCCGTGTCTTCGCATACGGCGCGTGGCTCGGCATCATCGGCATGATCGTCGGGGTGCTGGTGGGTGGCCGATACGGATACGATCCATTCCTTTCGGCGCTTTCCGGGTTCATGAGCGGCATGGTCCTGTCCGGCCTGATCACTCTGGTGCTCTCCGGCGGTGCGGGAGGCCTGGCCGGCCGCCTGTACATGCCCGGTCGCTCGAGTATGCCACCGTCGCGACAGTATTCGCTGGGTGATTCGCTGGTGGCGCGCGGCCGCTTTGACGATGCGGCCGCCGAGTTCGAGCGTGCCGCTGGATGCTATCCGGACGATCCGGATCCGCCGCTAAGACTCGCGCGGCTCCTCCGTGATTCCATGCAGCGCCCCGAGGACAGCCTGCGCTGGTTCCGCAACGCCATCGCTCGCCGAGGCTGCGACAGCGGCGTGCAGGCGCTCGCGATTCGCGAGATTGCGGAGATCTGCAAGCATCGACTGCGGCAGCCTGAGCGGGCGTTGCCAGACCTCGCGCGCCTCGCTGACACACAGGCAGGGACTCCCGCCGCCGACTGGGCGTCACTCGAGATGCAGGACATTCGCAGAGCCATGAGGGCGCGGGACTTCGATCCATGAGCCACGTTCGCGCCGCATGCTCTCTCAGCGGAGCAACGCCCGCCGTTTACAAGACGGGTCGCCTGCGCCATAATTCCCGGTCTTTCGCGCACCGTGGTCCTTCACACGAGCGGTGCACATACCGGAAGGGGAGAATGCCGTCACGACAGGAAGCGCTGGAGCTGCTGGAGCGGCGCGTGGAGAACCAGGGTCTCCGCAACCACATGCTCTGCGTCGAAGCGGCCATGCGCTGGTACGCGCGGCAGCAGCGCGCGGACGAGGAGCTGTGGGGACTCACCGGCCTGCTGCACGACCTCGACTGGGAAGCGCATCCCGACGAGCATCCGCTCCGCGCCGTGGACGAGCTCCGCGCGCTGGGCTATCCGGATGAGCTGCTGCACGCGATACTCTCGCATCGCAGCGACTTCACCGGCACGATGCCGGAATCACAGCTCGACAGGACGCTCGTCGCGTGCGACGAGCTGACCGGGCTCATCACAGCCACCGCGCTGGTGCGGCCGACCGGAATCGACGACCTGAAACCGAAGTCCGTGAAGAAGAAGATGAAGGATCCGGCGTTCGCCCGCGGCGTCGACCGTGAGGACGTGCGTCGCGGCGCCGAGCTGCTCGGCGTGGAGCTCGACCGTCACATCGAGAACGTCATTGAGGCAATGCGCGGCATTGCGTCGGAGCTCGGGCTCACGGCGCAGCAGCTCGCAGGTGCTGCATCCACGGAGGACCGATGAAGTTGCAGAAGCGGACATGGCCCGGCGTGCTGCTGCTGCTGGCAGCGGCCAGTGCCGCGTGCGGCGATCCCGAAACGAACGACAACCGCGGCTATACCAAGGCGCCGCTCGAGAACCCGAACGTGTTCATCGCCGGCGAGGAGCCGGGCGAGATGGCGCAGTACGGGGCTCCCAACCGCGTCGTCGCAGAGCGGATCGATCTACCGGCGCCCGTCGCGGCCACGACGGCTCCACCGGTGCCGACGACTGCGACCGTTGCGCTGCCGGAGGGTGTGACGCAGGACATGGTCGCCGCAGGGGACGAGATCTTCAACAGCGGTTCGACATGCTTCACGTGCCACGGAGCCGGCGGCGCCGGTGGTCCGCTCGCGCCGACGCTCAACGATGCGGACTGGATTCACGTCGATGGCGGCTACGACGCGATCGTCGCGATCATCGATGCCGGTGTGCCGACACCGCTGCAGTTCCCGGCGCCCATGCCGCCGCGCGGCGGTTCGGTGCTCAGCGATGAGCAGGTGCGACAGCTCGCGGCTTACGTATTCGCCATCAGCCGCTGAGCGCGCCGTCATAGCAGCGGGGGACGCGGCTTCAGCGCGCGCTTGAACAGTGCGAGCTGCTCCTGCTCCCCCAGCTCCCGGGCCCGCGTCAGCGCAATGCCCGGGGGCAGGTGCCACGCCACACCGGCGATCAGCGCTTCCCGCGTCGGCGCCCGGCCGTCCCGGCGGAAGAGCAGGGCATTGTGCCAGGTGCCGTCGTCGTCGGGCTCCGACCGGACCCAGATGTCGCACCGCTGCCCATCGATGATGATGGCGCCCAGCCTCTCCTCGATGACACCGTCCTGCGGTTGCTGCATGTGACCCTCGCCGACGCGGGAACGTGACCAGCTGCGTCGGCCTTGGCTGGCAAGAGCCGAACCGCTCAGTCCAGCCGCACGATCACCACCCGGAACGACGACGGCAGCGCTGTGCCGCCGAGCCCGCTGAAACCGAGGGCCTGCGGGCCTGCAGGCGGCCCGCTCAGCTCGAAGAAGGCGGCTCCGCCGCCGCGCACAGCAGAGACCTCGGCCGCGCTGTTGCCGTAGGACAGGGCGTGGACGCGGAGCGGGAATGTCGTCGGGAACAGGGTTGGCTGTTCGCGGTTCAGACCGGAGTAGACGCTCCGCAGATCCCAGGATTCGATGAACCAGCCCGGTACCTGCGGCGCGAGCGGACGGTCGTCCAGCAGCACGGCCGTCGCCCACTGCGGCAGCAGCTCCTCGAAAGTCCGGCCGAAAACATTCTCCATGTTGCCGATCCCGGTTGCGGCGCCCGCGGTCAGCTCGCGCAGCAGCTCGTCCTCCGGACGCGCGGCTGAGTCGAGCAGCCAGCGCAGGAAGAGCCACGCACTGCCATAGAAGCTGAAGTCGCCCATGGCCGAAGGGCCGAGCAGGGTGAGCGCATCGGGTGCCTCGAGCCAGGTGGACAGCAGCAGGTAGTGGGCGAACATCGCGCCAGGCTTGCCGATGCACGGCTCCCTGTCGAACGCGCCGGCGATCTCGCAGCCGACACTCGCACTGAACTCGACGTTCTGATGCTGCGCATATCCGAACACCTCGCGCGCCCAGATTTCCTCCGCGACCATCGCGGTCGCTTCCTCGAGCCACAGCTCTTCCGGCGCGCCGCCGCTGCCCAGCTGCTGCACCATCGAGGCGAGATGCTTCACCTCGTGGATGACGGTCGGCTGTATCGTCCACAGCCACTCGCTGCGCGTGCCCGCAGCGTACCCGTCTGCTTCGAGCGTGGGGACGTAGCCGTAGAATACCTCCGCTTCGTTACTCTGCGCGCACGACGCGCGCGGCGTGAAATCGCCCGCCCAGACGAAGCCGGACACGTCGTACGAGTTGACCAGCCGCGAAAACAGCATGAGGACCCGCGTGCCGTTCCGGAGCGGGTCGTGGAAATTTTCGCTGATGATGTCGAATTGGCGCGCATCGAACTCGTCCGCGACCTGCACGTACAGCCCGTCCATCATGTCGGCCAGTGGATTGGTGACATCTTCGAGCACGACGACATGCTGTCCCACGACGACCACACGGGCACGGACCTCGTCGAAGACCGCGCATGCCTGCGGAACGGTCGTCGCGCTCAGACGGGGCACCCGTATGCTCAGCGTGTCACCCACGACCGGCTCGACCGCGATCGCCGCTGCGTCGAGGTTCAGGCCGGCTTCGGCCGCGGCTTCGCGCGTGATCGCCTGGAGCCGGGCACTCCGTAAACCACGCGCGCGCAGCAGCGCGGTGTGCAGCGCTTCAGCGCCTTCGACTGACCGCTGCTCCGGCACGGCCTCTTCGGGACGGTCAGGCTGTGGCAGTGGCTCCGGCGAGACGGCGCGTACCCGCAGGCCGGGTTTGACGGCGGTATCGGCAGACGTGTTCGCGACTGCAATCAGGTAGCGGCCTTCGCCGCCCGGCAGCTCGATGCAGCTCAGCGGATCCGCCTGTGATCCGACGAGCGCCTGTCCGACGACGAGCGCGCGCTGCGGCGCCGTGCGCATGGTCGCCATGCGCATTACCTGCCCGCCCGCTGACGTGAACAGCACCGGCACGGCCGTCGTCGGTGCGCAATCGAAACCACCCGACGGCAGCTGCAATCGCAGCAGCGTGCTGCTCTGCTCCAGGATCTCGGCCGTCACACCGGCGACGCTGGCGGCGCTAACATGCTCCAGATTGCTGCCTGCGACGGTCAGCAGCGCGCCGGGCGTCAGCAGCGCGGGGACCATGGATGCCACCTCTGCCACAGGTCCCGTCGCAGTCGCAAGTGCGGTGAACACCACCTGGAGCGGAGGGCCGCCCTGCCGCGATACCGTAGCCACGGCCATCTGCTCCGTCTGCACGAGGCCGCCGAGCACCCACTGCGCTTCAGCCGTGCCGTCGCCAGCCGTGCGCAGTTCCGTCGGCGTTACGCTGCCACCGCCGCTGAGCACACGAAACGTGACGACTGCACCCGCGACGGCAGTACCGACGTCGTCGCGCAGCTGCACGACCAGCGCCGTGTCCAGCGCCGCCCCCGGCAGACCCGTCTGCGCATGCCCGCGTATTCGCTCCAGCACCGCCGGCGAGCCCGCGGTCGGGCCTGCCGGCTCACCGCACGACAGCGCCTGCGCAATACAGAGGGCCGGCAGCAGGAGGGCGCGGATTCGGTGCATGTTCGATACTACCGCGCCGGGCGCCTGGCGTCCACGCCGGCCGCACCTTGCGCCCCCCTGCCGCCGGTACCAACTTCCGTCACTCGAATCACGCGGCGCCAACCGGCCGCCATCGCCTGCGCGGGTACATGAACAATTCTGCGATAGTCACCATGATCGTGATCGCCGGCATCGTCTGGGGCGGTCTCGCGGTGATCATTGTCACGGCCTTCCGCAAGGAGAGCCGGAAGAAGGCGGATCAGGGATAATCCGAAGTGCCCAGAAGAAACGACATCGATTCCATCCTCATCCTCGGTTCCGGTCCCATTGTCATCGGTCAGGGTTGCGAGTTCGACTACTCAGGAACGCAGGCAGTTCGCGCGCTGAAGGAGGAGGGCTACCGCGTCATCCTGGTGAACAGCAATCCGGCCACCATCATGACCGACCCTGACCTCGCCGACGCCACCTACATCGAGCCGATCACGCCGGAATGGGTCGAGCTCATCATCGAGAAGGAGCGGCCCGGCGCGCTGTTGCCGACGATGGGCGGACAGACTGCGCTGAACGTCGCGCTCGACCTCCATGACAGCGGTGTGCTCGACAAATACGGCGTGGAGCTGATCGGCGCCGACGCGCGCGCGATACGCATGGCCGAGGACCGCGAGGAGTTCTCCGACGCCATGCGCCGGCTCGGCCTCGAGGTCGCCCACGGTGGTTTCGCGCACACGTTCGACGATGCGCTCCGCATCATCGAAGAGGTTGGCTACCCGGCGATCATCCGGCCCTCGTTCACGCTCGGCGGGACGGGCGGCGGCATTGCCTACAATGCGGACGAGTTCGAGGCCGCCGTACGCCGCGGCATCGACCTGTCTCCGATCAACGAAGTGCTGATCGACCGCAGCGTCATCGGCTGGAAGGAGTTCGAGCTCGAAGTCGTTCGCGACGGCGCTGACAACGTCGTCATCATCTGCTCGATCGAGAACATCGACCCGATGGGTGTACACACGGGCGACTCGATCACCGTCGCGCCGATACAGACGCTGTCCGACGTCGAGTACCAGAAGATGCGCGATGCGGCAATCGCCATCATCCGCGAGATCGGCGTCGAGGCCGGCGGCTGCAATATCCAGTTCGCGCTGCACCCCGCCACGGGCGAGATGCTCGTCGTCGAGATGAACCCGCGGGTGTCCCGGTCTTCAGCTCTCGCCTCCAAGGCCACCGGCTTCCCGATCGCACGCATCGGCGCCAAGCTCGCCGTCGGCTACCTGCTCGACGAGCTGCCGAACGATATCACCAGGACGACGCCTGCCTCGTTCGAGCCAGTGCTCGACTACGTCGTCGTCAAGTTCCCGCGCTTCGCGTTCGAGAAGTTTCCCACTGCGGATCCGTCACTCGGCGTGCAGATGAAGGCGGTCGGCGAGGTGATGGCGATCGGCCGCACCTTCAAGCAGGCGTGGCAGAAGGGGCTGCGCGGGCTCGAGAACGACCGCGCCGGCTGGGACGCCGCTGCCCGACCGAAGGATGACGGCCTGCCCGACGACAGTGTCCAGGCCCTGCGCGCCGCACTGCGCCGGCCCACCGCCGACCGGCCGTACCAGCTGCGCCGCGCGTTCACCGCTGGCATGACCGTCGAGCAGATCCACGAGCTGACCAGCATCGACCCCTGGTTCCTCCATCAGCTCGCAGACCTGCATGCGGCCGAGGCGTGGTTCGTCGCCCAGCCCGACCTCGACGAGCCGGTCCTGCGTCGCGCCAAGCGCCTGGGCTTCGGAGACCTGCAGCTCGCGCGGCTCCGCGGCATGTCCGAGACCGACATGCGCAATCGCAGGCAGGCGCTCGGTGTACGGCCGACGTACCACATGGTCGATACCTGCGCCGGCGAGTTTCCGGCCGCCACGCCGTATCTCTATTCGTCGTACGAGCAGGAGACCGAAGCGCCGCCGAGCGATCGTCAGAAGATCGTCATCCTCGGCAGCGGGCCGAACCGCATCGGGCAGGGCATCGAGTTCGACTACTGCTGCGTCCAGGCCGCGCTCGCGCTGCGCGCGGATGGCTTCGAGACGATCATGGTGAACTCGAACCCCGAAACCGTGTCGACCGATTTCGACATCTCCGACAAACTCTACTTCGAGCCGCTCACACTCGAGGACGTCATCGAGATCGTGGAGCGCGAGAAACCGATCGGCGTCATCGTGCAGCTCGGCGGACAGACACCGCTGAAACTCGCCAAGCCGCTGGAGGCCCTCGGCATCCCGATCCTCGGCACACCTGTCGATGAGATCGACCGCGCCGAGGATCGCGACCGCTTTGCGGCGCTCTGCCGCGATATCGGCGCGACCGTGCCGCCCAATGGCATCGCCACGAGCGTCGCGCAGGCCGTCGGCGTCGCGGCACGCGTCGGCTACCCCGTGCTCGTCCGCCCGTCCTACGTGCTCGGCGGCCGCGCCATGGAGATCGTATACGATGAGCCGTCTCTCCTCGACTACTTCGACCGCGCCGTGCGCGCGTCGCCTGACCATCCGGTGCTCATCGACCGGTTCCTGGAGGACGCGTTCGAGGTCGATGTCGACTGCCTGTCGGATGGCGAAGACGTGGTCATTGCAGGCGTCATGCAGCACATCGAGGACGCCGGCGTGCATTCCGGCGATTCCGCCTGCGTCCTGCCGCCCTACATGGTGCGCGACGCCGAAGCCGACGAGATGCGCCGCCTCACCCGACAGTTCGCCCGCGCGCTCGGCGTCGTCGGCCTGATGAACGTGCAGTACGCCGTCCGCGACGGCGTCGTCTATGTGCTCGAGGTCAATCCGCGCGCCTCCAGGACCATCCCCTTCGTGTCCAAGGCCACCGGCGTGGCCTTCGCCCGCCTCGCCGCTCGCATCATGGCCGGCGCGAAGATCAGCGATCTCGATCTCCCCGAGGAGCCGCCGGTCGCCGGCATCGCCGTCAAGGAGGCCGTCCTCCCGTTCAACAAGTTCGACGTCGATATCATCCTCGGCCCCGAAATGCGCTCCACCGGCGAAGTCATGGGGTTCGATGAATCGTTCGGCATGGCCTTCGCCAAGGCGAGCATTTCGGCAGGTCAGCCGCTGCCCTCAGGCGGCACCGTCTGCGTCACCGTGAACGACAGCGACAAGGGCTCGGTCACGCCCATCGTGCGACGCTTTCACGACCAGGGCTTCACGGTCATCGCAACCGACGGCACGCACCGATACCTCCGCGCCCGCGGCATTCCCAGCGAACGCGTGTTCAAGGTCGGTGAAGGACGTCCCAACATCGTGGACAAGATGATCAGCGGTGAGATCAGTCTGCTCATCAACACGCCGCTCGGCAAGAAGAGCCAGCACGACGACTATGCGATGCGGCGCATGGCGATCACGCGCAAGATACCATACGTGACTACCCTGTCCGCCGCCTCCGCCGCGTGCGACGCTTCGATCGCGCTGCGCTCTCGCGTCCGGGAGGTGCGTTCGCTGCAGGACCGCTTCCACCGCGTGCCCGCCGCAACACCCGCAGGCTGACCGGCCACGGCCTCACGGGCTTGCAGCGGGCGTCGCAGCCTCCGCTCCGCCTGCGTTCACCGGCGCTCCCTTCATCGGCGTCGGGTACCGCTCCCGATGCGCCGCCGTCAGCAGTGAGTACGCCGCGTAGAGCACCACCACGACGACCAGGTAGCGCACTGCCGTGAGCGGCAGTGATTTGACGATGTACGCCGCTACCAGGACGGCTGGTATGCCGCCCAGCAGAATACCCGGGGCGACGCCCGGATGGAACGTTCGCTTCCGGATGAACTGCGCGCTCGCAATCGGCATCAGGAAGGCGCACGAGCCCATCATGATCGGGAACCCCGACGTCGGATTCATGCCGAGCAGGCTCACGAGGATGAGGCACGGCGCGTAGAGGCCGATGCCAAACGTCATCAGCGCACCGAGCACGAAATTTCCCACTGTGTGCGGGTGGAAGGCCGGGGTCCGCCGGCACACAACGGTATGTCGGATCTGCCACGCCAGGCAAGGAAATCAGGCTCCTCGCTATTTCGAGTGGGTGGCGGCGACCCGGAGCCGCGCCGGCGCCCGAACCCGGGACAATTGCACACTCGACGGTCCGAAACCGCCGGGTTGTGCAGTTCACCCGTCTCGGAAGCGGAACTCCACGCGCGACTCGCCATGCCCGCGCGCTCATGCAGTTTTCCCCGCTCGTGGCCGGTCAAAGCCCGAAGCCGGCGCAGTCGCCGCGTCGAGTGTGCAGGTAGCCCGCCTCCGCGCTCCGCCCGCCTCCGCCCGCTCCGCCGCTCCGCGCCGATCCGCAACGCAGTCGGCACCAAGCGGAATGCTGAGCTCATTTCACCGGTGTCACCACTCCAGACAGCGAAGAGCACAACAAAATGGCTCCTCGCTATTTCGTGTGGGTGCGGCAGCCTTGCGCTGCATGCACCCTCGACCTCGCGAAGGTCGTTCCGAGAGTGGGTGCATCCGATCGGCCGTCAAACGCCCACTCGTGAACGCTGTTTGACACAGTGGTCGATTGACCTCCCACACGGGGGTCGATGCGCCACGCAACGCGCGGAGCCTCGACGCATGGTCAATTGACCGCCGACAGGGGTGTCAACATGGCACCGGTCGCCGATGGGGCTGCTAGCGGTCACTTCGGCCCCCGCCACGATGGCCTCCTTGTCTTACCCGAATCTCACCCGATCTCACGGCGCACCTCCGCACCCACGCGAAACAGCGAGAAGCCGGAAATTACCAGCCGTGCTCGTCCGCGTACTCCTTCTTCGTCGTCTTCGGCATCGCGAACAGAAACCGGTTCATCACCCGGTACAGCACGCGCGTCTTCAGCGGCAGTGTGCCCGTTTCCAGATCCTGCTTCAGCAGCCCCAGGATCTCGCGCCAGCCCGCGCCCGTCTTCTCCGCCGCTTCGTGCTCCGCGGTCCAGCCCGAATGCGTGACCGTGACGCGACAGCCGCCGGCTTCCGCCTCCAGCAGCCACGTCACCAGGGTCGGCCCGCCCCCCTTCCACATCGTGAACCAGTACGTGTGCGAGAACATTCGCGGCGGATCCACTGCCACGACCTCGCCCACGATGAACACGCGACTCCGGTCGGGACTGTAATACCGCAGCCGCGCACCCGGCCGTAGCTCGGTTTCCAGCACGGTGTTGTACAGCGCGCGCTGCACCCGTCCCGTCTTCGTGATCTCCGACCACACCCGCTCCACCGGCACGTCGATGTGGATCGACGCCACATGTTCGGGAGGCACCGCCCGTTCGCTGCTCATCCTGTCTCCTCGCTCAGGCCTCACGTTTATCCCGGTCGCTCTCCAGCTCGTCCCGCAAACCGATCAGCGCTTCCGCCCACGGCCGCATGTACCGCACGACCCACCGGTCATGGATCTGCTGGATCGGCACCGGATTCAGGTAGTTGTACCGCTCCCGGCCCACACGTCGCACCCCCACCAGCTCCGCATCACTCAGCACACGCAGATGCTGCATCACCGCGTACCGGCTGAGCTCCGGAAACCGCGCCGCCAGCCCGCCCGTAGTCGCCGGCCCGTCGCGCAGCATGTCCAGCATCCGCCGCCGCGTCGGGTTCGCCAGCGCGCGCCACACCCTGTCGAGCTCATCCGCCTCCCACTCCTTCTGCATGATGTGATATTATTATCACATCATGCCCGCGTCAAGAGACTCAAGGTGGGCGGCTGGGACCTTACCCCGGTGTGGTACGCCGACTCGGCGGCGAACGAAGCGGGCGGTTGCGGCGCCCTGAGCGTTCCGGCAAACTTGCAGGGGGACGGAGACGACGCCGAAACGAATCGGCCATTACGGGCGGGGGAACTGATGAGAAGGACGATCTCGAACCGGCTGGCGGCTGTACTGACGCTCGTTGGCATCGCTGCCGCCCCTGTGGTGGGGCAGGGGGTTCAGCCGGCGCCGGCGCGGCCGGCCGGGGAAGGAGCGGGACCGTTCGACCGGCTGGTGATTGCGGGAGTGCATCTGATCGACGGCACGGGTGCTCCGATGCAGGGCCCTGTGGACATCCTGATCGAGCAGAACCGGATCGTGGAGATTCGCAGCGCGGGCACGCCGGGCCTGCCGCGTACGCGGTCGGTACCGGAAGGCGGGCACGTGATCGATGCGGCCGGCATGTACGTACTGCCTGGATTCGTGGATCTGCATGCGCACAGCGGCGGTGGGCAGCAGGGGACGCCGGCTGAGTACGTGTACAAGCTGTGGCGCGCGCGCGGTGTAACGACGGTGCGCGACCCGGGCAGCGGCAACGGAGTGGACAGGACGCTGAGCGAGCGGGAGCGCAGCGCGCGAAACGAGATCACGGCTCCGCGTGTGTTCACGTATGTGCGGCCGGGTGCCGGCTGGGACGGCGGCGCGATCGACACGCCGGAGACGGCGCGCGAGTACGTGCGGTGGGCGAAGCAGAAAGGAGTAGACGGCTTCAAGCTGGGCTCGCACGATCCTGACATAATGGAGGCGCTGCTGGATGAGGCGGCAAGCCTCGGCCTCGGAACGCAGGCGCACCTCGCGCAGACGGGTGTGGCGCGAATGGATGCGCTGGATGCCGCGCGCCTGGGTCTCGGCTCGCTCGAGCACTGGTACGGCCTGCCGGAATCGTTGTTTGCCGACCGGACGGTCCAGGATTATCCGCTCGACTACAACTACAATGACGAGTATCACCGTTTTGCGCATGCCGGCCGGTTGTGGCAGCAGGCGGCGAGGCCGCACACGGACAAATGGAATGCGGTCATGGATGAGCTGGTCGCGCTCGGGTTCGTGCTGAGCCCGACCATGACGATCTATGAGGCGAATCGCGACGTGATGCGCGCGCGCGAGGCGGAGTGGCATGACACGTATACGCTGCCCTCGCTGTGGCAGTTCTACCAGCCGAGCCGTACGAGCCACGCGCTGACGGCGCCGACCGGCCGGAAGCCGGAGTTCGGCATCATCCGCGTCGGCAACCTGGCCGACCTCGTGATCGTGCCGGAGAACCCGCTGCACAATCTGAAGGTCCTGTATGGCACAGGGACGGTGCGCCTGGACGAAAGTGGCGCGCCTGTGAAGGTTGGCGGTGTGAAATACACGATCAAGGACGGCATCGTGTACGATGCGCAGCGGCTGCTCGAGGACGTGGCGCGCCTGGTCGAAGCGGCGAAGCGGGCGACCGTGTCCACGGAGAGCGGAGGCGCGTGAGCGCGGCCGGCCCCGGCGGCGAGCCGCATGCGACGGCCCTCCTGCTGCATCCGGACTGCGGCCGCCATGACACCGGCTGGGGGCATCCGGAGCATCAGGGCCGGCTGCCCGCAGTCGTGCACGCGCTGTACCGCGAGACGCCGCAGTTCCTGGACCTGGTCCTGCAGCAGGAAGGCCGGCATGCGACGGAGGAGCAGCTGCTTCGCGTGCATGCGGCTGCCCACCTGGAGCGTGTCCGCGCGGCAGTGGCCGAGGCAGAGACGACGTCGCGGATCGTGGAGCTGGATGCGGACACGAAGGTATCCGCATCATCCTGGGACGCCGCGCTGGCCGCGGCCGGGTGCGTCATCGACGCGGCCGCGCTCGTGCTCACGGGGCAGGCGCGCAGCGCCATGGCGCTCAGCCGCCCGCCCGGGCATCATGCAACGCCGAGCGTGCCCATGGGCTTCTGCCTGTTCAACAGTGTCGCCGTTGCGGTTCGTGCGGCTCAGACCGAGCACGGCGTGCGGCGCGTGCTGATCATCGATTGGGATGTGCATCACGGAAACGGCACGCAGGACATCTTCTACGAGGATCGCGACGTCTACTTTCTTTCCCTGCATCTCGAGAATCACTGGCCTGGCACGGGACACGCCGCCGAACGTGGTGCAGGCGCGGGACAGGGAACGACGCTGAACGTGCCGATCCCGGCAGGCACGCCGCCGGCCGTGTATCATGCCCGTTTCGAGGCGGCCGTGGCGGAGGCCTTCGCGGCGGCCCGACCCGAGATCGTGTTCGTCTCCGCGGGCTACGACTGCCTCGCGGGCGATCCGCTGGGCGGCATGCTGCTCGAGCCAGCCGACCTGCACGCCATGACGCGGCTCGTCCTGCTGCACGCCGGGGAGGTGGGTGCGCGTGGTGTCGTCGCGGCGCTCGAGGGCGGGTACGTCCCGGAGCGCGTCGGCGCCGGCGTGCTCGCCACGATGCGTGCCCTCGCCGGTCTGCCGGTGACGGCGCCGCACCCGCCTCACGGCACGGGTAGCTCGATCGACGGCGCAACCCATGGCAAGCTGCTGCCCCGATGACGGATACGTCTGCTGACGATTCGAGTGTGGAGCGGTCGCGACTTTCGGCGCAGCAGGCGATCTATCTCTTCGGCGTTATCCGCGCGCGATCGTGGCGCGCAGGCCGCGCCGAAGATGTCGGCGGCGATGATGTGATGGGTGTCCGGTACCGCGATCTGGAGGCGCTCGTCAGGCCGGTACCGTACGAGATACCGACGCTCGATCAGGCGCGCGTGCAGGCGCACCAGCTCACGGTCGAGAGCGCCATGCGACGGGGCACCGTGCTGCCAGTGCCGTACGGCATCGTCCTGCGCGGCCGGCGCCAGCTGATCCGCGTCCTGCAGGACCAGTACCTCGTGCTCGACGAGGGACTCTCACTGCTCGAGGGCCACTGGGAGCTCCGCCTGCACATCGCACCAGCGCGAGGCGCGGAGCCGGATCACGAGATCAGCGACACGGCGATGCAGCTCTATTCGGAGCTCCGGCGCCATGCCCGTGCCGCGGTGACGTTCGCAGCCGAAGGCGCCAGCCTCGTGAGTGCGGCTTTTCTGGTCGAGCGCACCGCGTGGCTCGATTTCATGGACCGCGCCGACGAGCTGAATCACGCGCATGCCGAAGTGAGCTTCGACATCACCGGGCCGTGGCCGCCGTACGACTTCGTCCGCATCAGCGTATAGACCGGCGATGCTCGTCGACGTCGCGCTGCCGATCCCGCTGCCGCGCACTTTCGCGTATCGGGTCCCGGAGCGCGTGCCCGATGGTACCCGGGTGCGCGTTCCGTTTTCCGGCCGCAAGCTCGTCGGCTGGGTCGTAGGCGAATCCGGCACGGCGCGCGAGCTGACGCGGGTGCGGGACGTCGACCGCGTGCTGGAGGAAACGCCGAGTGTGTCCCCTGATGTTCTCGCGCTCTGCCGCTGGATCGCCGACTACTACGTCACCCCGCTCGGCATGGTTCTGCGCGGTGCACTTCCCGCCGTGCTGTCGGACACCGTACGGGACCGCGGCCCCGGCAAGACGCGGCGCGTGCTGCGCATCGTGGGCGAGCTGCCGACGCTCACGTTGCGCGATGAGACGTTCGGCCGCGCCGCGCGGCAGCGCGAGTGTTACGAGCTGCTCGAAGCAACGGGCGGTAAGGCCGACCTCGATCATCTGACGGGCGCGCTGGGGTTCTCCGCCAGCGTGCTGAACGGCCTGCTCGAGAAGGGACTCGTCGAAGCAGGCGACGAGCGTACCCAGCGCGACCCGTTTGCCGACATCGAGGTCCCGGTACCCGTTCAGCACTCACCTACGGAGGCCCAGTCCGCCGCGCTGGAGGTTCTGATCGCCGCGTCCCGGCCGTCGGCCCACGCTCCCCCGCTCCCCCGCTCCACCGCTCACCTCCTGCACGGAGTTACCGGCTCGGGCAAGACACTCGTCTACATTGAGCTGTTGCGGGAGGTCGTGGTGCGGCAGGGCCGAGGTGCGATTGTGCTGGTGCCCGAGATCGCGCTCACGCCGCAGACCGTGTCGCGTTTCCGCGCCGAGTTCGGCGATGTCGTCGCCGTGCTCCACTCGGCACTCTCGGACGGCGAACGCTACGACGCGTGGCGCTCGCTGCACGAAGGCACGCGTCGCATTGCGATTGGCGCGCGCAGCGCGATCTTCGCGCCAGTCCGCGATCTGGGGGCGATCATCGTGGATGAGGAGCACGAGGCCAGCTACAAGCAGTCGGAGGCGCCGCGGTACCACGCGCGTGAAGTCGCCGTCGTGCGTGCGGGCATGGCCGGCGCCACCTGCGTGCTCGGCAGCGCTACACCCGCGCTGGAGAGCTGGCACAATGCGCGCACCGGCAAGTACCGGCTGCTGCGGCTGCCCGAGCGCGTGGAGGGCCGGCCGCTGCCGCCTGTCGAGATCGTGGACCTGCGCGGCGAACGCGAAGCCGGTGATGCGGCGCCTGTGCCCCGACGCGGTCCACTCATCCTGTCCGACCGACTCATCGACGAGATCAACGAACGGTTGCCGCGGCGCGAGCAATGCATACTGCTGCTCAACCGGCGCGGCTACGCGACGTTCGTGCAGTGCCGGGCGTGCGGCAACGTGTGGCATTGCGAGCAGTGCAACGTGTCGCTGACCTTCCATCGCGGACGCAGCCGGCTCGTCTGTCATTACTGCCTTCACGAAGAAGCGCCCCCGGTCTCCTGCACCGAATGCAGCTCCACCGACCTTGCCTTCCGCGGCATAGGCACGGAGCAGGTGGAGCGCGAGGTGGGTGAGCTGTTCCCGCACGCGCGCATTGCCCGCATGGATGTCGATACTACATCGGCGAAGTGGTCGCACCACGATATCCTCGAGCGCGTGGGTGACGGCGGCGTGGACATTCTGCTGGGCACGCAGATGATCGCGAAAGGCCTCGACTTCCCGAATGTCACCCTGGTCGGTGTCATCAATGCGGACGTCGCGATGAACCTGCCGGACTTCCGCGCGAGCGAGCGGACCTTTCAGCTGCTCACGCAGGTCGCGGGGAGAGCGGGCCGCGGCCCGCTCGGGGGCCTGGTCCTGATCCAGACGGCCCTGCCGCGCCACTACGCCATCCAGGCCGCACTCCACCACGACTATGACGCGTTTGCCGAGCGGGAGCTGGAGGAGCGCCTCGGCCCCGGGTACCCGCCGCACACGCGCCTGGTCAACACGGTCATCAGCGGCACCGATGAGAACACGGTGCAGGACGCGGCGCACGCGTCAGCGGACTGGGTGCTGGCGCTGCTCAACGATCACCACGCGCAGGGGACGGTCCTGCTGACCGGACCCGCGCCTTGCCCGATCGATCGGATCCGTGGCCGCTGGCGCTGGCATTTCCTGCTGCGGAGCCGCTCCGCCGGCGCGCTCGGCGCCACGTGCCGCCAGCTGCAGATGAAGTATGAGTTGAAGCCGGGACGCGCCGATCTGCGCCTCATCGTGGATCGCGATCCGGTCAGCCTGCTGTAGCCGCGCGCGCCGCGCATATTGTTCTTCGCTGCGCGCTTTGCTAACGTAAGGAGGCACTGCAGCATTGACCGCAGCCACAGGAGGGACTCTTCACTGCCTCAGGTTGCCTGACGCTCAACGCGTCCTTCGAGCCGCTCACCATCCTGCCGGTCCGGCGGGCGTTGAGGCTCATCATCGACCGGAAGGCGGAAGTCCTCGAGGTCGATTCCTCGCGCGTGTTTCGATCTTCGCGGCGGGACATCCCATGCCCGCTCGTGATCCGCCTCGTCCGTTACGTCCACGTCCCACGCAAGTTCCGCCGTCAGGTCACCAACACGTTCCTGTTTGCCCGCGACGGCTACCAGTGCCTCTACTGCGGCCGGCAGCGGGCCGAGTTGCGCGGGCGCGAGTTCCTGACGCGCGACCACGTCATCCCGATCTCCCGCGGCGGACAGAATGTGTGGACGAATGTCGTGACCGCATGCTCTCCGTGCAACAACCGCAAGGGCAGCCGTCTGCCTCTGGAGGCGGGGATGTTTCCAGCGCATGAGGCGCGCGAGCCCAACTATGTCCAGCTGGTTTGGGCCGTACGCAGGATAACACCCGTGCAGGCGAAATACATTCGGATGTTCTATGGGGAGGACGTGCTCCGCGCGTTGAAGCACTCGGAGCCGATCAGCGCCTGACCTCAGCCGCCTGCGCCCGTCAGAAGAAGCCGCCTGCGCCCGTCAGAAGACCGCCGGCCGCCCCCACCATCGCCGCCAGCGCAATGAACAGCAGCGCGATCGCGACCGGTATGATCACGGCCGCGGCAGCACGCGGCGTCGAGACGCCATGCCCGGCCGCCAGCCCGATGATCGCCACCCCCACCATCCACACGAAGCCCGCTACCTGTCCGACAAACGGAATCACCTCGAGGAGCTGCGGCGAGTACGCGAATGCGAACACCACGACGGTGAATGCATAGCCGTGCGTCGCTGCTCCGAGAACGAGCAGCAGCAGGTGCGTTACTCCCGCCGCCATGAACAGGGAGAACAGCAGCAGCAGTGGTGACAGCAGGAAGTCGATCACGGGCGCCATGGCGCCGGCTGCGCCGAGCAGGCTCGTCACGTTGCTGGTGGTGCCGACCGTCGAATGCAGCACCATAGCCCAGAAGAGCTGCGCGCCCTCCGCGGCGACGCCGATCAGCATGTAGTAGACGATCGGCGGACCCAGTGCGGCGTTCGCCGGGATGCTGCCGAAGAAGGATCGGGGATGAAGCGCCGCGCCCTGCCACGTCCTGCCGAGCGCGTCCGTCACGGATGTTCCCGGGCGAGGCGGCCATGGTACTGCGGCCGCGTCCCGCACCTCCGCCATCGCTGGGTCGGCGGGGAAGGTTTCGTTCACAGTGGAGAGTCGAGCCAGTCGTGGACCTTCGCCACCAGCCGACGAATGTCCACCGGCTTTCGCACGTAATCGTTGGCACCCGCCTGGATCGCGAGCTGATGCGCCCCCTCCATCGCGGTCACGGCGATGATCGGGATGCGCGCCATCTCGGCGTGCCGCCGCAGTTCCCGCGTTGCCTCGAAGCCGTCCAGCTCCGGCATCATGATGTCCATCAGGATCAGGTCGGGCCGCTTCGACAGCGCCAGTCGGATGGCCTCCCGGCCGTTGACCGCCTCGATGACGCGATAGCCGAAAGCTTCCAGCAGGGCCCTCAAAGCATCACGACTATCGAGATGGTCTTCTGCAACCAGTATCGTTGCACGCCTGGAGTTGCTTCGCAGGGCAGCGCCCATGGTACTGCTCAGTTGCATCCTGCCTTATCCGTGCGAGTAGGCCGCTTCGCCCACGATGCTCCGACTCACGCCGCAGCCGCGCGCAAGTTCCGCGCCTCCCACTGGACGATGCTCGCCGGCGAACCTACCTTGCTGCCAATGACCCAGGCCTTTCTCACGCGCAGGATTCGCTTCTCCGCCGCTCACCGGTACTACCGACCGGAGTGGAGTGAAGAACGCAACCGCGAGGTGTTCGGTGCCTGCAGCAACCCTCATGGCCACGGTCACCTGTACCATCTCGAGGTGACCGTGTGCGCACCCGTCGACGGGGCCACGGGCTTCTCGGCAGACCTTGCCTCGCTCGATCGGATCCTGAAGGAGGAAGTGCTGGCGCCGCTCGATCATCAGCATCTCAATCACGTCATCCCCGAGTTCGGCGATGGCCATTCGATTCCTACCAGCGAGAACGTTCTGATCTGGCTCTGGCCCCGTCTCGCCCGTCGGCTGGACGGGTCAGCTGCACTGCACCGCCTGCGGCTGTACGAGGATGAGGATCTGTTCGTCGATCTCCGCGCAGCGGACCAGCCCTGATGAAGCGGAACGACCCGCCGGCCGACGCGGTGTCGCCCGTGAAGCCGCGGTCGGCCGAGGATGCCCGTCCGCCCGCTGCGCCCCGGGAGCTGACACGATCCCGGCACAGTGAACGGTGGTTCGAGATCAACGACGAGAAATGGGTAGCACGGCCGAGCGGAAAGGGTGCGTGGGGCACCGGCAGCTATGGCCTCGGCCTGGTCGATGCCGTGCACTTCTGCCGTGCCGAGGATCCGCACGCGCCGGTCGCGGAGGCCCTGCTGCCCCACGGGCGGTTCGACGCCCTGTACGATGAGGAGCTCGCGCACCTGCTGGCGGGCGCCGTGCTCATCAGCTCGCGGACGGACGGCTGACTCAGCCGGCCACCAGGCCTACCCTGACGTCGTTGCTACTCGCCTGAATCCCGTGCGTGCGCAGGCTGCCCCGCCCGTCGACGCGCGCTCCCGTCCGTTACGCTGAACCGCGACGACGAGCTGCCGGCCATGCAGCCGCACCTCACGCAGATAGCCCGTCCCAGCTCGGGCGTGCGCAGCACCGTTTCGTATTCAGCCATGTCACCTCCCTGCTGCATGCGGGGCAACGACCATTCCCGCCGACTGGACTCGCCGGCACGGTCGGCTATCTTGCGGTGCGCCACGCGGCGGGACGCGCCGCCGTCGAATGAACGCTGGACCGACAAACGCGAGACAAAAGGCAGGGAGACAGATCTGTGAGCAGCGTGCGACGCCGCATCCTGACCGGTGACCGACCGACCGGCCGACTGCATCTGGGGCACTGGGTGGGCAGCATCGAGAACCGTGTGCGACTTCAGGATGAGTTCGAGTGCTTCTTCATCATTGCCGACTGGCACACGCTCACGACGAGGCCCGAAAAGTCGGCCATCGCCGAGGTGCCTCACAACATCCGCGAGATGGTGCTCGATTACCTCGCGTGCGGCATCGATCCCGCCCGCTCCACCATCTTCGTCCAGTCCGCCGTGCCCGAGACGGCCGAGCTCAACCTCATGTTCGAGATGCTCGTGTCGCTGCCGCGACTTGAGCGGTTGCCATCGATCAAGGACATGGCCGAGGCTGCGCACCTCGATGTGCTCCCGTTCGGACTGGTCGGGTATCCCGTGCTGCAGGCGGCGGACATCCTGCTGCCGCGCGCAGATGTGGTGCCGGTAGGCAGGGACAACGTGCCGCACGTCGAGATCACGCGTGAGATCGCACGCCGCTTCAACCACCTGTATGGCCCGGTATTCGTCGAGCCGGAGGCGCTGGTCAGCGATACGCCGTCGCTGCCGGGCGTCAACGGGATGCAGAAGATGTCGAAGTCGCTGGGCAATGCGATTCTGCTGAGCGACGAGAGTGACATCATACGGCAGCGCGTCATGTCGATGTATACCGACCCGAAGCGCCTGCGCGCGACGGACCCGGGCACCGTGGAAGGCAACCCCGTCTTCATCTACCACGACGCGTTCAACCCCGACAGCGATGAGGTCGCGGACCTGAAGTCGCGCTATCGTCAGGGCCGCGTCGGTGACGTGGAGGTCAAGAAGTCGCTGCTCGCAGCGCTCGACGCGTTCATCGCGCCGATCCGCGACCGGCGCGCGCAGTTCGCCGCGAGCCCCGACGCCGTGGATGAGATCCTCGCGGCGGGCAACGAAGTGATGCGGGGCGTCGCGCGGGACACCATCGCGCGCGTCCGGGCTGCCATGGGCTTCACCTACTTCCGCGGCTGACCGGACCTTCCCGCGGCCCGCCGCGGTAACATCGGGCGTGCGGCGAACGTGCTGCCGCGCCCGGCTTCGGCCCCAGAGCCATCGGCCGCGTCATGTCCCGGCTGGCGCGACCGCCTCGGCCCTGCGTATTGCGTGAACGACCGGCGGCTCCATATTCCCGCCCATCGATGCTGATCCCTGGAGGTGGACATGTTCGCACCCCGTATGCTTGCCGTCGCGGCCATGCTCGGCCTGGCCGCGTGTGCCAACGCGGCGCCCGCCGATGACCAGCCGGCCCCCGGCAATGGCCAGCTGGTAACGCAGCCAGTCGTGCCGCTGGAGTGCACTCCGTCCGAGCGCATGCCGGTCGAGGGCCGCGCGAGCCCGTACGACGCCGTCACCGTCGATGTCGGCAGCCGCCAGCTTCGCATCTGTTACGGACGCCCTGCCGCGCGCGGCCGCGTCATATTCGGCGGTCTCGTACCGTACGGCCAGTTGTGGCGCACTGGCGCCAACGAGCCGACGATTCTGCACCTGGCGTTCCCGGCCGAAATCGCCGGAATCCGTGTCGAGCCCGGCTCCTACTCGCTCTACACGGTCCCCTCGGCGGACGAGTGGACGCTCGTCATCAACCGGTCCACGTCGCAATGGGGGCACGAAAGCTCGTACACGCCCGAGATCGAGGCGCAGGAGGTGGGTCGCGCCGCGATCCCGACCGAGCGGCTGGATCAGCACGTCGAGCTCTTCACCATCCGCGGCGAGACGTCCGGCACGGGCGCGGACGTCCTCCTCGAGTGGGAGCGCACGAGGGCGCGGATACCCGTCCGGCCGATCGGATCGAGCTGACCCCCCTGCCGTGTCACAACGTGCGGCGTCCGCGCGTTGTTGGTTCGAGGCCTCCGAAAGCGGGAACGCTGTGGATTTCGACGCCGTTTTCGAGAAGCTGTACCCGTCGCTGTTCCGTTACCTGCATCGTCTGACGGGTGATCAGGACGCGGCGGAGGACATTGCGCAGGAGGCTTTCGTTCGGCTGCTCAGTCAGGAGCTGCCAGAACCAGAAGTCCGGCCATGGGTCTTCACGGTGGCCATGAACCTGGTCCGCGATCGCGCCCGCAAGAACGAGCGGCGGCTGCGCCTGCTCGCAGGCGCGCCGAATCTGGTGACTCGCGCTGCGCTGCCTGACGAGGATGCCGAGCGCCAGGAGTCGATTGTCGCCGTCCGCTCCGTGCTCGACAAGCTGTCGGAGCGCGACCGGCAGATCCTGCTGATGCGCGAAGAGGGTTTCAAGTACGATGAGATTGCCGGGGTGATCGGTGTGGCACCTGCCTCGGTCGGCACGTTGATTGCTCGGGCACTCAAGAAGTTCGTCGCGGAATTCGAAGCACGAGAGGTTACCGATGGGCCACGCAGCTGAAGGCTCACTACAGGCCTATGTCGACGGCGAGATCGACGGCGCGGAACGCAGCCGCCTGTCGGAGCATTTCTCCGCGTGTGCCGCTTGCGCTACGGAACTCGCCGCTCTCCAGCGGTCCAGTGATGTCGCGCACGAGGCCCTGGTATTGCTCGATGTGGAGCCGTCGCTCGGGCGCGCCCGGGTGGCCCTGGCGGGGGTAGCTGCCCCCGCACGTCACTCCGGTCGCTTCCTCCTGCTAGGGCTGTCCAGTTTCTCGCGTGCGGCAGTGCTCCTGCTCGCCGTCGCCGGTGCGGGCGCTGCCGCGATCCCCGGCTCTCCGGTCCGGCGCGCGCTCGAAGCCACGCTCGACCGGGTGGCGGAGCTGTTCGGTGGCGCACCCGAGACGGTCCACACACCCGTGCCGATCGTGCCCGCCGCGGCAGAGCCGGAAGTTGACCGGCAGTGGGCAGCCATCGCGCCGGCAGACGGCAGCGTGCGCGTGCTGCTGCACGGAACGTCGGGTGATGTCGATGTGACCGTGCGCCTGACGGCTGATGATCGGGCGAATGTGGAAACGCTCATTCGTGATGGTAGCGTTCGGTTCGTTTCCGGCAGCGGTCGCCTCGAGGTTCTCGGTCTGGGCACGGGCACCGTGGTGATCGAGCTGCCGCGCACGCTGCAGAGCGCGGCGATCGAGGCCAACGGGGAAGTGCACGTCTACAAGCAAGGCGATCAGCTGCGGCTGTCGGGACCTGCCGGCGACGGAGAGGGTAGTGAAGTGAGGTTCCGTATCGGCTCCTGACGCGATCGCACGCGCGCCAGCACTGGTCGGGGCCGTTCAGCGGCACCCTCTCGACGGCGTCCGCCGATTGCAAACGCGGACGCCGTCGTATTATTTCCAAGGTGGTATGCGCCTTCTCCTGGCTGCACTCATCTTCCTGGGCTCAGTCGCGCCGGCCTCCTCCCAGCGGGTGGGGGGCGCGACGCGCGTCCAGCCGGTAGCCGGCACTGCAATGGTCTGGGGCCAGGTGCGAAGCGAGCAGACGGGTGCCCCGCTGCGATTCGCAGTGGTCGAGATGATCGGTGCGGGGCTGGAGCCCATCTCTGCGTCCACGGACATCAGCGGCGTCTACGTCCTGCGCGACGTGCCGCCGGGCCGGCGCCTGATCCGTGCCATGCACATCGATCACGCGCCGAACGAGGTTCAGATTCTCGTCGCTGCGGACAAGCAGCACGTCGTCGATTTCGACCTCGAGTTCAGGCCGCTCCGACTGTCACCTGTTACGGCCGACGGTATTCGCGGCCTGCCGGGCACCCGCGACACGGTACCTGCACGCGATTCGGAGCTCGGCCCGGCGAACGTGCGCGTGCTGGAAAGCACGCCCGGCGTGGCCGAGCTCGGTCTGTCCGAGTCCGCGCGCGACGTGCCTGGACATGAGCCGATCGATCCGGCCGACGTGCTGTACGTTCGCGGCGGCGCGGCCGACCTCAAGCTGGTGATGCTCAACGGCGCCCCTGTCTATGCTCCGTTCCACATTGGCGGTCTCATCCAGGCACTCGACGCCAGCGTGCTGCGCTCCGCCACGCTCTATGCGGGCGGCGCGCCCGCCCGCTACGATGGCGGCCTCTCCTACGTCATGGACCTCGAGACCCGCTCCGGCCGCAGCCCCGCGACCCACGCCGAGCTGGGCGTGGACATGCTGGCGGCACGCGCGATCGGAGAGGGTCCGATCGGCCCGGACGTCAGCTACCTGATCGCTGCGCGTACCGTCCACGGCAATGGTACTGCGTTCTTCATGGACGAGGCATTCCCCTATGGCTACGGCGACGCGGTGGCGCGGGTCGACATTGCTGCGGCGCCGGCGCACGTGTTCACGGTGACGGGATTCCGGAACCACGAGCGCGTCACGCTGGACACTGTCGGCGCGCAGCGGGAATCTGCCAGCTGGGGCAACCAGGCAGGTTCACTGCGCTACCGCGGCGCGATCGGCCTGAGCGAGGTCCTCGCGACCGTCTCGACCGGGCGCTTCCGTACACTGCTGCCCCTGGGCGGTATCCGCCCGCTCGTGACGGAAGGCACAGCCGACCGTTCGCGCGCAGCCTTCGACATGGAGCGGCCGTTCGCCGGCGGTCGCCTCTTCGTCGGTGGCTCGTTCGACCGCATCGAGTTCGAGCACCGCGCATATCCACAGGGGGGCAGCCGCGACAGCACGGTTGCCGCGTCCACCGCCGACGGCAACATCGCAGGCCTGTATGTCGAAGCGGCCTACACCCTGCTGCCACGTCTGCGCGTGCGGGCAGGAATGCGCGCCGACCATTTCTCAGCGGTGAGCGGCCTGTGGTTCGCTCCACGCGTGTCGGCCACCGTGCTGTTGACCGATCGTGCCTCCCTCACGCTGTCCGGCGGTCGATACCGGCAGTACGTGCGGGCGCCCGCAGAATCACTGGTATTCCTCGGCGCGGCTCCCGACTCGGGCAGCGGTCCCGTACTGAATCTGGCTGCGGCAACTCATGTCGTGCTCGGCCTGTCGCAGGACTTCGATGATGGGATCAGACTCGGTCTCGAGGGATTCTTCAAGGAATTCGAGGGCCTTCAGACCAGCAGCACCCAACGGACGGCGGCATCCGGCCTCGATCTCTGGCTGCGCCGCCATGCTGGTGATGTGACCGGCTGGCTCGGCTACTCGCTGGCCTGGGTTTGGGCGGTTGAAGCACAGTCGATACGACCTGCCCAGGCGTTCAGCGGCAGGCATCTCGTCAGCGCCGGCCTGGCCGGGCCGATCATCGCCGGCACTGTCTTCGACGTCCGCATCAATTACGGCGCCGGCCTGCCGTACACCGCCATACCCGAGCCGGAAATCGCATCACCCGTGTTCGGCGTATCAGCACGTCCATCGGTGCCCGTGCTCACGGAGTCGTCCGATGTCGTTCCTCTCGACACCGAGCCGCACGAGCCCTATCTCCGCATCGACGCTCAGGTGTCGCGCACCTTCGACGGGGCGTTCGGCGACCTCGCCTTCGACTGGATGCCGTATCTGAAGGTGATCAATGCACTGAACCGGCGGGACGCGATCTTCTACCACTACAATCGCGACGTGGGTCAGGCGCAGCCGCTTGCGCATCTGCCGATCGTGCCGATCGTCGGCATGGAGATGAAATTCTGAAGGGTGGTTCTGGTCAGCGCGCCAACGCTGCTCATTGCATCAGCGCTTCGGACGCATCATGGCATCCTGGCGGAACTTGTTGTAGGCCGACTTGCTGATCTCGCCATCGGCGTACTTCTGGTCCAGAACCTCCTGCGCCTGCGCTTCGAACGACCGCTTGCGGGTGTGACGGCGTTCGATCAGCCACATGATGAACAGCAGCAGCAGATACTCACTGAACGGGCTGTACGGCGCGGGTGAATCCAGAAAATCCAGGACATACTGAAACCAGCCCGTCCGTACCGGCTCGGACGCGCCTGCTTCCTGCAGCAGAATCGCAAAATGCATCAACTGTCACCGCCTTCCATCGACCAGCGCGGCACGGATCGCCTCCGGGCGGAAGCACATGTCGTGGCCGCGGTCGTCCTCGAACCAGAGCATTTTTCCTCGCCGCATGCGATAGAGGATCAGTCGCTGCAGCTCGAGAGGTGAGCGCTTCCACCGTGCGCGAAACGATACATCCCCGTCCTCGGTGGCCAGACGAACCAGGACGGTGGGGATCAGGGTGCGGACGGGAACGCGGGCGTAGTAAACCATGACACCACAACGCTAACTCTGTGTTCGTCCCGGAGCAACGCTCATCTTCGCTCGAGCACGCATTCTATACGCCCTATACGCCGCGCGAACGCCACAGGTCGTCGATCCGGCGATGCCGTTCGTCCACGCGGTCGCGCCATTCAGGCAGTGCGTAAATCCCTTCGCGCGGCAGCCCCGGTCGCACCGGCGGCGGCTCGAGGCCGGCCACGTCCCGCGCTGCGCTCACGAGCGCATCGCGCGTCTGCAGCATGCGCGTGTGAAACAGCGTGGCCGTGCCCGCGAACGGGCTCATGTTCTGTGCGCTCGGGTGGAGCAGTTGCAGCACGAAGAAATCAGGATCTTCGTGCCATGCGCACCGCCATTGCTTTCGGAATCCTTCGGCGAACGGCAGAGCCGTCGCGGGCCAGCGGGTGGCGCGTCCTCGTGCGATGCCGGCAGCAACCAGACGGGCCGTGCCGGGCAGCCGCGCACGCCCGAGGACACGCGAGGTGCCAACAGGTGCCGCGTCCGGCCGCGTCAGGGCGGCGCCGAGTGTACGAAGCGCCACGTTGCCGAGGGCGACGATGAGCGCCGGTCCTGCCGCGATCACGGTATCCCGCAACAGCGCGATGCTGTCCGGCAGACCACCTGCGGGCTCGGCAATCTCGCGCATCGTGGGTTCCCCGCCGCCGCGCTCCGGCAGCTGGTTCAGCGATGCCACGATGAAAGTCCGGTTCCGATCCAGCCCGATGCTCGCCAGCAGCACATCGAGGTTTCCGCCCGCGATGTCGCCGCCAAAAGGAATGCGTGTGCCGTGCGCGCCCATGTTGCTGCTCCCGAGCCCGCCGGCGTTCCCCGGCGCAGCGCCGACCCACAGCAGCGGCACACGGCGCCATGGCCCGTTCCGCCGGCTCCACACGAGCGGCCGCGAGCTGGCGCGGCCGTCGGTTCCACGACACGGTTCAGAAAGCCACTCGTCGGCGGCGCAGGCGGCATGGCCTGCATGGGCGCCAGTGAAGATACGGCGGAACCGTTCCTCTGCGCGCTGCGCGGCGCTGCCGGTCGGGGAGTCCAGGGGTTGCGGATGCACAGCGCCGGCGTTGTCGCCGTAAGGGATCCTAGAGGCTGTCGAGCAGGTCGTCGATCGCGCGCGCAACGGCATCGTGGCTGCGGCCGGCCAGCAGGTTCGACAGCATCTCGCGCGCATCGCCTGCCACATCCGAATGGTTGCGGTGGCTCGCACCGCGGATGGCATTGCCGATCGGCAGGAGTGCGAGCTTCGGCGCCTCGTCATACTCGCCGCCGATCTCGCCCGGGGGGCGCGGCACGCTTGCCTTCCATGGTTCCTCGGGCTCATCCCCGTGCGACGTTTCATCATCGGCATCCACTGGCAGTACCAGGCATACGCGCGCCTCTATGTTGCCGCTGTCGTCCTCGGTCGCCGCGAGCGCGACGGAGACGGGCGCACGCAGCAGTCCGTGGATGGCATCCAGCGCATCGTTGGTCACGACGCCGCGCGCCAGTACGTGGCCATCGTAGTAGTACCCGAGCGCGACGCTGCCATCGGGCGTGCCGACATCCGCAATGGCGCGCACCTCCAGCACGACGGGATCAGGGTGCGTCACGACGACCAGCTGCTCCAAATTACCTCCTCACGCTCCGTATACGAGGAGTAGCCCCTCACGTATGAAAGTGTTCCCGGTCACTCGTTCAGGCAAGGCTTCGCGGCTCAGAAACCGCCGCCGCCGCCGCCGCCGAAGCCGCCGCCGCTCGACCCGCCGCTGAAGCCGGAGCTGCCTGCGCTGCTGCGCGGCGCAGATGACATCGCCGAGCTGGCGGCAGTCGTCATCCGGCCCAGATCCGCCACGAAGAGATTGGGCCGGAATCCGCCTGCATGCGTGCCTCGATACCAGGTCGGCGGCTGGCTGGCCAATCCCTCGAACGCGCGCGCCCAGTTCTGTTCCACACCGAACGCCATCGCGAACGGCAGGTATTTCTCGAACGTGTCCGTCGTCCGCCCGATGCGTTCGAGCCTGTCCTTTTCCACCTGCGAAAGAAACTCCTCGAAGCCGCGCAGCCATGCGTAGGCCCGCGCGCCGTGTGGCGTCCGGGCGGGCATGACCAGGCCGAAGCCGACCACGATGATGAACGTCAGGATGGACGCGATCATGACGGCGAGAGGTGAGACGAAGAGACGGGTCGAGAGCGCCGCTCCGATCAGGCCGATCGCCGCCGCGCTCACCAGCCCGATCGCGAGCCATGTCAAATGCACGTGATCGGGCCTGCGAACGTAGTGACCGCCCTCGACGAGGGTGCCGTGCAGGTGTCTGCGGATCTCCGGCAGATGCTTGTAGAACTGGTTCTTCAGCTCGGACAGCATCACCTGGTCCCGATGCGAATGTACGGACAGCGCCTGCAGGAGTGCGCGCTCGTGCGGCTTCAGCCGTGGCCACTCTTCGGCCCGCTTCAGCTGGATCGCGTAATCGCGTGACGTGACCAGACCGAAGAGCTGCTCCTGTGACCGCTCCTCGATCTCGACGAAGCCGCGCACGGCCAGGTCAACGATCGTGGCCGTGATGTCCCGCAGATCCGGCTGCCCGTCGATGAGCGTTCCCGCTTCCGCCGGTGTCATGTCCGGGGGCGGCTCGTACCGAACGTAGATCGAACCCAGCTCCGGATCGCGGCCGTAGCGGCGCCACAGGCCGAACATGGCGAAGAAGGCGAACAGCGGGAGGGCCAGCACGGAATTGGCCGACAGCATCGAGGCGGCACGTTCGGCCGTGCTCGGACGATGCACCACGCCCGGGTTCCAGGCGACGGCGATGGTCAGGCCATCGCGGTAGCCGAGCGGCTGGTCAGCCTGGAAGTAGACCACATTGCCGACCTGTTCCGCGGTGCCGTCGCCGGTCGTGGAGCCGCCGGCGCCCGTGAAGGAAGCGCTACGCACTCCCGTGACCGCGGGCGGCAGGATGACTTCCGCGCGCGTCCGCGCGATCGGGAAGTCCCACTGGTCTCCGGTCACGTTCCAGTAGAGCTCGTCGTGCTCATCGAAGAACCGCAGCGCGTTCGGCGATGTGTAGGTGAGCACGATGGTGCGGGTCGTGCTCGCCGCACCGGGCACCCAGATCTGCACGCGGCGGCTGTCGCCGCGGGTCTCCACATCATGACGCAGCTCTCTGCCTTCACCGTCCACGGTGCCGAGGACGCGCAGGTTGAGCCGGTAGCGCAGACCGTGCCACTCGTACTCCACGGGTATCGTGCGGTAGATCCCGTTCCATTCTCCGTCGAAGTGCACGGTGAGACGCTCCGTGACACGAATTTCGCCGTTGGCCAGCACGACGATGCTGGTCGCCAGCTCCCGAATCTCGAGCGAACGGGCGTGGCCGACCGCCGGACACAGCAGCGCCGGGACAGTTGCCGCGAGCAGCATCGCCCGCCGGATTCCGGGCGACATCAGAAGCTGACGCGCGGCACGGAGCGTTCGGTATCGGGGATCTCGAAGAACTCGCGCTGCCTGAAGCCGAACGAACGGGCGATCAGATTCGAGGGGAACTGCTGGATTCGCGTGTTCAGGTCGCGCACGACGGCGTTGTAGTACCGCCGTGCATTCTGCAATGCGTCCTCGATGCTGCCGAGCGACTGCTGCAGCTGGCCGAAGCTCTCCACTGCGCGCAGCTGCGGATATGCTTCCGCGAGTGCGAAGAGTGACTTGAGCGCGCCCGTCAGCATGCCCTCCGCCTCTGCGCGCGCCGCCGGTCCCTCTGCGGTCATCGCGCGGGAGCGCGCCTGAACGACGGAGTCCAGGGTGCCTTTCTCGTGAGCGGCATATCCCTTCACCGTCTCCACGAGGTTCGGGACCAGGTCGTGGCGGCGCTTGAGCTGCACGTCGATATCAGACCAGGCGGCCTCGGCACGCACCTTGAGCTGGACCAGCCCGTTGTAGATGACGAGCGCGGCCACGATCAGCGCGATGAGGATCAGGGTGGGCACCATTGCCGCTCGCCTTTCGTGCAGGGGGTCGGTCGGGAGTTCGAAAGATTGCCGCAGCGACAGCGTGTGTAAAGCTTCGTGACCATCCGTCACGCCGCTCACTGCGTGTCGCAGGGCGGCGTGGCGGGCTGGGTTCAGCTTCAGACTTCCGGCCGGTCGCGCTGCTTCGTGCGGGAAACGCCTGACAGGATGCCGATTCCGATCAGGACGATGACTCCGATTCCGATCCACATGGCAGGCGCGCCGAGCATGTTCGCCGCCAGAGCGAGACCGACGATCAGGATGATGTAGCCGACAATGTAGATGCCGAACGAGGACATGGTCCGCTCCTGAGAAAGGCAGCTTCACCAGCTTCCGGTGATTGCAATGGCAAGAGTCGGACCCTGCCGGGCGCTCGTCAGCCTTTGCGTGACCGGTGCGTGCCGCCTCTGGCCGGCGCGCCACCCACCGCACGTCGGGCCGTGCCCGTCTTCTCTGCCGCTTCGGCGGCCGGCATGGCCAGAGCTTCGCCGATGATGCGACGCTGTTCCTTCTCGTGAGCGTCCGCGTAACCTTCCGCGGGGCTGGCGCGCATGGGCCGGCCGCAGTAGACCGGGTCGTGGCCGGTCAGCTGCCGGAGGCGCGGTGCGATGAAGCTCCAGGCGCCCATGTTCTTCGGCTCTTCCTGCGCCCACACGATTTCTGCATCGTGCTCGTACCGTCCGAGCACGTCGGTCAGCTCGGCAGCAGGGAAGGGGTAGAGCAGCTCGACGCGGACGAGCGCGATATCGTCGATCGCTGCCTCCTCGCGGCCGGCCAGCAGGTCATAGTAGACCTTGCCGGTGCAGAGCACGAGGCGGCGGACGCGCCCTGCGTCCACGGAATCGTCGCCGATCACGCGATGGAAGCCGGCGGTGCTGAGCTCCGCTGCCGGCGACGTCGCGCGCGCGTGGCGAAGCAGGCTCTTGGGCGTCAACACGATCAGCGGACAGCGCTCCTGGAGCAGCGCCTGCCTGCGCAGCAGGTGGAAGTACTGAGCGGGTGTGGTGCAGTTGGCCACGCGGATGTTGTTCTCGGCGGCCGCCTGCAGGAAGCGCTCGAGCCGTGCGCTCGAATGCTCCGGGCCCTGTCCTTCGAAGCCGTGCGGCAGCAGCAGCACGAGACGCGACAGCTGGCCCCACTTGGCACGGCCCGCGGTCATGAACTGGTCGATGATGACCTGAGCGCCGTTGACGAAATCGCCGAACTGCGCTTCCCACAGCACCAGTGCCTTCGGCGCGACGACGCTGTAGCCGTACTCGAAGCCGACAGCGGCGAGCTCCGAGAGAGGGCTGTTGTGAACCTCGAACGGCGCACGCGCCTCGGCGAGGCTCGCGACGGGTGTGTAGCGTGCGGCGGTCTCGGTATCATGGAGCACGAGGTGCCGCTGACTGAACGTGCCGCGCTCACAGTCCTGACCCGTCAGGCGGACGCCGATGCCGGCCGCCAGAAGCGAAGCGAATGCGAGCGTCTCCGCGTGCGCCCAGTCGATGCTGCCGCCCGCCGGCACGGCGCGCGCCCTCTTCGCCAGCTGACGCGACAGCTTGGCGTTGACCGCGAACCCATCGGGCCACGTGTGGAGCTGACGGTCCAGTGACGCGATGAGCTCGGCGTCGACGGCTGTATCGACACCGTCCGCAGACTCCACGTCCTCCTCCACCTCCTCGACGTGTTTCTCGACGGCCCGCTTCTTCACCTCCGTCTGCTCGTTCACCAGCCTGTCGTAGGCGCGCTGCCAGACGGCGTCCGCCTCGGTGTCGGCGATCTCGCCGCCCGCTGTGAGCCGGTCCGCCCATACGCGTCGGACCGTGGGGTGCTCGCCGATACGCCTGTAGAGCACCGGCTGCGTGTAAGCGGGCTCGTCGGCTTCGTTGTGGCCGTAACGGCGGTAGCCGATGAGGTCGATGACGACGTCGCCGTGGAACCGATCGCGGAACATCATCGCCAGCCTGACGACCGCGAGGCATGCCTCGGGATCGTCGGCATTGACGTGGAAGACGGGTATGTCGAAGCCGCGCGCAATATCACTCGAGTAGTCGGTCGACCGCGCCTCGCTGGGGTTCGTCGTGAAGCCGACCTGGTTGTTCGCGATTATGTGCAATGTGCCGCCCGTGCCGTAGCCGTGCAGGCGGGACAGGTTGAGCGTTTCCGGGACCACTCCCTGACCGGAGAAGGCGGCGTCGCCGTGAATGATCACGGGCACGACGAGGTTCTCGTCCTGGGTAAGTGTCGCCGTGGTCCGGACAGTCTGCTTGGCGCGCGTCATGCCCTCGACGACCGGGTGCACGAACTCGAGGTGGCTCGGGTTCGGTGCGAGCATGACCGTGAGTGGTTCGCCGCTGCGCGTCGCGTACGTGCCTTCGGCGCCCAGGTGGTACTTCACGTCGCCGGTTCCAGCCATCTGCGCGTGGATGCCCTCGAACTTCGCGATGATCTCGCTGTACGGCATGCCGAGCACGTGCGCGAGCACATTCAGACGGCCGCGGTGGGCCATGCCGATCGTGACCTCGCGTCCGCCGGCCTGTGCAGCACGCTCGATCGCCAGGTCCAGCATCGGCACCATCATGTCGGTGCCCTCGATCGAAAACCGCTTCGCGCCGAGGTAGGCGCGGTGAATGAACTGTTCCAGCGCCTCGACCTCCGTCAGACGGGCGAGCAGCCGTTGCTTCTCCTCGGCCGTGAGCGGCTGCCGGTGCGTGCCGCTCTCGATCTGCTCGCGCAGCCATTCGCGCATGGGCGGATCCTCGAGATGCTCGTACTCGTAGCCGATCGTCCCGGTATAGGTGTCCTTCAGCCACGCGAGCACCTCGTCCATGGTGTCACCCGGCAGGTCGTCGATCAGCGCGGATGGCACCGAGCCGAGGTCGTCGTGGATGATGCCGTGGAAGTCGAGCAACAGCATCGGATGCCCTTCGGGCTCCGTGCCGAGAGGATCGACGTGCGCTGCCCGATGGCCATGCAGCCGGTACGCGTCCACCAGCTCGCCGGCAGCGCGGGCGGCCCGGAGCTGCGTCAGGGAATGGGCCGCCCCGGTCGCCGGCGCAGCGGCGGAAGGCCGCGCGCCGTTGCCGTCGGCGCCCAGCAGCCCGCGCGTGCCGGCTTCCGTCGTGAACAGACGCCGCCACGACTCGTCCACACCGGCGGGGTTCTGGAGGAACTGCTCGTACACCGCCTGCACGTACGCGGCGTTATATGTATCGAACACGTTGCGAGACACGTCCGGTCCTGGTCCAGTGTGCACAAGTACATCGCCAGCACTGAAGATATCCTAAGGTGTCGCCGTACTCAACGGCGGAGCCGCAGCCCCGCACTGAAGCTGCGGCCGGGCGCAGGGCGGTCGGATACGTCGCGCCACGAGGCATCGAACAGATTGGTCACGCCGGCGAAAACCTGTGCGGCTTGGAAATCCGCTGTGAGCCGCGCATCGACGACACCCCACGCAGCGGCGTCCGGACGGTCGAATCGTGCGCCCCGCAGGCTCAGGGATGCGCGTCGCGCCAGCGCCACGTCGGTCTGGAGGCTCAACGACCGGGTGAGAGGACGGAGTGCGTACTTGGACGTGTAGCCCGCGACGTCATCGGCGGCAACTCCGATCAGCGCAGCGCGGCCGGTCAGCGCGACCGTCGCGAGCGTCGTGCGGACCTCGGTTTCGAGGCCACGGAACGTTGCGCTCGCGACGTTCATCGTGCGCCACGGCACCTCCTCGCCGGCGCCTTCCGGCTTGCTCCAGTCGATCAGCTCCCGGGCGCGGCGGACGAACACGACTGCCTCGGCCGACGTCGCACCGCGCTGCAGCTCGGCGCCGAGCTCCGCCGTCCAGAACCGTTCCACCTCCAGGTTCGGATCGCCGATGTTGACGGGGTCCTCGTAGTAGCGCTCCGTCCAGTTGGGCGCGCGAAAACCGGAAGCCGCTGATGCGCGGATGCGCAGCGGCGCAGCGGGGCGGAAGCTGCCTCCGGCCGTGGCGGACACGAAGCTGCCGAACGTCGAGTGGTGATCGAGGCGGATGCCGGCCGTGCCCAGCGTCGCTGCGGGACTGCCCGCCGCGAGCTCGCCGAACACGGCCGTGCGGCGCTCCGTGCGGCTGCCGAGCGTGTTGCTGTCGAGGTCGGAGCGCGCAGCATCCGCTCCGAAAGC
This sequence comes from Gemmatimonadota bacterium, assembly GCA_040882575.1. GTDB lineage: Bacteria > Gemmatimonadota > Gemmatimonadetes > Longimicrobiales > RSA9 > SH-MAG3. Next base: position 98,793 of record JBBEBA010000038.1, read on the forward strand.
CACGCGCACACGACTCGAGAGCGCCCGCTGGAGCACGAGCTCCGCGGCCATGCGGTCGTTCGTGTGCGTGTTGTGGTAGAAGTCCGGATCGTCACGCAGGAGGATGAAATCATCCTCGTTGCGCCGGACCGAAAGGCGCGGTGCGATGGACCATGCACCGGCCATGCTGCGCCAGGATGCAGCGGCCGCAGCCGTGCGCGTCTCCTCGTAGGAGTCGTAGGGCGCGTAGAACCCGTCCGCGCCGAAGTCGCGTCGGGCGTACGACCCATCGAGGCGGGCCTTGCCACCGGCGATGTCTGCATCGAGCGTGAGGAGGCCGCTGGTGGCGCGGTGATCGGTGCCAGCGCGGTGGCCGTCGCTGCGGTCGTGGCCCGCGCCGGCCCGGCCCGTCAGGCCGCCGGCCCGGAACCCGGCGCCCACCTCCGCCGCCGCGCCGCCGAAGCTGCCGGCCTCTGCGCGCGCCGACAGCTCTTCGGCGTCGCGTCGCGTCACGATGTTGATGACGCCGCCCACAGCGGCACTGCCGTACAGTGCCGAAGCCGGTCCCCGCAGCACCTCGATGCGCTCCACGGCGTCCAGCGGCACGCCCATGCTGAGATGGAAGTGCCCCGTCTGATCGTCGTTCATCGGGACACCGTCCACCATGACGAGCACCTGCTCGAAGCTCGAGCCGCGGATAGCGACATCCGCCTGGGCCGCGGACCGTGGCAGCAGATCCACGCCGAACGCGCGGGCAAGCACGTCGAGAATGGAAGTGGCGGGCAGTGCCTCGATCTCGGTCCGGTCCAGGATGTCCATGCTGCGTGCCATCGCAGCCGCACCCGGATACAGGCGAGACCCTGCTGCGGCATGCAGCGTATCGATGGCGACGGCGTCCTGTGCGGCCGCGACGCCGGTGAACGCCGCAGTCAGCAGCCACGCCAGGACCGTGGCAGCCGGAATTGTGGTTCGCGCGCGATACATGATCTGGCCTCGACTGATGAGGAACTCGAATGGGGAGGGATATGCGGGTCCGGACCGCACGCATGCAAGTGCGGGCGCCGGTCCGATTGCCGCTGCCGCCGCGCGCGGCTATGCTTCGTCGCAGCCTGATCCCCCCTACACAGTCCCGCATGCCGAAGCCGGACCATACTCCCCTGATGCAGCAGTGGCGCGAAGCCAAGTCGCGGCACCCTGACGCGCTGGTCTTCTTCCGCGTGGGGGACTTCTACGAGATGTTCTGCGAGGACGCCGAGGAAGGCGCGAAGCTGCTCGGCCTGACGCTGACGTCGCGCAACAATGGCGGGGCGACGAACGTACCGCTGGCCGGCGTGCCGGCGCGCGCACGCGACGAGTACGTCCAGCGGCTCGTCCGCCTCGGTCGGCGGGTCGCGATCTGCGAACAGGTCGAAGACCCGGCGCTGGCGAAGGGCATCGTCCGTCGGGAAGTCGTGGAGACGGTTACGCCCGGCGCCGTCGTGGCGGATGCGCTGCTCGTTGCTCGCCGCAACAACCATCTGGTGGCGCTGCGCGAGGCCGCCACTGGCTCGCCGGGTCGGGCCGTGGCGCTCGCGGCCGCTGACGCGTCCACCGGCGAAGTGACGGTGCTGCTGGCGCCGGCGGCATCGCTGGAAGCAGAGCTGGCCCGGTTCGAGGCTGCCGAGCTGCTGCTGCCGGCGAGCTGGCTGGGCCACGATGTGCCCGGCGCAGAGGGCGCCAGCCGGACCTACCGCCCCGACTGGCTGTTCGAGCCGGAGCATGGCCGCGAGGAGATCAGGCGCCGCTACCGGATCACGTCGCTCGACGGGTTCGGCTTCGAGTCGCATGATGCGCCGCTGATCGGCGCTCTCGGCGCGTTGATCGGATACCTCGCCGAAGTGCAGCCCGCGTCGGTGGCTGCGCTGCGGCCGCCGCGCATCGAGCGCTTCGGCGAAGCCATGGCGCTGGACGAGATGACACGCCGCAATCTCGAGCTGGTCGAGCCACTGCGCGGCGACGGCGGTGCTTCGGACCGCGCGACCACGCTGATCCAGGTCATCGATGAAACGCAGACGCCGATGGGCGCCCGACTGCTGCGCCGCTGGGTGCTCCGGCCGCTCGTATCCGGGCAACTGATTCGCGAGCGTCAGCTCGCTGTCGCCGAGCTGCTCACCGATGCGACGACGCGCCGCGCACTCAGAGCCGAGCTGAAGGATGTGCGGGACCTCGAGCGCCTGGCCGCCAAGATCGGCACGGGCCGCGCCGCGCCGCGCGAGCTGCGCGCACTCGCACTCTCGCTGGAGCGGCTGCCGTCCGTCCGGAGAGCGATCGCAGCAGCGTCAGCGCCGTTGCTGGCCGTTGCAGCTGTCGAGCTGGATCCGCTCGATGACGTGTGCGCGCTACTCGGTCGCGCGCTCAATGACGAGCTGCCGTCCGGCATCGGTGATGGCGACGTGATGCGACCCGGCTGGAACGTGGAGCTGGACGAGCTTCGCGCGCTCCGCGATGGCGCGCAGGACTACATCGCGCGGCTGCAGACGCGGGAGCGGGAGCGAACGGGCATTGCTTCGCTGAAGGTGGGCTACAACAAGGTGTTCGGGTACTACATCGAGGTCACACGCACCAACATCGAACGTGCACCCGCGTACTACGAACGCAAGCAGACGCTCGCCAATGCCGAACGGTACGTCACGCCTGAGCTGAAGGAGTGGGAGTCGAAGGCGCTCGATGCGGAAGATCGCATCCTCGCGCTGGAGGCGCGTCTCTTCGCCGAGCTTCGCGCGGACATCGCGCGGCACATGCAGCGGCTGCAGAGCACGGCTGCACACATGGCGCTGGTGGACGTGGTCACGTCGCTCGCTCAGCTGGCGGAGCGCGGCGGCTACGCGCGCCCGGAGATCCACGACGGCTACGCGCTCGAGATCCGCGATGGCCGCCATCCCGTAGTCGAGCGCATGATGCCGCGCGAGGAGTTCATCCCGAACGACGTCGTGCTCGACGAGACCGGCCGCATCATGATCCTGACCGGACCGAACATGGCCGGCAAGTCCACGATCCTGCGTCAGGTCGGCCTCATCCAGCTGCTCGCACAGATCGGCTCGTTCGTGCCCGCCCGGCGCGCGCGGCTCCCCGTATGCGACCGGATTTTCACGCGCGTCGGTGCATCGGACAACCTGGTGCGCGGCCAGTCCACCTTCATGGTCGAGATGCATGAGACGTCGGCCATCCTGCACGGCGCCACCCGCGCATCGCTCGTTCTGCTCGACGAGATCGGGCGCGGCACCGCTACCTATGACGGCGTCAGCATCGCGTGGGCGGTCACCGAGCATCTGCACGAGGTGACCGGCCCGAAGACCATCTTCGCAACCCACTACCACGAGCTGACACAGCTCGCAGACCTGCTGCCCGGCCTCGTCAACTTCAACGTGGCGGTGCGTGAAGTCGGCAACGACATCGTTTTCCTGCATCACCTCCAGCCCGGTGGCGCAGACCGCTCCTACGGCATCGAAGTCGCGCGCCTGGCCGGGATGCCCGCCACCGTGGTCCAGCGCGCACGGGAAATTCTGCGCGACCTGGAAGGCGCACACTCCGGCGGCGGTGAAGGGCTCGGCCGGTTCGGCGCCCACGCGCCGCCGCGCGAGCAGCTCTCGCTGTTCGCGCCGCCGGACCACCCTGCGGTGCTGCGCCTGCGCAGGACCGATGTCAATGCTCTGACGCCGCTGCAGGCCCTGAACCTGCTCGCAGAACTGAAAGCTCAGACCGGAGATTAGAACCGATGACCATCAGGACCTGCGTGGCCTGCGGGCTGGTACTGGCCGCGTGCGGCCGCGACCCGGAGCCCGTCCGCGAGCCCGTGCCCATGCCGGACCCGTCGCCGATCGAGTATCCCGTTGCGCTGTGGGATCGCAAGGTGCAGGGCGAGACGGAAGTCATGGTGCACGTCAACGAGTTCGGCGATGTGGACAGCGCTCTCGTCTCGGATCCGAGCGGCTTCGCCGAGTTCGACTCGGCCGCGGTGGCGGGCGCGCGCCGGCTCCGCTTCACGCCCGGCAAGCGAGGCGACAGGTTCGTTCCCATGTGGACTCGCGTGCCGGTGCGCTTTTCGCAGGACTCGGCCGTCGCGCCGCGCCCCGCCGCGCGACCGGGAGGCGATGGTGAGTAGCGGGATGCCGCCGCGCAACGCGCGGCCGTTCGACAACGTACTGGCCACCGTAGGCTGGACCCCGCTGATCCGGTTGAACCGCGTAGTGGATGGTGCGCGCACCCCTGTCTACGCAAAGGCGGAGTTCTTCAACCCGGGCGGGTCGGTCAAGGACCGCATCGGGCTGGCCATGATCGAAGCAGCGGAGCGCGCAGGGAAGCTGAAGCCGGGCGGCACCGTCGTGGAAGGTACCAGCGGCAACACCGGAGTCGGGCTCGCGATTGCAGCCGCGATCAAGGGATACCGCTGCATCTTCACGATGCCGGACAAGATGAGCCAGGAAAAGGTGCGCCTGCTTCGCGCGTTCGGTGCCGACGTCGTGATCACGCCGACCGCGGTGCCGCCGGATCATCCGGACAACTACGTGCAGACAGCGAAACGCATTGTGGCCGCAACGCCCGGCGCCGTCCTGGCCGATCAGTTCTTCAACCCCGTCAACCCGCAGTCGCATTACGAAACGACGGGTCCCGAGATCTGGGAGCAGACGGAGGGTCGCGTAACGCACCTCGTCGCCGCCGCCGGCACGGGCGGCACGCTCACCGGCGCCGGCCGGTTTCTCAAGGAGCGCAATCCCGCGATCCGGGTCGTCGCGGGCGATCCGCCCGGGTCGATCTTTGCCCAGTACCATCGCACCGGACAGAAAGGGGACAGTGCGCCTTACAAGGTCGAGGGCATTGGCAATGACAAGCTGCCGGGCACGCTGGACTTCAGCGTGATCGACGAGTTCCAGACGGTCAGCGACCGCGATGCCTTCGCGATGGGCCGGCGTATGACGCGCGAGGAAGGCCTCTTCGTCGGCGGCTCGGCCGGACTCATCGCCACGGTCGCAGTTCGCGTCGCGCGGCAGATCGACGACGCTGCTGCCCGCATCGTCTGCATTCTGCCGGACACCGGCGAGCGTTACCTGTCGAAGATGTACAACGACGAATGGATGCGCGAGAACCAGCTGCTCGATCCGGACCGCATCACGGCAGCCGAGCTGATCTTCCGCAAGGACGGCGGCGCGCCGGCTCTGGTCTGCATCGAGCGCGCCACGCCGGTCCGCGAGGCGCTGCGTCTCATCACCGACTACGATATCTCCCAGCTGCCCGTCTGCGAGGATGACGAATGCGTCGGGTCGGTGCCCGAATCGCTCCTGATGTCGCGCGTCATCGAAGATCCTGCTGTGCTCACGCGGACCGTCGGCAGCATCATGGAGCCGGCGTTTCCCGTCGTCGATGGCGACATGCCGATGAGCGGGGTCGGTCGGCTGCTCACCCGACAGTGTCCCGCGGTGCTCGTGCGTGTCGACGGCGCGCTGACCGGCATCATCACGCGGTATGACATGGTGCAGCTGCTCGCGCCTTGATGCAGCGCGCGCGGAAGAGCTGGCGGAGTTGTTGCAGGGGACGACCAGTCCGTCAACGAGGATTTCCAGTGGCCGGGGGAAGGTCGACAGCAATGGTGTGGCATGACGAAGGGTAGGGAAAAGGCGCGGCTCAAGGTCGCCGTGTTCTTCGGCGGGACCAGCTCGGAGCGGGACGTATCCATCGCGAGCGGCGCGCAGGTGGTGCAGGCGCTCCGGCACGCGGGCCATACGGTGGTCGCGGTCGATACGGCGACGGGTGTGCTCGATGAAGCCGCCGAGCGGCGCCTGCTGAGCGGACGAGTGGCGCAGTTGCCACCCGACGAGCAGGCGCTGGACCTGATGCGCACCGGCGACGTGACGGCAGTTACGCGCGCCCCCGAGCTCGCCGGCGTCGACGTCCTGTTCCTCGCTCTCCACGGCGGAGCGGGTGAAGGCGGCACCCTCCAGGCGCTGCTCGACCTGACGGGAATCCCCTATACGGGCAGCGGCATGCTCGGCAGTGCCGTCGCCATGGACAAGGACATCACGAAGCGGCTGCTGCGTGCCGCCGGCGTGCCGACGCCCGAGTGGCTGATGGCACCCGTGCTGCTCCTCGATGTAGAGGAGCGAATCGGTTTCCCCTGCATCGTCAAGCCCAGCAAGCAGGGCTCGACGGTCGGCCTGAGCATTGTCCGTCACGCCGCCGACCTCGAGGCTGCGGTGGATCTCGCGGCGCGCTTCGACGACGAGGTCATGATCGAGGTGTTCGTGCCGGGCCGCGAACTCACTGTCCCCGTGCTCGGCGGCGATGCGCTGCCCGTCGGCGAAATCCTCTTCGAAAAGGAGATCTTCGACTACGAGGCGAAATACCAGCCGGATGGCGCCCAGGAAATCTTTCCTGCCGACCTGACAGGCCCGCAGACGATCGCAGTGCAGGCGCTCGCACTGCGTACGCACTGCGCTCTGAAGCTGAGCGGGTTCAGCCGTATCGATTTCCGAATGGACGAGGATGGCGTATTCTGGTGCCTCGAGGCGAATACGCTGCCCGGCATGACGTCGGCGAGCCTGTTCCCGAAGGGCGCGCTGGCAGCGGGCCTGACGTTCTCCCAGGTGTGCGAGAGGCTGTGTCGCATCGCCATCGAGGAACACGGCCGACGGCGCCGGGTTTAGATCACAACGCGGGCAACTCAGCTCGCGACGAGGCGAATGCATGGCTTACCGCGGAAGTTTTTCGTTCGGGTTCGGGCTCACGCCCTGGGTGCAGCGGCTCATCATCGCGAACGCGGTGGTGTTCCTGCTCCAGAGCATGGTGCCTGTGCTCAGCTACTACCTGGCCTTCACCCCCGCGCAGGTGCTCCTGAAGCCGTGGACGATCGTCACATACATGTTCGCGCACGGCGGCTTCATGCACCTGTTCTGGAACATGCTCGGCCTGTTCTTCTTCGGACCGCCGCTCGAAGGACGCTGGGGATCGCGCGAGTTCCTGAAATTCTATTTCATCTGCGGTCTGGGCGGCGCGGCGCTGTCGTTCCTCTTCGCTTTCGGAAGCCCCATCATCGGCGCTTCCGCCGCCGTCTACGGCGTCATGCTTGCGTTCGCGCTGAACTGGCCCGATGCACCCATCTACATCTGGGGCATCCTGCCCGTGAAGGCCAAGTACCTGGTCATGGTGCTCGCCGCAATGTCGATCTTCTCCATGTTCAACACGAGCGACAACATCGCGCACGCCGCCCATCTCGGCGGCTTCGCCGCAGCGTTCATCTACCTGCGGCTGAGCGGCCCCGGCGGGCCGCTGGGCGGGGTCCGCAAGATGATGACGCGGCGCCGCATGCGCGTCGTCAGAATGGACGAGCCCGCCGGGACACGGGCCGCCCGCCCGTCGACCCTGCCAGCCGCCGCCGCGAGCCGCCGCGTCGGTGTCGACGGCGAGGAGGACAAGCTGCTCGACGAGCTCGATCGCGTCCTCGAGAAGATCAGCACGGAAGGCATGAGCAGCCTCACACCGCAGGAGCGCCGACTGCTCGATGAGGTCAGCCGGCGGTATCGGACGGATTGAACGCGACGAAGTACTGGGGGCGAATACTGGGGGCGAATACGGCAGGCGAGTACTGCAGGCGAATACTGCGGGCCACAAACGGGGGGTGACGGCGGGCGGAGGGCGGCGGGCACGGAGCGGAAATGGCCGCGGGCATCGATTCCCAGGCCGACCTCCCGCAGGTTGCCCGGCGTTGTCGCCCGCCGCACCTCGCCCGAAGTATTCGCCCGAAGTATTCGCCCGAAGTACCTCGCCCGAAGTACCTCGCCCGAAGTATTCGCCCGAAGTACCTCGCCCGAAGTACCTCGCCCGAAGTACCTCGCCCCGAAGCACCTCGCCCGCAGTATTCGCCCGCAGTATTCGCCCGCCGCACCTCGCCCGCAGTACGTAGCCCCCGTCTTGCCGCCCCCTTCCGCTTTCCATTAGGATAGCAATCCCGCCAGTCCCCTCGAGCCCCGGAGGTGCGTATGTCAGGCGTGAGAGAGTTCACGTCGGATCGAATCCGCAACGTCGTCGTTCTCGGTCATGGTGGTTCCGGCAAGACAACGCTGGTGGACGCGCTGTGCTTTGCGACCGGCACGTCGCGCCGACGGGGCTTCGTCAAGGACGGCACAGCGCTGACCATGTACGCCGAAGAGGAGATCGCACACGGCATCTCGGTACAGTGTGCAGCGGCCTGGGCGGAGTGGGACGGCGTCAAGGTGAATCTCCTCGATACGCCCGGTTACCTCGACTTCATTGGAGATGCGATAGCCGCCACCAGGGTTGCGGACGGCGCGTTAATCGCGCTGGGCTCCACGACCGGCGTGGAGGTGGGGACGGAAAAGGTCTGGGAATACTGCGAGCCCCGCGGGATTCCCAGACTTTTTTTCGTGTCCATGATGGACAAGGAGCACGCGAGCTTCGACAAGGTGTGCGACGAGATCCGTCGCCACATCACGGAGCATGCGGTGGTCGCCGAACTGCCGATCGGTCAGGGCGACTCGTTCAGGGGCATCGTGAACCTGTTCACGGGGCGCGCGCACCTCTATCGCGCGGGCACGAGTGCAGGCGAGTACGAGGAGGCGGAGGTGCCTGAGGAGCTGAGAGAGCGGGCGACGGCACTGCGCACGGAGCTCTTCGAGTCGATCGCGACCACGAACGACGCGCTGCTGGAGCGGTACCTCGAGGGTGGGGAGATCACGACTGCCGAGGCGCTCAAGGCACTGGAGATGGCGATGCTGGCGGGCCAGCTGTTTCCGATCTTCTGCGGCGCCGCCGAGAAGAGCTGGGGTGTACGTGCGCTGCTGGAGGCCCTGGTCGCGATCGTGCCGCCGCCGTCGGAGGCGCCGCACGAGCTCGCGCAGCGGCCTGGTCTGGATCAGGTCATCGAGCTCAAGGTCGAGGACGCGGCACCGCTCGCGGCGCTGGTCTTCAAGACTGCAACCGAGCCACATGTCGGCGAGCTCACCTATTTCCGAATCTTCAGCGGGACGGTCGAGAACGGCCAGGAGGTCTGGAATGCGACGCGCGAGACGCCGGAGAAACTGGCGCACCTCTCGATCCCGCAGGGCAAGGAACGCCTCGAGGTCGGGCGCCTGCACGCCGGCGACATCGGTGTCGTCGCGAAGCTGAAGGGGACACACACCAACGATACGCTCACGCTGCAGGATCGGCCCGTAGTGCTGCAGCAGATCAATTTCCCGGAGCCCGACAGTGCGCTCGCCGTGCGTGCCGCGAGTCGCAGCGACGAGGACAAGATCGGCGTGGGCCTCGCGAAGCTGCACGAGGAGGATCCGACGTTCGTCCACTACTACGACCCCGAGCTCCATCAGACGATCGTCCGCGGCTTCGGCGAGCTGCACCTCGACGTGCAGATGGAGCGGCTGAAGCGGAAGTATCACGTCGAGGTGGTTACGGAGGAGCCGCGCGTGCCGTACCGGGAGACCATCCGCAGGGCGGCCGAGGCGCAGGGCAAGCACAAGAAACAGACGGGCGGTCATGGTCAGTTCGCCGACTGCCACGTCAGGCTGAAACCGCTGCCCCGTGGCTCGGGCTATGTCTTCACCGACGCGATCACCGGCGGTGTCATCCCCAACAAGTTCATACCTTCCGTCGACAAGGGCGTGCAGGAGGCTGCGCGGCGGGGCATCCTGGCCGGATTCCCCGTCGTCGACTTCGAGGCAGAGTGTTTCTTCGGCTCCTACCACACAGTCGATTCCAGCGACATGGCCTTCCAGATCGCGGGCTCACTGGCGTTCCAGAAGGCCCTCGATGCGGCGGCGCCCGTGATCCTGGAGCCGATCATCGAAGTGGAGGTCGTCACCCCGGAGACCTACACAGGTGACGTGATCGGCGACCTGAACCACCGCCGCGGCAAGATCCTGGGCATGGAGCAGGACGGGCAGAAGACGCACATCCGGGCACTCGTCCCGCAGGCCGAGCTCTACAAGTACGCGACCACGCTGCGATCGCTGACGCAGGGACGCGCCGTACACTCACGCATGCCACACGGCTACGAGGAAGTGCCCGGCAACGTGCAGCCCAAGGTGATCGAGGCGGCGCGGAAGGAACGCGAGGCGGTCAGCGCCTGACGGGGGAGCGGAGGAGCGGCGGAGCGGCGGAGCGGCGGAGCGGGAGCTGGTGCAACCACCCGCTCCTCCGCTCCTCCGCTCTCCCGCTCCCCATCCTATTCGTAGCGCAGCGAGTCGATCGGGTCCATGATCGCAGCCCGGTGGGCGGGCCACATGCCGAAGAAGATGCCGACCGCACCTGAGAACACGAACGACAGCACAACGGCCTGCGGCGACACGGCGATACTCCAGCCGGCCATGTTCTGCACGAGCAGCGCGCCGCCAATGCCGACCGCGCAGCCGAGCGCGCCGCCCGCCACGCACAGCACGAGCGACTCGAGCAGGAACTGCATCATGATGTCGCGGCGCTTGGCGCCGAGCGCCTTGCGGATGCCGATCTCGCGCGTGCGCTCGGTGACGGAGACGAGCATGATGTTCATGATGCCGATCCCGCCGACCAGCAGCGAAATGCCCGCGATGCCGGCGAGCAGGTACGTGAACGTCCGCGTCGTCTCCTCGAACGTACTGAGCAGACTCGTCTGATCGCGTACGTTGAAGTCGCTGGGATCACCGGGCCGAATGCGGTGCTCGCGACGCAGCACCTGGTCGATTTCAGCCAGCGCGCCATCCATCGCCAGCTCGTCTGTGACCTGCACCGACATCGCGCGCACGTTCTCGGTGCCGAAGACGCGGAACTGCGCGGTGGCGAGCGGGATGTAGATGCCTTCGTCAGGATTCTGGAATCCCGCCGAGCCCTTCTCCTCGAGCACGCCGATCACCTCGAACGGGATGCCGCGGATGCTGATGCGCTGTCCGATCATCGATGAGGTGAGCGGCACATTGAGCCGTTCGCCGGCCCGCGCGCCGAGCACTGCGAGCGTACGGCGCCCACGCTCTTCGCCCTCCGTGAAGGAGCGGCCGTACGCGACCTTGTGGTTGTGGATGTCGAAGTAGCTCGGCCACGTACCCATGATCGAGAGGTTCGCATTGGCCGCATCGTACACGACCTGCTGACGCCGCTCCATCTCCGGTGCGACGTTGCGGATGCGACGGGGCGCGTCCATCAGGGCGTCGGCATCCTCCGTCGTCATGCTGGCGTCGCCGCGGTCGATGCCGCCGAACATGTTCTGACCGGGCCGTACGGTCAGCACGTTGGTGCCCATCGCCTGCAGCCGCGCCTGCACGTCCTGCTGCGCGCCTTCACCGAGCGACACCATCGTGATCACGGCAGCAATGCCGATTATTATGCCGAGCATGGTCAGGAACGAGCGCATCTTGTTGGCCGCGATCGCGCCGAGCGCAACGCGGATGATCTCACCGATCAGCATGTCGTCGCTGCTCCTAGCGTCCGCGGCCGCCACCCTGGGCGCCGGAGAAGGGGCTGCCGGACGTGCGCGCACGCATGTTGTCGAGCATGTCCTGCTGCTGCTGCTGCAGCCGCGCGACCGAGATCAGCACGACCTCTTCGCCCGGCTCGATGCCGCGGATGATCTCCGTGTATTCCCAGTCGTTCAGGCCCAGCGTCACCGGGCGCGGCTCGACACCGGCCGGCGTGCGGACGAACACGAGACCCATTCGCGTGTCGGCCGCGCCGCCTGCCGCGCCGCCTGCCGCACCGCCGCGGCCGCCCATGCCGCCCATGCCGCCCATGCCGCCGCGCGCACCACCGCCGCGCTGCCGTTGCGGGTTGTCGCCCGCCTGTGCACCGGGGCCGCCCCTCGCGGCGCCTGCCTGTCCGGCATTGTCGGATCCGTTTGCACCGGGGCGCTGGGGGCCGGTCGTCGCGCCCGGCTGCTGCGCCGGCGCATCATCACTCATCGCGATCTGCGGCGGTGCGCCGGCCGGCCGCATCAGACTCCGCATCCTGTCCTCATCCAGGCCGAAGAGGGCTCCAGCCGCCATTGCGTCGCGCATGGCGACGACGGCTGCGTTCGGGACGGTCACGACATCACTGCGCCGCGCGACCTCGACGACGACCTCGCCGTTCATGCCGGGACGCAGCGAGCCGTCGGCGTTGTCCAGCTGGACCAGGACCGGGAACATGGTCACGTTCTGCTCGACCACCGCCTGCGGCTCGATCTTGCTCACGGTGCCCAGGAACGTGCGGCCCGGAAATGCGTCGACCATGACGCGCGCTGTCTGACCCGGTTGAATCTTGCCGAGGTCCGTCTCATCGACCAGCGTCCGCACCTGCATCGTCGAGAGGTCGGCCATCACGAACACCGCAGTGCCGCCGGAAACGCTCTGGCCGCCCGACTGAATGATCGCGCCTTCCTCTGAATTCTTCTGGATGATCACGCCATCGCTCGGTGCGCGGATCGTGACATCGTTGAGCCGCTCATTGGCGAGCTGCAGGTTGGTGCGCGCCTTGACGAGCTGGGCCTGAGCGTTCGCGTACTCGAACGTGGCGGACTCGAGCTCCTGCTCGGTGATGACGCTGGCCGCGCGCAGCTCCTCCGACCGCTTCATCTGCGCCTGTGCCGTCTTCGCACGCGCCTCGGCAACGACCTGGTCGGCCTGCGCCTGGTCGTACGCATTGCGCACGTCACGCGGGTCGATCTCGCCCAGCAGGTCGCCCCGCTTGACGGCGTCGCCGGTCTCCACGTACAGGCGCAGGATCTCGCCCGACGCCTTCGACTTCACCTCGACCAGCCGGATCGGCTGGATGATGCCCGCCGCCTCCGCCGTCACCTCGATCTCGCGACGCTCGGCCACCTCGAACTCGGGACCTGCCTCAGCTTCCGCAGCACCGCCCTGGCCGAGCGCATACACTGCTGTTATCGCGGCCAGCAGCACCGCCAGCACCACGCCTGTTCGAATCGCCCACACTCTCATTGTCGTATCTCCCAATTCAGACTCAGAATGGCCGTGTCAGTTGCGGCGTGGTCACAGCTCTCTCCCGATCAGCGCCTCGAGCTCTGCCAGCGCGAGCTGGTAGTCGTAGCGCGCGGAGATCAGCGCGTTCTCGGCTGAGACCAGGCTCTCCTGGGACGACACCTGCTCCAGGATCGTCGCCACGCCCAGCCGGTATCGCTCCTGCTGCACGCGGAGGTCTTCCTCAGCCATCGCCAGCGACTCCTGGGCCAGCTCGATCTGCAAACGTGCCGTCTCCAGTGAGCCGAGCACGCGCTCTACGTTCGCACGGGCGGCGCGCTGCACATCCTGCAGCTGATACTCCGCGACCCGCTCCTGCACGCGCGCACGATCCACCTGCTCCTCCCGGGCGAACCGGTTGAACACCGGATACGACAGGCTCAGCCGCGTGCTCCAGCTGCCACGCACGTTGTTGAACGAGGGATCGGTGTTGGACCAGTTGTAGCTGCCCGATCCCGACAGCGACGGCAGGTACTGTGCACGCGCCGAGCGCACGCCGTAGCCGGCCGACCTCTCGTTGGCCACCGCCGTCACGACTGTCGGCGACTGGCTCACCGCCAGCTCGACGATGCTCTCGCGCGAGAGCGGCAGGTCGCGGACTTCGAATGGAGCATCCGCGCGCGCATCCACGGGTCCGTCTGCGGCGACCAGCCGGCCCAGCGCGTACATCGCTGTGCGCTTCTGGTTCTCCGCCTGCAGCAGCGCCTGTCGCGCGTTCGATACTTCGAGACGCGCGCGCAGCTGATCCGACCGCGTCGCCGAGCCCGCTTGCTGACGTAGTTCGGCCGCGTCGAGCGCCTCCTGCGCGCGACGCACGCGCGCCTCGGCCGAGCGGATCACGTCCGTCGCACGCAGCACGTCGAAGAATGCTGCCTTCGCGGTGCGCGTAACGGTATAGCGCTGCTCCGTCAGACTCGCCTCGCTCACGTCCGTCTGGGCACGCGCCTGCGCCATCTGTGCGCCGCGCCGGCCGCCCGTGAAGATGTCGATGCTGCTCGACATGCCGGCGCTGTAACTGTCGCTCGAGCCGCTGACGGTCGTGCCGAGATTCGGATCGAACCGTTCGGAGCTCGCCAGTGAGGCGCCGCTGCTGAAGCTGAGGCTCGGCAGATACGTGCCCAGTGCGGACCGCTCCGCCGAACCTGCAGTCTGCACCGCCCCCTGCGCCTGCACGATCTGCGGGCTGTTCTGCAGTGTGCGCTGGACCACTTCCTCGAGTGTCATCACTGCCGGCGCCGGCGTCGGCACGGGCGTCTGTGCCACGCCGCCGCCCGCGGCGAATACCAGCACACCAAGCGCTGCCGCTGCGCCGCGCGCTGCGATCTTCCTGCTTCCACTCATTGCCATGTCCTCTTAATTCTGCTGGTTGCTGCGACTGAAGTGCTTGCGGCGCTCCGCCCTGAACCGCTCTTCCGTCTCACGCTGCTCGGCGGTCAGGACGCTGCGGATCTCCGACCGCGCTGAATCCGTGATCGCCCGCAGCACCGGCCCGTGTTCCTTCCAGAACGCGTCCATCTCGCCGTGTCGCCGCTCCATGATCGCGTCTACCTTCACCTGCTGATCCGGCGTGAGCTGCAGCGTTTCGAACAGGTCCGGTCCGCGGCTTGCACGGTCCTCCTGCTGCTGCACCTCGTCGCCCTCCACTACGCGCATTGTCGCCGCGCCCGCGAGCGCGCCGACCACGAACATCATCACCAGCAGCACCATCCCCGTGAGACGGGCACGCTTCGCCGTAACCATCATCGTCTATTCCTCCAAGGCAATCAGCAGGTCCGCAACGGTCGGCGACCGGTTCTCCACCAGCCATTCGTTGACCGGAGCAGGCACTTCCAGCGCGTCGGCCAATCCGCCACCGGGCGCGGGCATCCTGTCAAATCTGTGGCTCGCCAGCACCGGGAGGCAGATGGCGGCGAGGACCGCCGCGGCCGCCAGCGCCGGCCTCGACAACTGGTACAGCACTGCGATCGGACTCACGTCCGCGGCCGCGCGCCGCGCCAGCTCCGTCGTCGCCCGCCGCATGATACCGGATACCAGCAGTTCCGTCCGCGCCCCATCCGGCTCTAGTGCCGAAAGATCAACCAATTGACTCATCGCCTTGCTCCGGTTCTGTCTGTTCCCCCAGCAGCTCGCGCAGGGCACGACGCGCCAGAAACAGATGTGAACGGACCGTCCCTTCGGGCAACTTCAGCTCGGCCGCGATCTCGCGGTGCCGAAACCCTTCCAGATCGTGCAGCAGCACCACCTGCCGCTGCACGCTCGTCAATTCTGCCAGCGCGTTCTCCAGCCGGCGCTTCGCATCGGATCGCTCGAGATCACGACGCGGATCGTCGGCCGACGTTGCTCTCAGCGCGCTGTCCAGCGAATCCGACTGCCGGACCCGCTCGCGCCGCCGCACGCTGCGCGCCCGGTTCCGCACGATCTGCCGCAGCCACGCGCCAAACGCATTCGGGTCGCGACAGTCTTCCAACCGCTCCACGGCGGTTATGAACGAGTCCTGGACTGCATCTTCGGCATCCTGTGTATCCGCCAGCTCCGCCAGCGCGACCGCATATGCTGCCCGCAGATGTCGTCGGACCAGTATCTCGAAGGCCGCACGGTCACCGTCCAGCGAGCGGTGGACCAGACGGGCGTCCGTCTCAGCAGTCACATCATCCAGACGCATGAGCTTCCGATTTCGTTGAAAGCCCGCTTCCGTTCATGCGTGGTCCACCGCTGCTGCACCCAGCGCGAATCCCGCCGTCATTCGATGGACCCAGCCAGAGCGCCAAACCGCGCGAGCGCACCCAGTGCGCCGCCGGCAGCAACCGCCAGAATCGCCTGCATTCTCCGTCCCTCCTTGCCAGCCCGCCCATTGCACCCCGCGCTCCGCGCGCGAGAGGATACATCGTACATGCGCGGCCATGGCCCGGCACCTTTCCTCGGTCCCGCTCTACCGGCACGGTTGCCAGTTGTGTTCGGTTTATGTTCGGTATAGATTCCGTCGTATGGCTACTGCCGCGTTGCTCGAATTGAGACAGGCGCTGGAGTGCAGGTTTCCGGATGCACTGCCGCTGGAGCGGTTGCGGGTGCCGGTGGTCGGCACCGGTGTGGCCGAGCTGGATGCGCTGCTGCCGGGAGGCGGCCTGGCGCGGGGCCGGCTGACGGCGTGGCTGCCGGGAGGCGGTGCGACGGCGGTTCTGCGAGCGGCGTGCGAGGCGGCCGTGCGAAGGGGCGAGCGTGCTGCATGGGTGGACGCGGCCGGTGTGCAGAGTGCGGAAGGCTGGCGGAGTGGGCCGTTGCTGGTGCGGCCGGCCGGTCGGCGGGAAGCACTTTCGAGCGCGGAAGAGCTTCTGCGCAGCGGTGGTTTCGCCGTGGTGGTGATTATCGGAACGGGGCGCGAAGCGGGCAGTGGGGCGGTGCGGCTGTCGCGTGCAGCGAAGGCTGGCGGTGCGGCGCTGGTGGTCGTCACAGCAGAGCCGGCTGTTGCGCATCTGCGTGCCGTATCGCGTCTGCAGCCGGATGGGTTCCGCTGGCGCTGCGACCCGTTCGGCGAGCCGGTGGACGTCGTGGCGGTGCGTGTGGAAGTGGAAGCCGCAGCGCTGGGCTGGAGCGGCCGGACATCTTTCGAGCTGCCGGTCCGGACGCACCAGACACGGCTCGCTCCGGAGCCGCGCCTGGTGGATCGCCGGGGGGCGCCCGGGCAGGTCCGCTGGCGGCGCGTCAGACGGTCCGGCCAGAGCGGTGACGGGGTCGGATAAGAGCATTGCGCGGCCAGCGTCAGCCGCTTACTTTCGTCTCCCCTGATCGACCACCGCCGTCTCCCCGGCGCCTGCTGTTGGTGACCGATCCAGTGGGCTCGAATTCCGGCATTGCCCCGCAAAATTCCGATCACGGCCAATGGAGGCCCGGTCATGCCACGCTCGGTGGGAGACATCACAATTGCACCGGACGCAGCGCTGCAGGCGCTCGTCGACGAAGGCCGGGCAGCAGCCGGCGTCGGCGAGCTGGAGCGGGCGGAGATGCTCTACCGCAAGGCGAAGCAGCTGGCAGCGCGGCACCGGGACGATCGGATGCTCGCCATGCTCGACAACAACCTCGGTATGCTCGCGAACTTGCGCGGTGACGTGCCGGCTGCGCTGCTGAACTACACGTCGGCGCTGTTCCTGTATCGCAGACTGGGTGACACGCCTTCGGCGACGCGGGCACTGGCGAACATGGGCATGTCGCACCTCGATATGGGCGAGATGGAAGCGGCCTCGAGCTGCTTCGACCAGGCGTTCGAGCTCGCCCATGCGACGCGCGATCTTCATTCGCTCGGCAGCATCCAGCTGAACCGCACCGCCCTGCACCTGAAACGGCAGCACTTCGAAGAGGCACGGCAGTGCTGCGACGACGGCTTCTCCATCTTCACGCAGCTCGGATCCCCGTCAGGCCTCGCCGAGGCCTACAAGTTCTACGGCGTGCTGTACCGTGAAACCGGCAAGTCACAGCTCGCCGACATCCACCTCGGTCTCGCATGGAACCTGGCGTCGGCTGCGGGCAGCGTGCTGCTCCAGGCGGAAGTGCAGCACGAGCACGCACGCGTGCACCTCGAGGAGCACAGGCACCTCGACGCGATCGGCTCGCTGAACAAGGCTCACGCACTGCTCCACCTGGAGCATGCACGCCGCGATCTGCTCGACATCGACGCGCAGCTCGATGCCATCGAGAGCACGTACCTGCACGTCGTGTCGCAATGGGGCACGGAGGCCATCGCCTCGAAGGATCCCTACACGGCCGGGCATTCCGAACGCGTCTCGGAATACACCTGGCGTCTCGCCGCTGCCGTCGGCATCTCTGCGCGCGAGCTGACCTGGTTCCGCATCGGCGCGTTCCTGCACGACGTCGGCAAGACTGCCGTCCCCGCCTCCGTCCTCAACAAGCCCGGCATGCTGAGCGAGACCGAATGGGGCATGATCAGGCAGCATACCCTCGTGGGTCACGAGATCGTCGGCAGCCTCGATCTGCCGTTCGACGTGCGGCCCATGGTGCGCAGCCACCACGAGCGCTGGGATGGCCAGGGCTATCCCGACCGCCTTGCAGGTGACGCGATTCCGCTGGCCGCACGAATCCTCAGCGTCACCGACGTTTACGATGCGCTGACGACCCGGCGCTGCTATCGCAATCCGTTCTCTCCGCACGAAGCGCGACTGATTCTTCAACATCAGGCCGGCCGCGCGCTCGATCCGCACCTCGTATCCGCGTTCCAGGAGATACTGTAGGGGGAGCGGGGGAGCGGGGGAGCGGGGGAACTACGGGCAGGGGCAGGGGGCAGGGGCAGGGCCGGGACCCAGGGGGGTGCCGGCCTTTTGCGGGTGTGATGGGGTTCGGGTTATGTTCGGGTATGATCATGTGCGTGGTGCTCGAGGGGGTTGCGCCGGAGGTGGCGCTGGGGGCGGTGCTGGAGGCGGCGCCGCGGGTGGCGCTGGATCCGCCTGTGGGGTGGCTGGATGTGCGGGGGATGGACGCGGCGGCGGTGCAGGGGCGGGTGGGGTCGGCGCTGCGATCGGCGGGCACGACGGCGTGCTATGGCGTGGCGGCGCGGCCGATCGTGGCCCGGTTGGCGGCGGGAGCGGCGGTGCCGGGGGGACTGGTGAGGGTGCCGGCGGGTGGAGAGCGCACGTTTCTGGCGGAGCGGCCGCTGGCCGATCTCGGGTTGGCGGATCCGCTTCTGGGCTGGCTGGCGGATGTGGGGATCGTGCTGTGCGGCGAGCTGGCTGCGGTGCCGGCGGAGGCGGTCGAGGTTCGGTTCGGCGGCAGCGCCCTGCGCTGGTGGCGGTGGTCGCGCGGGGATGATGATCGGCGATTGTTCGGCGCGACGCCGCCCGAGCAGCCCGGTGCTTCCGTCGATTTCATCGACTACGTCGTGACGGATCCGGAGCGGCTGATCTTCACGACGAATGCGCTGCTGGGCGGGCTGTGTGAGCGGCTGCGGGGGCGGGGTGCGCATGCCCGCCGGCTGCGGCTGCGGCTTCCGCTGGCGGATGGCAGTGTCTGGGAGCGGACGCTGCGGGCGGCGCGCCCGACGGCGGATCGTGCGGTCTGGCTGCGTCTGGCGCGAGCGGTGCTGGAGCGGATCACCGTACCCGATGCGGTCGCCGGCGTGGGGGTCGAGGTCGAGGCGACGGAGGCGGCCGGTGCCGCGCAGGGCGATCTGTTCGACACCGGGTTCGCGACGGCGGGTGTCGTGGAAGGCTCGGTGGCGAGGCTTCTGGAGGACCAGGATGGTGTGATCCGCGCCCCGGTGGTCACGGCGCACCCGCTCGTTGAGAAGCGCGGCACGTACCGGCCGCTGACGGTCCGGGAAGCCATGACACCGACGGGTCAGAGCGGCATCCCATCGGATCAGGTCGGTCTTACGCTGCAGCTGCTGCCCGAGCCGCGGCCGGTCGCGGTGGAGACCGCGCCGCGGCGCGATCACCATGTACCGGTCCGATACAGGGATGGCGCATGGTACGGGCTGCTGAACGCGGCGGGACCGGACCGGGTATCCGGCGGCCGGTGGGACGGTCCTTACGCGCGCGAGTATTTCCGCGCCGTCAGGACGGACGGCGTGCTGGTGTGGCTGTACCGTGATGGTCCGTGTGACCGCTGGTTCCTGCACGGCTGGTGGGACTGAGGGGGGAGCGGGGGAGCGGGGGAGCGGGGGAGCGGGACCTACTCAGTGGCTTCGTGTTTCTCGGACCGTGACATGGCGGCGATTACGACCGTCTTGATGTTGACGAACTCGAGGATGCCGGCGCGGCCGAGCTCGCGGCCGTAGCCGGAGCGCTTGATGCCGCCGAAAGGGAGGCGTGGATCGGACGCGACCATCCCGTTGATGAAGACCTGGCCCGCCTCGATCTCATCGATGAAGCGACGCTGCTCGTCGGCGTCGCGTGTCCATGCGGCGCTGCCGAGGCCGAACGCTGTGTCGTTCGCGAGGCGGATCGCGTGGTCGAGGTCGCGCGCGCGGACGAGCGCCGCGACAGGACCGAAGATCTCTTCGCGCCACGCCGGCGCATCCGGGGGCACGTCCGCCAGGACGGTCGGGGCGTAGAACCAGCCGGGACCCTCGATGCTGCTGCCACCGGTGAGCAGGCGCGCGCCGTGCTGTACGCTCCTGCGCACCTGTTCGGCGACTTCGTCGCGGATGCTCGCTGTCGCGAGCGGACCGATCTGAGTTTGCACGTCGAGCGGGTTGCCCACGCGCAGTGCGCGCATGCCAGCGACGAAACGCTCCGCGAACGCATCATGGACTGCATCGGCGACGATGAACCGCTTCGCTGCGATGCACGATTGCCCGTTGTTGATGGTGCGCGCCGTGACTGCGGTCTGCGCGGCGGCGTCGATGTCGGCGCTCGGCATCACGATGAAGGGATCGCTGCCGCCGAGCTCGAGCACGGTCTTCTTGATGCATTCGCCGGCCGTGCGCGCGACCGCGGCGCCGGCGCCTTCACTGCCCGTGAGCGTGACCGCATGGACGCGCGGGTCGCGGATCAGTGCAGCGACGCGGTCCGACCCGACGAGCAGGGTCTGGAACACGCCAGGGTCGAAGCCGGCGCGGTGCAGTATGTCCTCGATCGCGAGCGCGCACTGCGGCACGTTCGACGCGTGCTTCAGCAGCCCGACATTGCCGGCCATGAGGCCGGGTGCGACGAAACGGAAGACCTGCCAGAACGGGAAGTTCCACGGCATGACGGCGAGCACCGCGCCGATAGGCTGATGACGGATGAAGCTCACGCGCCCACCCGCCCCGCCCGTTTCGATCGGCTGGTCGGCGAGGAAATCTTCAGCGCGGTCGGCATAGAAGCGGCACGCGAGGGCGCACTTCACGGCCTCCGCGATGGCAGCCTCGAGAGGTTTTCCCATCTCCAGCGTCATGAGCCGGCCGAGCTGCGCTTTCTCCCGTTCGAGAATGTCCGCCGCAGCGTGCATCCTGGCCGCACGTTCCGCGAACGACATGCGGCGCTGGCGTTCGAACGCGGGCCCCGCGGTCGCCAGCTTCGCCTCCACGGCGGCAGCATCGTGTTCGTCGAAAGTGTGGCTGATCTCGCCCGTCGCGGGGTTGCGGCTACTCTGCGGCAATCGGAACCTCCGCACGCACCGGCGCAGCGGGTGGCAGCAGGAGAGTGAACGTCGAGCCGCTGCCTTCCTCGCTGCAGACGGTGATGTCGCCGCCGAGGAGGCGCGCGAGTCGCCGGCTGATCGCCAGGCCGAGGCCGCTGCCGGACTTGTCCTCCGGGTCGATGCGCGTGAACTCCCTGAACAGCTCGACCGTGCGGCCGGCGGGTATGCCGCGACCCGTGTCGCGGACGCGGATCGCCACCGAGGCTTCGTAGTCACCGCCCTCTCCGGGCGCGGGCAACTCCACGTGCAGGTGCACGGAACCTGCCGTCGTGTACTTCACGGCATTCGACAGCAGGTTGGACAGGATCTGGCGCACGCGGTCCGGATCACTCTGGACGCGTGGCGCACCGTCGCACTCGATGACGAGGTCCAGGCCCTTGCACTGTGCCGCGGCCATGTGGTCGTCGGCGGCATCACGGGCGACGACGCCGATGTCGATGTCCTGCGACTGCACCTCGATCTGGCCGGCCTCGACCCGCGAGAACTCCACGAGCAGATCCACGAGCGCGATGGATGCCTTCAGGGATCGGCGTATGCCCTCCAGGTGTGCGACCTGCTCCGCCGTGAGCTCGCCGACCACGCCAGCCAGCAGCAGGTCGGCACGACCATCTGCTGCGCCCAGGGGGTTCTTGATGTCGTGCGCGAAGCCGCGGATGAGTCGGCTCTTGCTGGCCATCAGCGCCTCGAGCTCGCTGGCTGCGCTGTCGCGCTCGATCATTCGGTCCGGTTCGCCCGGAAGCACGTGTTGCGGCATACAGGATCGGTTTTGCATCTACCGTGCCGGTCTGGCCGGTACCCACGCCGCGCTGCACATTGGGACGGATGAACGACTGGAAGCTCGAGTATCTGGCGGACGCAGCGACCGCCTTCAGCACGCAGCGCTCTGCCGCGGAGCGGGCCATTGCGCAGCTCGATGACGCCGCGCTGTTCCGCACTGCCGGGACCGGCGACAACAGCGTTGCGGTGCTGATGAAGCACATCGGAGGCAACCTGCGGTCGCGCTGGGCCGAGCCGTTCACGTCGGATGGCGAGAAGCCGGACCGCAACCGCGACGGCGAGTTCGAGGCAGCCGGCGATGACGGTGCGGCGATCCGGCGGACGTGGGATTCGGGCTGGACGACGCTCGAGGAGACGCTGGCGTCGCTCACTGCCGACGACCTCGATCGACCTCTCATGATCGGCGTGGCGCCGCTTTCACTCACGGCTGCGCTGCACCGCAGCCTCGCTCACACCGCTCAGCACGTCGGGCAGATCATCCTGCTCGCGAAGCAGTGGCAGGGCGCCGACTGGCGCACGCTCAGCATCCCCAGGCGATCGGAGAAGCCATGACGCGCAAGCTGGTGATCGAGGCTATCGGTACCTTCTTCTTCGTGCTCACCATCGGACAGGTCGTGATCGAGCCGGGCGCGGGCGACCTCGCGCCGCTCGCGATCGGTGCGGTGCTCATGGTGATGGTCTACGCCGGCGGCCATATTTCCGGCGCCCATTACAATCCAGCCGTGACGCTGGGCGTGCTGCTGCGCGGCAAGGCGACCGCGGCCGAGCTGGGCGGCTACTGGGCGGCGCAGGTCGTCGGCGCCGTGCTGGCCGCACTCGCGGTCGGCGTGTTCAAGGAGCCGTTCCCCGAAGCTGTGCTGACAGCGGTGCCCGCAGCGGGTCCCGCGCTGCTCGCGGAGTTCCTGTTCACCTTCGCGCTCGTGTTCGTCGTGCTGAATGTCGCCACCACGCGCGGCACGGAGGGCAACTCGTACTACGGCCTCGCGATCGGCTTCACCGTGACTGCGGGCGCCTGGGCCGTCGGCGGCGTTTCCGGGGGCGCGTTCAACCCTGCGGTCGCCCTGGGTGTGACGGTCATGGGGCTGTCCGCGCCGTCGTTCATCTGGGTGTTTCTCGTCGCCAACTTCGCCGGCGCAATTGCCGCGGCGCTGCTCTTCAATGCGCTCGATCTCGGCAATGACAAAGCGACGACCGCAACGCCGGCAGAGCAGGCGAAGCTGAGGCCGGCGGCCGAGCCCTGACTACCAGCGGCCGTGCAGGTGCATCGGGGCCGCAGTCGCCTTATCTTGGCCCCGGTCAGCTCAACGCGTTGCGGGCCTGCCCGGACGCCGGTACGCCGTCGCCCCCGCGAATTTCGCATCGGATTGCTCCGCACAGCGCCCATCGCCCGGGCGCCAGGGGGCGCATCCTCTCTTCCATCGAGGAGCGAGTCATGAGATCCCGTCGTCCGTCACTTGTGGCCGTGCTTGCGCTTTTTCCGGGCGTCGCCGCCGCCCAGCAGGCAGAGCGTACCGAGCCCATCACCGCGCTGCGGGACAATACGCCGGGCGTGCACGCGTTCACGGAGGCGCGCATCGTCGTCGCCCCCGGACGAGTGCTCGAGAACGCAACACTGCTCGTGAGGGACGGGCAGATCGAAGCCGTCGGCGGGGGTGTGGCGGTGCCGTCCGACGCGCGCGTGTGGCGCATGGCCGGACAGACGCTGTATCCCGGGTTCATCGACGCGCACTCCGACGTCGTTCCGGGCTCGGCGCCGCCGGAGGGCGAACGAGATGCCGGCCCCGTCCACTGGAACCCGCAGGTGCGCGCCTACTTCAGCGCCGCCGATGATTTTCGTGCCGACGACGAGCGGCGCGCGGCACTCCGCTCGCAGGGATTCACCACGGCGCACGTGGTGCCGCAGCTCGGAATCTTCCGCGGCAGGAGCGCAGTCATCACGTTGGGCGATGGCAATGCCGGCGAGCGCGTCGTCCGCGCCGGCGTCGCCCAGTCGCTCGCGCTGGGCGGCAGCGGCGAGCTGGGCGGCGGCTATCCGAATTCGCCCATGGGCGCAATCGCGCTGATCCGCCAGACGCTGCTCGATGCCGACTGGTACATCCGCGCGTGGGACACGTACCATGCCGATCCCGCCGGGCTGCGGCCGCCCGAGACGAACGCGGCGCTGGCCGCGCTGGAGGGCGTCATCGAGCGCGAGGAGCCGCTGCTCGTCGAGGTGAGCTCCGAGGAGGAGGTCCTTCGAGCGCAGGCCATCGCCGACGAGTTTCCGGTCGTGCTGTGGCTGCGCGGCAGCGGCCAGGAGTACCGGATCACCGACGTGCTCGCCCGCGCCCGCACGCCGCTCATCCTTCCGCTCGATTTTCCGGACCCGCCCGAGGTCGGCACGCCGGAACAGGCGCTCGATGCGGGGCTCGATGAGTTGCGCCACTGGTACCTGGCGCCGGAGAACGCCGCGCGCCTGGCGGACGCGGGCGTGACCTTCGCGTTCACCGCCGACGACCTCGATGAGAGCGACGACTTCCTGCCCAACCTGCGCAGGACGGTCGAGCGCGGTCTCGGCCGCGATGCTGCGCTCGCCGCGCTGACCACCACGCCCGCGCGCATGCTCGGGATCGACGCCAGGCACGGTACGCTGGAGCCGGGCAAGCTGGCCAACATCGTCGTCGTGGACGGCGACCTGTTCGATGACGACGCGGTAATCCGCGACGTCTGGATCGGCGGCGAGCGATACGCGATCAATCCCGGGCCCGCAGTGGACCCGCGCGGCGAATGGATCATCACATCGGCCGACGAGCCCCGGCTCAACGGGCGCCTGACCGTGAACGGCTCCCTCGACGATCTGGATGGCAGCATTGCGCTGAACGGCCGGCCCGCGGTGGAGCTGTCGGACGTGGACGCCGGCACCGAGGTCGGACGGCTGCACGTGGCGTTCCCCGCGCAGGCCATTGGTGCCGAGGGCCTCGTGCGCCTGTCCGGATCAGTGTCCGCCGGGGAAGCGTTCGGCTGGGGCACGCTGCCGGACGGAACGCGCGCTGGCTGGCGCGCAGAGCGCGTCGGCGGCGTGGTCGCGGCTGACGGCGGGAGCAGCGACGAAGCGAACGGCGACGACGGCGGCGGCGGAAGTGCGGAGCTCGTGCTGCCGGAAATCCGGCCCGCGATGGCATTCGGGCGCGAGCGCCTGCCGGAGCAGCCGGAGCATGTGCTGATCCGCAATGCGACGGTCTGGACGCAGGGCCAGCAGGGACGGCTGGAGGACGCCGACCTGCTGGTGACCGCGGGCAAGGTCACGCGGGTCGGCCGCGACCTCGACGCGCCGTCGGGCGCTGTCATTGTCGATGCGACCGGCAGGCACGTCACGCCCGGCCTCATCGATGCGCACGTCCACACGAGCACCTCCGGCACGAACGAGAGCGGCTTCGCCATCGTGCCGGAGGTGCGGATGGGCGATGTCGTCACGCACAACGAGATCGACCTGTACCGACAGCTCGCCGGCGGGCTCACGCTCGGCCATGTCATGCACGGCTCCGCCAACCCGATCGGCGGGCAGAACGTGTTCCTGAAGATGCGGTGGGGCGCGCTGCCGGATCAGCTCGAGCTGGAGGACGCGCCGCGCACGGTGAAGTTCGCACTGGGCGAGAACCCGAAGCGTCGCGAGGACCGCTACCCGGACACGCGCATGGGCACGCAGCAGATCATCCGCGACCACTTCCTGGCCGCGCGCGACTACGAGCGCGCATGGCAGCGGTGGGAGGCAACGGGCGATGGGCTGCCGCCGCGCCGCGACCTGCGGATGGAAGCGCTCGTCGACATCCTGAACGAGGACCTGCGCGTGCAGGCTCACGGCTACCGGCAGGATGAGTTCCTCGCTCTCGTCCGCCTCGCCGAGGAGTTCGGCTTCAGCATCCAGGCACTGCAGCACGCCGTCGAGGCCTACAAGATCGCGCCCGAGCTCGCAGAGAGCGGCGTCGCCGCCGTCGTGTGGAGCGACTGGGGCTCTTTCAAGGTCGAGGCGTACGACGGCATCACGTACAACGCGAAGATCCTGCTGGACGCCGGCGTCCTCACGTCGCTCCATTCCGACGACGGCGAGATATCCTCCCGCATGAACTGGGAGGCGGGCAAGCTGCTGCGCACCGGTATCAGCGAGGAGGATGCGCTCTCGCTCGTGACCAGCCGCACGGCCGCCGTGTTCGGCCTCGAGGACCGCGTCGGCTCCCTGCAGCCGGGCCTCGACGCCGACTTCGTCATCTGGAGCGGGCACCCGCTCTCGCAGTTCACACGCGCCGAGCAGACGTGGATCGATGGCCGCAGGTACTTCGACATCGCCGAAGACCTGGAGCTGCGCAAGCAGGTCGAACGCGAGCGCGCACAGATCATTCAGCTCATTCTCGACGAAGAGGGAGGTTCCCGATGATCGACCACACTGCCGTCGTCGGCGCGGCGAAGCCGTCCGCAGCGCACCGGCTCGCCCTGGCGGCGCTCGTGGCAGCGCAGGCGCTCGGCGCCGCGCCCGCGGCCGCACAGGTGCCGGCACCCGCGCAGAACAGGCCGATCGCGCTCACGGGCGGCACGATCCACACGATCACGAACGGGGTCATCACGGATGGCGTCATCGTATTCGAGAATGGCGTGATCACCGCCGTCGGCACCGACGTCGCCGTGCCTGCCGGCGCCGAGGTCGTCAACATCTCGGGCAAGCACATCTATCCGGGTCTGATCGACGCGTACAGCGCGATGGGCCTCGAGGAGATCGGCGCCGTCGATGTCACGCTCGACTCCAACGAGCTCGGTGATTTCAACCCCAACGTGCACGCGGAAGTCGCCGTCAACCCCGAGAGCCGGCACATCGGCACGGCGCGCTCCAACGGTGTCCTCGTGACGATCACGACGCCGGGCGGCGGCGTCGTGTCCGGCCTCTCCGCCGCAATGATGCTCGATGGCTGGACGTGGGAGAGCATGACGCTGAAGAGCGGCGCCGCGCTCAACGTCAACTGGCCCGACCCGGACGACGAAGGCGACGACGACGAGGGCGACGACGACGGGCCCGGCTACGCGGAGCAGGTCCGCGAGCTGCGCGAGATGTTCGCCTCGGCCCGTGCGTACCGCGACGCGCAGGCTTCCGGCATCGACCACGACACCGACTCACGCTGGGCGGCCATGGTGCCCGTCGTGAACGGCGAGATCCCCGTCGTCGTCTCCGCCGACGGACTGCAGCAGATCCAGGACGCCATCGCGTGGGCGGATGCCGAGGGCGTGCGACTCGTGCTGCGCGGCGGGCAGGACGCGCTCTTCGTTGCCGATCACCTGGCCGCCAAGCAGATCCCCGTGCTGCTCACGACGACCATGAACGCTCCCGGGCGGAGCTGGGCGAGCTACGACGCCAACTACAGCCTCGCCGCAAACCTGCACGAGAAGGGTGTCCGCTTCGCCATCACCGGCGGCTCCAGTGCGCCCTACACGCACCGCCTGCCCTGGGAGGCCGGCGTCGCCGTCGCGTTCGGGCTGCCGCCCGAGGAGGCGCTGCGCGCGGTCACGCTGTATCCTGCCCGCATCATGGGCATCGACGACCGCGTCGGCTCCCTCGAGGCCGGCAGGGACGCCACGCTCCTCATTACGACCGGCAACCCTCTCGATTTCCTCGCCGACATCGAGCAGGCGTACATCCAGGGCCGACGGATCGACATGATGGACTTCCACCGGCAGCTCTACGAGAAGTATTCCGAGAAGCTCCGCCAGGTCGAGGCCGCCGCGAGGAATTGAATGCAGCGCGCCCGGGCCGGCGTCTGCAAGCGGCGCCGGCAACCGTATCCCACGCCGCGGATTCGTCGCGTTGGGGTCACTTTGCCGGCGCTGTCGCCCGCGACCGCCAGCGGGAGCGCCGGTGTCGACATCAACGCGACGCGTGCCACACGCGCAGCACCTCGGCCTCGCGCTCCGCGTCGAGCCCGGACCGGAGCTGTGCGCGACGGTCGGCCGGCCGCGAACGGTGGAAGTCCAGCGTCGCCTGCGCCGTATCGGCGAGCGTGCGGAACGTCAGGCCGGCGGCGACCTCGCGGCTCAGGTCGAAGCGCGCGAACCCCTCGTAGCCGGGCGTGCCCGGACGCCAGACCGGCATCTCGGCGTACGGCCGCACACGATGCTGTGACAGGAACTCGAGCGGCACCCACGTCCATGTCAACGGCGCGCTCGTCACGGCCGCGATGCCGTACAGCATCTCGGCCATCGACCGGCCGTTCTCCGGCCCGATGCCCATGTAGCGGCCGGTGGTCCCGTCCTCGCACAGCCGCACGCACCACTCGCACAGGTCGCGCACGTCGATCACCTGCACGCGGTCCTCCCCGTCGCCCGGCGCGAGTACCTCACCGCCGCGCGCGATGCGGACCGGCCAGTACGTGAAGCGGTCCGTGTCGTCGCCCGAGCCGACGATCAGGCCGGGCCGCACGATCGTGGTGCGCTCGCCGAACACGCGCTGCGCCTCGGCCTCCGCCAGCGCCTTCGCCAGGCCGTACGGGTACGGCCGGCCCTCGCTCCAGTTGGGCGTCGTCTCCGGCGTGTACAGGGGCGCGTCGACCGTCGCGGGGACCGCGCTCAGATCGCGGAACACCGAGCGCGTCGAGATGAACAGATACTGCCCGACCGAATCCCTCAGCGCCGCACCCGCCTCGCGCACCCACTGCGGCGCGGTCGACGTCGACGCCGAGTTGTCGATGACCGCGTCCCAGGTCCGCCCGCGCAGCGCTGCGTAATCGTTCGCCGCGCGATCGCCGATCACCTCCTCGACACCGTCGAATATGCCGGGTGCGCTGCGACCGCGGTTGAATATCGTGACCTCGTGCCCGCGGTCGAGCGCGTAGCGCACCTGGTGCGGGCCGATGAAGCCGGTGCCACCGAGGATCAGCAGGCGGATGCGGCGGCCGTCGTCTGCATGCGACGTCGGCCCCCGCAGCGTTCCGGGTACGGAGTGCGTACCGGGCGGGATCAGGCTCGCGGCGGCGGTCGGGTCGGCGCCCAGCGCCAGTGCGCCGCTCGCCATGGCGGCGGTGCGGATGAACTGCCTGCGGTCGGTCACGGGTGTCTCCTGAGCTTCAGGCGTGATGGTCACGCGGGAAAAGCAGCGGCGCGCCCTCGAGCTCGAGCGTGCCGAAATGTCGCACGTCCAGCGTCGCGATGGCGCGCGCACGCAGCCGCTCCGCGTGCGCCGCCACCACGCCGTCCACCAGCCCGATGCCGAGCCCGGCGTACTGCGTGTCCAGCGCCCGGGCGCGCTGCAGGTCCGATGGGTCACTGTGCTCGACGACCCACGCCCCGGAGCAGACGTCGTCGAGGAACAACCGGGCCGCACTCGCGCCGACATGCTGTCGCAGCACGTAGTCGACCTCCGGCAGCACGGCCCACGGCACCACCCACGCGTCCGCCGTCCGCTCCCACAGCTCCAGCACCTCCGCGTGATGCGCGTCGTCGGCGTCGACCAGCGCGAGCAGGGCGCTCGTGTCCGCGACGATCGTCACTCCCGCCCGAAGCCGCGCAGCAGCTCCTCCGCCCGGGCCGACAGGTCGCTGCGACCGCTGCGTGCCGCGCCGATGCTCGACGGCACCGTTCGCGGCGCGTGGCGCCGCACGTAGTCGGCAACAGCCTCACGGATCAGCTCCGCGGTCGGCCTGTCGGCCGCAGCGGCCAGCGATTTCAGGCGCCGGTGGTCGGCCGCGTCGAGATACACAGTCGTTTTCTCCCTCGGAGCAACCATATGGTAACCATATATATCATGAGTGGACGATGTCAAGACGGTCACGGAGGCGAAGTTGCAGCGGAGATCAGACATGAAACACGAATGCGTCCTCCTGCTGGCCGCGCTGATCGTGCCAGCCGCGTGCGCCCCGGTCGAGTCTGATGTGGAGCCGGACGGTATCGACACCGGATCGGCGCAGCGGCCGGTGGGCGGAAGCCCGGACAGCGCCGGCTACCGTGCGGGCGGCAACGAGCCGTTCTGGACGCTGACGTTCGGTGAGACCACCATGGATTTCGCCGACATGGGCAGCACGACCACGGCCAGCGCCGACCGCCCCGATGCCGAATCACTGGCGAACGGCTGGCGTTTCACCGCATCGGCAGACGGACGGCCGTTCGTCGTCGAGATCCAGGTGTCGCGCTGCAACGATTCCATGAGCGGTCGTCCGTTCCCGCACTCCGTAACGGTCACCGTCCACGGCCGGACCTGGACCGGATGCGGCGGCGACACGGCGAGTCTCCTCACCGGCCAG
Source organism: Gemmatimonadota bacterium (assembly GCA_040882575.1). Lineage (GTDB taxonomy): Bacteria > Gemmatimonadota > Gemmatimonadetes > Longimicrobiales > RSA9 > SH-MAG3. The sequence goes on from JBBEBA010000038.1 coordinate 128,899, forward strand.
GAGTGGAGCGTCACGCACCTCGAAGGTGTCGCAACGTCGTCGCAGCGTCAGCCGACGCTGTCGTTCGCGGCCGCTGGCGCACTGACCGGCGATGGCGGCTGCAACCAGTACCGCGCGACGTATGAAATCACCGGCGAGGGCATAGACATCGGGCCGGCGCTCGCGACGCGCAGGGCCTGCGCCGAGCCCGAGCTGAACCGCCAGGAAACGCAGTTCTTCCAGCTGCTCGAACAGGTCACGCGCTTCGACATCGCCGGCGACGGCAGCCTCGAGCT
>JBBEBA010000039.1:0-29373 GCA_040882575.1 Gemmatimonadota bacterium
GCAGTCCCCGCCGTTCCCGCCGTCGTGGCACCGTTTCCCGCTTCCCGCAGTGCCCGCAGTCCCCGCCGTTCCCGCCGTCGTGGCACCGTTTCCCGCTTCCCGCAGTGCCCCGCAGTGCAGTCCTCGCCCGCCCAGCCCCCCCGGCCCCCTTGCCGCCCCCTCCCCCCTCCGTCATATTGGTGTTCCCCCCGGTCAGTCTCCCGCTCGAAATCCATCGTCGTCCGAAAAAAGGGGCATCCATGCTGTTCAACCGGCGCATTGAGGAACCGGACCTGGTCCTTCGCGTGCAGACGCTGCAGGTTGCGGCGCTGCAGAGCACGATTCCGGGTGAGGCGGCGGCGCCCCTCAACAAGGCGGGCGACCTCCTGCTGCAGAGCGGTGACCTGGCGGGCGCGCTCGACCTCTATGGCCGGGCCGTGGACTCGATGGTCGAGGCGGACCGGTACGAGGCGGCGACGGGGCTTTGCCGTAAGATCATACGTACGGCGCCTGGCGTGGTGCGCGCGCGCTGCACCCTGGCATGGCTGGCGATCGGCGCCGGCTTCACGGGCGAGCTGGAGTCGCGACTGGCGCAGTACATTGCTGCGGCCGAGGTCTCTGGCATGGAGGAGTTCGCCCGGAGGGAAGTACGTCGCATGAGCGTGCACGCGGTCCTGGACGACGTCCGGGTACTGCTCGGCGAGCACATGCTGAAGCTGGGCGACGATGAGGCTGCCAACGAGCTGTTCGGCTCGGTCTACCGCGCGCGGAACGCCGGCGTGCAGTTCGAGAGCAGGACGGCCGAAACGTGGCCGAAGGTCCGCGGCGCCCTGCTGGCCCGCAGCGCCTAGCGTCCGGGCCTGAGCCCGGCCGGGCGCGCTCAGAGGACGCCGATCGCGCTCTCGCGACCCGGACCGGCCGCAGCCGCCTCTGGTTCGCGCCGCCGAATACCCCACCCCGTCTGCCGGTACAGACCGGCGATCAGCAGAGAGAACACCGGCCCTCCATAGCAGAACACGGCCCACGGCGCGTACTGCAGCGTCGGCACGCCCAGTGTCGCGGCCATGAAGACGGCCGAAACGGTCCACGGCATCAGTGGCTCGGTGATAGTGATGGAGTCCTCGAGTGAGCGCGACAGGTTCTCCGGCGCGAGGTCGCGCTCGCGGTATGCGTTCTGGAAGAGCCCGCCAATCACGAGTGCGGATACGCCGCCGTGGCTCGTCAGCGCGATCATCGTAGCGCCGGCCGTCATGGTGGCCGTGATCAGGCCGAACACGGAGCGCACGGCAGCGAGCATGCGCGCAATGAGCATATCGAGCGCGCCGGACACATCCATTCCGGCAGTGAGCAGGAATGCGGCGAAGACGACGATCAGCGTCGTCGCCATGCTGTAGAGCCCGCCGCGCACCACGAGCGTGGTGAACGTCTGACTGAACGGAGGCGCATCGGCGGGCGTGCTGTATATCATGCCGGTGTTGAACCCGCTGATCATCGCAGCGACGCCGTCGGCGGGAGCGAAGCCCTGCAGCCCGATACCGATCGCAAGCGCGACGATGGACGACAGTGCGATGGCGAGCGTGGGCTGCATGCGCCGCACGATCGCCGCGATGATCACCGCGAGCGGCAGCAGCGTGAACCAGTGCAGCGCAAACGCGGTATCCAGCTCGACGAGCAGCGTGCGCGCACTGTCCGGCATGCCGTCGGGAGACAGCATCGACGAACGTGCTGCCAGCGTGTAGACGGCCAGTGCGATCACGAACGAGGGCAGCGCCGTGTAGAGCATGTGGCGGATGTGCGCGTAGAGATCCGCGCCCGCAGCCATCGAGCAGATGTTGGTCGAGTCCGACAGCGGCGACATCTTGTCGCCGAAGTACGCGCCGGAGACGACCGCGCCGGCGGTGGCGCCGAGCGGCGCATCGAGTGCGACGGCCACGCCCATCAGGGCGACTCCGATCGTGCCGGCGGAGCCCCACGACGTGCCGGTGCAGATCGACATCGTCATGGTGGCCAGGAACGCGGTCACGATCAGGAAATCCGGCCGCACGAGGCGTACGCCCCAGTAGACCATGTATGGAATGGTGCCGGACAGCACCCACGTGCCGATGAGCATGCCGATCGCGAGCAGGATCAGCAGCGCAGGCAGCACCGATGCGATCTTCTCGCCCATCGAGCGCTGGATGTCCTCCCACGATGCCCCATGCCGGACCGCGACCACGCCAGCCGCCGTGGCTGCCGCGAGCAGGCCCCCGATCAGGAGCTCCGCGGTGAGACCGATCATTGCCGCGCCGAATCCGAGGAGCACGACCAGCGTCAGCAGCGGCAGCAGTGCCCCGCCCAGCGACGGCGAGCTCGAGCGCATACCCGGTCTCACGCCTGCTCCAGCGCGGCGGCGACGTCGGCGATGAGCGTGTCGGCGCCCTCGAGGCCGATCGACAGGCGGACGAGGCCGACCGGGATCCGCTGAGCCTGCAGCTGGGCCGCATTCGTGCCGCGGTTCGGCGAGATCACGATGCTCTCGACACCGCCCCAGCTGACGCCGATGGCGAAGTGCCTGAGCGCGTCGATGAACCGGCGGACCTCGTCGAAGCCGGCGCCAGCCAGCTCGAAGCTGAACACGCCCGAGCAGCCGGCGAGCGAGTTAGGCGTTCCGTCGAATGCGGGGTGGAACACCTGGCGCACGGCTGGATGCGTGCGCAGGAATCCGGCGACCCTCAGCGCATCGTCATTGTGCTGGCGCAGTCGCGTGGGCAGCGTGCGCAGTCCGCGGAGCAGCAGCCACGCGTCGAACGGCGCCAGGATGCCGCCGCCGAGCATATAGCCGCGCTCGAAGATGCGTTGCATCACGCCGGCACTGCCAATGACTGCGCCTGCCATCACATCGCTGTGCCCGCCGATGTATTTCGTCGCGGAATGGACGACGATGTCGATGCCGAGTGGAATCGGCTTCTGGAACAGCGGCGTCGCCCAGCTGTTGTCGAGGCAGGTGAGCGCGCCATGCTCGTGCGCCATGGAGGCGATCGCCGGGATGTCGAGCAGGCGGAACAGCATCGTACCGGGACTCTCGAGCCATACAAGCCGCGTGTTGGTGCGGAGCGCGCGCTTCACGGCAGCGGCGTCCGTGTCGAGCTGCAGGTCGTGCTCGATGCCGAACCGGCGCAGGTGCTCAGCGAGCTGCAGCGTGGGGCCGTACGTGTGGTTCACGAAGAGGATGTGATCGCCCGCACGCAGCAGGCCCAGCATGACGGCGCTGACGGCTGCCATGCCTGACGCGAAGCACCTGCACGATTCGCCGCGCTCGAGCCGCGCCAGCTTCTCTTCGAGCACCTCCACCGTCGGATTCCGGCCGCGCGAATACACGTGCGTCTCGTGCTCGTTCGCCAGACCGTCGAGCAGCGCCTGAAAGTCAGGGAACGCGAACAATGACGTCTGCACGATGGGAGTCGCCATTGGCAGCGGCGGCCCGCCTGCCGCCGGCCGCTCATCCGCTATGCAGATCGCAATGTCGAGGGGGTCGATGAACATGGGGAGCTAAGCTTGCGCGCGCGCCTCGCGACGCGCAAGCTGAGCCGGTATCGAACCTGCATCGCTCGGCACCGAACCCTGGAAGGAGACAGTATGAAGCGCAAGGCACAGGCGGTATGGCGCGGACCGGGCGCGACCGGCGCGGGCACGCTGACCACGGGCAGCGGTGTGCTCGAGGATCAGCCGTACTCGGCAAAGCTGCGGTTCGAAGATGAGGATGGTCGCGCCGGAACGAACCCCGAGGAGCTGATTGCAGCGGCGCACGCCGGCTGCTTCGCCATGGCACTCAGCTTCCAGCTCGCGGGCGCCGGCCACACCGTCGAGAAGCTCGCCGTGGATGCGGACCTGACCATGGAGAAGGAGGCCGGCGGCTGGACGATCCGCTCCATCCACCTCGATCTGCTCGGCAGCGTACCGGGAATATCTGCCGAGCAGTTCGAGAGCCTCGCACAGAAGGCGAAGGCCGGCTGCCCCGTCTCACGCGCCCTGGCTGTCGACATCTCATTGAGCGCGCGACTGCAGTAGAGCATGTCGGCAGGCGCTCCGTTCCGCTCTCTCGCGGCCGTGCTCGCACTGACAGCTGCGGTGGGCTGTGGTGGCGAAGAGTCAGGGACCATCCAGCAGCCCGACGAGGCCGCACTGCGTGCGCGTGTCGAAGCCGTGGTGGATCAGGCACTCCTTCGCATGACCGAACGGACGGACTCCATCGACGCGCTGCTTCTGCCGGTGCCGTTGCTCACGCCGGCCCAGGAGGCCGCGCTGCTGCGCTACGGCAATGCCGAGCATCTGCAGCGCGCCCTCGCGCTTGGCGTACGCGCGGCGGATGCGGGACAGGTCGCAGCGCTGCGCGCAGACGGACGTCTGGTGCAGCTGGAGGATTCGACCGACCTGTGGGTCGTGCGCGAGCTCGAGCATTCCGCACCCTACGTGACGCCCGACACGCGTGCGCTGCTGGTCCGCATCGGCACGACGTTCCACGAACGGCTGGCCGATCTCGGGCTGCCGGCCTACCGGCTCGAGGTCACGTCCGTGCTGCGGACGCCGGACCTCCAGGCCGATCTGCGCCGCACGAACGCCAACGCAGCCGCTGCGAGCTCGCACGAGTACGGCACCACTCTCGACATCGCGTACAGCTCCTTCGCCGCGCCCGCCGACATCGACATGAGCTTCGAGACGGCCGGCGCGGAATGGCTGGAGGGACGGTTGGAGCGAATCGGTGCCGCAATGCTGGAAACGGCGGGCGCGCGCAAGTCGCGCGAGCTGCAGGCCATCCTCGGCATCGTGCTCGCCGAGCTGCAGAACGCCGGCGATGTGCTCGTGAGGCTCGAGCGGCAGCAGCCCGTGTACCACATCACGGTAGCACGGGCGCAGCCGTTGGATTGACTCTCACCACCAGTCAGCCGGGGAAAATGATGCAGACCATGCAGCGACTGCTGTTCATCACAGCTCTGCTCCTCGTCAATGCCGGCCAGGGCAGCGCGCAGGAACCGACTGCATACACGCGTGCCGACAGCCTGCGCGGCGCGCCTGACTCGCCGGCGCGCGCGTGGTGGGACGTCACGTTCTACGACCTCCACGTCGGCATTCATCCGGCGGACAGCACGATCGACGGCTACAACGCCATCACGTACCGCGTCCTGGAGCCCGCGCGCGAGCTGCAGATCGACCTCATGACGCCGCTCGAGGTGGATAGCATGGTGCAGGACGGCCGTGCCGTGCAGTTCAGGCGCAAAGGCAATGCGTTCTTCGCCACACTGACGGCCGACCAGCCGCGCGGCGCGCTGAAGACCATCACCGTCTACTACGGCGGGCGCCCCCGTATCGCGCGGCGGCCGCCGTGGGAGGGCGGATTCAGCTGGGAGGCAGACAGCCTCGGGCGGCCGTGGGTCGTGACGACGGACCAGGGCATGGGCGCGAGCGCGTGGTGGCCGAACAAGGACACGCAGGCGGAAGAGCCCGACAGCCAGCGCATCGCGATCACCGTTCCGCAGCCGATGATCAACGTGTCCAACGGCCGGCTGCGCAGCACGACGCCGCATCCGGATGGCACGGTCACGTGGGAATGGTTCGCGAACAGTCCGATCAACAACTACGCGATAGCCGTCGCCGCCGGCAGCTATGAGCATTTCAGCCAGGTCTACCGGGGCGAGGACGGCGAGCTGACGCTCGACTTCTGGCCGATCACGTACAACCTCGAAGCGGCGAAGCGGCAGTGGATCCAGACGCGGCCGATGCTGCAGTGCTTCGAGCACTGGTTCGGCCCGTACCCGTGGTACGAGGACGGGTTCAAGCTGATCGAGGTGCCGAACACCGGGATGGAGCATCAGACTGCGGTGTCGTACGGAAACGGATATGCGAACGGCTATCGCGGCCGCGACGGCTCCGGCACCGGCCTTGGTCTCGAGTGGGACTTCATCCTCGTGCACGAGAGCGCGCACGAATGGTGGGGCAACAACATCTCGACGCGGGACCTCGCCGACATGTGGGTGCACGAGAGCTTCGCCAACTACGCCGAGGGCATCTATACGGAATGCCTCTTCGGCAGGGAAGCCGGTGCAGCCTACATCATCGGGAACCGGCGCGGCATCGACAATGACCGTCCGATCATTCCTGACGCCTACGGTGTGAACGCGCAGGGCTCCGGCGACATGTATCCGAAGGGCGGCAACATGCTGCACACGATCCGGCAGATCGTGGGCGACGATGAGAAGTGGCGCGGCATCCTGCGCGGACTGAATCAGACGTTCAGGCACCAGATCGTGACCGGCCAGCAGGTGGAAGACTACATCAGCGCACAGGCAGGCGTGGATCTCGACAAGGTCTTCGACCAGTACCTGCGGACGACCGACATTCCCATGTTCGAGCATTCCATCTCGGGCAAGACGCTCCGTTACCGCTGGCGCAATGTCGTGCCGGGTTTCGACATGCCCATCGAGGCGTCCATCTCACCCGGTGCCATGACCGTGCTGCGCCCCACGACGACGTGGCAGACCATCACGCTGAAGCTGGACGAGCCGCACGACTTCCGCATCGACGAGGACTACTACGTCGAGGATGTTCGCCTCGTGTATTGATCGTCAGTGCCGGGTCGTCTGCGCGGTGGCCGTGTAGATCAGGTCGCCGAGCGGCGAAGCGTCATCGTCGGCGGCGTTCGCGACGACGTGGAACACGACAGTGTCGCGCCGGTCGGGTGAGTCCCCGGCGGGCGCTTTCCATAGCAGGCTCCAGCGCGCGGTGTCCGCCGTCGCGGGGTCCACGCCGTCGCCGAGGTGGTGCGCGTAGGAGACGTCGTCCTGCACCGTGATCGCCGTCCGCATGCTGTCGTGTGCCGGTACCCCGAGCACGCCGGCCTGTCGGCCCGTCGCTGCATACCGGGCAGCGAGCTGGAAGCCGCCCGCCGCCAGTCCCGGCTGTACCATCGTGATGGTGAGTTCGTACGTCTGGTCGGGCGCGTAGTGCGACGGCAGCCCGGCGACGAGGAGCGTGCCCGGCCCCTCGTTGATCTCCGCCTCGAAGTGACACGACTGGCAGGTCGGCTCGTCGAAACCACCGGTGTGCGCCGGTGGCGGCTGTTCACGCATCACGTGCACATCGGTGGTAGCGCGCGCGTTCATGGTCGCGCCGAGCAGCACGCCGCCGGTGCAGCAGCAGGCGGCCAGAGCGCGCGCGAAGCGGAGCGCCTCCGGCCGTCTGCCGCCGACGGCGCGGCGACTCACGGCAGAATGGCCCTGCCGATGTTGTTGGCATCCGTGCCGAACCAGATCGTGCGGGTCGGCTGATGATAGAACATGTGACGGATGCACGAGCTCACCGGCGTACGGTGCGAGAACTGCTTCGTCTTAGGATCGAAGCCGACGAGGTGCGTCGCGCCGCGTGCGCATTCCGCGATCCAGATACGGTTCTGCGCATCGAGCGCCATGGCGTACGGCTGTGAGCCTTCGCCGCCCGGCGTCACCCACTCCTCGAATTCACCGCTGCCCGGATCCAGGCGGCCGAGGCGGCCGCCCGCATAATCGACGTACCAGACGACGTCGTCCGTCGTAATGGCGATACGGCGCGTGCGCGCGTCCGCGCGTGGCGTGCTGATGTCACGCACGGTGGTGAAGGAAGCGGGATCGATTGCAACAATGCGGTTGGTGCCGAACAGGTTTACCCAGGCCTGTCCCTTCGAGTCGAGCGCGATGCCGTACGGGCGTGTCCGTTCGCCCGGCGGCTTCAGCAGCTCGACCTCACCCGACTTCATGTCGAGGCGCCCGACGTGACCGCCGCCCTGCACGGTGAACCAGATGTCATCGCCGCGCTGGATCAGCGTGTGCGGGTCGCGCGCGGCCGCATCGGGCATCATGATGATGCGCGCCTTGCCGGTAGCGGGATCGAGTCGGCCGATCCTGCCATTGCCGTTGCCGGCATACCAGATGCCGCCATCGGTGCCCGCGATCAGGTTGTGCGGGTTCGTCGCTTCTTCGATCTCGAACCGGCTGAACCGCTCCCACGCCGGCTCGAACATGCCGATGTAGTTGCCGACCTGGCCAACGAACCAGACCCTGCCCTGCGCATCGACGGCAGGGTCGCGCGGACGTCCTTCCCACTCGACCGGCCATTCGCGGACGTCCAGCGCCTGGGCCGGCAGCTGGGTCGGGAGTAGAGCAGCCACGGCGACGGCCGCGGCCGCGGTCGGCAGGAGTCCGGCGCGCATGAGGCCTCCGTTTGTTTCAGGAGTGGGCTGAGGCTGCTGAAGGTGCGGCCCGGCCGGCCCGGTCCGCAAGATGGCCGCGGTGCGACCCTTGCAGCGGCACCGCCGCGTCAGGCCAACTTCAGACGAGGAGAAAAACCCATGAAGGCAACAATCCCGCTCGCGCTTACCCTCGCTGTCGCGCTGGGGGCGTGCGTAGCCGCAGACGACGAGACGGTAGACACGACGCCGGCCGAGGACATCACGGCGACACCGCCCACCGCGCAGCCTGCTGACCTGGTGGTCGCCACGGGTCAGTTCCAGCCCGTTGGCGCGGCCGCGGGCACAGCGGTTTCCGGTACGGCCGAACTGCGCAGACAGGGCACAGGCGCGGGGGATGGGCTGGAGTTGAACGTGCACCTGGTGGGCCTCACGGGTGAGGAAGGGCACGCCTGGCACGTTCATGAAGGCAGCTGCGAGAGCACGGGCGCCGTCCTGATCCCGCTGTCCGATGCCGGCGACCGCGAGGGCATTGCCGACGACCTCAGCGCCGATGACGCCGGCATGGCAGAGGCGTCCGTGGAAATCGAAGGCGAGCACCTCGCCGCGCTGTCGCCGGAAGGCAGCTACAGCGTGAACGTCCACGCCGGAAGCGGTGCGAGTCCCGGTGCTCCGATCGCGTGCGCCACGCTCCAGCTGCCCGCTGACTTTGGACCGGCGGCCGGCGCCGATGCTACGGCATCACCGGCCGACGGGCCGGGCCTCTGATGGTGCGGGCGGGAGGGACGCTGCCGACGGAGCGAAACCGGCTCACGAGCGCCCCTCCCGCCGCGCTGCTCGTTCTCGCCATCGTATCCTGTGGCGGCGAGCAGGCGAATCCTTCGCCGGAGCGGAGCGGCTCGACTGCAGAGCCGCAGCAGGCGGTTCAGGTCACGATGCAGCCGGAGGACTCGGTGATATTCGCCGAGCGAATGGCCTGGGCGCAGGAGCAGCGCCTGGACACGCTGCCGATGGGCGAGACCGTTGCCGCGCTGGGTCGCACGTTCGTGGGTGCGCCGTATACGCCGGCAACGCTGGAGCTCGAGGGCCCCGAGCGACTGATCGTCAATCTGCGGGAGCTCGACTGCGTCACGTTCGTCGAGAACATGCTGGCGCTGGCCCGCGTGCTGCACGCGGGCACGCCCGATTTCGACAGCTTCAAGCATGAGCTGGTCCGGATCCGGTACCGCGATGGCGTACTCACCGGGTACCCGAGCCGCCTCCACTACTTCAGCGAGTGGATCGCGAACAACGAAGAAAAGGGGATCGTTGATGACGTGACCGCCGAGCTCGGCGGCGTTCCGGACACCGGCGACATCTCGTTCATGACGCGGCACGTCGAAGCGTACAGGCAGTTCAGCGATACGGCGGTGGCGGCGGCCATCGGCGTGATCGAGCTCGAGCTGTCCGGCCGCGAGCGGTTCTATATCCCGGAAAACGCGATCGCCGGTGTTGCAGGCGGAATCCGCGATGGCGACATCATCGCTGCCACCAGCACGCTCGACGGGCTGGACGTCGCGCACACCGGCATCGCGCTCCGGGTTGGCGACGAGTTGCACCTGATGCATGCGCCGCTGGTCGGCAGCCATGTACAGATCAGCGAGCGCCCACTCGCCGAACGGCTCCAGGGCATCGAAGCGCAGGATGGTATCATGGTGGCGCGGCCGTCGGGCGTTGTTCGTTGATCGCAGGCGCACAGACCAGCCGGCGTCAGGTGCCGAGTGCGCTCAGCGGCCTGTGTGGACATCCAGGCCTGCCGTGCGCCGACAGCGCGGGCAGAGCACCCACACGCGTCGCCGCACGTATGCCACTTCGGGACTCCGGGTCACTGCCTGCCGGGTGAGCGCGACGCGGCACGCGGGACAGACCAGCGGCGCGCCTTCGCGAAGCGCCTCCTCGAGCACGCTTCGGGCCGCTGCGTCATAGCCGCCGCCCGTCTCCATCGGCCTCCCTCCGCCGCGTCGTTTCCCGCGCTACCCGCCGGTCGAGTACGCGCGCGCGGCGAGCCCACAGCCGCTCCGAGTAGCGTGCCTCCTCGAGACGCGCGAGCCTGCTCACGCCACGGGCGATCGCGGCTCCCGCCGCCCACCAGGCGCGCCGGCGCGCGAGCTCGTACGCGGCGCGATAGAGCGCAAATGCGCCCATGACATGGCCGCGTTTCGCCGCCGCCTCGGCCGCTACCGCCGCCGCTGTCACGATCGTATCAGCCGGAGTCTCGCGACACAGGTGGCACAGCCGCTCGAGCGCATGCCGCTCCCAGTCGTGCTGGGGCAGCAGCGCCAGGTGCTCCAGGGCGACGCGGCGCTCGATCCGCAGCCGCGGGCCCGTCAGCCAGCCCGCTCCGCTCAGCACCAGCACGCGAAGCACTGTGTAACGGGCCAGGATGCGGCTACAGTCGATCTCTTCGTCCGTCTCCGCCAGATCCTCCATGACGGTTGCGCCCGGATACAGCTCGCGGCTCATGGACAGTTCGAACGCGTCGGGCTCCCGACGCCAGCGGCCCGATCGGTCCAGCGGGTCGCCGCCCGGCCACTCCGGCGGCTGTTCACGAAGCCACTGCGGTCGTGCGCTCCACCTCTGACTCATCCGTCCTCCTCGCCTGGTTGAACCCAAGATGCAGGCGCGGTCGTCCTGTGGACATGGCGGGACGGGACATCTTCGGGCGCGTGCGCGGCGCGACACAGGCGCGGAACGGACGCCGGCAGGGCCCGCTTGGCCGGGCTGGCCGCGCGCGCGTAGCTTCATCCGGGGCGAAGTGAATCAGGCAGCGGAGGTGGTCGGAAGTGGTGGTGCGAAACGTGACTGCCGGGCTGAAGCGCTCGCCCGTGACGATTCTGTTCATGGCAGTGCTCATCGACATGCTCGGCTTCGGCATCGTGATCCCCGTGCTGCCGTTCTACGCGCTGGAGATGGGCGCTACCGCATTCGAGGTGACGCTGCTCATCGCATCCTTTTCGGCGATGCAGATGGCGGCGACACCTGTCTGGGGTCGCATATCGGACCGGCGCGGCCGGCGCCCGCTGCTGATCGCGGGCCTGTTCGCGTCCGCCGTGTCGTACCTGATCTTCGGGCTGGCCAGCTCAATGCTGCTGCTGCTGATCTCGCGGCTCGCGGCAGGCGCCGCGGGAGGCACCATCTCCGTCGCGCACGCCTACGTCGCCGACACGACCACGGCGGAGGAACGCGCGCACGGCATGGGCCTGATCGGCGCGGCTGCCGGGCTCGGCGTGATGCTCGGCCCGGCGATCGGTGGCTTCTTCAGCCAGTTCAGCCTCGGTACGCCGGGGTATGTGGCGGCCGCACTGTGCGCGGCGAACGGCATCGCAGCGATTTTCCTGCTGCCGGAATCGCGGCCGAAGGAGGCGCGCACTGCAGTGCGGACGGGGCAGGCCGCGACGCTGCGCGGCTGGGCCGGTGCCATGATGAGCTTCCCGCTGTCACAGTTGCTCGCCGTATACTTCCTCGGTATCACCTCGTTCACCGCCATGACCGCGCTGCTCGCCCTCTACTTCGAGCGCGTGTTCGGGACCGGCGCGGCCGAGATGGGCATCATGTTCACGATCGCAGGCGGCGTGACCGTCGTCGTGCGCGGCTACGTGCTGCGCCTGCTGGTCCGGCGCTTCGGCGAGATCGCGACGGTGCGCACCGGCGCACTCGCGCTGGCGATCACGTTCCTGCTGCTGCCGTACCTGCCCAGCTTCGCGTGGGCCATGCTCATCGTGCCGCTCTACGCGTTTGGCGCCGGCACGCTGTTCCCGGCGCTGGCAACGCTGACGTCGTTCGCCACGGACGCGGAGTCGCAGGGCTCGATACTCGGCGGCAGTCAGGTCGTCGGCGGCCTCGGCCGCGTCGTCGGCCCGATCTGGGCCGGACTGCTGTTCCAGGAGGTAGCGATCGCGACGCCGTTCCATGTCGCGGCAGGCCTGACCGTGCTCGCGATCATCCTCGCACTGCGCATCCCGGCCTCGCTCCAGCTGCGACGTGCGCAGCCGGCCGGGGCGCCGGGCACCGGGACGTCGCCGGCAGCAAATCAGCCGCCGAGCTTCACGGCGCAGGATCGCGCTTGATTTCCCCGCGCGGGCCCGCTAGTGTGCCGGCGCAGTGCGGTATTCGAGAGCGAACAGGCGAGGGAGCAGGGCGTGATCTTCATTGGTCTGGCTGTATGGGTCGCAATCGGCGTCATTGTCGGGCTCGTCATGAACGCCGCCTACAGGGGGCCTGAGACGACGCCGTTGATGACCGTCGTGTTCGGCTTCTTCGGCGCGATCATTGGCGGCATGCTCGCCATGTCGGCCTACATTTTCCACGATCCTGCGCCGCTCCGCTTCGGCGGGCTGCTCGGCGCCACGCTCGGCGCGAGCTTCTTCACGTTCGTCTACCACTTCATCGCGAAGAAGGCGAACTAGCCTCCCTTGGCCGATGACACATTCGACGGAGGCGAGCCGCTGCCTCCGCGCGACAATGCCGGCTGCATGATCGCTGTCGTGCGCGGCTGTTTCGGCATGGCGCTGCTGCAGATCCTGATGGCGCTCGCCATCATCGCCGCCGCACTCATCAGTCTGCTGTTCTTCCGCTGAGCGCCATGCGTGCCATCGTCATCTCGAAAGCAGGACCGCCCGGCGTGCTGCAGCTGCGCGACGACGTCGCAGCACCTGTCCCGGCCCCGCATGAGATCCGGGTCCGCGTGCATGCAGCGGCGGTGAACCGCGCCGACCTGCTCCAGCGCGAGGGCCGATACCCTGCGCCGGCAGGCGTGCCTCAGGACATTCCGGGCCTCGAGTATGCCGGCACGGTCGATCGCGTGGGCGAAGCAGCAGATCGCTGGCGACAGGGCGACCGGGTCATGGGGATCATCGGTGGTGGCGGCTATGCGGAGCTGGTCGTTACGCACCAGGACGAGGCGCTCCACATCCCCGACGGCATGGGCTTCAGCGAAGCTGCGGCGGTGCCCGAGGCGTTCATCACCGCGCACGACGCGCTGATCACCCGGATGCGGCTCATCGCGGGCGAGGCGCTGCTGATCCACGCGGTAGGCAGCGGTGTCGGCACGGCAGCGCTGCAGCTCGCGCACCGGATCGGTGCCCGCGTCCTGGGCACGCAGCGGTCCCGGTGGAAGCTGGATCGCGCGGCAGCGCTCGGTCTCGATGTGGCAATCGATGCCCGCGGCATCAGCTTCGCCGCCGAGGTACGTGCTGCCACTGGCGGGAAGGGAGTGGACGGTGTGCTCGACCTCGTCGGCGGCGACTACATGAACGAGAACGTGCGCGCGCTCGCCCAGCAGGGCCGCATCCTGCTCGTCGGCCTGGTTGCTGGTACGCGCACGGAGCTCGACATGCGCGCCGTGCTGACGAAGCGCGCCACCATCATCGGCACTGTGCTGCGTGCGCGTCCCCTGGAGGAGAAGGTCGAAGCGGCCCGTGCGTTCGAGCGGGATGTGCTGCCTCTGCTCGAGAGCGGCGCCGTCGTGCCGGTCGTCGCCGAGGTGCTGCCGCTCGCGCAGGCCAGCCGTGCGCACGAGCTGCTCGCCGGCAACGCCACCTTCGGCAAGGTCGTGCTGAGCGTCGCCTGAGGCTCAGCGTAGCAGTGAGAGGTTCAGTCCGCGCTCCTGAGCGTACCGCATCACGCCGCGGATGCCGCCACGGAACGAGTACGCTTCGTAGCCATGCCGCTGCATGCGCTCGGCGAGGTAGGCAGTCTGGATGCCGTGCGCACAGTACAGGATGTACGCACGGTTCTTGTCGAGCCGCTTGAAGTCCCGCAACAGCTCCCACTCCTCCATGTGCTGCGCGCCCTTCACGTGCCAGGTCTCGTACTGCGGCAGCGGCCGGCAGTCGATGATGACCGCGTCGTCCGGGAGCTGCTCGACGAAGAGGTATGGCGCCGCGAGGTCGGTCGGCGAGAGTGCGCGCAGATCGAGCACCTTGCGCGTGTCCACCGCTCGCTGCAGCACGGTGCCGTCGAGCTTTGCTTCCTCCGCATCGACGCGCGCAGTGCTTGCGGCCACGACGGGGTGTCCGGGCGCGATCGCGCAGTACTCCCTGACCTGCTCGGAGAGCGCGGCAGTTCCGATGAAGCGCGCGCGCTCGATGATCTCCTCCTTGTCGAAGCCGATCAGTGGCCGGAACACGGGCAGGTCGGCGGCGCTCTCGATGCTGCGCAGATTCTTCAGCGTCTGGGAGGATACCTGACCGACGGCTTCGCCCGTGACGATCGCTTCCGCGTCCAGCTGATGCGCCACCATGCACGCGGCATGGTACATCAACCGCTTGAGCACGACCTGCCAGTAGGCGGCACGCGTCGTATCGCGCAGATCGGTGAGCACGTCGGCAAAATCCACGACGTGCAGCATTGGATGCGTGCCGTAGCTCCAATCATCTGCGATCACCTTGCCCACCTGCACGACCGCCCTCTCGTACGCGTCGCCGCCGAGGTTGCAGAACACGTAGTGCAGCTCCACACCACGGCGGAGCATCATCCACGCCGAAACGGCGGAGTCGTAGCCGCCCGACAGCAGCGCGACCGCGCGGCCCTCGACGCCGAGCGGCAGGCCGCCCGCACCCTGGATGCGCTCCGAGAAAAGGTACGCGCGCTCGTCGCGTACCTCGACGAATACCGTGATCTCCGGCTTGTCGAGATCCACGCCCGCCGAGTGCGGCAGCAATGCCGTGCCGAGCTGGCGCTCGATGTCCGCGGACGTGAATGTGTGCCTGCCGGCCCGCCGCGCACGTACGGCGAAGGTGCGCCCGACCACCGCTTCGCGGAACAGCACGGCCGCCTCGCCGACGATCGTGTCCACGTCCGCGGTGACTTCCTTCTCCACGAAGGAGAGCGAGCTGATGCCGAAGATCCGGGCGAGCACCGGCAGGGCCATATGCGACGTCGCACGCACGAACATGCGGCCCCAGGCCGGCTCGATCTCGTGCTGGATTCCCGCGGTCGCCAGCGCGTCGCGCATGTTGCGACGCAGGCGGCGCAGGAACGCTGTCCGGGTGCGCGGCGACTTGATCGTGACCTCGCCGCCAAGCCGGACCAGGATCAGCAGTTCATTCTCCATGGGCTGGAAGGTAGACCGCGTGCACGGCTGAAGGAAGGCGTTACGTCTGCCGTTGGGTCCACGAACGGATGGGGAAGACGGAGGGGTGTGTTAGCGCTTCATGGTCCCGTGAGGCCTCAGCGCCTCTCACCCCCGCCCGGCCGTGACGGAAAGGATGCGCGGCAGGTATGCTGCAATGAGTGCCCAGGATTCTCCCGCGTCGCCGGACGCGAACAGATGCCCGGTGGATGTGCCGAAGTACAGCCCGGCCGGTGTGCGGTCATCGCTGCACATCGCATCGCGGAGCACCGACACGTACGCATTCTGCTGCGGCAGCCCGTTCGTCAGCGGGTGCCAGGAAGATCCCGCGTCGCGCGTGCGATACACGCGGAGCCGGCCGTCGACGGTCGTGCGCATGTGGCTGGATTCCTCGGGTATCACGAAGGCGGCATCGGCATCGGCAGGGTCGAGCGCGAGCGCATAGCCGTACTCGCTCGGCAGGTTGGCGGTGATCTCGATCCAGCTTTCGCCCCGGTCATCGGACCGATAGACGCCGCAATGGTTCTGCTGATACAGGCGGTCCGGCCGCCTGGGGTGCAGCAGCAGCCGGTGCACGCAGTGGCCCGCGGCAGGATAGCGGTCCGGCAGGAAGTCGGCGCGGACGCCTGCATTGCACGTGCGCCAGGATGCTCCGCCATCATCGGACCGGTAGACGCCGCCGGCCGCCAGCGAGCAGTAGATCCGGCGCGGCTCCCGCGGATCGAGCAGGATCGAGCCGAGCGCCAGGCCGCCGCCGGCCGGCTGCCATGCGTTCCGGCTCTCATGATCGTTCAGCCCGGTGACCGGCTCCCAGGTCGCCGCGTCGTCGTGCGTGACGAACAGGCCGGCCGGCTCGATGCCCGCGTACAGTGTGGCCGTCCGGTCGGCTGGCCCCGCCGCCAGGTGCCAGATGGCGCGCAGCCCGCGCTCGTCGGCGTGATGCGGCGCGGCCCTGAGCGTCTCCCACGTCCTGCCGCCGTCCGTGCTGCGATGCACGTGCGCGCCCCACACGACGTGGTTCGTCGCCGCCCAGAGGGTGCCGGTGCGAGGATCCGTGATCGCGTGGTAGACTTCGCGGCCGGCAAGGTGCGGCGCGGAGAGCGCCCACGCCGCGTGAGACGAGCTGCGTCGCGCGATGAACAGTCCGCGCTTCGTTCCGATCAGCAGATTCATGTGCCTGTGACCCGCGACGACGGCCCGGTGAAGACGCGAAGCCCCGCCTGGTGCAGTCCGATCCTCAGGGGCGGGACGAGGCGGAGCGTCTCACCGTCTACGGTCGCATCGATGCGGTGTGCGGCGTCGATGGTCAGCGAGCCCGTGTGGAGCACATCCAGCTGACGGTCGTCGCTTGCGTTCTGTCCCCGGGCCACGCGCGTGCCGACGCGGAACAGGAACGAGGCGGCGGCGGCGGTGCCGGCATGGCGCATTATCGCCACCTCGAGGTCCGGGCTGGCGCGTCGCTCGGCTGCATGCGGTACGCGTGGAAAGCTGCCCCAGCCGATACCGATCCACACGAACGGCGTACGCCGTGTCAGCGCTACATCACCCGTCTGGAGTGTCAGCGTTATCATGCGAGCGCTCACGAGCGTGGTGGCGAACGCAACGGCCGCCGCCGGCCACTTGCCCAGGTACGCGCGCAGACGCTCTCGCATGCGCACGACGCGTGCGTACTCGCCCAACGTCACCGTGTTGAGGAACACGGCGTTGTCGAGCGCGCCGATCACTGCAGTGCAGGTGCGGCCGGCCTTCAGCGCCTCCGCGGCCGCCGGCACGTCCGGGATACCGATGCGATTGGCGAAACTGTTGATGGTTCCGGTCGGCACGCACAGCAGCACCGTAGCGGTTCCGGCGAGAACCGTGGCGGCCGTGCTCATGGTGCCGTCGCCCCCGGCTATGCCGACGATGGGCGTGCCCGCGTCCGCTTCGGCGCGGACCCGCTCCGCGAGCGCCGCGGCCGGAATCTGCTCCACACGGATCCGGTTGCAGCCAAGATTCCGCCGCAGCTCATGCGGGTCGGCGGCGCTGCGACCGGCGTTCGCGTTCAGGAAGACTGGAATGGCAGCGGTCGCGGCATCCACGCTATGCTCCGATGCGGTCGAGCGCGAGGCCGAGCGTAGCCGCGAGCAGGCCCGTCCGTTCGTCGTCGGCACGCCCGGCGGCATCGTCCAGCGTTTCCTGGATGGTGAGGTCCACGGCGGTGAACACGGGCGGCGCGTCGGCGACCGCATCGGGCTGCATCAGGTAGCTGAACGCGCGGGCCATGCCGCAGTTGGCGAGGATGTCGGGCAGCACGGCAAATCGGCGATCGGCGTACTGCGCCACCCTGCTGGATCCGATCCGCGCCTCACGGAACGGCTGGTTCGCGCCGCACGCGATCACACCCACACCAGTCGCCTCCAGATGGTCGAGCGTCTGTCGTGTGATGGATTCGGAGATGGCCGCACAGACGAACACGTCGGCCGGCTCGTCCCAGAACCGCAGCCCATCGATTTCCTGCCGCACGCGCGGATCCTCCCGCGGGAGCAGTTTGCCGCTGCGACGGCGGATCAGGTCCTCCATGCCGGCATCGTCCACGCCGGTGGCGTCCACCAGCGTGTTCAGCGCGTCCCTGATCGCCACGACGCGTGCGCCGAAGCGGGTCAGGAACAGTCCGGCAGCGGCGCCGACGTTGCCGAAACCTTCGAGCAGCACGCGCACGCCGTCGAGCGGGCTGCCGCGCTGCCGATGGAGGTGCCGCACTGCGGCCGCCACGCCGTAGCCGGTGATCACGTCGGCGATGGCCAGATCCGCGCCCGGGATCCGGTGCATCGCATCGAGCGGCGCGCCGGCACCGTGCTGCAGGCGGTGCAGCACCGCTTCGTATCCTGCGGCATCGGGTGCGAGGTGCCCGCGGACGACGCCTTCCTGCGGATGCTGCAGCCCGACACGGTGAAACGCGGGCACGACATCGAGCACCTCGTCGATGTTGAGGTCGCCGCCCGTGCCGTAGCGGTCGTGCAGCAGGGGCATTGCGGCCCTGTACCAGCGTTCCAGCACTGCGGGTTTGCGGGGATCGTGCGGGTCGAACGCGATGCCCGTCTTCGCGCCGCCGATCGGTGGCCCGGAGATGGAGAACTTCAGCTCCATCGCTTTCGCCAGGTAGGTCACTTCGCGCGGCGAGACGCCCGGCGTCATGCGTGTACCGCCGCCGGCCGCGCCGCCGCGCAACGAGTTGATGACGAGCCACGCGCGTGCACCGGTGGCGGCATCATTCCATGCCAGCGTCAGCTCCGGCGGCTTGCGCAGGTAAGCGGCATACCGCTGCCAGGTGCCGGTGCGCGACGTGCTGCTGCTCAACCTCAGGCCACGGGCTCGACCAGGATCTCCATGACACCGCCGCACACGGCCGGGCTCCACGACTCGATCGCGTCGAGCAGCTCCACCGTGACGACGCGCGGTGTGCCGGAGCGCACGACCTCCGCAGCCGCGGCGATCACATCCGCTTCGCCGCAGCCGCCGCCGATCGTGCCGATCAGCCCGCCGGCCGGATCCACGATCATCTTGCTGCCCGCGTGCCGCGGCACGGAGCCGCGGGTGCGCAGCACGGTCGCCAGTGCGACCGGCCGGTGCTGTTCGGCGGCATCGATAACCGCACGATAGACAGAGAGATCGTCCATGCTCACTCCTCGTTCAGGAAGCGGTCCAGCACGCGCTCGCGGCGGCTGATCGAACCCGCCTCGGCACCGCGGCGGACCGCGACCAGCTCGGCGGCGATCGCGACTGCGATCTCGGCCGGCGTCTCCGCCTGGATCTCGAGACCGATGGGTGCCCGGATCCCGGCGAGCACCTGCCGCGACATGCCGGCCTCGAGCAGTGCGCGGAAGGCCGCGCGCACGCGCCGCCGGCTGCCGATCATGCCGATGTAGCGGGGGCGCGCGTCGAGCGCAACGAGCCGCTGCAGGCAGTCGAAGTCCCAGCGGTGGCCGCGCGTCACGAGAGCGACGTAGCTGTGCTCATCGAGGACCACGTCGGCAAAGGGGTCGGTCGCGAAATCCGACTGTCTGACCAGGATGTCCTCATCGAAGCGATCCGTCGTCGCAAACTCCTCCCTGTCGTCCAGCACGACGACGCGGAACCCGAGCATGCTGCCGAGGTGCGCGAGCGGCACAGCTATGTGCCCAGCGCCGACGATCACGAGCTGCTCCGGCGGCCGGTGCGTCTCGACGTACAGCAGCCACGTCGCGTTGCCGAGCGAGACAGTCTCCACCGCCGGTTCGCCGGCGCCCTGCAGTGCCGCGCGGCCCAGCCTCAACGCAGTTTCGTCGAGCGGTGCGCCACCCAGCGTGCCGTTCGAGGTGCCGTCGGCGCGCACGATCATGCGCCGCACCGCGCCACCGCGACCGATCGCCGCGACGATGGCGGCGGCCTGGCCGCCGGCCGCGGCCGACAGTGCGGCGCGCGCCGCGTCGGTCGGCGTCACCGTGTCAATCACTGCTGTTCGATCGATCGGCTGTAATCGTCAGGCGTGTCGATGTCGATGAGAATGCCCGGATCATCGACCTTCACTTCGCACAGGTCCCGCGCGTGGCTCATGATGAGCGTGCGGATGCCTTCCTCGAGCTCCGTGTTGAGAACCTCGTCGAAAAGCGCGCTCCCGAGCAGCACCGGGTGGCCAGCCACCGTGTTGTGGAACGGCAGCACCAGCGTGCACGGCGCCGCCTGGAACGCGGCCATCATTGCCGTCGCAGTCTGCTCCTGCACCAGCGGCAGGTCGACTGGCAGCACGAGCACGCCAGCGGTGTCTGGCGGCAGCGCGCGGAGCACGAGGCGAAGCGAATCCACCTGTTCGGATGACGGTTCCGCGTTGATGACGAGCTCGAGGCCGAGCCCGGCGGCGAGATCGAGCCACGTCGCGTCGGACCCCGCGACCACCCAGATGCGGCGGCAACCCGCCTGCCGCAGCGTCTGCGCTGCACGTTCGAGGAACGTGTCCGGTCCCACGGTCAGCAGCGCCTTCGGCTGCTCCATGCGCGCGGAGCGGCCCGCAGCCAGGATCACGCCGTCGACGGGAGTTGAGGTCATCCGTGAGCGTAAAGGCGGCGGCCGCCTGCGGCAAGGTGCCTGCAGATTGCGGCGAGCGCCCGCCGCGCTCTACGTTCCTGCATGCACGCGATCATCGAGCTGGATGTGAACGGGCAGCGCCGCTCCGCCGGGATTCCCGTGCACTACACCCTGCTCGAGACCCTGCGATACGCACTCGGCCTGACCGGCTCCAAGCAGGGCTGCGACAAGGGCGACTGCGGCGCGTGCACGGTCCTGATCGATGACGCGCCAGTCCTGTCGTGCATCACTCCGGCCTGGGAGGCGGAGCACCGTCGCGTCACTACCGTCGAAGGCATTGCGCCACCCGGCGCGCTGCACCCGCTCCAGGACGCCTTCGAAGTTACCGGCGGTGCGCAGTGCGGCTTCTGTACGCCGGGCATGCTCATGTCCGCCTACGCGCTGCTGCTGCAGGACGCGTCGCCATCGCGCTCGGCGATCCGCGAGGCGCTCTCAGGGAACCTGTGCCGATGCACCGGATATACGAAGATTCTCGACGCGGTCGAGCTGGCGGCAGGGGGAGCGGGGGAACGGGGGAGCGGGGGAGCGGAGGGAACTGCAGCGGCGGGGGAAATCTGATGCATCCGCCCTGGTGACGTGGTCGACGCCGGCTCTGGCCGGCCGCGGGCGTACTGCTCGCGATCGAGCTCCTGGACGAGCTGGTCTTCGGCGCATGGGCCGCCGCCTGGCCGCTCATCCGCGACGAGCTCGACCTGTCCTACACGGCCGTCGGTGTGCTGTTGTCGCTGCCGCAGATCTTCGGCAACATCATCGAGCCGCCGATCGGGCTGCTCGGCGATTGCTGGAACCGGCGAGCGCTCGTGCGCGCGGGCGGAGTCGTGTTCGTCGATGTCGTGGGCGCGACCGGCGCGGGTGCGGCGCTCGCGATCGTGGTGTGGACCGGTGTCGGACTCATCGGCGATGCACTCATGGTCCCACTGCTCGTGCGCGTGGACGGAACGCGCTATCTGCGCGCGACTGCGATGGCGGTGATCGTCGCGTTCCCGGCGTTCCTGATCGTGGACGGCATGCCCGCGAAACTGGTGCTCCTGGGCATGCTCGGTCTGCTCGGCTCCGGCTGGTATGCGATCCTGCAGGCGCGACTCTACGCGGCACTGCCGGACAGCAGCGCGACGGTCATCGCGCTCGGCAGCGTGTTCGGCATCGCGGGCGGCCTGCTGCCGCTGGCAGTCGGTCTCGCAGCGAA
Organism: Gemmatimonadota bacterium; assembly: GCA_040882575.1. Taxonomy (GTDB): domain Bacteria; phylum Gemmatimonadota; class Gemmatimonadetes; order Longimicrobiales; family RSA9; genus SH-MAG3. The sequence goes on from JBBEBA010000039.1 coordinate 21,571, forward strand.
CCGTTTCGGCATCGACGTCGCGATGTGGCTGTTGGTGGCGGGACCGGTGGCGCTGCTGATCGGCGCCCGCGCCACGCAGCCGCCGCTCAACCGCAACGGGAGCTGATCCGATGACGCGAACCGCTCAATGAGGCCGGAGGAGCTGCGCGGGAGGCAGGCGGACAACGCCATTGCACCGGACGCGCTGGCATCGCGCGACGATGCGCGCTTCGATGTGATCGGCCGGCGCAACCGGAAGATCGACGGCTGCGGCAAGGTCACGGGCGCGACCGTCTACACGGACGACATGACGCTGCCGGGCATGTTGCACGGCAGAATCCTGCGGTCGCCGCATCCGCATGCGGAAATCCTGAGCATCGATACGAGCGAGGCCGAAGCACTGGCCGGCGTGTACGCGGTCGTCACGGGCAGCGACATGCCGACGACGTACTGCGTGATTCCGTGGACGCGCGACGAGTACCCGCTCTGCGTCGATCGCGTCCGCTACATCGGCGACGGCGTCGCGGCAGTGGCGGCTGTGGATGAGGACACCGCTGACCGCGCGCTGCGACTGATCCGCGTCGAGTACGAGCTGCTCGAGCCGATCATGGAGCCCGAGCGTGCGCTCGAGCCGGGCGCGCCGCAGATCCACGAGCCCGGCGGCCCCGGTCGCAACGGCAACATCACGAAGCGGGTGACGCTCGAGTTCGGCGATGTCGATGCCGCACTCGCCGCATCCGATGTCGTGATCGAGGGCGACTACTTCTTCCAGGGCACGACGCACACGCCGATCGAGCCCCACTGCGCGATCGGCTGGTATGACGAGTCCGGCAAGCTGACCGTGTGGAGTGCGACCCAGGTGCCGCACTACCTGCAGCGCGAGCTGGCGCGGGTGCTGGACCTCGATGTCGCGCGCGTGCGCGTCGTTCAACCGGCGGTGGGCGGCGCGTTCGGTGGCAAGAGCGAGCCGTTCGATCTCGAGTTCTGCGTCGCAGCGCTGTCGCGCAAGTGCGGGCGGCCCGTGAAGATCCTGTATACGCGGGAGGAGGTCTTCTACGCACACCGCGGGCGGCATCCGATGAAGATGTCCTATCGCACCGGCGCGTCCGCGGACGGCCGGATCAGGGCAGTGGACGGCCGATTGCTGCTGGACGGCGGCGCATATGCGTCTTTCGGGCTCGTGACCGCGTATTACTCCGGGCAGCTGCTGACCGCGCCGTATGGTTTCGAGACGTATCGGTTCGACGCGACGCGCGTCTACACGAACAAGCCGGCCTGCGGACCAAAGCGCGGTCACGGCAGCGTGCAGCCGCGCTTCGCTTTCGAGGTGCAGCTGGACAAGGTGGCGGAGCGGATCGGCATCGATCCGATCGAGATACGGCGGCGCAACTTCATTGGCGAGCACACGCGCACGATCAACGAACTGCGCGTCACGTCCAACGGCTTCCTCCAGTGCCTCGACGCGGTCGAGCATGCATCGGCATGGAAGCGCCGGTTCAGGCGCATGCAGTACGGGCGGGGCCTCGGTGTCGCCGGCTCCTGCTACATCAGCGGCACGAACTACCCCATCTACCCGAACGAGATGCCGCAGGCCGCCATACACATCCAGGTCGAGCGGAGCGGCAGGGTCGCCATCTTCACCGGCGCCAGCGAGATCGGCCAGGGCTCCAACAGCATGGTCGCCTGCATTGCGGCCGAAGAGCTGGGCGTGCCACTCGACTATGTCCGCGTCCACGCTGCCGACACGGATATGACGCCCGTCGACCTCGGCGCGTACTCGTCGCGCGAGACGTTCATGGTCGGCAATGCATGCCGGGGCGCGGCGTCAGACCTGCGCGGCCGTGTCTGCGCGGCCGTGGCCGCGGCGTGGGACGTGCCCGCTGCGCAGGTCGGCCTGGCCGGCGGCTGGGCGTTCGATCTGCACGACACGGCGCGCCGCGTGCCGATCAGCGAGGCGTTCAACATCGCCGAGGCGAAGCACGGGCCCCTCGCCGCAACCGGCCATTACGACACGCCGAAGGACGTGCACGGCGACTACAGGGGTGGCACGATCGGCGCCTCACCGGCATACTCGTTTACCGCACACGTCGCGGAAGTCGACGTGGACGTCGCGACGGGGTTCGTCACGGTAGGTCGCATATGGGTTGCTCATGACTGCGGCCGTGCGCTGAATCCGGTGCTGGTCGAGGCGCAGATGGAGGGCTCCGCGTACATGGGTTTCGGCGAAGCACTGATGGAGGAACACACCATGAAGGGTGCGGGCGAGGGCAGGGCCGGCCTCCACAACGCGCCGTCACTGCTGGATTACCGGATTCCGACGTCGCTGGACACGCCGGAGCTCATGTCGCTGATCATCGAATCGATCGACCCGGAAGGGCCATATGGCGCGAAAGAGGCCGGCGAAGGGCCGCTGCACCCGTCGATCCCGGCGATCGCCAACGCCATCTACGACGCGGTCGGCGTGCGCATGGACACGATGCCGTTTTCGCCCGCCCGCGTGTGGCACGCCCTGCAGGACCCCGGCGCCCGGCCCCGATGGGAGCATTGCCGGGCAGACGGAACATCCTGAGCGTTGGCCAGTATTGGAAGGACAGCTACCCACAACCGCAGGGCCGCATGACAACCGTCCTCTTCGTCGACGACCAGTTCGAGCTGCGTGCCATTCACGGTACATATCTGCACGAGCACGGCTTCCACGTGATCACTGCGGCCGACGGCAACGATGCGCTGCGCTCGGCACGCGAGAACAATCCCGACATCATCGTTCTCGATCATTCGCTGCCCTTTCGCACGGGCATCGATGTCGCGACCGAGCTGCAGGCGGATCCGGTGACGGCCGGCATTCCGATCGTGATGCTCACCGCTCACGCGTATGGCGCAGTGGGCAGGAAGGCCCGCGCGGCCGGGTGTGTGTCGTTCCTGGCGAAGCCGTGCAGCCCGAGCCGCGTGCTCCAGGAAGTCCTGCGTTTCACGGCCAGCGGTTCACCTTCCGCATAGCTGCCCGGGTTCATGGAGGAAGCTTGCTGCGGCCGCCGCGTCGCAGCATTCTGAGTGGCAGCCGCGACCAGTCCAGCGGCGCCCACCCGCCCCGAGGAGGTGCCGAATGGTTCCGGTGATGTCGCTGTGGCTCCCGATCCTGCTGTCCGCTGTCGCCGTGTTCCTCCTGAGTGCAGTCATCCACATGGTCCTGAAGTACCACGCCAACGAGTTCGGCCGCGTGCCCGGTGAGGAGCAGGTGAGCGCTGCGCTGCGCGCCGCCGGTGTGCCGCCCGGCGAGTACGTGCTGCCGTACGCCGGCTCGATGCAGGCGATGCAGTCGGAAGAGTATGTCCGGAGACGGGAAGCGGGACCGGTCGCATTTCTGAACGTGCTGCGGCCTGGGCCACCCACGATGACGGCGGAGCTCGCGCAATGGTTCGTCCTGACGGTCATCGTGAGCCTGTTCGCCGCCTACGTGGCAAGCCGGGCACTCGCTCCGGACGCCGCGTACGGCCAGGTGTTCCGCATGGCGAGCACCGTCGCGTTCGCAGGCTATGTGCTTGGCCTCTGGCAGGAATCGATCTGGTACAAGCGCGCCTGGAGCACGACCCTCAAGTCCACGTTCGATGGACTGCTTTACGCCCTCGTCACGGGCGGCATGTTCGGCTGGCTCTGGCCGTCCTGACGCCCGAGCGAGGACCCATGCACCTGACCGGGATACATCACCTGACTGCTGTTTCCGCCGACATCGGAGGGAACTACCGGTTCTATACGCAGGTGCTGGGCATGCGGCTGGTGAAGCGCAGCGTCAATCAGGACGACGTCAGCGCATATCACCTGTTCTACGCGGATGCCATCGGCAGCCCCGGCACCGACCTGACTTTCTTCGACTGGCCGGTGCCGCGGGAGCGGCGGGGCACGCACAGCATCACGCGCACTGCGCTGCGGGTCAGGGAAGCAGCCAGCCTCGACTGGTGGTCCCGGCGCCTCGAGCAGTTGGGCATCGCGGCGACTGCGCCATTCGAGCGCGACGGGCGGCGCATGCTGGAGCTCGAGGATCCGGAGGGCCAGCGGCTCGCACTGGTCGTGGATGGTGGCGCTGGTGATGAGCCGACTCCGTGGCGCGACGGTCCTGTCCCGGCTGAGCACCAGATTCGCGGGCTCGGTCCCATCACGATGAGCGTGCCGGGCATCACCGAAACGGACCTGGTCCTGACGCGCGTGCTGAACATGCGCGCCGTGAGGGACTATGCACTGGCACCCGGCTCGGAGCGCAACGTCCACGTCTACGAGATGGGCGCGGGCGGTCCGCATGCGGAGCTGCACGTGGCAGTGCAGCCGGATCTGCCGGTCGCGCGGCAGGGCGCCGGCGCAGTGCACCACGTCGCGTTCCGCACGCCCGACGAGGACGCGTACCACGCCTGGACGCGGCGTCTGAACGAGCTGGGTGTGCCGAACAGCGGCGAGATCGACAGGTATTACTTCCGCAGCCTCTATTTTCGAGAGCCGAACGGCATTCTCTTCGAGATCGCTACGGACGGACCAGGCTTCGCCGTGGACGAGGAAGCCGCGACGCTCGGCGAGAAGGTTGTGCTGCCGCCGTTCCTCGAGTCGCGCCGCCATGCGATCGTGGCCAACCTGAAATCCATCGACTGAATGCATGCGCAGTTCGCTGACCGTCGCCGAGGCGATCCGCAGCCGCCGCTCCGTGAAGGAGTTCACCGCGCGCGCGGTGACGCGGCCGGAGATCGAGCGCCTGCTCGATGCCGCCGTTCTCGCCCCGAACCATCGCATGACCGAGCCCTGGCGCTTCTACGTGCTCGGCCCCGAAGCGCGTGCGGCGTACGGTGCCGCCCTCGGCGACCGGAAGGGCCGGGGTGTCGCCGATCCCGCGGCGGCCCGTCTGGTGCGCCAGAAGGTCGCGCGCGAGCACGCCGCGCTGCCGGCAATGATCGTCGTCGCGATGGTTCAGGCAGAGGATCCGGAACTGCGTGAGGAGGATTACGCTGCGGTGATGATGGCGGTGCAGACCCTGTCGCTGGCAGCGCTCGAGCTGGGCCTCGGCACTCACATCAAGACGGGCGCCATCATGGCCGATCCCGCAGCGCGCGCAGCAGCCGGGCTGCCCGCCGGTGAGCGTGTCGTCGCGGTGATCAACATCGGCGAACCGGCTGCGCTTCCCGCGTCGAAGCCGCGCCAGCCCGCGGCATCGCACACGGTGTGGCGGCCGTAGTGCTCAGGCTGCACGAGTACGCGTACCACCGGCCAGCCTCGGTGCAGGCGGCCGCAGCGCTGCTCGCCGCACACGCGGGCCGCGCTCGCCTGATCGCGGGCGGCACCGACCTGATGCCGAACATGAAGCACGGGCTGTTCACGCCGCAGCACCTGATCGCGCTCCGGCAGATCCCGGAGCTGCATGGCATCGAAGAGCGTGCTGGCGAGCTCATCATCGGAGCCGCGGAGACGCTGTCCGCGGTCGCGCGCCATCCTGCGGTGCGGCGGCGGTTCGCTTCGCTCGCCGCCGCTGCCGGCTCCGTGGCGGGTCCGCAGCTCCGCAACATGGGCACGATCGGCGGCAACCTCTGCCTCGACACCCGCTGCACCTACTACAACCAGTCGCATTTCTGGCGCAGCGCCCTCGGCTACTGCCTGAAAAAGGACGGCGACGTCTGCCACGTGACGAAGGTCGGGCGCAAGTGCGTCGCCGCGCACTCTGCCGACACCGCGACCGTGCTCCTGACGCTGAACGCAGTCGTCGATCTGGTCTCCTCCGCTGGCGCGCGCACTGTGCCCATCGCCGAGTTTTTCGTCGCCGACGGCATCGAGAACACCGTACGCGGCTGGAACGAGATCGTGACGCGCGTGAGGATTCCCTTCGGCCCTCCGACCCTGCGTACCGCGTTCCAGAAGCTGCGTCAGCGCGCCGCCATCGATTTTCCGCTGCTGAACGTTGCCGCTGCCGCGGAGCTCGGCGGCAGCGGCGAGATCGAGGATCTGCGCATCGTCGTGTCCGCGCTGGGCGCGAGGCCGCGTACGATAACCGGCCTGGACCGCGTCGCGATCGGTCGCACGCTCGACGCCGCCGTCATCGACGCGGTCGCGGCACGCGCGTTCGAGCAGTGTCACCCGCTCACGAACATCATCGTGGACACGGAATGGCGGCGCGCGATGGTGCCCGTCCACGTGCGCCGGGCGCTGGCCGCGCTCTGATCACGCGGAGGGGCAGGGCGGGCTATACCATTTTCACGCAGAGCCGCGGAGACGCAGAGCCGCAGAGGTCACCGCTGTGGCGAAGTTTGCGTGCTGTCAGCTGGCCTCCGGTCGGGCACCGCGCGATGTCGTTGTTGAACAACAACGGAATCTCGATCTGCCGGTAACGCCGCGGGTTTTCGCAATGCAGTCAGCCCCTGCGCCTCTGCGGCTCCGCGTCTCTGCGTGAAGGACGATCCTCCGCCTGCGCGTCGCCCACCCCCTGCCTCTGCTGATCGATCGTGATCAGTGCCACGCCGCTAACGATGATCAGCGCAGCGATCGCCATGCGCGGTGTGAACGCCTCGCCCGCGATCGCCCAGCCCAGAAGCACTGCGACAATGGGATTCACATAGGCATAGGTCGAGACGGTCGCGGCGTTGACCACGCGGAGCAGCCAGACGTACGCGGTATAGCCGACGATCGCGCCGAAGAAGATCAGGTAGAGAACGGCCAGAATCGAACGAAGCGACACATCGGACAGCACCACGCGTCCAAGCTCGCCCGTGCCAATGCCGGCGAGGAGCAGCACGGTGCCGCCGGCCAGCATCTGCATGCCCGTGTAGAGCAGCGCGCCGGGCGGTGATGGTGCGTTGCGCGAGTAGATGGAGCCGGCCGCCCACGAGAGCGAGCCGGCCATCAGGACCAGCACGCCGATCGGGTGGATGGCGGCCCCGGCCATGCCCGACGGGCCGACGAGGAGGGCGATCCCGCCGAAACCGAGGGCCAGCCCAGCCACCGTCCGGACGCGCGGCCGCGCTCCGCTGCCCCACAGCCAGTCGATCAGCACCATCCAGCAGGGGGTGACCGCAACGAGCAGCGCGGCGATGCCGGATGGCACGAGCTGCTCGGCCCAGACGACGGCGCCGTTGCCGCCCATCAGCAGCAGCGTGCCGACGATCGCCGCAGAGCGCCATTCGGCCCGGGTGGGACGGCGCGGTGCGCGCGACAGAGACCACGCGAACAGCAGTGTGCCGGCGACCAGGAAGCGCACGGCCGCCATGAGGAACGGGGGCAGTGTCTGAATCGCGTAAAAGATGGCGAGAAAGGTGGAGCCCCAGATGATGTAGACTGCCGCAAAGGCGGCAATGACCTTTGCACGGTCCGGCGATCGAGCCATCAATTGTTCTCGTATGCGAGTGAACCAGCAATGCGCACGGAGTCTACGTCGGCACTGGCGCATGCGGATAGATTGCCTAGAATAACTCGGACCAGATTCCCCGCACGGAGCGGGGCACACCGATGAGGTTGACGTATGGCACACACGGCTCCACTGCAGAACCACGTCCGCGGCGCGTTCGTAGACGCGACGGTCGGCGATGGCATAGAGGACTTCAACCCGTCTGATGCAAGCGACATCATCGGCATGGTGCCGCGCGGATCGAGGGCGGATGTACAGACTGCGGTCGATGCCGCCGCAGAGGCGCTGCCGCGCTGGCGCGCGATCACCGGACCGGCCCGTGCGGATCACCTCTACCGCTGGGCGGAGGTCATTGCCGCGCGCCGCGACGAGCTGGCGCTGGCACTCACGCGCGAGGTCGGCAAGCCGATCGGTGAATCCCGCGGCGAGATCGGCCGCTGCATCGTGATCCTGCG